>NZ_JBFUCX010000021.1:0-114068 GCF_056405015.1 Mucilaginibacter sp. P2_A4 | reverse complement strand
GCTTAAAACGGTTATAATACTTTAAAAAACTTCTCGGATCGGTATCATGAGCTGAATAGAAATCTTTGGCAAACCTAAAAATAGTATGTTCACCACGCTTTACCTGTTCATATTCACCGATTAAAAAACGGTACTTGCTCAGGTAATTTCGCTTTAAGGTAAGATCGTTGTTTATGTTCCGCATAACTTTTAGCTTTATTAGTTAAAGCTAATTCTGTTACCGAATTATCTGACCTTTACAATCCCACATAGGCAAATCGAATAGTTAGGTTATACACTTTTCTGTTCGCTCTGTAGAGCAAAGAGATTGCTTCGTACCAATGACGGTCGGTTTAAATGGTTAAATTAAAACAAATGTGCCCGTATCTCACCCCGGGCACATAGGTTATCAAATACCTGATAACATCAACTAAATCCCGGTTACTCTCATTTATACCAGGATACTTTTATCATCTGCACATTTGAAATCTGAAATCTGCACATTTGATCCCCGCACATCAATAAACTATAAAACTCCCCCTCGCCCGGATATCTTCCGATGAACTGCCCACCATTATTTTAAACTCGCCGGGTTCAACAACCTGTTTCATTTGCCTGTTCCAAAGCATCAGTTCCTTGTTAGCCAGTTTAAAATGCACGGTGCCGCTTTCGCCCGGTTTCAGGGAGATGCGTTTAAAGCCCTTTAATGATTTTACGGGTGTAGTAACACTTGCAATAACATCGCGCAGGTAAAGCTGTACAACCTCGGCACCTTCAACCTTGCCGGTATTTTTTATGCTGACACTTACATTTACCGAACCATTAATCGGGATACGCGCCTGGCTGATATGCAAATCTGAATATTGAAAAGTAGTATAACTTAACCCATGCCCAAAAGGGAACAAGGCCGAAGTATCCTGATCAACATATACGTGCCTTGAGGTTGGCTTATGGTTATAATAATAAGGCAACTGCCCTACCGACCGTGGAAATGTCATTGGCAACTTGCCTGATGGGTTGATTTTCCCCAGTAAAACATCAGCTATGGCCAGCCCGCCGGTTTCGCCCAAAAACCACGACTCAACAATGGCCGGGATTTTTTTGGCTACCCAATTGATACATAAAGGCCGCCCGTTAAAAAGCACAACTACTGTGGGCTTGCCTGTTTTATAAATAGCTTCTATCAACCTCGATTGCTGATGATTCAGATCCAGATTGGAGCGATCTTTTCCCTCGCCCACTTCGTTAATATCTTCTCCCAAAACAACTATGGCAACATCGGCAGCGTTAACCGTGCTAATTGCTTTCTGCAGATTTTCGGCTTGCCCCACAGCCGAGGTATCAGCCGGTGAATAACCGGGCTCATATTTAATATCCAAACTATTACCTGCCCTTTGCTTCAAAGCGTTAATAATGGCAACACCCTTACCATCCTTATTGGCATATCCGCCCAAATAAGTACTGGCAGCCAACGGCCCAATAACTGCAATGGAATGCACGTTAGCACCAAGCGGCAACACCGAATTTTCATTTTTCAACAAGCTGATGCCTTCCTGTGCAGCCTGCAATGCTACTGCCCGGCTGGCCTCCGTATGGTTCACTTTTTGAAGTAATGCCTCATCTATATACGGGTTATCAAACAAACCCAACATAAATTTAACCCTCAATACGTTGGATACCGCCCGGTTAAGGCTGGCTATGGCCAATTGCTTACTGGTTAAAGCCTTTGTCATCGCATCCATAAACTGCTGATGCGGAAAATCATAAAACTGCATATCCAGCCCGGCAGTAAAAGTTTGCGCCAGTGCATCGGCCGGGTCTGTAGCTACCTGGTGACTATTCAAAGACATCTTGATGGCCCCAAGATCCGACAGTACGAAACCTTTAAAGCCCCATTCTTTGCGCAAAACATCCTGCAGTAACCAGCGGTTATCCACACAAGGGATACCGTCTATTTCGCTGTAAGCAGCCATTATACCTAAAGCCCCACCCTCTTTAACCGCTTTTTCAAACACATATAAAAATGATGAACGGGCTTCTCTCTCACCCATATTTACGGGTGCCATATTGCTACCCGCTTCGGGTACGCCATGTACGGCAAAGTGCTTGGGCTCTGCTACAACCGCATCCGGGTTGCTTAATTTATTGCCTTGCATGCCTTTTACCATAGCCACGCCATTGGCCGCGGCCAGGTATGGATCTTCCCCATAAGTTTCTTCAACCCTTCCCCAGCGCGGATCGCGCGGCAGGCAAAGTACAGGCCCCAATATCATATTAACACCATGCGCTCGTACCTCGGTAGCAATGATGCGCCCGGCCTTGTGTACCATGGCAGTATCCCATGCACCGGCCAGCGCCATCGGCGTAGGGAAGGTAGTGCTGCCCAGGCTTTCATAGCCATGCAACCCTTCTTCAATGAATAATACAGGGATGCCCAGCCTTGTTTTCTCCAGTGCATGCCGCTGAATCTGGTTGGTAACAGCCGCGGTTAATGGATAAAGATCATGCACCGAGCCGATGCCTTGTGTACCGATATTAATTTTAGCGCTATCAGAAACTGATTCGGCCTCGTGTCCTTTCATGTTGGCAACCTCGTGGCCCCAATACATATCCAGCTGTCTGATTTTTTCGGCGATAGTCATCCTGCTGAGCAGATCCGCTACGCGTTTTTCAACCGATAATTTAGCATCCTTGTAAGGAAGTTTTACCGGTTGATCCGGATTATTAAATGAACAAAAAGTCATCGTTAAAAGAGCCAAAATTGAGGCGTTCTTTTTCTTCATACTTTATAATGTGATAAGATTAATATTTGAATACAATCGATTGGCTTACCTAACAAGCAGGTTAGTTACTTGGTTTATACTTCGGCTAAGCTATGTGTGGACAACTAATAAGTAATTAATAAAGCATTAACAAGAGCTGAATTTTGAGATCTTGCCGATTTTATGAAGAATAATTTTCAAAATTCCACCTAACTTGTCTGCATTTTTTCAAACACGCAACACGCAACACGCAACACGCAACACGCAACACGCAACACGCAACACGCAACACGCAACACGCAACACGCAACACGCAACACCTACTTACCAACCGGCAACGGCACATTCTCCTGCAAAGGCACCTGATGCCTGAGCATTTTAGCAGCATAACCGGTTAGGTACAGGTAATAATCGTTGGGCACATCATCCTCATACTTAACAAAGGTGCTTAAGCCAACCGGTGGATTTTTTGATGCTTTCAGGATGGCAGTGCCTTCATCAACCTCATCAAACATAGCTACGTACAGCATGTCGGCACCGCTTTTTATGGCGCCGTTAATCTGTTTCCAGTAAAAGCGGCCCCGGTTGCGGGGGATTTGGTTTTGAGGACTACGCGGATTCATATTATGCCAGCTAAAGCCGGGAAAAACGGTGGGTACATACTCCACCTTATTGGCTTTGCACCAGGCAATATCATCAACAATCCGCGCCTCAAATTTGGGGTACGAATCTTCATTAAATCTGCCCACAAACCAGGGATGAACAATATCAACCTTCCGCAGCAGATTGTGCAGTTGAGAATCATTCTCTGTATCGTTTCCAAAATCGCGCCAGTAGGTTGGTACACCCAATAAAACAGCGCATCCACCATAAACAGGGTCGTTCTTTAAAAAATCAATGATCCTTTCAGCTTCTGCAAGGCCATATTTGCGGTTATCGTTAAAGCCAACTCCCCATACAGCAATAAGTGGTTTGCCGTTATGATACAGCCAGGTTTGGTTATTGCCACGGTTGGTTAATTTCATACTATCAACCAAATGCTTCCAGTCTTTAATAACCAATGAATCGCCACCGGCGCCCATTCCCGAAAGATCATACATTACCGAAATTGCCCGGTGGTATTTTTCAGAAAATTTAAGCGCGTTACCCAAAACCACATCGTTGTGGTTACGCCCCCTGCCCCGTTGCACATCGCCAATAAAGCGTTGTACAAATACACCATCAACGCCATATTGCTGCATCCATTTAAAATGTGTTTCAATAGATGATGCATCATAGGAGCTATAGAGGTAAGCGTCACTTCCATCGGCCAGCTTAAAGGGCGATTTATAGGTCTTTTTATATTCGCTCACATCGGGCCATACATCAATATTGGTAAAGCCCGGCTCAAACTTACCATGCGATGTATAATGATTCCAACCCCGGCCACCGCCATCTTCAGGCGCATTGAACCAGCCCTGGTAGCCGGCCATCACCAGCCCCTTGTAACTTTTAAATGCCGACGTTTTGCTGTGCTTTTGACCGTAAGCAACAGCGCATAGCAATAGCAGCAAGATGCTAAAAACTTGTTTTTTCATCAGGAGAAAATTTAATATGTTTTGTTTTTATTGGTTAAATCAGATGCCCCAGCTTTTATTTGGTTTTGGCCCCATCTCCAGTTCGAGGGTACCTCCGGAGGTTAATTGTTCATGTGTAAACCAGGGTTTATTTAAAACTTTGCCATTAAACTTTGCGCTTTGGATATACTTGTTGATCACCGAGCAATTATTGGCTATCATTTTAAACTGTTTACCATTTGATAAATTGATAGTAACCTTGCTAAAAACAGGGCTACCAATGGTGTACACCGGCTTGCCCGGCGTAATAGGATAAAAGCCCATAGAGGAGAACACCACAAAGGCCGACATACCGCCGCCATCCTCATCACCGGGGATACCGAAAATGTTATCCTTATACCATACATCAAGCAGGAAACGGATACGCTTTTGGGTTTTCCATGGAGCACCGGCGTAGTTATACAGGTACGGGATATGGAAACTTGGCTCGTTACCCATAGAGTACTGGCCAACTAAACCCGTTGCATCCGGAAATTTAGCCCAAAATTGGTATTTACTCCTATCTAAGCTCTCGCGAAATGTTTGATCAAGTTTAGCCTGAAAGTTATCGTTGCCACCCATTAAATTAATAAGGCCGGGTATATCATGCTGCACCTGCCACAGGTAAGTCCAGCCGTTGTTTTCATCATAAAAATCACGTCCGCCAAGGCCACCGTCAAATTTAGGGTCGATATTAATCCAGTTGCCATCCTTATCTTTAGGGATAAACATCTTTTTATCATCGTTCCACAGGTTTTTATAGTTTAATGCACGTTTGGCAAAAGTGGCCTCATCGTTTGTCTTTTTCAATTCAGTTGCCAGCTGGCCAACTGCCCAATCATCATAACTGCCACCAAGGGTTACGGCAACAGCCTGTCTTTTCTCAAACGAATGAACCAGGCTCACAGTTTCCTTTTCGCCTTTTTGCAGGGCCGGAAAAAATCCTTTGTCATAATAAAAATCATCCAGCTCGCATTTAGGGCCGTTTTCCCATGGCAGCATGGTAGCCTGTGTTGCATTTTTTACAATGCCTTCATATGCTTTTCCTACATCAAAGCCACGAATGCCCTTGCGGTAATCATCCAGGAACATCACGGTAGAGTGGAAACCATTCATGCAGGGGTTATCGCCAAACAATACCGGGAAGGTAGGCATCCAGCCGCTTTGCTGGTACATGTTCACGTAGGAGTTCAACATATCAGATTCCATGGCGGGGTTTAGTATGCTTCTTAGCGGGTGCAATGCCAGGTAGGTATCCCAAACCCAATCATCTACATAAAAAGGCCTGTTACTGTCATGCACCTTTTTATCATACCCGCTGTAATAATGCCCATCCTCGTTAATATTTACCATACGCTCATTACTGCGGTAAAGCGCTGTATAAAACGACCGGCGTTGTGCCACGGTACCACCCTCAATATTGATCTGGTTCACCACTTTTGCCCAGGCGCTTTTGGCCGATGCTTCCAACTTTGCAAAATCAACGCCGGTAAACTCATCCTTAAAATTCTGTTTAGCCTGCTCAGGACTTACGTAGGATATGGCATATTTAAATTCAATATGATCAGGAGCATCAGCCGCAAATGTGATAAATGACCGGGCCCCCTTACCCTCTACCGATGGCTGGTTAGTTAAAGCGCCATCCTTAATTATCCCTGCAGTTCCTTTAGTGCTAAACTGCCCGTAAACGTAAATTTTAATATCGTCATGATAAATTTCTGTACCGGTAAGCTCGTTACCATCTGTAAAGTTCCAGGTTGCAGTTCCCTCATTATAAACATTAAACAGCATACTTTTGGCGGCAGTTTTAGCAGGAAAGGTAAACCTGTACTCGCCAACCTTTTTGCCGGGTGTAAACTCCACAGTAATACCCTTATCAATAAGATAAGTGGAATAGTACCACGGCCGCGTAACTTCCAGGTCATGATCATAAGTCATTTTCTGGTTCCATGATTCAATAGTGAGTGGTTGATTATCGGGCTTTATGGCAAAAACCTCGCCCAACCTATGCGAAACCATGTTGAGCGGGAAGCTTGAAATCTGGTCATCAATATAATCGGCCCTTTTAGGGTACATCCTGATCATTTGATTGGGCAGGTGCATAGTTGGCCGGGTGGGCTCCAATAATTGCCCCACGTTGCCTATCCTTGGGTCAATATACACTAAATTGCCATCGGTGTTTTGCGCGTAGCTTGTACCGGCAGCTGCCATACTGCATAAAGCGCATAAAACAACCGGTTTTAATAAACGGGAAAAATGGTTAACCATCTGCAAAAATTTATAATTGGTTTATAGCCCAAAATTGTTCATAAAGCTTAATGAACTATTAATATTTGATTAATTGGGGAAGAAAAAAACCATTGTAACAGATTTATTCAAGAATTGAATGAAAATCACGATCAAAAGCTTCACCATAAATAACTTTATACTCTTTATTAAAGTTCTCGAAAGTATTTTTTGCAAGCGAGTGTTTGCCAATGTGCGCAAGGGCCTTGCACTTTAATATCATGGCCTCCTCGTTTACCGGATCGAAATAGAAAATATCGTTGGCCAGCTTTATCAAAAACTCAGGATCATCAGCTATCTGAACGCTGTTTGCAAATTGTATATAGGAATCAATGATCTCGTTAGATACTTCGGATTTAAAAGCATCAAGCCATTCGTATTCAATGTTCGATAAAAAATTACCTCTCTGGGTGATATGGGTAAGCTGAATTATCTTTTGTTTGTTAAGCTTGGTTTTGTTGGATACAATGTTGAGGTAATTGTGATAATCAACCAGGATGTTGCTATAATCAATCGCTATTTTCCAGTAACCGGTATCTTTTGATAAATGGCAATGCCCCATTTTATCCAACAACGATTTAAGCTTGGCAATATTTACCGACCGGTTATTACGGGCGCTTTTTTCTGATTTATCAAACCAAAGTATCTCATTCAGCTTTTCGGAGCTTACTCCTCTATCCAGTTTTACCGAGTAGAGCAAAATAACCAGGAACAACTCTTTTAGCAAGGGTGTAAAATACTTGGTGATCTCGTTTCCGTCCGGCGTAAAAAGCTGCAGATCGCCAAATAAAAATATGGCGTTACTGTTGTTGTTATTCCGGGTGTGATCGTCTGGAGCAATTATTATTTCCGGCTCAGGTTGATGAACGGTAACGGGCTGTTCTTCCACACTCTTGGATATCATCGCTGGTATTGCTGAAGCTTTTTTACGACGACGGCTGATCACAACCACCAAAGCTAAACCCAAACCAGCCACACAAACACCTCCTATCCATAGAAGATAGCTACGATTAATCTCTATTACCTTATCGGCCAATGGCTCGGGCGGACTTAAAAGCGAATAGATCTTGATTCGTGTTCTATCGTTTTCTCTAAAAAGGGTTACAGCCAAAAACTTACCGCTGTGCGCAAAATAACACAGATCGGCATAAGCGTGGATATCATGAAAAAGAAAGGGAATAGTATCGCCCACCATGTGGTAGCTTGCCTTATCTAAAGATCCTTCTATGAGTTGAAGACTTGAATTAAATTTGTGCTGCGGAAAAATAAGCCCATAGTATGACCTGTTTTTTTCGTTAACGACGAGGGAATTGGCAAATACAAAATCCTCATTTTTAACATCGATGCTAAACAGTTTTTTAAAGGATTTATCTTTAACAGAAAAGCGCATCATATCATACAAATTGCGCGGGTTTACTATCTGCTGCCCGGATGCACTCCCATAACCGCCAATTACGTAAGCCGTATCGCCGGTTGCATTGGTGCCCAGCCCGGCCAGGTAACGGGGGGTAAACGTATCGCCCTTAACCTTTACTTTTTGCCAGGTATTGGTGATCACATTATATCGTTTAACACTATCCTTATATATCAGCTGCCCATAGCCGCCAATAGTATATACAGAGCTATCTGATTTACTGTAAAACTTATTCAGGTGCCCGTTATTGGTTGCCAGGTTTTTGAAACCTTTGTTCCATTTGCCAGCTTTAAAATCATAGGTAGCAATAGCCATTTGATCTATGTACAAATAGTACAACTTATCGTTACCAAAAACGGCTTGGTCGCCGGGTACCAGCATTTGCCTGCCCGATTGGTAAGCCGTACTTTTTAGCTGCGGTGTTTTATTAACAGAAAAAGTAACCAGCGAATCTTGGGAGATAATGTGAACGGCTTCATTTGCGGCATCAAAGGCCAGGCTGGCATCGCCCGGTACCGTAAATTCCTTTTCCATTTGCCAGTTACGATGACGGGCCTTAATCCATAATGGGTTTGTTATTGTCCCGTTATTTTGGTTCACTGTTTCATTAGCAACACAGCCATCCCATTCATTAAGCGGCCAATTAGATAACAGTTTACCGCTTTGCGATACATTTACGTCCCTTAATTTTATAGGCGGAAGATCGGTTGTTTGATACTGGCGGTAGGCATTAGCACCAAAAAGCAATTTGTAGTTTCTGCTTGGCTTCAGATGAACACCCAATTCAGAAAATGATTCGCGGCCCGAGAACACGGTGATCTTATCATTCTTATAATCTATCAATAGCCGCAGTTTGTTCCAGTGCTCAAATAATAGTTTATCATCAATATTAAAGGAGATCTTGGAAAGCCGTTCGCCTATGATGATTTTAAAGTGCCGGGTATTTGCTTGGTTATCATATACCAGGTCGATATTTTGCTTATTATCGTCAACTATTCTTAATATATACCCAAAATAAATTTCACGATTGGGGATGAAAGACAGATCAAATGAAACTTCAAGGTTATCTTTTGGGGCAACATTACTCAGGCTAAGGTCTAAAGTGGTGCGTTTATCCTGTACTACTTCGTGACTATAAAACCCCAGCCCATACGATTGCGCATTGGCTGGCAATATGAATAGGATATTTAATAAAATAACCGTTATAGTTCCCGATAAAAAAAATCTCATGTTGAATAAGTACACATTAAGTATTGAAACTTAAGTACCCGGCGTATAGTTTAATAATTCAGGTTATAAAAACATGTAATATGTTTGGGTTACATGTGTTATGCTGGCTAAATTACAATAAAAACTATACACATTCAAGGAATATAACTTTATATAAAGTAACAATGCAGTGAAGGCCGGCCCAAAGTAACTGGTATAAATTTAACAAATATTAATACCAATTTACCACAAACATTAAGTGCCTTAACCTTTTGCTCAAACAAAAGCATGTTTCCGATGGGTCGACCCCCTCATCGGCTTATTAATGTTTCGACATATCAACCACATCGGCCATCCGGCTTTGGGGGATAACTTTCAGGTTAACAAGCTTTCCGTTTTCAACCCTCCCTTCTACCGTTGTGTTATAAGGCGCATTAAGTTTAAAATCAGCGTCCCAACCTTTGGGCCACGCAGGCAAAAGCATTATCTTTTTACCATCAACCTGCATCAGCATCAATTGCAGGCCGTTTTCTCCGTTACCGCCGTTATCTTCATCGGGCATGTAATCATTGGCTTTATCCCAAAAGGCCGGAAATTTAAGTTGAGGATCTTTACGGGTAAGCGCAAAACTCACATAGTCCTTGGCCACATCGGCATCGCCTATCATGGCAGCCTGTATGGGGTCCTGAACCCAGCAACCCTTCGAACGCTGTTTACGTGCATTAAATGTATTTACAGCAATATCCAAACCGGGCTTGCCTAAACCATAAATACGAAACGGGTATATGGCATATAATTCGGGATTTTCACTGTTGAAAGATTTTGCGGTTTGTGGGCCGGTGTAGGGCAAAAGCAAAGTTTTACCATTATCATTTACTGTGGGCAAAGCAGGCAGCTCATCATAAAACTTTTGCCATTGTGAACGTGTTTTATCATCTACAATACCGGCAGGTAGTTTTATCAAACGGCTAAGTACGGCATGTAAACCTGCAATATCGGGTGCGGGGTTATGCACTTTCCAAAACATTTCTATAGCGTTATCGGGATCAAGCAAAAGCTTCCCGGTGCTATCCCGGCCAAAATGCTGGTCAAAAAACTGTAGTCCGGCGGTGGCAATGGGCAATAAGGTTTTTTTAGCAAACGCGGCGTCACCGGTGTATTCATAATAATCAAGCATCATCATGCTTAATTCCAATATGGGTGTAAAGTAATGATTGGTATAATTGGCCTTTACATCGGGTCCCATGAAATTCAGTCCGCCCCAAAAAGGTGAGGTTTCTGCAAAATAAGCCCCGGCATGATGGTAATATTGCTGAACCTGGGCAGCATTGGCTGGCAAAATATTGGCATACATCCCAAATAACGGCAGCATCATATCAAAATCACCAGCCATAAGCCTTGGCCAGTACATAGCCCTGCTATTTTGAAACCAATATTGACCGCCCCAGGCACGGAAATCGGCATTTTCATTTTTGGCAGAGTTATCCACCACAAAAATAGACCCGTTGAATTTTATAGGATAAGCCCCCCTACCGGCGCATGCAGTAACAAAGCGCTGCAAAATGTAGCCCTGCGTAACATGATCGGCTTGCTCATCTCCCCGTACAAATACCCAACTGCGCTGCCAAAATTGCCGCCACCATTGCTGATGAGCCAGCCGTGTTTGTTTGAGTTTTAATTTTTCAATTTGGCTTACTTTATTTTGAAGTTTTGATAGCCATTGATCACCACTTTCGGCAACCGACGTTAATGGATAAATAGAGATCAATTGTGAAGAACTTGCCTTGCCCGACTGCAAGGTTGCATCATCCTTATTCACCAGGCCCTTACCTTTAATAATGGCTCCAAAAGTAACATTAGCTAAATGAGGATCGGCAGTTGCCGCGTTATGGTGATACCAGGCTATGCGCCCCTTTTGATTTGTTAAAACGGTATCCGTTAAACCCGAGCGCCAGTTTTCGAGTTTTACGCTTACTGTTCCGGGGGATGCACTATGGGTTTCCACCCTGATCACGGGGTTATTGGCATCAACCCAAACCCTGAGGTTAACCGCGGATGCACCCTCCCCTTCCTGTATCAATATTTCGCCTGTTTTTAGTTGGAGTACCTGTTTAAAAACCGAACCATTAGCTAAAGGATTGGGATTTACAGATACCCTGACAGCTCCAAGCTTCATCAGCACGCCGCCCTGTTTCATCCACTCATCTTTTTGAGCAGCCAATTCGCCGCCCCATGCATCCGTTTTGCTGATGTAGAAAACCAGGTCGCCATTTTTCTCAACCCATAAATTCAGGCCAATATCACCATTACCCAAAGGCATGGATTGCGCCGAACCGGGGCCGGGCGTATCCCAAAGAACATTATATTTATCAAGCAAGGTATCCCCCGGGGCTTTTGGTTTGGCAAAAACGGTGGTGGCAATAATTAAACACAGGAAAACATTAATCAGTACAAAAGGCTTTCTATTCATTTTTATTTAGGTAGATAATTATCCGAAGCATGAAACAATACGTCAGCAATTAACCACGAGCGTTTATACTGTAGTATTTAAACAGCAAAGGAATAAACAGAACTTTATAATGCAGCTTACCCGGTTAATTGATGGTACAAATAAACATCCGCAGCTTAATAAACCATTAAAAATTGATTAACCGAATAACTCTTTAAATGAAATAAGTTTTTTTATAAAGCACCGTAACCTTAGAAGCTCTTTAAAAATAGAGAAAAAGATCGTCATTGCGAGTCGTAAAATCTGGTGGCCTAGGAAGGAGAAAATGACGTAACAAAAATGGCTGTCATCCTGAGCCTGTCGAAGGATAGTGGGCAAAGGCCTCTCCGCGCGAGTCTTCGACAGGCTCAGACTGACAGGCCCACACGCCTCAAAATCCAATACGTCATGGGTAACGATAGTGAAGGATCTATTCGCCGCTATACTTCTTCGCCCTGTACAGTTTGCAAATAGATCCTTCGTTCCTCAGGATGACAAACCTTTTTAACGTCATTTCCCCTTCCTAGGCCACCGGATTGTACCACTCGACGGTCAGTTTTTTTATTTTCAGACAGCCCTTATAGCTCCCTTACCCAAATATTCCGGTAGCTTATCGGCTCACTTTTGTCGCCATGGGCTTGCAATTTAATAGGTTCGGCGCCGTGTTTACGGTATTCGGGCTGGCCTATGTATGGGGTATCTCCTTTTAATGCGGTATTATTTTGAACCAGTACCCCGTTGTGCAACACCGTGGCCCGCGCCGCTGATTTTAGGGTACCATCCTCATTGAAGCGGGGCGCCGTCCATATCACATCATAATATTGCCATTCACCAGGCTTGCGGCAGGCATTCACTAATGGTGGCGATTGTTTATATAAACTGCCTACCTGGCCGTTAACATAAGTTGGGTTGTTATAGTTGTCCAACACCTGCAATTCGTATCCACCGGCTCCCCAGGGCAGGGCTGCCAGGAAAATACCGCTGTTACCGCGTGCCTGGCTTTTACCTGTAATATTTGACGGGATCCTGTACTCAATATGAAGCTGAAAATCCATGAATTTCCGTTTGGTTTGGATATCGCCTGCGGTTTTATCTACCGTAATTGCTTTATCGGCAACTTTCCATTTATGTGCAGACGTGGAATCATTAGTGGCTACCCATTCATCCAGGTTTTTACCATCAAATAAAATAATGGCATCAGATGGTGCCTCGCCCATGTTTCTGGCCGGGGTTACTATAGCCGGTACAGGAGTCCAGTATTCAGTATCTTCTGGTTTGGCGGAGGTTTGCTGCGCATGAGCTGTTATTGCCGAACCGGCCAATAAAGCCGCAAATATTACAAAGTGTTTCATTTTTCAGATTGGTTTTAAATAAGAGTCAAGAATCAAGATACAATTATCTTATTCTTGCACACAATATATTAAGACCCGCCTTGCAGTCTTTTTCTTGATTCTTGACTCTTAATTCTTGATTCTCAACTCTTAATTCTTGACTTCTTAATTCTTGATTCTTTTTATTTCGCCAGTGATTTTATCCAAAGGGCAATTTTGCGGGCATCCTCTTTAGGTACCTGCGGCATTGGTGGCATTGGTGTTGAATAATCGGGCCAATGTTCAGGCTTCGGATTGTGGATCAACTGCACCAATTCATTTACGCTGTATTTTCTTTTTGCTACATCTATATAAGCCGGACCAACCTGGCGTTTATTGGCATTATGGCATGATAGGCACGTATTTTTCAGTAACAGTGGTTTTACTTCATCATAAGTTGGCACTGCATTAGCAACCGCCAAAACCTTTGCACCGGTTCCTTTCTTAGCTCCGGGTTTTGCCGTTGCCAATGCTGCAACATTCACTTTTTTGGATGAGTTGATTGTGCTGACTTCCGCAATGGATAGTTTTTGCCCTTCGGGGATATTATTCAGGGTATAATATGCTGTGGGATGAATCAGGTTAAAATAATTCTCTTTATCGCGGATGCCATCAAGGGTAATGGTGTGGATATAATATTTGCGCAAATTATTGACGATCAATCTCGCCCTTAAACCATCATCTGATACTTTAACTCCAACTATTGGGCATTTTTCGGTATTTACCGGGGGACTACCATACACGCCGTGGTATTTATAAATATAACTCTCTACCGAGTATGATGCTATATCTTCAGCAACCTTCTTATCTACCGGTTTGGTAAATTCAATTTCAAATCCATCGGGCATGGCACGGATGGCCCTCATTTCAAACGGGATTTTATTGTTCCATACCAAACGCTGCAAGCCCATGGTAGCCTCGCCCGCAGAGCCCCAGCCACGGTTGGTTTCGCCTGCTGCCAGCGAACCATCTGGCAACCAGGCCAGTCTTACAATACCCGATTGAAAACCACTCCGGAAAGCCCATGCGGCTCCCTGGTATTCGCCATTAACTTTTTCCAGGAAAATTCTGTCAACCATGCTTTGTCCCTGATCGCATACCAATAACTGGCCTGCAAACGGACCGAAAGCGCCTTCAGGAATCTTTACAATTTCAGAATTGGAAATTCCAAGGATGCCATGCGGCAGCCAAACAACGGGCAATTGCAATTCCGGGATTTCTTTTTTTGCCTCAAACTCGGTTTTAAACTTTTCGTTAACAATATTCTGTGGTTTAAACGGCTGCCCATCTTTATCAAATTCAATCCTCGGGTTGTTTTTGGCAAAAAATTGCTCGGACGTAAGTTTTAATGGCGAGTTTGGCAAATTAGTCCATACCAAACTTGATGGATGCCCCATAAAAGCGCCTTTTTTAACCTGCATAATACTGCCCGATCCAACCCAGTCGCCCTGGTTGTCGGTATACCACAATTCTCCATCAATCATGCTGATACCGCATGGCGAGCGCATTCCGGCAGCCCATGGGGTAACCGTTCCATCTTCTTTAATATTTAAGGTCCATCCCCTGTATGGTACAAAACTTTTAGGGTGCCACCAATCCGGCGGGAAACCAAGGTTCAGGGTAACAAAGAAAGATCCATCGGGCGCTATCTTAGGGCCAAAGCTGTATTCATGATAATTGCCAGATAAAGGCCAGGCATAAATGGTTTCAAAAACATCGGCCTTACCATCCATATTGGTATCAACCAGTTTGGTAAGCTCGCCACGTTGTACTACATACAAAGCCCCATCTTTCCAGGCTGCACCCAAAACCTCATGCAGGCCAGATGCAAACTTGCGAAAGAACGGATGCTGACTGGTAGGGTTCTCTACCATAAAAATATCGCCCCGGCGCGTGGTTACCGCAAGTGTTCCGTTGGGTAAAGTACACAAACCGCCTACTTCCAAAATGGTGCCCTCGGGTGCGGGCACTTTCATAATTTTAAAAAAATCATCCTCCTTCGGCGATTCTGCCTGGGCATATGTTTTTTGTGTAAAGTTTAAAAGAGCAGCAATTATCAGTGTAGTAAATAATGTGGCCCTGTTTATCATTTGTTTTAGTGTGTAATTCATGATGAAGGCTACTTAAAAGATAATGGAATAGGTTAATTTTTTCTGGATCGGGATGATAAGCTCCTGCTTACCCCCCGCCTCGCGAATAATGGGTTTGACTCCTCCAGCGTCATCTATGCGGATATAGTAGGATTTGTTATCAACCGTATATAAGCCATTACCAAGGTCCTCAACACTATCGCCAGTAACAAGGTGTGCAAATAAACCATCAATTGGGTTTTGCAAAGTTATTTCGCGGTGAATGCCCTGCCCCTTGTCCATAACGGTACTGGCATCGTTCACTACTGAACCATAAATGATATACCTGAAAGCCGGCTGATCATTGGCATTTAAAATATATCCTTTAGGCTTATAACCTGTACCAGCGGTATCGGGCGCCCAGGCAGCCTGCGCGTTAGCCAGCTTTTCAATTGCAGGCACCGGTTTGCCCAAATACAGAACAGAGCCGGCGGGCCGCGATGAGCCATCGCCGCGTTCATGCCACATAGGGGTCGCATCTAAGAATCCGCCGCGCCATACTTCAACTATCATTCCTTTATCCAGGTCATAAGTATAATGCACCTGTTCCGCACTGCCCACGTTCACGCCATGCGTAACCCTGATACCGCCCGGCAGATCAGAGAAACTGCGCAAAATGGTATTTGAAGGAGCATTGATCAGGATTGGATCAATAGGATCATTTGAACTTACATTGGCATCGCTCAACAAATATTCGCGGATGCCGGGGCCGGCTACTGTAAGCCCTAAAGAAGGCTTAGCCCAGTCAGCAGTTTTTGAATAAAAAAGCTCGAAATTATGGTCGCCGGGTTGCAATTGAATTTTGCCCGTCCCCCTGTTATCAGCCTGGGGTACAGCATCGGCACCATTAATGTGTAAAGAACCTTTGCCGCCGGGTACACTTAGTTTAAATTCATATTCACCGGCTTCAGCAATCTTCATGTTGCCCGTGTAACGGATCAAAAAGTCGTTGGTTAATTTACCCTGGTTTGATGACAAAATTGTTGAGCTGCCTTCCGCGTCGGGTTTCAGCTTTTTGTAATCAGCTTCGGTAAGTGAGCCGCCTTTGTATACCTGGTATTTTAAGTTTGATAACACCGGATGCGATTTATCAAAACTTGTTATATTAATGTTTTTGAAAGCTACCGCGCCATGATCGACCTGGATGCGTAAAGGGCCGGCAATGTTTTCCTTACTATCGATAGCTCCGCGGGTTGGGCCTGCAAGCTCCACATTATCCTGTATTAAAACACCGTTCAGCCAAACATATATTATTTTTGCGTTTGATATCTTTTGTCCACCTGCGCCAAAGCGCGGTGCCTGGAACGAGATCTTCATATGTTGCCACAAACCGGGTGCCCTGCTGGCATTTTGCCTTGGCGCATGTCCATCATAACCTTGCTGCCCATCTGGTTTGCTATCATCCCAGCGTTCATAGATGCCGCCGTTATCGCCCGATTTGGGGTTAACTACTCCCCAACTATCCAATAACTGAATTTCATACCGCCCCTCAAGATATATCCCTGAGTTTGATCCTTTGGCCATCAGGTAATCCAACTCAATATCCACATCACCATAATTAGCTTTGGTAAACAGGTCCTTTGCACCTTTTTTGCCGGGCAGGTTAACCAGGATACCTGTACCATTCTTAACGGTTAAAATCTCATCCTGCAAAAGATCGGCCTGCACGTTGGTTGCCAGCTTCCAGTTTGATGATGGATCCTGAAAAAAAGACAAATCATTAAGTGATACCTTATTTTGCGCCATGAGGTTTTGAAAACCCAGCACACAAACAAGTAACACCAAAAACCTTTTACGGCTAAAGTTTACAGGAGGGTACTTCATACAATACATTTGATTTAAATTATAATATGGTTTATGTAGTTTAAAGCGAAGAAGCTTTACGATGGCAATTTAGTAAAATTACGCAATCGATTACGAATATTATTTTAACAATAGTTAATCTAAAATTAGCCGGCAAAACCAGGTATTAAAAAAGGCGTCCCCTTTTAACGGGAACGCCTTGTAATCGACTAAATATCAGAATAAATCAGGAATTGAAAAGTTAGTTACCTGGCTATAACTTAGGCAGGTTATTGCTTAAATCCCACATTTTTAAACTTTTGATCAATGTTTTTCCTTCAGCAAATATGGCTACGCCGGTAGCATCATTATCCGGGTAGATCATGGTGGAGATTACCCGTTCACCGCCATTACCAAAAACTTCCAATGATGATCTGTCAAGTAATACCTGTATCCTTACTATACCATTCACCGGCTTTAAAGGTGCTGTTTGAATCAAATTCCTGGAATCTTTATTCCCGGTTTCTGAACCGGTACAATCTACAAACAGTTCCTGTTTGGCGGCATCGTAACCTACTATTACCTTTTTTGATGTCCCCTTTTTTTCGGTTAAAACAAAGCCGGTTTTATGGGAGGTATTCACCTTAAATTCCGCGTCAATCCAGTTGGAATTACTGCTAAAGCGTCCATCTGCAGAAAGTTCAATGTTGCCATCAACAGTCATGTTTTTTTTAGTAAGAACGCTCTTTGCATGCTTTGAAAGCGATCTGCTAATTATCTCAGATGGCGACTGGATCAGCCTTAAACCTTCGCCGGTAGTTTTTAACGACAGATCATGCGGGATAGACATCTGCCCTTTCCATGGAAAGGTTTCTTTCCTGCCGTTTTGCAGCCAACCTAAAAGCACCTTTTTATTTTCGGGTGCATCGCGCCAGGCTATTGCGGCATAAAAGGCATCTCCGTAATCAACGGTCAATACTTTATTAGCATCGTTGTTGTTCTTGAAACTTATGCCGTCAAAGTCGCCAACATAGTATTGCATTAGCGGGCCATGCTCTCCTCCTGATGACACAAAAAGCACCCATTTTATGTTGGATGCATTACCATCAACCACCAAAGGCAGCAGCGATGGGCATTCCCAACCGTTTTTTGTATAACCTGCAGGACCAAAATCACTCAGTTTTGTCCATTGTTTTAAATTTTTTGAACCATAGATCCTTACCATATGCTCATCAACCATGGCTACCGTCATGATCCATTGTTTAGTTGGCTCATGCCAAAAAACATTGGGGTCGCGAAAATCCCTCATGTTAAGATCAATCACCGGGTTACCGGCATATTGGGTATAGGTTAAACCACCGTCATTACTGTAAGCAATAAATTGTGATTCTTTTTTTTGCTTAGGCTGATCGGCAGTAAAAATGGCTACAATAGGTGCCTTGCCATTTTTGCCAAAACCGCTTGTATTGTTTTTATCCAGCACCGCCGAGCCTGAATAGATCCAGGTGGTGGTATCCTTTGTCATTATTTCGGGTATTGCAACCGGCAGGTTATTCCAATGTACCAGATCGTTACTGGTGGCGTGCCCCCAGCTCATGTGCCCCCATTTATTTTCGGATGGGTTATGCTGATAGTATAAATTATAAGCGCCATTCAGGAATATTAAACCATTGGGGTCATTAGTCCAGTTTTTGGGCGGGGTAAAATGATAGGCAGGCCGCCATTGCGGGGTTGGCACATCCTGGGCAAATGCCGTACGGCTTACAGCAACAACAAAAAGGCAGGTTATTATAACGCTGTTAATAAATTTCATAGGGTAGATGGATTTTATTTATTCCAGATAGATTTTAAAGGCGTAATTTTAATGCTTTTTATATTCAGTTTCTCATTTGCTGTTATTGCCAGATCGGTAAAATCTCCGTTAGGGAAATAAACAGCTGTCATGGTGGTTAATCCCCCATCTGCAAATACCTCAACCGATGCCTTATCAACTACAATAGTAATATCTGAATTTTTAGCAGCCGTAAATCTTGGCGCTTTAGCTTGCCCTGCAAAATCCTTTTGAAAATCAACCTTCCCGGATTTTGTACGATCAATAAAGTATTGATCTTTTGCTTCATCATAACCTATCAGGAGTTCTTCGCTTTTTTTGTTTGATAGTTTAATGGTGTAGCCCTTTAATTGCGCCATACTCAATTTTAATACATACTGGCTTTTGAAGCCCGCTATCTTTGATGACAGATCAAGCGTTTTATTAACCGATAGGTTGTTTAAAGCTAAACTCTTTACATTTATATTAGCCAGTTCAGGAACTGGTGTTGATGCAATTACGATGCCTTGCTTGCTTTGCTTTAATTGCAGATCGCGCGGAACTGTCATGGCGTTGCGCCATTTTTCGGTTGGTACCTGGTTGGCATATTCCCAGTTACTCATCCAGCCTAAAAATATTTTGCGGCTGCCAGTGTTTCCCCAGGTTATGCCGGCATACTCATCCGGGCCGTAATCCAGCCAGCGGGTTTGGGTATCCATTGGTGTAAACTTGCTGCCGTTATAGCTGCCTATAAAATATTGCGTGGCCGATCCTCCGTTTGGCCCTCCGGGATTAATGTTTACAATCAATACCCAGTAAGTTTTGCCATTCAGCTTTAAAGGGAACAGGTCAGGGCATTCCCATACCCCGCCATGCGCTCCCTCTCTTAAACCAAACTCACTCTCCTTCTTCCAGTTTTTCAGATCAGACGCTGAGTAAAAAGTGATATGATCTTTGGTAGCCAAAGTCATTACCCATTTTTTTTCTTTTGCATACCACATTACTTTAGGATCACGAAAATCCTTGATACCTGGATTTTTCAATACCGGGTTGCCCTTGTACTTCGTCCAGGTGTTTCCTTCATCCAGGCTATAAGCAATACTTTGGTTCTGATAATTATCTTTACCGGCTTTCTCCCCCTTAGGGTCGTGATGCGTAAAGATAGCTACCATGGGAATCTTTCCCTTTTTGCCAAAACCCGAAGTGTTGTTAGAATCAACTACGGCGCTGCCAGAGAATATATAGCCCAAACTATCGGGATATAAAGCTATCGGTAACTCTTTCCAGTGGATGAGGTCTTTACTTACCGCATGCCCCCAGTGCATTGGGCCCCAAACAATATCCTTAGGGTAATACTGGAAAAAAAGATGGTAAGTGTGGTTAAAGTAAACCATCCCATTGGGATCATTTACCCAATGCGCCTTTGGCGAAAAATGTAACTGCGGGCGGTACTGCTCGGTATAAGGTTTTGGCAAATCCTGAGCTTTACAAATACATGTTACTGTAATAAAAGCAATCAGCATTAATATGCCACATTTTGTTTTCATAATTTAAGCTATTAACAGGTTATATTATTTGGCAGGGCATTCAAGAAACTTAAATAAATATATCATAAATAACAGGCATCCCGGCTCAATTTATTAAGCCGGGTGCCCGTTAATTTTATATAACAATTTTAATAACCAGGGTTTTGTTTATATAAACCGTTGGTAAATGTAATTTCTGATTGTGGAATTGGCAGGTACTCATCTCTCCCGGCAGTAAACTTAGCCGTTGCTAAAAATGGCCTTCTAACTTTTTCAATGTTAATATAGTCGTTTAAAGTTTTTTCTGCAATTCCCCATCTCACTAAATCAAAGAAACGTGCCCCTTCGGTTGCAAACTCCAGGCGCCTTTCCCATTGTAATGCTTTACGTGCATAATCCTGATTCCAGTTTGCTATACTATAGGGCTTTACATTATAGGTTGACGGAAAAGTGCCGTCCAACTTTTTAAGCCGCCCTGTACTTGCCGCGGCACGGTTGCGTATCTGGTTAATGAGTGGCAAAGCGCTTGCCTGCTGCCCCAGTTCAATATAGGCTTCGGCCTGCATCAGGAGTACGTCATCGTACCTGATGATATCATAATTTTTTGCCGACCCCATAAACGGACCAAGCTTAAAGTATGATGAGCTGGTAGCCAATTGCTGGTTGCGCATGGTATGGAAATTCCCATAAACACCAGGATCACGTACCCAGCTGTTGCTGAATGGCTTTGTGTTATCATATTTGTACGGGTGGCCATCGATACCAACGGTGTGATCTAATCGGGGGTCCACAGTAACTTTTGTTAAATCGGCTATACTACTGTTAAAGGTATCAAAATTGGGTAAACCATTTACATCAGTTGTATGCGCGTTTACTAAGTTTTGACTTGCAGCATGAAATCCGCAGCAGCCGTATTGTGGTGCCCCATGCGGATAATTTAATCCATCCTCAAAATTCATACGGCCGGCAGTAGTGCCGTCATTAATGGTAAACTGTATCGCGAATACAGATTCAGGGCCGTTTTCAGTTTCTGGTAAAAAATCATCAGCAATATCACTGCTTAATGAGTATTTACCCGATGCGATAACGGCCTGTGTAAGATCAACCACCTGCTGCAGCCTTGTTTTGTTGATATTGGTTACATGATGCTTATCATCCTGCTCATAGGCTTGGTATAAACGCAGTTTAGCTAAATAAGCCTGGGCGTTTAATTTATTGGCCCGCGCCAGCTGGGTTTGGGTAGTTGGCAAATTATCAATGGCATATTGAAAATCGGCTGCAATCTTATTCCATGCATCCTCATTTGGTAACGTGTTTGAAACTTTCAGGATATCATCCGCAGTCGCGTTTTCGTCAAAAATTGGGATATTTTTATAAAGTAGCTTCATAGTAAAATAACTATGGGCGCGTAAAAACCTCAATTCTGCCAAACGTATTTTTTTGTTAGGGTAATCGGTTTCAGATAAAGAATTAACCGCTCTTAGCGCGACATTTGCCCTCGAAATAGATTTGAACAAATTTTTCCAGGTGCGTGAAACAAAGGCATCCATAGATGGGGTTACCAGGTTGTAATGCTCCAAAGCATCAACTTCGCCTACGTCGCCGGTACCGCCGCCGCCTTTGTAAGCATCATCTGAGCGAACGCTGCCGTATGCCCAGTCGCTGTATATAGGGCCTATCATATCGCCGTTGCCAATAGCGGCATAAGCCGCGGTTATCAATCCCTCTACAGCCGTAGGGGAAGTAAGGTCTGAGGTGGATAAGGCTCCTTTTGGAGTATAGTCCAGTGCTTTTTTACAGGAACTAAGAATGATTAGCCCCGACAAAATTGTTGTTATAAATATTTTCGTTTTCATATCGAATATTTTAAAATGATGCGTTAATACCAAAACTGAAGACCTTAGGGATCGGAACCTGATCAAGGCTCAATCTTTCCGGATCCGGACTTAAATACTGCTTACTCTTAAATGTAAACACGTTCTCAGCCATAGCAAATAGCCGTAGCCTGGTAAAGACCGCTTTCGGTACAATGCTATACCCGATCTGAATATTTCTCACTTTGAAATAAGATGTATTTACAATGAAATAATCGGAAGTTCTGCCTTCATTGTTGTTGTCTTTAAGCGTTAAGGCTGGTACATTCGTGTTGGTATGCTGGGGTGTCCAACCTTCAAATACCCCCGGGCCCACGTTTTCCCGGCTATGCATCAGGTTGTTATAAAAGGTATAAATATCAAATCCTTTTCTCCCTGCAACACCCGATCCAAATATGGATAAATCAAACTTTTTGTAAGTCAGATCAATTCTTGCGCCATATTCCAAAGCTGGTAATGAAGTTCCGATCCATGTCTGATCATAGGTATCAATTTTATTGTCATGATTGATATCCACATAACGAACTCTTCCTGGCCCGGCACCTATTTGAGCGGGCGCTGCGTCCACTTCGGCTTGAGATTGGAAAAGGCCTGCGCTTTTGTAGCCAAAAATGTCAAATTGAGAATGACCAATGATCGTGTTATCTATATTACCAGCATAGGCAGGTCGAACATTTTCAGGCAAAACGGTAATCTTATCCCTGAAGTGCGAAAAGTTTAGGGTTACGTTGTAATTAAAATCACCCGATTGCTGCCCATGATAAGTCACTAAAAACTCCCAGCCTTTATTGGTTTTTGAAGCACCATTAACTGTTTTGCTTTGACCTTCGCCCAAGGCTGATGCAACCGGGGGCGTAATCAATATATCAGATGTTTTTCTTGAGAAATAATCAAATGAACCAGATATTTTATCATTAAACAGGGCAAAATCTAACCCACCATTAATTTCATCTGTAGTTTCCCATTTAAGTGCAGGGTTTGCCGCTTGTGTTTGAACAAATCCGGAAGGTAAAGCTCCGGTATTAGCTCCTGACAAGGAATATGCGGTGCCAACATTCATATATTGTTCCCAAAAGCCGGGCGTCAGTTCGTTCTGGGAAGTGCCATATCGCGAGTAGTAAAGCAAGTAGCGCGACAGATCGCCAATTTCCTGGTTACCAACACGGCCCACACCAAGTCTTGCTTTTAATTCAGAGAAAATGCCGTTATTCTTCATAAAACCTTCCTTATCAATTCTCCATCCCAAAGAAGCTGACGGGAAAATACCATATTGATTATTCGCACCAAACCTGGAAGAGCCATCCCGGCGAATAGTAGCGGATGCTAAATATTTGCCGTCGTAATTATAATCCAGGCGGCCGAATTCAGAAAGCAACTTGTTTCCCAGCGAAGTGCCGGTAACGATTGTTTTTCCTATTCCTGCGTCCAATGTGAAATAATCCTCGGTCTGAAGGGTGTAACCTTCTTTTTTGGTAGTTTGATAATCAGTGAATGTTTTAACGTATTCTGTACCAACTAAAAATTTGAAGTGATTCTTTGCATTCAAATCAAGGTTATACCTGATTGTATTTGACAGCGTAGTGCTTAAGTAATGATTTTGATCAAAAAACAAACTGTTTGTAGTGTTGCTTAAAGCACCTTCAGTAAAAGTTGGTGTAATTACCTTGCTTAAATAGTTGGCATTATCAGCGCCAAAATTAGATTTAATAAATAAATTCTTAATTGGCTGGATTTCCAGGAAAACGTTCCCAAATGTGTTTAAACGGTTGGCGTTATTCCATTTCGCCAGGTCCTGCATGTGCAGGGGGTTGTTCCTGTCAGAGTATCCCGCGCCCGATTCGCCGGCGTAAGTAACACCATCTTTTTGGTATACAGGAATAGTAGGTGCCAGTGTCACTGCCAAAGACGGGGTCGAAGCACCGCCAATGTCCTTAGTTGTAAGCGTTTCATTGGAATTGGTAATTTTTAAATTAACACCAAAAGTTACTTTGCTGTCAAAGGCGCGGGTTACAGCGTTGATACTACCCGTAGTGCGCCCATATTTCGTAAACCTTACCAGGCCGGTATTTTTTATGTTTCCGAAATTAATTTGCAGCGACGAATTTTTGTTACCTACCGAAGCGGTGAAATCATTGTTGTAAACAAATGCGGTTTTGTATAATACGCTTTGCCAATCGGTATCGCCTACGGGGGTATTGGTATTGCCACCTACAAATGGTTTGGCGGTAACACTATTTAAAACCGGGTTGCTATAGTTATTGTTCCAGTCAAAATTATAAATTTCTCCATAGCCTTCGGTAGGGTTTTGCCCGTCATTTACCGAGGCCTGCCATAAGGCTTTGCCCCTGTCAGCGGCGTTCAGCATTTTAAAACGCAATGATTTTTCGGACTGGACAGATGTACTGTTATTAAACTGAAACTGAACTTTGCCATCGGTATTACCACCGTTTTTGGTGGTAACAATGATAACGCCGTTTGATGCCCGAGCTCCGTAAATTGATTCGGCCGATGCGTCTTTCAATACCTGTACCGATGCGATGTTTGAGGGTGATAAATTTTGAAAAACCTCGGGCCTGGTGGTGGGTATTCCATCAATAACATACAAAGGATTGTTATTGCCCAATGTGTTCGCTCCCCTGATCAGGATCCTGCTGGTTGAGCCGTTGGCCGATCCATCTTTTTCGATATACAAACCCGCAACCCTGCCCTGTAAGGCCTGCATGGTATTGCCCGAACTGTTGTTTTTTACCGGTGCTAAATCCACAACTGCAACCGCGCCTGTTAAGTCCTTCTTTCTTTCAGATGTATAACCGGTTACAACCACTTCGTTAAGTGTATTTTCCGCATCTTTAAATACTACATGAAGCACTTTAGTATCAGCGGTGATAGTCATCAGCATCGGCTTTGTGCCCACATATGAAAACCGTAAAGATTGCCCGGTTGCTACAGAGATACTGAACTTTCCGCTGGCATCTGATAATGTTGATTTTTGGGTTTCAACAACCACTATGGTAACGCCATCCATTGGTTTTGATGCGTTATCCAATACAGTCCCGGTAATGATCCGGGATTGTGCATATCCCTTGCTTATTAGCAGTATAAGAAAGGAACAGATAAGTAATAATTTTCTCATTGATTTTGATTT
This sequence comes from Mucilaginibacter sp. P2_A4, assembly GCF_056405015.1. Classification (NCBI taxonomy): domain Bacteria; kingdom Pseudomonadati; phylum Bacteroidota; class Sphingobacteriia; order Sphingobacteriales; family Sphingobacteriaceae; genus Mucilaginibacter; species Mucilaginibacter sp. P2_A4. The sequence goes on along the minus strand of NZ_JBFUCX010000021.1, from coordinate 88,699 downwards.
AGTATATTTTGGTTTGCTTTGGTTTATTTAAAACATTTTGTTTTTAAAGTCTTCATACTCTTTGATTTTATAATCCGGACAACCTCCTTTCTTTGTTGCAATAAAGCCGCCCATCGCTATTGCGTTTTTCAATAAATTTTCTGCTGATAGGCCACGGTAGTGACTGGCAATAAATGCCGCTAAAAAGGAGTCGCCGCTGCCAATAGTATCTATTACTTTTACCTCGCGGCCCGCTACATGGTAAGCTTTATCGCCCTTGTAATATGATGCGCCAAACTCACCCTTGGTAACCACAATTTCGGGGATGTTAAAATGATCCCGGATAAATTTGATCTGTTCCGATTCTTTCCCGAATGATCCCCTGAATAATCCCTGCACCATTTCCAGTTCGGCCTGGTTAAACTTTACAATGTCGGCCTTATGAAGCAGCTCATCCAACAAATCGCGACTGATAAAAGGCGGCCTCAGGTTAATATCAAACACCTTGATCGCATCGCTTTCCAACAGTTCAAACAAGGTATTGCGTGATACACTGTTGCGTGACGCCAGGCTGCCATACACCAAATAAGTTGATGGCTTTAGCTGTTTGATGATGTGCTCGCTATCATTAATAAAATCCCAGGCTACCGGGAAAACGATCTCGTACGATACCTCGTTACCATTATTCATGCTGGCAATTACCTGGCTGGTTGGGTGTTCAGTGTCCGTTTGCAGCAAATGTTTAGGTATTCCCCAGCCGTCAAGCAGACTTTCCAGTTTTTGGCCGTTAACATCGTTACCTATTTTGCTTACCAGGCTGGCCGGTACACCCAATTTATTCAGGTGGTACGATACGTTTAGCAAAGCTCCACCAGGTTGCGGGCCATCTGGCAGTACATCCCAAAGAATCTCGCCATAGCAAATGGCCGGGGTTAATGTTTCTGTTTGCGGGTTCATCATCATTCAATTATTAATGCATTACCATATTGGTTTCAATCTGCTCCAATGAGCGTCCTTTAGTTTCGGGCATAAACCTCCAGACGAAAATGAGCTGGCAGATCATCATTGTGCCGAAAAATGAAAAGGTGATTGCTCCACCCAGCGACTCGGCGAGGTAAGGGAAGCAAAAAGCAATTATCGCGGCCATAACCCAATGGGTGGAACTGCCCAGCGTTTGCCCTTTTGCGCGCACCTGGTTAGGGAAGATCTCGGATATAAACACCCAGATAACCGCTCCCTGCGAAAAGGCGAAGAAAGCGATGAACATCATCATATAAACCGGTATGGCAAAGCCGTTAAAATTGCCCGAGTAAAAGGTGAATGCCACCAGGAATAACGATGTTATAAGTCCGAAAGAACCTACAAGCATCAATGTACGGCGCCCTACCTTATCAATAATATTAATGCCCAATAGGGTGAATATAAAATTGATAAGCCCGATGCCCACCGTTGAAAGTAATGAGGAATGTGCACCAAGCCCGGCCATTTCAAATATGCGCGGTGCATAATATATGATGGCATTGATGCCCGATACCTGGTTAAAAAACGCAAACAGCACAGCCAGTATAACCGGGGTTTTGTACTGCCCCGAGAACAGGCTGGTATTTGAAGCACCGGCATGCAGATTGGAGTTTTGGATGGATTTAAGTTCCTGATCGCAGTTGAGCGGATTTATGATCCTTAATATCTCGAGCGCCCGGCCAATCTCGCCTTTTTTTAGAATAAGCCAGCGCGGGCTTTCGGGTATAAAATAGATGAGTGCCAGGAAAAGTAAGGATGGAAATGCCTGTACACCCAGCATCCAGCGCCAGGAGGTTTCGCCGCCCTGGCTAATGAGATAGTTGGACAGGTAGGATACAAGGATACCTAATACCACATTAAACTGAAACAAGCCAACTAACCTTCCACGCCTATCGGCAGGCGATACTTCTGATATATAAATGGGAGCTGTAACTGAGGAGATCCCCACGCCAAGGCCGCCCAATAGCCTGAAAACTAAAAATATGTACCAGTTATCGGCAAGCGCGGTACCTATTGATGATAATAAATAGGCGGCGGCCACAAAGTATAAGGTATTTTTCCGTCCGAAAATATCTGATGGCCTGGCGCCTAAAAGGGAACCTATTACGGTACCTATAAGCGCGATAGATATAGTAAGCCCATGCTCCACAACAGAAAGGTGCCAGAATTGCTGAATAGATTTTTCGGCGCCCGATATCACTGCGGTATCAAACCCGAAAAGGAAGCCACCAAGGGCTACCACCATGGACCAGGCCAGGACGGAATGTTTTCTCATAATAATTATAAAAGGTGTTAATTGGATTTACGATTGCAAAGTAGGTCCATTTGCAAGGCGGCAGTTATTGATTTTATACCAAAACAGTACAAAAATCAACATCTACATAAATAACTGATTTACAGACGAATAAAATTAAAATTCAATTCTGTTTTAACAAGATGTTTGTTTTTGTTACGTGCTTATTTCAGTTTTGATACATATTGATGCCCTGAAAACACCGGCTGCAACTTCCGCGGTTTGTATTGTAAAAACATTTATCGATACATTTGTGTAAGAGCATCCCAAAAGGCATTGCATTCACCAATAAACCGTACTTAAACGATTACTTAATATCTGACCCCTGATTGATTTAATGGCTTTGAATTATAACCTGCGCAACATATTCCTGTTACCCGTATTGATACTGGTGCTATTTACCGGCTGTAAAAAAGCCGATAAAACATCACAGTATACTATAGGTTTTTCGCAATGTGTGGGTTCTGATCTTTGGCGGCGTAACATGCTGGATGAAATGAAAATGGAACTGTCATTACATCCGGATGCAAGGTTTATTTATGCTGATGCTGATAACAGCAGTAAAAAACAAATTGAGCAGGTAAAGAAAATGCTGGATGAAGGCATCGACCTGCTCATCATATCACCTAACGAGGCGCAGCCGCTTACCGGTATAGTTGAGCAAATCTATAATAAAGGTATCCCTGTTATTGTTATCGACCGTAAAACCTCCTCAGATTTGTATACAGCCTATGTAGGTGCCGATAACTACCAGGTTGGTAAAATGGCCGGTGAATATATTGGCGCTAATCTTAAAGGCAAAGGCAATGTGATAGAGGTAATGGGATTGCCAGGCTCCTCCCCCGCAATTGAAAGGCATCGGGGATTTAGCGTTGCTTTATCAAAATTTAATAATATACACATTAAAGCACAGGTATATGGCGATTGGCTGAAAGATCATGCCCAAAAACAGCTAAACCTGATAACCCCGGCCTTAAAAACTGCCGACGCCCTGTTTGCGCATAATGATGTAATGGCAGGCGGATCCAGGGAGGTACTTAATAGCCTGCACTTAGATCACCATGTTAAAGTTTTAGGGGTTGATGCTATGCCGGGGAACGGTGGTGGCCTGCAAATGGTGGCATCCAAAACTATTGATGCCAGTATGATGTACCCCACCGGTGGCAAAGAAGCTATTACTACAGCTTTCAGGATCCTGAATAAAGAATCGTTTGCTAAGGAGAACATCCTGCAATCGCTGGTAATTGATTCAACCAACGTACAACTGATGAAGCTGCAATGGTACAAGATCAACAGTCAGCAAAAGGACATTGAGCGGCAGCAATCTCTGATAAAAGAGCAGCGTCAGGTTTATAACAGCCAGCAATTGGTTTTAAACATCATTGTAATTACGCTGGTGCTGGCAATTGTTTTTGGAGGACTTGCATTTTACTGGCTGATGGAAAACCGCAAGATCAACAAAAGTCTGGAAACCAAAAACAACGAGATATTATTACAACGTAACCAACTGATTGAAATGTCGGCACGTGCCGAGGCCGCAACCGAAGCCAAACTGAATTTTTTCACCAATATTTCACACGAGTTTAGCACCCCCTTAACCCTCATTCTTTCACCCGTTGAAGATATGATGGGCAATGAAAAACTCAACAAAGTTGCCGGCAAAAATTTAACACTCATTCATAAAAATACATTCAGGTTACTGAGGCTGGTAGACCAACTGATAGATTACCGTAAAATAGAATACGACAAGCAACAAATAAATGCATCGCCCAATAATTTGGTTGAGTTTGTAAGTGATATATTGGATAGCTTTAAGCATAATGCCCAAAAACGGAATATCAGTTTAAACCTGGCATCATCAGCAAAAAACATAACCGTTTGGTTTGATGCCAACATGCTGGATAAGGTTTTCTTTAACCTGGTATCAAATGCGCTTAAATTCACAAAGGATAACGGCAGGATACAGGTAATATTTACTCCGAATACCGAATCTGTGGAGATAGCCATAAACGATAACGGCATAGGTATGGAACCCGAAGAAGCAGAACACGTTTTCGACCAGTTTTACCAGGCTGATAATGGTAACAGTAAAGGTTCGGGACTTGGGCTCTCCCTCTCAAAGGAAATAGTAAATCGCCATCATGGCAGCATTACGGTAAGCAGCAAAAAATGGCAGGGCACAACTTTTACCGTAACCCTGCCGCTTGGCAACCTTTACGCCTATAATACCGATAAAAATAGCCCGGTGATCAACGCGTCAGTTCTTGACGAACGTTCCCGGATCTATACAACCGACCTTGAACAAGGCGAAATAAAGCCCGATCCCAATTTACTTGAAACACCCAAAGAGCTATCCATACTCATCATTGAAGATAACGCCGACCTGCTAAGCTACCTGAGCGATAAACTGGGCGAGGACTATGAAATATTTACAGCCAATACCGGCACGCAGGGATTATCAGAAGCATTTGAAAAAGTTCCCGACCTCATCATATCTGATGTGGTGCTGCCAGGCATATCGGGCAAGGTGATTACTCAGAAACTTAAAACAGATATCCGTACATCACATATTCCCGTTATACTACTAACCGCACAGGCCGGCGTTGAACAACAAATAGATGGCATCCGCAGTATGGCAGATTGTTATATGGTGAAGCCCTTTAGCTATGACCAGCTGCTGGAAACTGCAAAAAACCTCATAAAAAACCGGTTAATACTCAAAGAACACTTTACCAGCGACGTTAGTCATGGCAAAATACCGGCATCAAAAAATATCGACAAAAAATTCCTGAATGATTTTGCCGGTATTGTTGAGCAAAACCTGGCCAACGAAAACTTTAATGTCGACGATATTTGCAAAACCATAGGCATTTCACGGGTGCAGCTTTACCGTAAAGTAAAGGCCCTGCTGGGGTGCAGCATTACCGATTATATTTTAAACCGAAGGTTGAAGAAAGCCAAATACCTGCTGGTTCATGAGGCGTATTCCATATCTGAGATTACTTACATGGTGGGCTTTGCCAGTCCCAACTATTTTGCAACTGTATTTAAGGCAAAGTATGACTGCACACCAAGCGAGTTTAAACGCAGGCAGCATTTGTAAATGTTAAAGGCAGCATTTTGTTTTATTATCAAATTAAATTTTGTAAGTTTATTTTTAAATAACATCTTTAGGCAAACCTTTGTACTTAATCCAAAATTGAAAAAGTTTATTGCCATAATGTTACTAAACATTCACCTGCTAAACATTGGCGGGCAACTGGCAATACATCAATACCTGGTTTATAAAACAAATAAGTTTTTTACAGAACAAACCCGCAAAGGTCTTTATAACGTTAAGGATCTTACCGAAATAGCTATACCGATAAACTTACCCAACATTCACGATTGGAAACATTTTGAAAATATAGCCGGCCAGATACAGTTTGGCAAAACCAACTACAACTACGTAAAAATGAAAATGACCAGGACTGCCATCCACCTGATGTGCATTCCTAATTATGAAATTACCCAGCCGGTTGATAAAAACGTGGTGAATGCCAAAGGCGTAAAAGATATCCCGGTACCTCAAAAAGATCATGTTCCGTATGGCAAAATAATTATACAGGAAAACATCAGTTTCTCCTTTGTACAATTTGAGTTTTATTGCCCTATAAAAAATTTACAAGAAAACGTTGTACAACCCGTGCAACCATTGGTTCATTATCACCAGGATATTCCTGAGCAACCACCTAAAACTTCCTGTTAATCCCCCGCCCTGTTTTAATTCATTTTCTGGATTTGCTTTACAGTACTGTTGATTTTTACCAGGATTTGCCTGCGCGTTTAATAATTCTCGCTTGCCTTTAAATTTAGGTTAGGGAGAAAAACATGTTGGCAGCATTCCGATAAAAAGTCTCTTTGCACGTAAGCCATCTTCCAGACCATTTTCAAATCTTCAAATAACCAAATGGCCATGCCTTACATATCTCTTGAATCTCATTTACCGGGAATTACCGGCCTGCTTGAATACAGCAAAGAAACTGCTGAACCTATCCGCGATTTGACGCAGATCTTACTGCGCGGTCCTTCAACCCTATCAGAAGGCGACCGTGAACTGATAGCTACCGTTGTATCTCACGGTAACCAATGCAAATTTTGCACCACAGCCCACACCGCCGCCGCCGACTTATATATCGGTGAAACCGAAACGGCTCAAAAAATAAAGGAAAACATTGAAACAGCGCCGATTACCGAAAAGATGAAAGCGCTGCTTACCATTGCCAAACTAACAGGCCAAAGTGGTAAAAATGTAACCACGCAACATATTGAACGGGCGAAGGCTGCCGGCGCAACAGATATCGAAATTCATGATACGGTACTGATAGCCGCCCTGTTTTGCCTGTATAACCGCTATGTTGATGGCCTGGCTACAGCCCTGCCCGCTGATGCCGGATACTACAATGTATTGGCCGACAGATTGGTTAACCACGGCTATACCCGCCTGCCGCAAGGCTATGATCACCTTAAAAAATAAACCCCATCCTAATAACCCTATCCTAATTAAATTAAACACCAAATCACAATGAAAAAACTTTTATTCATCTTATTACTACTCACGTCAATCAACCTGTTTGCGCAGGAAACCAAAATAACGGGTACTATAACCGATGCCACAACCGGCTCGCCTATTGTTGGCGCAAGCATCAGTGTTAAAAACAAGCTTGCCGGCACCATAACCGATTCAAAGGGTAATTACAGCCTTACTGTAAATAAAATCAAGCTACCGTTTACACTGGTAATATCGGCTGTTGGCTATGAGTTACAGGAAAGCCCTATAACCTCGCTGGCTGGTACCATCAGCCTAAAACTGCAACAAAAATCTATTGTACTTAATGAGGTGGTATCATCTGCCACCCGCATTAACCAAAGCATTTTGCAGTCGCCGGTAAGTATCGAAAAAATGAGTTTGAAGGCCATCAGGGAAAACCCTTCTTTCACCTTTTATGATGGCTTGCAAAGCTTAAAAGGACTTGAAGCAGTAACCAGCAGTTTAACTTACAAGCAGATTAATACCCGCGGTTTTAACAGCACCGGTAACAGCCGTTTTTTACAACTGGTTGATGGGGTTGATAACCAAACACCCGGCCTCAATTTCTCAGTAGGTAACTTGTTTGGCGCATCGGATATTGATATAGAAAGCGCGGAGGTAATTCCTGGCGCAGCCTCGGCCCTATATGGCCCGGTAGCTTTTAATGGTTTGTTATCATTAAAAACCAAGGATCCTTTTAAATACCAGGGTTTAACCGTACAGGTAAAAACCGGACTTAACCATTTTGGCGAATCGGTTGTAAAACCACAGGGTTTATATGATTTTGCCGCACGATATGCCAAAGCGTTCAATGATAAATTTGCTTTTAAAATTAATGCGTCATACCTAACCGGCCGCGATTGGTATGCTGATAACTACACAGATGTAAGCGCATCAACACCGGTTGCGCAGCGTGGCCCAAACAATCCTGGTCGCGATGCATTGAATATTTATGGCGATGAAGTATCACGTACCCTGCCAGGTATAGGCTTGGTTTCAAGAACCGGTTACGAGGAAAAAGACCTGATGAACTACAATGTATACAGCCTGAAATTAAATGGTGCATTACAATACCGCATCAGCAATAACCTGGAAGCTATTTACCAGTACAACTATGGTCGCGGTACCGCAAGCTATACCGGCAGCAGCCGTTTCGATCTTAATAACTTTGTATTGCAAACACACAGGGTTGAGTTAAAAGGCAGCAACTTTTTTGTTCGTGGCTATTCGGTTGCCGAAAACTCCCACGACTCCTATAACACCCGGTCGCTGGCACAATTCATCAACCGCGATTGGGTTAAGGATTTGAGCGGTAACACCGTAACTCCAGACAAAGCCGATGATACCTGGTTTACCCGTTACGCAGCAGCCTACAATGGCACCGCGAATGGTGTAACCGCTCACGATAATAATGCCGCCAGAACTTTTGCCGACCAGGGTCGTTTTTTACCGGGCACAGCAGATTTTAATGCTGCAAAGAATGCATCAATCCATAATTATGGCTTAAGCGGTGCAGGCGTTTTTAGTGCCAGTAAATTTTATCATGCAGAAGGTCAGTATGATTTTACCAGCGCTATCAAAATATTTGAACTGCTTGCCGGTGGCAGCTTCCGCGATTACCGCATGTTTACAAATGGCAGTTTGTTTGATGATAAAACCAACCGCGTAACCATCCAGGAGTACGGCGCGTTTATGCAGGCCGCCAAAAAGCTGTTTGATGATAACCTGAAGCTGACGGCCTCTGTACGTTATGATAAAAATGAAAACTTCAAGGGCAGCTTTACACCACGTTTCTCGGCAGTGTATACGGTTGATAAAACCCATAATTTCAGGGCATCATACCAAACCGGTTTCAGAAACCCAACCCCGGTTGATCAGTTCATCCACCTTAATGTAGGCCCTATTACCATATTGGGTGGTGCACCTAACAACAGCAAAGGTTTAAATGTATATGAAAATTCATTCACTGCTTCGTCTGTAAGTGCATTTGGCGCAGCGTTTGGTGCAGCGATGCAAGCCGGCACACCATTTCCGCAGGCGGTGGCAAATAATAAAGGGTTGCTTAAAAAATCAAATGTGGCCTACATTAAGCCCGAGCAACAAAAAGCCTTTGAGCTGGGTTATAAAGGCTTAGTTGCCGATAAATTATTAGTAGATGTAAATTACTATTACAGCAGCTATACCAATTTTATTTTGAACACCGTAGTTATACAACCACAAAACCCTATCCTGGCTGCTGATGGAACTATAAATACTGCTGCCGCGAGTGATATCCCTAATGGAAAGGTTCACGCTTTCCAGCTGTATACCAATGCGCCGGATAAAGTATCTGCACAAGGAGCAAGTGCCGGTTTAACTTATTTGTTTGATAAAGGTTATGCCTTAGGAGGCAACGCTACCTTATCTACATTTAACCTGCGCAATGCCAATCCAAACAATATAGCCGCATTTAACACACCAAAATGGAGCACCAATGCCACTTTTGGCAACAGCAATGTGGTTAATGACTTTGGCTTTAACCTGGCCTGGCACTGGCAAAGCGCCTATGACTGGTACGGAACATTTAATGGCACCCGCCCCGGCCGTGTTGATGCCTATTCAATGGTTGATGCCCAGGTGAGCAAAAAGTTGCCAAAATTCAAATCAACAGTTAAATTAGGGGGTAGCAATATCTTCAACAAGCACATCTACCAATCATATGGTTCGCCCGCTATTGGCGCCATTTATTATGTATCAATAGTATTTGATGATCTATTAAAATAAAATAACATGAGCACCATTGTAATTGATGAGCAGGTTGCAAAACCTCAAGCAGATATCACCACGGCTTACCGGGTAATATTATTCGTGATTTGTTTTTTTAGCAGCGCATTTGGCGGTACGGTATCTACCCTCATGTCGGTTTACCTGCCCGTAGTGGTGAAGGATTTGCAGGGCGACCTGCCTCCCGGCGAAATAAACTCCATCAGTGGGTATATCAACGCCATATTCATTTTTGGCTGGGCCTTAGGTGGTTTTACGTGGGGAGTTATCAGCGATAAAATGGGCCGTAAAACAGCGCTTTTAATGGCCATTGGCTGTTATGGTATTTTCACCATACTAACCGGGCAAATGCCAAACTGGTGGGGCGTTGTACTTTGCCGTTTCATGAGTGGTTTTGGCGTAGGTGGTGTATTAGTAACCACCATTACCCTGGTGAGCGAAGTTTGGCCTGCAAAAAGTAAAGCAGTTGTTATCGGTATATTATCTATCGCTTTCCCTGTGGGGATCTTTTCGGCAGGGCTTATCAATTACGTGGTTTCTTCATGGCGATCAGGGTTCCTGATCGGGATCATTCCATTAACGTTGGCGCTTATCGGTGCCTGGCTGTTGAAAGAATCACAAAGCTGGCTCAACTACCGTAACGATATTGCCAACAGGAACAATCCGTTAAATAAACTTTTATCAAAAAGCCATCGCCGTGAGTTGATTGTTGGCTCTTTAACCTTTGGCACCATGCTTATTGGTTTATGGGCCATTTTCTCCTGGCTGCCAACCTGGGTGCAAAGCCTCATCACTACCCATGATGCCGCCAAAGAGCGCGGCCTGAGTATGATGTTTTTAGGTATGGGCGGCCTAACCGGCGGTTTCCTATCGGGCTGGTTGGTTAATCTTTTAACCCTGCGCAGGTCAATGCTCATTTGCTTTGCAGTTTGCGCAGGTATGTCATTCATCCTGTTTAAAACCAATACTACCTTTACGCCGGTGATATATGGCGAAATTGCCATACTGGCCTTGTTCTTTGGAGCAAGCCAGGGTGTGCTATCAGCGTATATACCGCAGCTGTTTTCAACCGGAATCAGGGCTACCGCCACAGGATTTTGCTTTAACATCGGCCGTATATTTACGGCTACCGCTGTATTGTTTGTAGGCATACTGGTATCAACCCTGGGTGGCTATGGTAATGCGATATTCATTTTTTCGCTGATATTTATAGTAGGGCTATTGGTGGTATTGTTTGGGCACGAAAAGCAAGCCAAAAACTGAAAACCTAAAGCAGAAAGCAAAGAAATAATTCAAAATAAAAATTCACTAACTCAATAATTCACTAATTAAAGAATATGGCACACATCAATGTACCCGAAGGTGTTCCGGGCATCCGCTCACTGGTTATGTTTAGGCCCGAAACCGGTAAGCCGCTGTATGAGCTGGCCCAGGTATTGTTACGCGGCGAATCAACCCTGACAGAGGCCGAGCGCGAGCTGATAGCCGCCTATGTATCCTACCGTAATAATTGCACCTTTTGCTATAGTAGCCACGCGGCTGCGGCAAGGTATCTTTATGAGGACGAGGCCGCCATTGTTAACGAAGTTTTAAAAGATATGCAACAGGCTCCGGTAAGCGATAAGCTAAAAGCTTTATTAAACATTGCCGGTAAAGTGCAGATATTGGGCACAGAAGTTAAACAGGCCGATATTGATGCCGCTCGTGAACTTGGCGCTACCGACCGCGAACTCCATGATACGGTATTGATAGCCGCATCATTCAGCATGTTTAACCGTTATGTTGATGGACTGGCAAGCCTTACCCCTACTGATCCCGAGGCGTATGCCGAAATGGGTGTACGTATGGCGAAGGGCTACGCTTTACCACCACAACCGCAGCAATAAAATTATTCATTGATAGATAAACACATTATGGCACATATTGAATTAAATAACGATCTACCCGGCATCAGGGGATTAATGTTTTACAGACCCGAAACCGAAGCCCCTATGAACGCCCTCGCCGAACTTTTGCTGCGCGATGAAAACAACACGCTAACCCGTGGCGAACGCGAGTTGATAGGAACTTATGTATCCTACTTAAATGATTGCTTTTTTTGCCAAAACGTACACGGCGCGGTAGCCGGCCATTATCTTGGCTGCAGCATGGATGATATAGATGCCATCAAAGCCGACTTTACATCGGCAGATCTATCGCCTAAAATAAAAGCGCTGCTGGCTATCGCGGGCAGCGTGCAAAAAGGGGGCAAACATGTAACTCCAGAACAGGTAGAGGCCGCCAGAAATGAGGGAGCGACTGACAAGGAGATTCATGATACCGTATTGATAGCTGCCTCTTTCTGCATGTTTAACCGCTATGTGGATGGACTGGGCACCTGGGCACCGCAAGACAGATCCTTTTATGTAAACCGTGCGCCTCAAAGAGCGGTTGAGGGCTATGTGGGCAGTATTTTAAAATAACATTTTTTAACCCAAACCATATCAAACACACAAGGCCCTGCAATTGCGGGGCTTTATGTGTTTTAAGCAATATCTAATAAAATTTATTGTAACAACGCTTAATGTTACCGATCAAAAACTATTCGGCCTTTATTGTTACTGGGCCAACCAGGCCGGATTTTAACAGCGGTGAGTCTTTGCTGTAAAACCTATTGGTCGAAAACGTGAACCTACCGCTGGTACGGGGCAAACCTTTTACCAGCCAATCTGGCCAGGTATCATTCTTTATACCATCATCAGGCAGTTTTTCATCTCCAATAAGTCGGTTGGGCCATAAGTTTACCACTTCTATTTCCAGCTTATTATTCGTTTTTAATACGGCATCTGTAATATCAACTTTCCAGGGAGCTGTCCACAACACACCCAGATCCTTCCCGTTCAATTTAATCCGGGCCATATTTTTAATCTCACCCAGATCAAGGTAAAGTCTTTTAGTTTTTTGCGACGCGGTGCTCACTGGCAGATCAAAAACTTTATGGTAAACGGCCGTACCCGAGTAGTATTTGATACCATCTTCGGGGCGCGATGTCCAGTCTGTCAATTCATCAAACTTAATGTTTTTCGGCCCTCCCCATTTAGGATCGAACGTGACCTGCCATGGGCCGGTTAAAGTTTTTAATACCGTAGTGGCAACAAAATTTTCATGCGCCATTAATACCAGCGGATCGTTTTTAGCAAACACGATAAAAAAACTTTCATAAGCCGATAATTTCAATGGTACAGAAGTAAGCTGCCCTTTCACGGTATATTCTGGTAGGTTCTTAATCTCGCCGGTAATAGCATCCCATAATTGCGGAGCGCCTGTAATGCTTCTGAATGATGCTAAAGTACTCACCGGTTCAGCTGTCCGATTCGATACAAAATAAATATCTTCATTGCCAGTTGTTCTATGGGTGTATCTTAATTGGCCGTTAGCTTTAAAATCCTGCTCAACGTTCATCGACTGGAGTATTTTAGCTGTCAGTTCATATTCTGGATAAAGGTCATTAATCTGCCTGCTCAGTTCGCCTCCCCATATTACTTTGCCTTTACCATAAGCGTGTTCGGTTTGTATAGCTGGTTCTGACAAGCTATCCCAAATCATTTTTGCCATGGTGCTGACCTGCACATCACATGCAGGATACCCCGATAATCCCGGTGATTTTAAAGGAGCTGAACCAACCACAGTAGCGCCATCAGCCACTAACGATTTAATTTTTTGCAATAACGCAGGTGTCATGGTTTTAACGGCAGGTAGCACCAGCAGCCGGTAACTCGCACCTCCCGGAAACATGATCATCCCGCTCTCCACACGCGCTTTATACAATTGCCCCGGTGAGCAGCCATCAAAATTATACCCTTTTCTATCGGGCAATACAACATCCCCATCCATTGCTGATGATGGCGACCTGAAAACATGCGGCGAACCTTCAGGCGTTAAGTAAAGTACATCGGCCACAGATCTTCCCTGTTGCAAAATATACTGGCAGCGCGAAATATAATCATGATAACTGCCCACCATTGGCCACCATGTTTGGTTTCTGTCCCAATGAACACCGTATGGCCCCATGGTTGAGCCGGGCCTCAATGAATCGGCCAGGAACTGGTTTTGGAAAGTGTGGTAAACAAACCGGTTAATACCTGTGGCAAAAGCCCAGTCGCCCTGGTTTTTCATCGAGCCGGGGTATTGTTTCCAGCCCTCATTATCCTGTGCTGTAAATGCCTCTGCCGGAATTAATGACTGGCCATTTACATGCCCTATCGAAGTTGATTCTATACAACTGAACGAAGAGTTAAATCCAAGTCCTTTGCTCCAAAATTCGGCCATAGGTACATCAGCTACCGAGCCCAGTTCCAGGTCGGCAGTTGGGTTCATATCGTAAGGCTCTATGGATAGCTGCATGCCCATTCTGTGCGCGTATGTTTTCACTTGCCCTGCATGGTTTTCCAATACAAGCTCCTGTGCGGTTTGGCGCAGATCCCACAAAAAGCGCTCACTTATTTCATCGCTCTCCACCATATTGCCCGCATAAACCGGGTAATAAGGCAAGGGGTCGTAACCCCTTCGTTTTGTAAATTCTTCACGAAAGCGGGGAGTCCAGTTCTGCGAGCCCATCTCCCAGCTATCCATATGCAACCTTTTTAAGCCGCCTGCGTCGGCCGCATCGGGCTTACGTGTTTTACGCAACAATTTACCTACATAATTATCCAAGTGGGCGTTCAATGCTACGGTATCAAGCTTATCGGCCTCGAAACCCAGGCCGGGTACAGGTGCGGGCCGGGTGATGGCGCCGTTATTGCGCCGGCCTAAGCGCATAATTGTCCAGTTACCTTTTGGTACTTTCCAATTGAGCGTGCCATCGGGTTGTAGTTTCCCTGTCAGATCAATTATCTTACTTTTATTGATCACAGCCGCCTTAGCTGGTTCGGCATATTCAACAGCCGATGGCAAAAACTGCTTAACTCCTTGCACCGATGAATATGGGGCCCTGTAATACAAAGCCTTTTCATCTATATCAGTTATTTTGGGCGATGGCAATGATGGCGTTGGATAAGCCAATACCGCCACATCTTCATAAAAATCATTCCACTGTTTTTTTAGCTCGGGCGTAAAAGCTCCTTCACCAAAGTAGGGCGGTTTTGGGGCCGGCACCGATAAAACAAGAGCCTGTTTTGTACCTCCAGTCACATTGATGGTACTGCTAACCAGGTGTTGCATAGACTGCGACACTGGCACCCATGGCCCGCCACTCCCCGTCCATCCGGGGCCAATACCCAATGTAATTTCGATACCCAGCCGTTTGGCTTCGCTTACGGCATGGGCAAACATGTCCTGCCATTTCTCACTCAAAAAATCAACCGGCCCGCGGGGGATGCCCACATTAACCTCCAAAAAAATAAGATTACCTATCCCCGCCTTTTTCATGGCTTCCAGATCGGAAGTGATGGATCTGGCCGACATATTGCCATCCATAAAATACCAGTACACACCAGGTTTGGCCGAATCCGGCGGGTGAACAAAACCAGCTTTTAAGTTGCTGACCTGTGCATAAGGTGCATTTAAACCCATCAAAAAGGCGATAAAACAACTCACCACAATTTTATACATAAAGTTTTTTTTAGGTTGATATACTATGGGATAACGAAGATAATAAACCGATGATTTAAAGGCATCCCTATCCATCCTGAAAACCGTTTTAATTAACATATAATATTTATTTTTAGCGCAGCACTTACCAGGCCCTAAAAATGAAAACCAAAAACAGCTATCCAATCTACCTAAAAGGCATTGCTCCGTTCCTGATGCTGGCACTTGTCCTTATAACACAGTCTGCCCTATCCCAAAGTAAAAAAAGGGCTGCGACGCCCTTGAACACGGTTACCAACTTTGATAAGGATGGCAAACAGGTAACCCGCTTTAGTACTGTTGGCGACGCTATTGATGCGCACGATGGCGAGATAGCCCTGTTCAACGGTGTTTATTACCTGTATGGTACCAGTTATGATTGCGGCTTTGAGTGGGGAAACAAAAGCGCGCCATTTTGCGGTTTTAAAAGCTATTCATCAACAGATATGGTGAACTGGACCGATCGTGGCTTCCTGTTTGATGCGCAAACTCCGGTATGGCAAACCCGTTGTAACGGCAATACCTATGGCTGCTTTCGTCCCCATGTTATTTATAATCAAAATACCGCCTTGTATGTGCTTTGGATAAATGTTTACGATAACGTATCCGGCTACAGGGTGTTCACCGCAAAAAGCCCGGTGGGCCCTTTTACAGAAGTTGCCGAGCCTAAACTGGCTGTAAATGCTGATGCCCCCGCGGCTGGTTTAAATAATGGCGACCATGATACTTTTGTTGATGATGACGGCACAGCCTACCTTGCCTACACCGACTGGCGCACAAAGGGCAGCATTATAGTTGAAAAATTAAGTGATGATTACCTGACCGGAACCGGCGAGGTTGCTAAAGGAATTACCAAAGGCGAAACCGAAGCACCGGGAATGTTTAAGCGCAATGGCATTTACTACATAGTATATTCAGATCCTAACTGCGGCTATTGCTCTGGCACCGGGGCATCATACTGCACAGCTTCATCGCCGTTAGGGCCATGGTCTGATGGGAAAAAGATCAGTGATAACTCTTGCGGTGGTCAGCCATCTTTTGTATCGACCATAAAATTGGGTTCGGGTACGGTTTTCCTCTTCGGCAGCGACCTGTGGAATAATGCCGCCAAAAACGAAGCGCTGGCCAATTACTATTGGGCGCCATTAAAATTTAATGCCGACGGTTCGATTATTCCCATGACCTGTGATCAGGCTTTTAAGGTTTCGACACTAAACAACAGAACCGGCAACAACCCTGATGTAGTAAATTATAAGATCACATGTGACATCAGCAAAAGCGTGCGGCGATCACAGTCGTTCACACAAAACTCTTCGGGTGCTTTAACATTTAGCCTCACAACATTCAAAACCGGTTATCCAGATGCCGGCTTGCAGCTTACAATTTATAAATCAAATGGTGCTGGCCAACCAACCGGCGAGCCATTGGGTACACAAACCGTCCCAGCCAGTAAAATTGGCTGGTCAGCAAAAAAAATTGACGTATCGCCCCACATGCCATCCATAAAACCAGGCAAATATTGCGTTGTGATAAGCTCGACTGCAACTACAGGATGTTACGGGCTTGCTTATCGCGACAGCAAAAAACCAAATTTTATAGAAAGTTATAGTAATGATGGCGGTAAAACATTCATCTCAGAACCCCACAGATCGTTAAAATTTGGATGGACCATCTCAAATAACTTTAAATAATCAAACCCCAAAAAAATAATCAACAAAAGCCTCATAAATATATGGCTGCAGATCTTCCATGTGGGAAGGCTTTATTTACATTCGTTTGCTTTTCATCAAACTAAAATCCTACCTTGTATCAACCAATTAGTTATGAAAAGAAAAACCTTTATCCGTTTAGGCGGCACACTTATGGCTACACCTTTTTTATCTCCTATCATCAGTTTGGCCGATCAGGCCCCATTGCAAAACTGGGCGGGCAACCTTACTTACAGCACGGCCAACGTGCAATACCCACGCTCGGTTGCCGAGGTACAACAATTGGTTAAAAAACATGGCAAGCTTAAGGCTTTGGGCACGCGGCATTGCTTTAACCGCATAGCCGACAGTAAGGACGACCTGCTATCGACCAAAGAACTAAATAAAGTGATTGCCATCGATAAAAAAGCGATGACAGTTACCGTAGAAGGGGGTATCAAATACGGCGAACTGGCTCCCTATCTGCATAAAGAAGGTTTTGCACTTCATAATTTGGCTTCGTTGCCGCATATTTCGGTTGCAGGCTCTATCACCACGGCCACGCATGGCAGCGGTGTTAAAAATGGCAACCTGGCCAGCGCCGTTACCGCTTTGGAAGTAGTTATTGCCGATGGAAGCATTGTGCATTTTTCAAAAGCTGCCGACCCTGAAAAGTTTAACGCGGTAGTGGTTGGGTTAGGTGCCATAGGCATCATAACCAAAGTAACACTGGCTATTGAGCCAACCTATATGATGCGTCAGCGTGTATTTTTAAAGATGCCCATGGCGCAGGTAAAACAACATTTTGATGCCATAGTATCTGCAGGTTATAGTGTGAGCTTATTTACCGACTGGCAAAGCGACAGCATCAACGAGGTTTGGATAAAAAGCCGCATTGCTGAAAAAGACCATAATGAGCCCGAGTTTTATGGCGCAAAAGCAGCCACCAAAAACCTGCACCCCATATATGACCACCCTGCCGAGAGCTGTACCGACCAGATGGGCGTACCCGGACCGTGGTATGAACGCTTACCTCACTTTAAAATGGGCTTTACCCCAAGCAGCGGTAAAGAACTGCAATCAGAATATTTTGTACCGATAAAACATGCGGTGGAAGCAATTGAGGCAATTGCCAAATTAGGTAAACAGGTTGGTCCGCATTTGTTTATAACGGAGATCCGCACAATTGCAGCCGATAGTTTGTGGTTGAGCCCTTGCCATAACCAAACCTCAGTTACCATCCACTTTACCTGGAAACCCGAAACAGAAGCTGTTACCAAACTGCTGCCCGTTATTGAGAAAGCACTTGCACCATTCAACGCCCGGCCACATTGGGGCAAGGTGTTTACGTTGGATCCTAAAGTGTTGGCTTCCCGCTATGAAAAATTGACCGCGTTTAAAAAGATAGTCGCGGAATATGACCCGCATGGAAAATTCAGGAACCCGTTTTTGGATCATAATATTTACGGGGTGTAATGGTATGTTTTTTTGACAACTATGGTAAGTAAATATTTTAATATTTATCTTACCTTTCTGCCAGTAAAGCCTTGTCATGTCCCGTTTGCGCTATTTGCTGCTGTTTATTCTTGTTATTACTTTCTATAGCGTTCATGCTCAGCAGGATATGAACCTGCATTTGAGCGATACGTTTCTGCCCGGTAAAAATGTTCTGAAAGTAAAACGCGATTTTCTTGATCCATATTTATGGGTTTTAACCCAAGGCAACGGCGTTTATCGGATCAACAGCATTACCGGCGATGTTGCGGATTACAGCAGTCAATTTACAGGTTACAGCAATTTCAACTTCATTGATATAGCGAGCGATAGCAAAGATGCAGTATTCGTTGCTACCAATAGCAGCAACGTACTTAAATACACTGGCAGCGGTATTGAAGTTATCGGTAACTCAAAGGGATTAACAGGCGATATAAATTCCATCGGCTTTAATTACACACAATCCGTATTTAGCCAGGGATCAGGATCAGGCGATATCGGCAAAGACGAATTGATGATAGCTACAACGGATGGTCTTTATCCTTATTCTAAGAAGAACGGAACGGTGAGGCGTGTCAACATGGTTAAAACCGATATGAGGTTGTTTGAAAGCACCTACCGCTCGCTAATGTTTACTGATGTTATTACCAGCAATACCTATCCCAATAACGCAAAGTATTACGAAGTTGCCAATTTCTATACTTCTTCTTTTGAGTATACAGGTTATATATGGCTCGAGGGGGATAAATTTGGCAAAACGCTTAAGTCTGCCTACTACGGTAATGCCGGTATTTTTGACGCCTACAACCAGCAATTCCCTTATACCGGCAATCAGTTTTGGTCAACAGAAAATGGCTTATTCCAAAACAGGTGGAGCGGTTCAAATACTACAAACAGCCCATATAATCACTACCTCAACGGTGTAAATATTAACAAGATCACTTCTATTTTTGGTTTAATTAATGTAAAAAGCCTAACGCAAGAGAATTATTTACTTGGAACCGACCAGGGTTTGTATTTTTCAAATTCAAACAACAAAACCCACGACAATCTTTTCGATTATTCATTTCAGCATTATGACGGCTTAGGCAATAAGGTGATCAATGATATTTGTGTTAACGCCACTTCTTACGCGTCGCCAATATGCGAGGACGGAGTTTGGGTTGCCGCCCAGGACGGATTGTATCTATTAAAGCCAGATTATGGCGCTTACATCGACCAAACTCAACGATTAAAGGGGATTTATATTGATGGCCAAGACCCCAGTCTAAATGAGTTTCAGGTATGCGGAAATATTATCTTAAGCGCACGGCTCACCTACTCAAATTATGTTGGCGGCCTGGCACAATGGTATAAGGATGGCATAGAGATTCCAAACGAAAGCAAGGACAAGTATACCATTACCAGCGCCGGCGACTATTACGCAATTTTATATGATCCCTGTTCAGCTCTCCACTTTGAATCCAATCACATTAAAGTAACTCAAAATGCCGCCCCGGCATTTACCTTCAACTACCCGGATATACTAGTTTATTGCGCCGGCTCAGCCGCTTCATTAAAAACAGATGATAAACCGGCTTACCAGTACCGATGGTACAAAGATGGCGTCCTAAACGGCAACACAACCGCCACACTTAATAATATAACCGAAACCGGTAAATACAAAGTAGAAGTAAGCGCCTGCGAAGGCAACTGGGTACCCTCAAAAGAGGTACAGGTAAATTTTATTACTGTACCAAAGCCCGATGTATCGGCCGATAAAACATCATATTGTGATGGCGATCTGGCTACACTATCGGCAGCCGTACCCATAGATGGTTCACAGATCATCAACTGGACAACTTATCAATACAAATGGTACAAGGATGGCGCTCCAATAAGCGGTACCGGTTCATCTATAAAAGTTAACCAAACAGGAAAATATAATGTGGAAGTTACCGGCTGTTCGGGCTCCGCGTTATCAGATGAAGTACAGATAATTTTTGATAAACCGATACAACCGGTACTTGTTGCCGATAAAGCGGCTTATTGCATAGGCGACAACGCGAAGCTGAGTATAAATACCAGCATTGACCCTCTTTACACCATAACCTGGTTCAGGGACGGAAATATATTACGTACCGAACTGGGCAAAACGAGCATAACACCCAATCAACCGGGAAACTATACCGTGAATATTACTAACAGTACAACCACCTGCAAAATACTTTCAGCTGCTTATCCTTTAAGTTTTACCCCTCCCCCTACTATCAGTATACAACAAATTGTAAATACTACTTTATGCGATGGCCAAACGGTAGACCTTAAAGCCTCCTACTCCAGCGGCAACATCCGGTGGACCACCGGTGCCACAATCGACAAAATAAGCGTTAAAAACTCGGGGACTTATAAAGCAACTATTGCTACCGTTGCTGGTTGCGAGGTAACAGAATCTACAACGGTACAATTTTTACCAAACCCCTCTCTAAATGTTCCTTCGGCCACACTTTGCCAGTTTACTAAGGAAAGCATTACACTTACGGCCCCCGATGGCTTTGTTAAATATGAATGGAACGGGCAGGCCGGCAACACTACTTTTTCTACTGATAAACTGGGTCCGGTAAATTTAACCGTTACAGATAATAACGGCTGCAAAGCCACACAAACCATCAACATCAGTAGCCATTGCGATGATATTCACATTCCAAACACATTTTCGCCAAACGATGATGGCCGTAACGATAACTGGGTAATTGCCGGCCTGGAAGGCGATTTATCAACTACAGTTAAGGTTTACAACCGTTTAGGCAGCCTGGTATTTCAATCAAAGGGCTATGCCTCTCCGTGGAATGGCACCTTCAATGGGAAAAAGTTGCCTGCCGCCGTGTATTACTACGTAATCAGTACGCAGGAAGCCAAACAGGTGCTCAGCGGATGGGTAACAATACTCTATTAATAGCAATACTTGCCGCTCAACCTTCGGCAAATCACAAGGATAGGACAGGGCGAATAATTATCAGATAGATTTTTCTTAGAGGCTGTCTAAAAATAAATAAAAAGATCGTCATTGCTGTAAGGTACGAAGCAACGACGGTTGGTTTATGAGAATACAAACATCGCCCGTTATGATGATATTGCCATTTCCCTCCCGCTAACCATTACCTTTTGCACATCAACACTTCCGTAAACCACTTTCATTGAGGGCTTGCCTGCTTTTAAGCTTACGGTACCAAAACCAGTTTCGGTACTCAAAAAACTGGTAAAGTCGCCAACTTTTGAATCAATATGCAAAGTTTTGGTAACGGCATCAAATCTTACACCGGTGAGGGCCTGCAGGTACCCATAACTGGATAGTGCACGTGCATACCAATGGCCGCACTCGTACTCATTAAAAGGATTGCGAACCTTCCCATCATACCTGTCCCGTGATGCACGGAGTACGTTCAGGCCTTCCTTTACATTCCCGGTTAGCATTAAATGTGATGCTATCTGGTGCTCAATGCCTGTCCATACTTCGTCGCTATAAACAAAGGGCAAGGATAGCTTCCCCCCTTTAGGCCAGGTACATAATAGCAAACCGGCCTCGTTGCCCAAAGCAAAAGAGGGCCGCTGCGGGTTAGCGTGTTCGCTCAGGTCGGTTTTAAAATTGTATTTATATACGGATTGTAGGTGGCTGTTTATTTTTTTACTATCAATAACATCATCAATACCACACATACGGCCTATCCAGGCGCCAAGTACCCCATCGCTAAGGCAGCCTTTACCATATTGATATTTGGGGCCTTCCTTTTTTAGCAAGGTTTCGGCTTCTTTGGAATAAGCGCCGCCATATGATTTTTCTTTGGAGGGATCTTTTGCATTTAAACCGGTATAGTTTATTTCCTGGATAAAGAACTCGCCGTTATACAACTCACCCTCTATCATGGTTTTACCCTTTGCCTGCAAGTCATGATAGGCAGATACGTCCTGTTTTAAAAACTCCCCCATGGCAATAAAACTATGCAGCGCCCCCAGGTAAAAACTTGTATGCATTCCATCGGCACCCCAAAATTCAATATCGTAAGTATTATGGTGCGGCTCTTCAATCACCCCCTTATGGCGCGGATCCCAGGTTTTGATGCAATAATCCATGCTCACTTTCACCATGGGGTAGATTTTTTTAAGCCAGGTATTGTCCCCGCTGATGCGCCAATCCCGGTAAACTTTCATAATGCCACCCAACTGGCCGTCGGCAGCCGAATGAAAATCGTGTGCTACCGGTTGGATAGGTAAGTTGGTCCTAAAAGTTTGATGACCATCTTCGGCCTGGTCTTCACAAAATTCGGTAGCCCGCAAGCTCCGCTCCAACGCAGGGAATAAATGCGGAATGGCCTGGGCATAATTCCAAACATGGGTACATGAGCCATGGCAACAGCCAGAATCATCGCCACAGCCTTCAAAATTCCACAAACGCCCATCAAACTGCCGCATTACCGTTGGCGATTTTAATATGGATAAATTACAGGCAACAGCTTCTATCACCTCGGGCGGCAAAGTGCTGGCATAAAATGCTTTGGTAAATAATTGCGATTTGGCTTTTAGCGTGTTATAATTTTGCGCCCAATAACCGGCCACATCTTCAATACCATTAAAACGGCTGCTATACCATGGCTTGTAAAATTTACCGTCAAAATCCTTATCGTACTTGTCAAGGCCAATATCTGCAGGCGAATTACAACAACCGCTTGCCGGATCGCAGCCCTCTTTCTTTTTACCGGGCGTACCAAACGTAAGTTGTGTTTTGGGCGAGTACCAGGCCATCATAACCCTTATCGTTTTTTGCTTGCCGGGTGCAAGCTCAAAAGGCACGTAAAGACTGGCACCGGGCGCATCTGCAGGTACCGGCGGATTATCAACTACAAGTCCGTCCCTTATCGCGTTCCAGGCCATGGTAAAGGGATCCCACCAACCACCTCTGAACCAGCAGTGATCAACCACAGTTTCCTTATCATCAGTAAATATGGTAAAATCAGCAGGAAAAGTTGTTTCACCATTTCCTGTTCCTCTTAGGGTAAAACCTTTATTGGCTGGCAGTATACTGTCTTTACCTTTTTGCTCGCCAAAAAAATTCCTCGAATTGAACGAAAACACCGCGCTAACTTTAGCAGCGCCGGTATTGGTGAACTTATATTCAAGAGCTCCTATAGGTAAGCTGGAATTATCATCATCGGTTGGGATAAAGGGGCTCCAGCCAGAAAGTTCTATTGATAGCGGTATATCTTTATCCTGCAATTGAATATGGCAAAAAGGAAACTCTGTTTTAAAAACGGCGCTGTGAAAGCGTGGCAAACCGGTAGTAGAACCTGTAAGACCATTACCGGCATCCCTGATACCAAACTTTTTCCAGTTAGGTACAGGTCCCTCTAAAAGTTTAGCGCCATGAGTTATTCCTTTTACATGAATAGCGGCAAACATGCCCGGCTCGTTAAAAATATCGGGCTTGTTTCTTACAGACATGTGAGAGATTGCTCCCGTACCCTCTATACAAAACATGCCAGCTCCCATACCGCCAACCGGGAACGCTACCCTGTTAAGATTATCACCGGTGTATGGAGCATTGTAGGCCCGCCTTAAAACCTTTTTTGAACCATCTGAAATTACAGCATCAGCCTCTTTTGCGTCTGCCAGGTTTACTACAGCGGCTGGCATCATAGCCATAGCTCCGCCAACGCTAATCTTTTTCAGAAAGCTTCTGCGCCCTTTTTGATCCTTCATGATTTAAATTCCCGGTTTATAAGAATATATAGAATACCAACTTATCACAAATTATTTAAAAATCATAATGTTTTGTCGATGCTTTACATTGGCCCATGCAATTGTTAACGACGATAGCGTTAAATCGCGCCTGCCTTTTATTTTGGATACAGGCTTTGGTAAATTAGCTTGAAAATATCACCATGGCAACTCATTAGATCCCGTATCATGAAAGCGAAAAAATTTATCAGAAGCGGTCCTCATCTCCCGGTAAAAAACCTGGTTCCAACACTTGCCTACTATCGCGATGTTCTGGGCTTTTATGATGAATGGGGCTTTGGAGATAAAGATGGCGGAATAAGAAGAGACGATATGAGGTTTCTTTTTGCCGAAAACGCCGAATTTACCTCCGCGATTAACAATTCCAAACACCGCCTGCCGCTGATGTGGTTTGTTGATAATATCGACGAGGTTTACGCAGAACTGCAAGACCGGGAAATTGAAATAGCCGATACTTTAAAAACTCATCCATACGGCTTAAGGGAATTTGTTTTTATTGATATCAACGGGTATTATATTAGAGTAGCAGAAGGAGTTGAATCATAGCATACATATTCTTGCGAAGAAGATATGGGCCAAAGTTTTTAATACCATATTAGCGCCCTAATTATACATTACAATAACCTTTTCAACCTCCCCATCAGCATTAAAAAACAAATTTTCGACCGCGTTTTTGCCGCTATCGGTGTTATGATAATATATACTGATGCTGTTTACACCGGTGAGCACCTCCAACAGCTCAAAATACAGGTTGGGCAGTTTACTCAGGGCGGTTTCCCAATAAAGCCTTACATTATTTTTGCCCGATATGATGCCACCACAATCGGGATATATTTTCAGGGCATACGGCGTTTGGATGCTAAAATCATCTGTATAATGCGTCATCAGGGTATCTAAATCCTGTTTATTCCAGCCGCTAATCCATTCGGCAGCAAATTGCAATGCAAATTGTTGATCTATCATTATTTATATTCAAAAAGGTTCATCTTCAACAGCTATCGTAAACGAAAATACAGGCTGCAACATTTCTTCGCGTCCGTGCATATAAATTTATCAATTTTTACGTTTAGTGTAACTTTAGCCCTTTAACTTTGTCCTATCAAAAAATCACCCAATAACAAATTGGGGCATCACATGAATAAAACATGCCCATTTTAAGCAGGACTCAGCCTTATACAGATCAACAGCTCCTGGAATTGATGAGGACTGATGACCGCGATGCCTTTACCGAGCTGTACAACCGCTATTGGGATAAAACCTTTGCCGTAGCCATGCACCGCCTAGATGATGAGCACGAGGCCGAAGAAGTAGTACAGGAAGTATTTTTAAGTATATGGCAGCGCCGGGTAAACCTGGAGTTAACGCATACTTTGGCTACTTATTTATCAACCGCCGTAAAGTATAAAGTAATTAATCATTTAGCCAGGCAGTATCGCAACCAATTGCAGATTGATGAATTAACCTTTAGCTCGCCCCAAACACAAGACAGTACTGCCGATTGGCTTCATGAAAAAGAACTCCGTAAACAACTTGACCACAGCATTAGCCAGCTTCCGGAAAAATGCCGCATCGTTTTCCTTTTAAGCCGCGAAGAAAATAAAACCTATGCCGAGATAGCTGCCGAGCTGAACATCTCCCCAAAAACAGTTGAGGCGCACATGTCAAAAGCTTTAAGCACCTTAAGGCAAACGCTCAAAGTATCGCTGCCGGTACTGCTTTTCCTCATCCACGACATAACTTAGAACGATGAGACATTTTCACCTAACACGGTGAGACATGATAAGCGCCATATTAAGAAATGATTTTGTTAAATTGCCAAAAGTTGTGTTTTATAGTTCAATTGCCATGAATAATTCATCATCTATTGCCATGACCACTATATCAACGGAGAATAATTATCTCACACTTATTAATATTTTTACCGTAAACCCGGCTGATCAGCAACAACTGATTGACTTGTTGATACAGGCCACCCAAATTGTCAAAGAACAACCCGGGTTCATTTCGTCAAGCCTTCACCGCAGTTTAGACGGTGGAAAGGTAACCATGTATGCACAATGGGAAAGCATTGATCATTATAATCAAATGCGGAGCAATTCCTCAGCTTCACCATTCCTGGAACAGGCGATGAAAATTGCCAGTTTCGAGCCTGGTATGTACGAGGTAGTCGCTTCATTTACACCATCATCATAAGCTATCCAACAATTGGCACTCATTATTTAGGCTGCTTTTCACTGTAAAATTTGCTATTTGATTAAAAAGAAAAAAGCGCCAATGTCTCCTCGGGCTGTGTTATTCTGTCTCTTTGGGTTATCCAAAAATAAATTTCATTTTGCACTAAGGGTATTCCCGTTTGGTATTGACTATATGTGTAAAGGTCAAAATAATTTACCATGGAAAACAATTCCTACAATCCGAAGGAGCTTGCCCATAAGCTGGAACAAGGCACCATAAGCCCCGAAGAAAAAGCGTGGTTTGAGCAATGGTATGCGGGCTTCAATGATGAGGAAGTATTGTTATCCGGCTCAAAGCATGCAACTGCTGAGCAGCTTAAGGATAGTATCTTCAACCGCATCTCGGCAAAAATGCAAGTGGCTGCGCAGCCAAAGGGTAAAGTAATTTCTTTATGGCGAAACATAGCCGCTGCAGCGGCTATAGTATTGCTGGTTGCCTTTGCCGCATTTTACAAAAATGCCATTTTAAACCTGGTTGACCCAATAAAAGAGATACAGTTGAGCAGCAACGCCGGGCAGCACAGGCAAATCAGTTTGCCCGATGGTACCAGGGTGTGGCTCAGCCCGGGAACCCGCATCAGCTACCCGGATAAATTCAGGGATAAGCAACGTTTGGTAAAACTGGAAGGTGAGGCCTTTTTTGAAGTTAAGCATGATGCCAGCCATCCATTCATCATTCTGTCAGGCTCCATCAAAACCGTGGTATTGGGTACCAGCTTTAATGTGTGGGCTTATGCTGATGCCAGCACTGCCGAGGTAACCGTGGTAAGTGGCAAAGTGGCCGTAGCTTCATCGGCAGGGAATAAAACAGGGCAAGAGATCATGGTTGCCAGGCAAAGGGCTGTTTTTAACAAAACCAACGGCTTGCTGGTTAAAGAGAATTATCCGAACGCAGCTAAATTTCTCGGCCAGCGTAATGGCTACTATGATTTTGAAGGGGCTACCATGCAAACAGTTGCCGATGAACTGGCCAGGCAATATGGAGTACATATCAGTGTAGACCCACGCATAGCCCAGGGCTTATATTATGGCCACTTAAACACCACCCAGCCAATTAGTAATGCGCTTAATATGCTTTGCATCGTAATGGATAATGCCCACTGGAACAGGGTCGACAATAATTATTATCTACAGAAACTGCCATCTAAAAATTAACCTTTTCAAAAAACATCTGGTTAATGTTAATTAACCGGGTAACTAATCAATTCAACCCCAATACATGGCCAAAGCCCTGTATCCTTATTCAAAAACTGCTACAAACAATGAAAAACAATTACGCGACATGGTTCTCCATGTTGATTTGCCCCCTGATGCAAATATCTGCATGGTTCCGAACGGCACTATGCGCACTGTTCCTTTTAGCAATAGTGCATCCACAAGTTCATGCTCAAAGTCCGCTTGATAAAACCATAACCATCAATATTAACAACGAACCACTTAAACAGGCATTAGATAAAATTACCGCAGCCAGCGGTGTAAGATTTACCTATAATGAAACGGTTGCCAAAAGCGATGTAAAATTGAGCATCAATGCCCAAAACCAACCGTTGGGCAACATTTTAAAAAAGGCGCTTGCACCCTACCCATTTACTTTTACAGTGCTTGATCAGGATATTATGATTAAATATGATGCTGCCAAATTAAAAAAGCAGACCGCCACCCCCACTGGCGGAAAATTCACCATAAGCGGCACCATTAAATCGGCACAATCCGGCGAAACCATTATTGGGGCAAGCATTAAAGCTACAGATGCAAACCAGGGTACATCAAGCAACGAATACGGCTTTTACTCCCTTACCTTACCAGCCGGAGATCATGAACTGGCTGTAAGTGCTATCGGCCAAAAAACTACACTGGTAAATGTATCATTAACTGCCAACCAACGCCTCAATATTGCCATGGATAACAACGAGCAGGCGCTGCAGGAAGTAACCATCACTGCCAAAGCAGCCGGTACCCGCGACCTGGCCAGTCCGCAAATGGGGGTTGAACATTTAAGCATCCAGGAAACCAAAAACATCCCGGTATTATTGGGCGAGCGCGATGTGATTAAAACTATACAGCTCCTGCCCGGCATCAAATCTGCCGGTGAAGGCAACGGTGGCTTTTATGTACGCGGCGGCGCATCCGATCAAAATCTTATCCTGCTTGATGAGGCCCCGGTTTACAATGCATCGCACCTGCTGGGCTTTTTCTCCACCTTTAACTCTGATGCCATCAAGAACATCAGCATTTATAAAGGCGATATGCCGGCTCAGTATGGCGGCAGACTTTCGTCCGTGCTGGATATTAAAATGAACGATGGTAATAACCAAAAGTTTGGCGTAAGCGGTGGTGTGGGGTTGATAGCGGCAAGGATTAATGTGGAAGGCCCTATCCAAAAAAATAAATCATCCTTCCTGATCTCGGCCCGAAGAACCTATGCTGATGCTTTCCTGGCTTTTTCTAAGGATTCTATCGCTAAAAAAAGTCAGCTTTATTTTTACGATATCAATGCCAAAGCCAATTATATTTTAGGCGATAAAGATCGTTTATTTCTTTCGGGATACTTTGGCAAGGATGTGTTAAAAGCCGGTGATATAGCAGGCATTAACTGGGGTAACACAACCGGAACACTTCGCTGGAACCATATTTTCAACAGCCAGCTGTTCTCCAATACCTCACTCATCTATAGCAATTATGATTACAAGATCAATATCAAGGAGGATGTAAATGAGTTCAACATCTTTTCTCAAATAAAAGATCTTAACCTAAAAGAAGATCTGCAATATTATGCAGGCGATAAAAACACCATCAGTTTTGGGTTCAACGGCGTTTACCATACCATTAAACCCGGGGAAATTTCATCAACCGGTAATTCGGGCATTCAGTCGCAAAACCTGCAAAACAGGTACGCGCTGGAGGATGCCGTTTATGCTACCAATACCTGGAAAGCTACCGACCGCTTTAGTTTAACCTATGGCTTGCGTTTATCGGCCTTTACCATCCTTGGCCAGGGCGATTATTACAGCCTTGATGCCGACGGCAATATTACTGACACAAAACATTATACATCTGGCCAGGTGGTTAAAACTTATGTAAACCCGGAGCCACGCATAGCGGCAGCATACTCTTTAAACGAGTACAGTTCGGTAAAAGCATCATATGCCCGTAATGCGCAGAATCTACACCTGATCTCCAATTCAAATTCCGGTTCGCCAACAGATAAATGGGTAGCCAGCACCAACCTTATTAAGCCGGAAATTGCCGATCAGCTTTCGGTAGGTTATTACCGCGACTTTAAAGATCACCAGTACGAATTCACCTTTGAAACCTATTATAAAAAGCTGCAAAACCAGGTAGATTACCGTAACGGTGCCAACGTTTTCACCAATCAGCCTATAGAAACACAGCTGCTTTACGGAAAAGGCCGGGCTTATGGCGCCGAGTTTTTGCTGAAAAAGAAAACCGGGCGTTTAACCGGCTGGATCAGCTATACGCTATCAAAAACCGAACGCAAGATAGATGGCATCAACAATAACGAATGGTACAACGCCCGGCAAGACCGTACCCATGACATTGCCGTTGTTGCCATGTTTAAAGCCACAGAAAAATGGACCCTATCGGCCAATTTTGTTTATTATACCGGGGATGCAGTAACCTTCCCTAACGGCAAGTACCAGGTGGATGGCGCTACCTATTACTATTACACCAACCGCAATGCCGACCGGATGCCCGCCTACAACAGGCTGGACCTAGGCGCTACACGCCAGTTAAAGAAAAGCTCGAAATTTGAATCGGACCTTACCTTTAGTTTGTATAATGCTTTGGGTAACCATAACGCATACCGTATATTTTTCCGCGATAACAAGAACGACCCAAGTCGTACAGAAGCC
This sequence comes from Mucilaginibacter sp. P2_A4, assembly GCF_056405015.1. Taxonomy (NCBI): domain Bacteria; kingdom Pseudomonadati; phylum Bacteroidota; class Sphingobacteriia; order Sphingobacteriales; family Sphingobacteriaceae; genus Mucilaginibacter; species Mucilaginibacter sp. P2_A4. Next base: position 58,403 of record NZ_JBFUCX010000021.1, on the reverse strand, counting down.
GTAAGGACTACCCTATTCACTTTTGTACCATCTATTACCTATAACTTTAAATTTTAACCTGATGCATTCTACTATAAAATATATAATACCCGCGTTATTTGCAGCATCATTAAGTTCCTGCGAAAAAGCTATCAACCTGAAGTTAACCGACGCTACTCCCAAATATGTTATTGAGGGTGTGCTGACCAACCAAAGCGGTGGATGCAAAGTAAGCCTGAGCCAAACCAAAAACTTTACTGATAATAACGATGTAATTGGTGTAGATGGTGCCCAGGTAAGCATAACCGATGATAATGTTGTTTATCCGCTTACGCCAACCAATACCGGAGTTTACCAAAATACCACCCTGAAGGGCGCATACGGCCATATTTATAAATTGAGTGTTACTGTTGCCGGTAAATCATTCACTTCAACCTGTGCTATGCCTGCGGCTGTAGCTTTGGATAGTATTTACCTTGTAAAAAGCGACTTTGGCAACAATAAAGATGGCACCATACGCAAGTTTGTAACCGTAAAATACCACGACCCTGCAGCTACCAAAAACTACTATCGTTTTGTGCAATACGTAAATAACCGCAAGGAAGAATCGATATTACTTGATAATGATGAATTCACTAACGGCCAGGAAGTGAACACCAGGCTAAATTTCAATAACAGTAATGATGACCCGGCAAGGGATATTCGCCCGGGCAACCAGGTAATCATCGAAATGCAATGTATTGACCCGGCTGTATACAAATACTTTTTCAGCCTCACCACCGGCGCTACCGGCGACGGTAATAATGCTGCACCCGCAAACCCCCTATCTAACATAACAGGTGGTGCATTGGGGTATTTTAGTGTACATACCGTACAAAGAAAAACTCTGACTGCGCCGTAAGTAGCGACTGACGGTGTAAAATTTCAGTCATCCTGAACTTGTTTCAGGATCTCACAGGACAGGTAATCATCATGTAGTATACCTTGCCTTTGGGATGCCGAAACAAGTTCGGCATGACTTTTTTTTATTAATGAATAATCATCACAATCCATTAGACGATGGAACCAGCCTAGCCGATAGATCCGGTTCTTTCATATCCTTATCCAGCGGAAACATAGGGCGTTGAATCCTGTGATAAGGCAGGCGCTCGATGTTCTGGTCAACGCCTCCCGGTGTTAGGGCAAGCAGCCAGTCGGCCCGCATGGCATAAAGCTCGGGCTCCAGGTAACCAATTTTCACTACCACAATATCGGCCTTTCGTGGGTTAAGACCCAGGCGGTTAAAGTCGATCTCCTTGTGGTACGGCTTACGCTTTTGAGTAATAATAACATGTACGCTGCCTACCCGCACTACAGCTTCAACCTCGGCATCCTTATCGCCATATTGTATAGATTCTACCGTTCCGGAGAGCCTTACCGGCGGAGCATACCTGGCATCTACCCTGGCTCCCGCATAACCTTCCACATGTTTACCAACGCCTGCTGCAATGGCGCTTTTTATCAACTCAGGCGCAGGGATAGAGGCATAAATTAGTGTCGGGCCATTTTCGCCCTTTAATTCCGGGCGGGCAAGGATCTGCGTCAATGTCCAGGTAGCATCGCCGGCGCCACCTGCAGTAGGGTTATCGCCCGAATCACTGATATAAAAAGGATGTTTACTACTTGTCAATGCCTTGTTAAGGCATTCGGTAAGGTTGCCGGTGGGCGCTACAAACTCAAAAGCTTTGCGGGCATCCCAAAAGCTTTGCGCCAGTTGCCCGGCTGTATGGGTAACCTTATCCTTGTCATCCCCTGTAACCATCACCACCGCATGGTTGCGGGGTTCATCTGCCCAGGCGTAACCTATCCATATCGCAGCGTCAATGATTCCCAGTTGCGCGGTAGCGGGTGCAACCGCTTTATACAGGCTTTTGCCGGGCTCTATCCGGGTACTCGTTTTTTCGCCGGGCAGCAATATGGGTATTGAAATGTAGGCCTTGTATGCCGGTTTGCCCTTTCCGCTTTCAATCCGGCTAATCAAATTTTCCACAGCCCGCTGTTTTGTTTGCATGGCATCCTCATGAGGTGCCATCCGGTAACAGGTAATCAAATCGGTGTTTAGGGCCAAACGCCAGGAAACATTGCCATGCAGATCCATCGAAGTAGAAATGATTGTTTTTTTACCAACCACTTTCCTGATCCTTACAATCAAATCCCCCTCCGGATCGTCAAGGCCGACTACGCTCATGGCGCCGTGAATATCAAAATACAAGCCATCGTAGGGCAAATACTTCTTAAGTGAATCCAGTGTTTTATTAACCAGTGATTCATAGGCCAGCCTGGTAACCGCACCGCCAGGCAGGCTTTTACCCACCAATGCAGGGAACCACACCGCCCTTTTGCGAACCGGCGAATCAACCGCTAAAAATGGGTATGAGCTAAAGACTTCCCCACCATATTTTGCGTGAAAAGCCGCTTCATCGGTAAGCGCCGGCGAAAAGGTACTCGATTCTATCCCCAGCCCGGCAATAGCTATCCGGGGCAAGGGCCTGGCAAAATGTGAATTGTTTAATTTATTGGATACGGAACTATGTTTATTTTTTCTGCTGGTAGCAGAGGTTGTAATTTTATTTTTAGGATCTGCACTCTTTAAGCTAACCGGATTGGCCCGGATGAAACCCGCCATTAAACCAATTGAAATTGTTATTAACCACAAACGCTTTACCATATTCATAAATAAAAAGGTTGTTATAAAGATACATTTTTACTTGAATGTGCCACGCCTGGTGATTTAACTTCGGGTACCTCTTATTTTTCAATATTTAACGGTTGTAATAGTAACCGGTCCCATCAAGCCCGATGTCTGCAACCCACTATTTGGGTTATAAAGGCTATTGCTTGTCCAGGTTTTGCGTTGCTCTGCAGGTAGCTTGCTGTCGCCTATCAGGCGGTTCATCCAGTTATTTACTACCGATACTTCCAGGGTGTTTGTACCATTTTTAACCGCGTTGGTAATATCAACCCGGTAAGGATAAGTCCATACACCGCCAACGTTGATACCGTTTACTTTTACTTTAGCCATCACTTTAACATCGCCAAGGTTAAGATATAAACGCGCGCCTTTTGCCGGTTTTAAAACTTTGAAGGTGTTTTTATAAACTGCTGTACCTGCATAATATTTGATACTATCATTTGCTGATGTTGTCCAATCTGTTAATTCATTAAATACCACCATTTGCTGAGGGCCACGCATTTTGGCATCGAAGGCTACCTGCCATGGTCCTTTTATATCCATAACCGGTTGTTGGGCCGGGAAGTTGACACCATTTTGTTTTTTGCTATCAATAGGCTTCCTGAAAACGATAAACGCGCTTTGCAATGGCTGCAAGCTTAACGGAACTGTTGTTTTTTTATCTTTTGATGAAAATTCAGGGAGCAAACGGGTAGCGCCCGTTACCGGATCCCAAAATTCGGGTTGCCTGCCCGCTGTTCTGAAAGATGGCGCAATATTAATCTCCTGTTCGGTTTGATTACTCACAAAATATATTTCCGCTTCAGGCGCAGTTCTGTGAATATAAAGCACCGGTTGCTCCGTTCCCGAAACAAAATCAGGAGCTATGTTCAGGATATTTAGGGCGGATTGCATATCCATGCCTGCCATTACCGTTCCTTTTCGAAAACTACCTTGTTTTACAGTTGTGCCATTAACGCTGCCCCATAGTTCGGCAGTTAATTTTTTAACAAGATCATCCGCAGCAGGATAATTCTGCAAACTTGGCGAGCGTTCCGGTGCAGGGCCTAATATGTGAGCACCCTGTAGTACAAGGTCCCTAATTTTGGTTAATAGCTCCGGCCTCATGGTTTCCAGTTTAGGCAGCACCAGCAGGTTATAGCTCATGCCATCGGGCAAAACCAGTTTACCGTTAAGCACCTTAACACGATTTTTAATTACTTCGGCATTGATGTAATCATAAGAATATCCCGCCGGCAGTTTGGGATCGGTAATACCAGTCATTTTAGGAGCATCTTCGCCGATAAAATAAGCTACATCGGCTACGTATTTTCCTTGTTGCAGCATAAGGTTATCTCTTTTTAAATAACCAGTAAACAAATCCATATAGCTAAACCAGGTATTATGCCGGTTAAATTCAGTACCGAAATTGGCATTAATACCGGGTACCTTATCCTCAGATGGCTGCGAAATAAAAACATGCAGTAACGTGTTATTGATCCCCTCAGTAAAAAAGCGGTCGCCCCGTTTTTTCAGCATATAGGGGTAGCGCAGGTATGCCCCGCCGCCTGCAGTAAAAGACTCTGCCGATACTTTATTTTTTCCATAAATATGAGCAGCGGAAGATGCCGCACGATTTTCGATATCGCCCAGGCTGCCTTCACTCCAAAACTCCCCGCCTATTTCATCACTTTGCCCTCCATATTGCAAAAACTCACCTGGGAAACCCCAGTGCCCATAGTTTTCCAGCCAGGTAGTCAGGCCATGTTTATGGCTCACGTCGCGCAACCCACCTACATAATCATAGGCAACACGATCAGCAATAAAACGTCGCAGATCCCAAAGGAAGCGATCGCTCCTGTCCTGGCTGCCAACTACGTAACCTTTTAAAACGGGTAAATAAGGAAGCGGATCATACCCATAAACTGCTTTAAATTTCCCCAGTAAACCGTCCGTCCAGTTTTGGCCACCGGTTTCGTAGCTGTCCTCAACGGTCACCTTCCAGGTTTTACGATCTTCGGGAGGTACACGTTTCATGATCTCGCCAAGAAAAGCGTTAAAATGCCCCTCAATATGATCTTTATTCATTTTATCAACTTCATAGCCTGTACCCTCTAGCGATGCCGGTCCGTTTTGCACACCTGTTGGCAGCATTCCGGTACGCATAATTACCCAATCTCCGGCAGGAGCGTTCCACTTCAAGGTGCCATCAGCAGCCATATTGGCTGATATATCTATGGTATTGTTCGGATCGATAGTTAATTGGTTATCATTGATCACCGGCTCGGCAGGCCATTGGTATTCGTTCCAGTAAGGTAGCGGCGTCTGGAACATTTTGGCCAGCGTTTTTTCGATGTAACGTTCAACCACCGGAGCTGCAGAGATCTGTAACTCGGCAACACCAAAGCCGGGCGAAGCATCACTAAATATCACCCGGAACTTTTTAGCCGTTGTAGCAGGAATAGATACAGCCACCGGGCCGTACGGATCAAAACCTACATTTAAACTATTGTTGCTGCGGTCAATATTAAAGCTTTTAACCGTTTTATAAACGCCATTATCCTCTGCCTGTAACTCCGCCTTTGCGGTTAAAGGATGATGTGAAGGATAGATAGTAATACTTCTCGCCGTAAATTCATTGGTTGTTTCCAGACCAACAGAAAACGACTTGGAGGCTGGTAGTACGGCTTCTGTCGACTGATTTCCATCCGTGATATTGGCAATATTATCCACCGGTACAGAGGTGCTGATCCTGGGTTTAAGATCAATAATTGATGTTCCAAAACTTTTAGGCGCTTTAAATGCAATCACCTTCACATCCTGAAAATCGTCACCCGGTTTCTTTAGTGATAAATTGATAGTTTGGCCACCTTTCACCTGCACCTCCGATGATGCCAGGTAACGCATAGATTGCGCTGGTTTTATCCATGGGCCGCCGCTTTGGCTCCAGCCGGGACCGTTAAAAATCCCTATCTGGATATTTAATGCTGTAGCGGTTTTTAACGCCGTATGCATAATATCCCACCATTCGGCCGAAAACAATTTAACTTTTCCATATGGCGTGGCGTCATAACCAATGTTGCCAATGAATGCTCGGTTAATCCCAACACTTTTCATTGCCTGTAAATCTTTTATAACTCCCTCTTTTGAAATGTTGTCCGACATCCAATACCAGTAAATGCTGGTCTGAATGGAATCAGGAGGATGGATGAACCTGCTATCCAGTGAAGGAATTTTATTATTTTTCTTAATTGAACCCTGCCCTTGAGCATTGCTGTCAATAAACGCAAGTAATAATAACGATAGGACGATGATATTTTTTGACATTAACTAAAAGCTTTTAGCACTATAAAATATTTATGCGTACTCCTTTTAAATAAGGACGTGTTTAAAAAAACACACAATAAAATTTCTGTTTATATGGTTGATAATAGCTAAAACTAAATAATTGAGATGCCATAACTGTCATGAACAGTCTGTTCCGCTTTTTACGTAAATTTAAACGGGGTGCGTAAGTCAAATATGCAATAGCAAACTTTATCTGGGTGCATATTTTTTAAGAGGATGCCAGCATTGTCCATTTAAGCAGCTAAGCACATGGGCCGAACCTACGGTTCTCTTTATAGGTTGCTACTTCAACGGATTAAAATCCGTTGTTACAATATTAGCCGTGGCTACGCCACTGGTTTATTTAAAGGAAAAATATTGATGTGTTTTTAAAATTAATCATGTTCCTGCCAAGTCCCAGAGCGATAAATGTCAACACCCATCTATAACCTAAACTCAATACCTCCAGCTCTTTAAATCCGCCCCTTTTGGTGCTCTCATTTTAACCTCGGCCGCCCATTTTTTGATGAACATTTGATGGTAACGTAGCCTGCTGATGTAATTTGGGTGGGAATGATCACCATTCCAACAGTGTTCGGCACGGTCGCCGTAGTCAACTTCACAGCCGCAGTTGGGATTGTTTAGTTTTTTAAGCATATCCTCGGCACTGTAAACCGCGTTGTTGAGGTAATAAGTATCCATATCACCTACATAAATATGAATCTTACCTTTAAGGCTCGCCCCTATCTTTGGCCAATCGCGTTGGATGATGTGGGTAAGATCAAAATGATCGCGCCAGTAAGCGGCTACACTGCTATCAATTGCACCTGTGTACTTATCAAAAATGCGTTGAGGATATCCGTCTTTATCCATTGGCGAAAAAACAGCTTCCCATATATCAAACTGGTCGCCGCTTCGGCTGCGGCTGCCCAAGGCAAGCTCACGTTGATTCACCTCTTTTAGGGTAGCGCTTACATGACCAAGGTAATCGCGCTCTGCCGGGCGGGGTGTTTTTTTGAAATCGCTTGTGGGGTAATAGGCATTTTTATCGTTGTAAATATCGATGGTTGTATAGTGGTGAAAATCTACCGGATCCGGGCAGGCGGCGTAACATCCGTTGTACTCGTTGGGATAAAATACCTGCGCGGCCAGTACTTCCCAGCCGCCTGTTGAGCCGCCGTACATGAACCTGGCCCAACCTTTTCCTATCCCGCGAAATTGCTTCTCTATTTCGGGAATAAGCTCATAGGTTATCGCATCCCCATATGGACCTAAATTGGCCGAATTTACAGCGTAAGAATCATCGTAATAAGGATTGGCATGCTGAATTTCAATCGCCAGCACTCTTGGAAAACCCGGACCAGTCCATTGTTTGTAAAAGTCATACGCCTCCTGTTCCACAATTTTATTATAACCTATAAGATGGAAGCGTGCGGAGGTATCCGGCTTTAAATTTTTATCGGGCGGCGTAGTGCTAAAACCCTCCAGATCTGCCGGGAAATGCCCGTGAAATATGGCCAGCGGATATTTTACTTTGGGATGCTCATCAAAACCGCCGGGCAACAAAATATTGGCGCCTAAGTACATCGGCCTGCCCCAAAATTCGGTAAGCAGCTTGCTTTGTATTTTGATATGCTTTATGTATTTGGTATCCTTTGGTGCCTCAATTGGCGGGATAGTTTTATTAATAGTGAGTAATACCTCGTTTGATGCCGCCGGATCAAAATGGATTTTTATTGGCGCTGAATAGATATTGCCCGGTGCTATGTTCCAATGCTGTCCCTCGCCCCTATCCATCGGTAATTTTACTGTTTGCCCGGTTTTTAAATGAAAGGTTTCGTATTTATGCAGCAGTACCTGCACATAATAATCGCCTGCCGGCACATCCTTTAAACGCTCAAGCGGATAACCAACGGCCTGCACATCTACCAGTTGGGTAGTGCCGGGTTTCCAGCCGTTAACATCCATACCAAAAACCAATTGCGTATTTGCAGCATCGCCAACCTGGAAACGGGGTTCGGCCTTGTTATTTTTAGAAAGCAGGAGTAACAACCTGCCATCCAGGTCTTTTTCGCCAAGCGCGGCATCAATATTTACTCTGAAAGTTTGGCTATACACGCAAAATGGAAAGGCCAGCAAAACAAATACGATCAGTTTTTTCATGTGTAAGGTGATTTGAACTAAATATAGGAAAAATGTTTAAGCAAAAAAGCCGGCAGCTATTAAACTACCGGCCTCCATTTAACCAATTTTAACCAATTTATAAACCTATTTGTCTATTTTGTACATTGTTAGTTCAAGTAAATGGAAGTAGTTTCCGCCACCCCATGTTTCTAATACTTTAAACCTGATATACCGGTATGATGCTAAACCAGCCGGGAAAGTGAATGGTTCGCCGGCTGCCGCAAAATCAGCATCGGCCTGGCTATTTTGGCCTGTAGGTAAACCTGATGGTTTAACTGAGGTAAAACTGCCCAGCTTAACCCAATTACTGAAATCGCCGTTTGAGGTTGGATTATTGCTTCCGTAAATTTCAAACCTTTTTGGATTGCCATAATTATATAAACCCGATGTGCGCTGCCATATTTTCATTTTGGCTAATGACGCCTGCTGACCCATATCAAAAGTGAACCAGATAGGAAAATCCTGACCCGGAGTATGGAAACCCGGTTCATTGGTGCTTTTATCCCATAAATAATAGGTTTCCCAACCATAGGCCGATGGCACATCGGTTGGCAGGTTGTATGCTTTAAATAATGATTTATCGCACTCTACAACATTGTATATTATAGGGAAATCGTCATAGTTTTTCACATCAAAAGCATCTACAGCATCCGCAACCGGCTTATAAGCCGACCGGTACTGAAGGGGCGTACCTAACTTATAATCTGTTAATGTTACCGATTTATCCTTCGGTCCGAATGATTTCTCGGCCGTTACTCCAAGTTTATTGGTATACTTTATGGTGGTTGATACGTTTCCTGTATCTGCCTTATTAAAATATAGTGTAACAGATCCATCGTCATTTAACTGGTACGGATTTGCCGTATTGTAGCCACGATTAAACAGCGCTGATACATATACAGCTCCGTAAACCCTTACATTGTTTATATCCTGCCCTACTGATGTGTTACCGTCATTATCATGAGCAATTATCCTGAAACTGTACACATACTCCTTTAAGCCGGGGATTGAAACCGTAATTGAATCTGCCGGACTATGAGATGTAGCGTTAACTATTACCGAATCGAGACCGTTGTTCCAGGAAACCACATAGTTTTTGATACTTGGATCGGGACTTGGATGCCAAACCAGTAATACTCTTAAGTTACCGGGATGGTAACCCACACCTGTAGCCAAACCGGGATATATAACCTCTTTGTGATCTAAAAATTTCTTATAATCCGTATCATATTTTTTGCAGCCGAAGATTGCAAAGCCTATAACAAGGAGAACAGTAATGGTAAGTTTGATTTTCATTTTCTTAATTTTTAATTAACTACATACTGCATTACAACGGATTGCCCGATATGGTGATCTCCTTGGCATTTACATAATCAAGCCCTGCCCAGGTTTGGGTGCACTGAAAGCGGATGTATTTCACAGCCGGCGCAACTCTTGGCATTTTAAAATCAATACCATCTGCGGCAAAAGCAATATCGGCCTGGTTAGCCTGGCCCGGTGGCAAGCCCGATGGCGGATTTGGGAAAACAAAATTACCCATGTTTACCCAGTCGCCAAGTACGGTACCTTCAGGAGTGATGGTTGCAGGCCATGGCCCGTAATCCTGTGGGTTATCTTTAGTTGCACCCCATATGGTAAACTGCCTGCTATTTTGATAGCCATAAATATCTGGCAACCTGTTATACAACCTTACACGGCTTATTTTTGCAGTTACGCCCAAACCAAACGTACCTATCTTTAAACCATTGCTAAGCGTGTGCCATCCGGGATCGCCTTTGTTACCATCAAAGAAATATTTAAACTCCCAACCGTAACCAATAGGACTATCACTTGCCAGGTGGTAAGTGAAAAACTTGGTTTTATCAAGAGCTATTTCATACAAGGGTGTTAACGTGGTAAAAACCGTATCCGAAATATTCCCAAATCTATCTGTGGTAAAAACACCAAACTTTTTAGGTGTTGCCGGGAAACCAAGCGCAGAAACATTGATGGTATCTCCGCTTATGTATTGAGGAGTCTGTTCGTCATAAACCTTGGTAGTTTCATTAAAAGTGATAACGTGAATGGCAACCGGAACCTTATTGTGGTTAAATCCAAAAAAGTTAGCGCCTCCAAAATCAGCCGTCGCTACCAAATTACTGTTGATCAACTCGTAGTTAGGCGTTGTTGGGTTCACCTTCACCGTAACCGGATCTGACATGATATTGGCCCTGCTTACAGCATATAAAGTAACTGTATATTCCTTTGCCTTTGCAAATCCATCAACCATAATGGTATCGGTGTAGTAGCTGGCTTTGGTTTCCCTGCTTTTGGTATCATTTATATTGTATTTTGCCAAAACGTAAAGCAGGTTTTTGGTATCGGGCAGCGTATAAGTAAGCCTCGCGCTGCCATTTAAATTTTCAACCTTAACAGCGGTTATAGGGCCGGGTTTTGTTTTATCGTTTGATACCACCTCGATGTTCGACTCCATTTTTTTGCATGATCCTAAAAGCATCACCAGCAAAACCGGGGCTAACATTAACCAGTTAAGGTACCTGCGGTTATTTATCTTCTTCATAATTTATATTTTTATATTAATCATTATAAACTTTCAAATGAATATCTATACGCCTACCAGTAAGGGTTTTGGGTAAGATTTTCATTAACGATAACATCTGTTGTGCTTATAGGCCACAGGTAATCTTTTAATCCAAATAGCGGTAATACTACCGTTTGCGGGCGGTAATAATTAACAGAGTTACCCTCGTTAATATTCCAGCCTTGCAATGGTTTGCTCAATACATCCTGTAACTCTTTCCACCTGCGCAGATCCCAGCCTATCTGGCCTTCAAAGCTTAGCTCAATTCGTCTTTCCTGGTGAATTATCTGGCGTAAACCTTCTTTTGTATTAGGTTTATCCGGCGTTTTTGAATAGGTTGACCATGACGCCTGTACGCCGCCTAAGCCTGCCCTGTTACGTACTTTATCTATATAAGTAAGTACTTCCTGTGTTGGACCGGATGCCTCGTTCAACGTTTCGGCATATAGCAGGTATAAACCTGATAAACGGATCAACGGCATATGGAAAGCAATAGGCTGAAAGCTATCATCCATTACAGACTGATAGTTAGCCAGTTTTTTAGGCCAGTAACCTGTAATATTGGTGGAGTTAAAACTCTTTGGGCCCGATACTGCAAAAGGTCCGCGGGCTTGCACGTAGTAAGCCTTATCTTCATCAACCACTCCATTACCAAACCAGATACCACCATCAAAACCGATGCTTGCATAAAACCGTTGCTCGCGGTTAAAGTGCAGTTTGGCTGTTTCGTAGCCCTGTTTAATATAATGCTTGTTGGCATCATCACCGGTTTGTGGTGTAAAACGACCTGCATAATCAAATGTCTTATCTTCATTTATAGGCACGCCATTGTTGGTATAAAACAAATCACCTTCTGAAATAGGCACCGCCCAGTTTGAAGGATAGGTATTTGCCATACTAACAGATTTTGAGGTAAGTTTTGGTATGGTATAACCCTGGTAATCAAAACCATAATTTAAGGCCCATACCAACTCCGGGTTTTGTTCCCATTTTTCTGTAACTGCAGATTGTAGTGTCAATATCTTCTTCAGTTCATCAGATACATTACCTATACCGGTTGTTGGCGCTGTATTGTACAGGTGTATGCCCTGTGCCTCACACTCGGTGATAGCTGCTTTACAGGCATCGGCTGCTTTTTGCCATTTGGTAGCATCATAGGTAGTTGCAAAAAGGTTTTTACCATCATGATCTTTAAAGCTTACGTAATCGGGGTTACCGTTAAATAACGGACTGGCCTCTGTTGTTAAAACCTCGGCTTTTACAGACATGGCTATGAATTTGGTAATACGACCAAACTCTTTTGCCTGGTTTTCAATTACCGGCGGCAAATCGGGTATTGCCTCATCAAGTAATGATATTACATAAGCGAATGCTTCATCTGTTGATGCTCTTTTGCGTTTTAATGATTCTGGCGGCGCGTCAATCGGGAAACTATCTTTGATTAAGATAGTTGGTCCGTACATCCTGATCAGGTAATACTCATAGTACGCTTTCAGGAATTTAACTTCTGCAATCCATCTCTTTTTTTCAGATGCACTAAGGTCAATCGGCTTATCAATGTTCTCGAGCATGATATTACACCGCCTTAAACCCTGGAAAATATTTACACTGCCAACATTACCACCCCAGTAATTAAGTACCGGGTTGCCGGTGCTTTGTACTCCTCTTATCAGGTTAAAACCTGCCTGGTCAAAGAAGTTAGTAATTAAATTATTGGGGTAAATAATTTCTGCCGAAGTAGTGAAACCTGCGTTGTAAATAACGTTTGATGTTTGCTGCATGGTTGAGTAGCAACCAAAAAGATAATTTTCAGCTTCATTTCTGTTTCTAAAGGCATAATCAAGAGTACCCACATTATCGGGGGCTACATCAAGGTATTTTTTACACGACAGGCCATTGAAACAAAGCACCGCGAGTAATATAAATTTATAATATGATCTCATATCGTCTGTTTTAAGCTGTTTATGATTATAAATTCACGTTAAGGCCAACATTGAAAACTTTTTGTATCGGGTAACCAAAACCATTTCCTGCCTGCTCCGGATCCCACATTTTGAAGGGGCTCCAGGTTAGTAAATTCAACCCGTTAAAGTAAATCCTCATGTTAGTTACCTTCAATGATTTTGATATCCGGGCTGGTAAGGTATAGCCTACCTCCAATGATTTTAACCGCAGGAAGCTGGCATCGCGCAGCCACCATGTGCTTGGCTGTAAGTTGTTTTCAATCACTTTGTTTGATACACCCAGCCTTGGATAGGCGGCATACAGATCCTGGTGTTCCTCGGACCAGTGACTATCTGCAAAGCCCTGTAAAACCTGGGTATTACCGTACACATAAGGATCAGGACTTGGGATGAAAGGGCTCACCTTTCTTGGGTCAACAAAGAAAGATACCCTTGCCTGTCCCTGGAAAAATGCAGAAAGATCAAAGCCTTTGAAACCTGTAGAGAAACCAAAACCGTAAACAATCTCCGGCGTTTGCGGGTAGCCTATAAATGCCTGGTCAAGATTATCTATCTTTCCATCGTTATTTAAATCCCTGTATTTAATATCGCCACCCTGCGGGGCAATACCATTATCGCTAAACCTTTGGGTTGGCGAGTTTTTGGCTTCCTGATCATCAACAAACAACCTTTCGGCTATGTAGCCATAACCGCGGCTTATTGGCTGACCAATAAAATGCCTCCATGGCTCTTTGTAATTAGGCTCTTCAATATAAGTGTACTTATTAGTTGAGTAGGTAAGGTTACCTCTGAAAGATGCCCACAGGCTATTACTAAAGTTTTGTTTAAAATCTGCAGAAAGGTCGATACCTTTTGAGTCTGCTACGCCTAAGTTTGAGCTGATAGGTGACTCAAAGCCTTCACTTGAAGGCACATAACGTTCACGCAATATATCATACCGGTGATTTTTGTAAAACTCGGCAACAACGTTAAGATTTTTTAACACGGTAAACTCAACTGCCAAATTGGTTTGCCTTGATGTTTCCCAGGTAATGTTCCTGTTTTCGTAGCTGTTGATAAACACCCCTTTTCGTTCGTAAGAGTTAGCAAAACCAAACTGCGAATAGTTAGGACCATCCTTTAGGTTAACATCAGATAAATAGAAGAAACGTTGTGAACCGATGGCATCATTACCCACCAAACCAAAACTGCCACGAATTTTTAAGCGGTCGATAATGCCTGGATTCCACCAGCTTTCATTAGATAATACCCATGATGCACCAATGGTTGGGAAAAAGCCATATCTGTGATTTTCTGAGAAACGTTCAGAACCATTGTAGCCAAAGTTTCCTTCAATAAAGTACCGGCTTTTATAATTATATGTTAACCTGCCGGCTAAACCTAAGTTTCTGAAAGGCAAAGAATACTGCAGGGTTGTGATGTGTAGTTTTGGATCCTGCGCACTTGAATAAACGGTTTGCTGCGCTGTACCTATTAATGTAGCATTAATATTATGATCGCCAAGCTGCTTGCTATAATCAAGGGCTGTTTGTAAATAAAAGAAAGTATCTGCATTTGGCTCATTTTTACTGTAAGACAGGTATTCCTGTGCTACATTGTAGCCCGTAGGCTGTGGATTAAGCCAGGTTAGGGTATACTTATCTGTTGGCTTATCATATGAACCTATGTTGTAATAAAAGGGATTATAAGCCAGCTGCGAATCAAAATATGAATGCCTGTTGGTATTAAATATCGATCTGAATTTTAATCCGTTGGTTAAAAAATTCAGGTTTTGATTTAACTCCAATTGCGCCGACATCCTGGAATCTGACGAGTTTTTATGCCCGCGTAATAAAGCCGCATAGGGGTTATTATACAATATGCTATTGCTGCTTGTACCATCGGCCGTACCCACGTTTCCAAATAAAATGTGCTGCGCGTTGGCGTTTGCATCATCGGCCGGGAAATAGGCCGGGAAAAGAACCGGGCTTGTATGGATAGCTACATTGTACAAATCAGAAGCGAAGGATCCATCAGTGGTGATAGGACCATTATATTCGCTAAAGTTGCCCGATAACCTTACAACAAGCTCGGTAGTTTTGGTAATATTTATATTGATGTTTGAGCGTAACTGATAGTTCCTGAACTTAACGTTGTTATTGTTGTTATTGTGAATATCTGATTTTAATACGCCATTATCAACATTATAAGTACCTGTAATGTAATACCGGGCTAAAGCGTTACCACCGTTAATACTTAAATTGTTACGTTGTGTTGTTGCTGTCTTTTTAAACAGCATATTCAACCAATCAACAGCAGGATACACGTATTGGTTGCTGCCCGGACCTCCGTTAATGGTATTTTGGGTATTATTTATTTGACTCTGCGAAAATGGCAAAGGCAGTTTTGGATCACGCGTTAATGAAGCCTCGTTATACAGATTCATGTATTGAATAGGATCAACCAAATCCAACGTTTTAGTTGACTGCGAAGAAGAATACTCCGAACGGAAATTAATTTTGGCGGGGCCTACTTTACCCTCTTTTGTGGCCACCAATATTACACCATTGGCACCCCTTGCACCGTAAAGCGCTGTAGCACTCGCGTCTTTTAATATCGAAAAGCTGGCGATGTCATCTACCTGCAAACGTGCAAGATCATTGGCCGATAGCTCCACGTTATCTATCAGGATAAGCGGATCTTGCTTGTAACCAAATGTGGTTACCCCACGCACAAAGAATGAGGCGTTATCCTGCCCCGGCTGTCCACTCCGTTGATAGGCTATAATACCCGCAGCCTGGCCTGCAAGGGCAGTGGTAAGGTTACTTGAGGGGATGCGTAATTCGCCAGGCTTAATACTGGTTACTGATCCTACCAAAGCTTCTTTACGTTCCTTTTTACCGTATGCGGTAATTACTACCTCATCGGCTATTAGTTTATCCTCTTTAAGGATTACGGTAAACACCTTGTTTGTTGCCGAAACTGTAAATGTTTGCGGCTTAAAGCCAACAAACGACACTCTTATTACAGCGCCGTCGTTAACGTCAAGAATAAACCTTCCGTTTTCATCAGTAACGGTACCTACTTTGGCATTGTTCACTACAGCAACAGTTACCCCTGGTAACTTTATTTTTGTAGTATCAACTACCAAACCTGTAACTGTAATTTTTGATTGTGAATAGGCGGCACAATAAAACAATGATAATATAAAAAGCATTAAACAACGTCGCAGGTAAAATTGCATGGGCTTTTTACTAAATGTGTAAGGTTGTTTCATAAAATTGGATTCATAAAAATTATTTTAATCAATTGGTTTTAATCAAATCGGCTTATTAATAATCCGCAGGACTATTGAGGGAATTATGAGCTACAGATACTTGTTGATTTATTTGGGCTTTAATAATAAACGCGGGGAATTTCTTCATCAAAATGCATAACTATCCCCTAAAGGTTAGCCAAAAGCGCCACGTACCTTATTATTTATAATTGATTGTCCTGTTTTCCCCCTTAAGGTTAAGAGTCAAAATCTTTACATACTTTATGGGTTTAGTTAATAATTGGTATTGTAAATGTAGGTGCCGGGAGTGCATCAAAAAATGGATAAACTTTCAAAAAAGATGGATAATTTTCTGATTATTTCGGTCAAAGTTGTTTTATCCATCAACAAGGTTATTTATAATTACACAGGCGAAAAAATTTATTTGCAGATAGATTATTGCTGAGGCGGAATTTGGCGATTGAATTTTTGTCCATCAATTTATTAACGCATAACCGCAACGGATCATCCATTTATCGCACAACAACAATCACTATTGCAGATAAAAGGGTAGCTACCGTGTAAAGTACAGGCATTAATCATTGATGATCTACTCAAACGCTTAAACCGTGCCGAATTTATAGACGATGGTTTCCTGGTACACATCGCCGGGCAGTAATATTGTTGAAGGGAAATTGGCATGATTAGGACTATCCGGATAATACTGACATTCAAGGCATAGTCCATCAAAGGGTTGGTATGGGCGTAACAAGTTGCCATGGGGCTTACAATCAAGGTAATCGCCAGTATAAACCATCACCGAAGGGTAAGTTGTAAACACCTCCAGCTTCCTGCCCGATGTGTTTTCAGTAAGTTTTGCCGCAGGTTTAAGCACATTATTATTGGCGTTTTTCAAAATGTAGCAGTCATTAAAACCCGTTTTTACACCGCCAGCTATCATTTTACCCAGTATGATCTCGCCTGTTAAAGCCTTATTACCAGCTGCTTTTATCTCGCCCGTAGGGATATAGGCCGCATCGACTTCTAACAAGGTATCAGCATAAACTTTAAGAGAATGGTCAAATATCCCGTCCCCTTTTGCTGATAGATTAAAATAAGCGTGATTAGTGAAATTAGCTACTGTTTTTTTATCAGAAGTAGCTTGATAGCTGATATACAATTCATTATTATCAGTCCATCTGTAATTTACTGCCAGATGAAGATTACCGGGGTATCCTCCATCACCATCAGCACTCTGCAGGGCAAAAGATATACCCTCATCAGTTACTTGATGATCAAAAACCTTAGCGTGAAAACCGGCAAAGCCACCATGATTGGAGTTAGCATCGTCATTGACGTCCAACTTATAAATGACACCATCCATTGTGAATTTAGCCCCCCCTGTTCTGTTGGCAAAACGCCCTATAGTTGCGCCCATATAGCATTCATCAGCTATATAACCGGCTAATGATGTATAGCCTAAAACCACGTTATCGTATTTATGTTGATTATCCGGCACTACGGCAGAAACTAATGTTGCGCCATAGTTTGTAAGTTCGATGTATGCTCCATTGGCATTTTCAAACTTAAAAAGATAAACTTTAGAGCCAAAATATTCGCCCCATTCCCGGCACGATACCTTAGTTTGGCTTTTGTTCATGATTTTGTGATGTTATAGGTTAAGATAGATTATATTATTGTTAAAACGACAAATATTAAACACAAACTTTCAGCTTGCTATTTCTTTACATGAAGGTTTATTTTTTCGTGTCAATTTGTATTTAGATGGCGAGACGCCGGTTACTTTGCTAAACAGCCGCGAAAAACAATACTGATCATCAAAGCCAAGTTCGGCGCCTATAGTTTTGATGTTTTTATCAGTAAAATATATCCTGGCTTGAGTCGTGATTTATTTAGGCTGAAGCATAAGCTTAATAAGCCGGGTAAATGTTTGCCACATCAACCCGGCTGAATATTGTAAACCCTTTATTAATAATTGGATACGTTTAATTGCTGCCTTGCCATCTCCAGGTGAGATTTAGCCCCGGCATGCATAGCATCAAAATCAATCACTTTGATAAACATCGCTTGTGCGGCCTCAAAGTTACCCAGCCCCAACATACCCAAGCCCTGTAAAAAGTAAGTATGAACGCGGTTGCGCATATCCAGGTCATCATCAAAAATCAATAAGTTGGGTAGTGATACTGCGAAGTAATCTATCTTCACCACATCGTTTTCATGGGCTTTACCATAGGCAAGCAGTTTGTTAAATATTTGCGTGGCTCTTTCTTTATCGCCCAATTTTTCCCAGCTTAAACCCTGGTAAAAAATCTTGTCGGGCTGCTGATCATTGTAAAACACAGCTGCAGATGGTTCATCCAAACCAATTGTTGATTGTTTATAATACTCATTTGCGGCGTCAGTTTGGTTTAAGCCTTCATAAGCGCAACCCAACCAATAATCAATATCGTTTTCCTGTGTGCCATACAATTTTCCTTCTCCCAAATTATGAGGATAGCTTTTTGCCGCGTTGAGATTGGCAATGGCTTTATCATATTCGCCTTCGCCCAGGTATTTTTTGGCTAATTGCACCATACTAAATACATACTGACCAGAAGCTTTGCCTTCGCCACCCTCCCATGGATGAAACTGACGCTCCATCAATAAACCAAGTGCTTTTTCATATTCGCCTGCCAAATTAAGCAGGGTAACTCTTTCCAGGTAAACATCGTCACGCTGCAAAGCTACTTCCAGGTTATTTTCTAAAAATTCCGAACGTTTCTCTGTAGGATAGTTCAGTCTTTTATACAGCTGATCCAACTCCATCAAAACCCTTGCATCAGTAGTATCCAGGTAAAATGCCTTTTCAAAATAAGCAAGCGCTTTTACCTGGTCATTTTGCTTGTTGAAATAAGCTATAGCCAAATTCCTGAAAACAGTAGGGAAAGTTTCATCCAGCTTTGCCGACGTTTCCCAGTAACTTACCGCTTCATCATACTGGCGCTTATCATAAAATAGGTTACCCAAATAGTAAGGAGCTTTGGCATCTGCAGCATCCACTTCAATAGCAAGCTGCAATATATTCACCTCATCCAGTCGGTTAGGGAAGCACAGGTAAGAATCGGCGGCAGCAGCCTTTTCAAACCATTTTTTAGCATCATCCAACAAACCACTTTTATGGCTGAAATATCCAAGGCTATAATAAACCATTGGGTTATTGCCCTTTTCTTTTAATGCCAGTTTCAGTAACTCACCGGCTTCAATGTATAACCCCGCAGCGGCATAATCCAACGCGTATTCTATAAAATTCTGATCATCATTTCTTGAGAGTGCTACCAACTTATCAAGGCATTTTTCTACTTGCTCTACGTCACCTGCCTGTTTATATACTTGTATTTTTTCAAAAATAGCACCAAGATTAAAGCCGTCCCTATCCAAAGCCACATCAACAAATTGAAGGGCCACATCAAACTGCATAAGTTTACGCAGTGCGGCCGCAGCTATCACGTATGCCTTGCTGTTATTGGCGTTTCTATCCAATGATTGGGTAATGTGGTCCAAAGCCAATGAAAAATGACCGCGGGCCATATCTATCTGCGCTACCGCAAAAAAGCCGGTATCCTTCCAGGCATTGCTCCAGGTAGATTTATAAAATACAGTATAAGCCTCATCTGCACGGTCCAAATATTTGAGACATAAACCCAAATTGTAATATGGTTCGCTATCGTAAGGATTAGGGTTGCGCTGAATACTGGTTTCTACCGCTTTTCTTAAAAACGGTCCGGCTTTCGCGAACTGGCCTTTGCGGATATACCATTTACCCAATGCGTTGTTATTACGAATATCTGTAGGCTCACGGCGCAATGCTTCCTCATAATATGGCACCGGGCTATAGGTAGCGTGACGATATTGCTCCAGGTGCTGGGCGGTTAAAAATAACTGCTCAACACTCTCTACTGCTTCGGGCTGCAAAGCGGGTTTGGCCGCGGTTGGCAATTCGTTTTGTTTGTTTTTGGCAGGCTCGTATCTTAATACTTCCTGTTTATTGTCATTAGTGATGATGAGCAGCAACTCATTTTCGTTCACATCAGCCGTTAGTTCCTGTACAAAAACATTTTCGGGAGTGATAGTTGTGCTTTGCTTAAATAACTCCTCGCCTTGATGAGTCAGGCTGATATTCAGGTTTGGCTGTACCGAAGTTACCTGCATTTTAATGGTTACCCTGTCGCCTGTTTTGCTTAAGGCCAATAAAATATCTTTCGATGCATTTTTCACCATACCCAATTCCCTGTACGGCAAAAAGTACTGGGTAAATGTTTTTTCTTCGTAAGGCATCAGCCAGCTAAAATCGGGCTGATTATCGGTGAATACACCGGTCATCAGCTCAATGTACGGACCATCCTCATCAGTAAGATTTCTGTCCCAGGCCTGGCCAAAGTCACTATGACCCCAGGTCCATTGTTTTTTACCGGGCGATACATGATGATTAGCCACGTGCAACAGGCCCGCCTGTGAGTCATGCTCATATCCACCCACAAAATCATAATCAGAATTGATAGCCATGTATGAGGTTGGCACAGGTATGTTTTTATACATCGAGATATCTGTACCCGGCGAATAATCAACCTTATAATAGGTGCCGGTAGCTATCGGGAAATCAGACACATCGCGTTTGCCATGGTCAAATACGGCGTTCACATCAGGCGGAAATACAGATTGATAATAATCATTCACCTTAACAGCCGGATTTGCCCACCATAAAAAAGTTTGCGGCAGCGCCGAGCGGTTAAACAGCTTTGCTTTTATTTCGATATAAGCAGTATCGGGGTGCAAGGTAAAGCCCGCCATCCCCTTGGTATGGAACATGCGCTCCACCTCGTTAACCCAAACAGTTTTGCTGCCATCTGCGTGCTCTTCCAGCTTATAATCAACCGGATCAAAGGTGCTTGGGCGGTGATGCTGGGGCCAGTTAAACTCAATACCACCAGAGATCCATGGACCAGTTAAACCCACCAACGCGGGCTTAATTACCTGGTTGTGATAAATAAAATGCCTTTGTTTTATTTTATCAAAAGCCGTTTGGATACGACCGCCCAACTGGGGCAATATCATCACCTTCAGATACTTATTTTCAAGGAAAAGACCCGTATATTCCTTGTCTTCTTTTTCATCGGCAATTTTTTCAATTACCGGGTTTGGATAAACCACCCCACTACTGCCCTGGTATACCCGTTTTTCAAAAAACATAGGGTTTTTATCTGGCTTGCCAACACTATAGGTGGGGATAATTACTTTCTCTTCCCAAACGGAAACAGTTGAATTTTGCATACTAACTATGTATTATTAATGTCTTATTAAATTGTCTTCTAATTCCTCTAAAGTTTGACCTTTTGTTTCCTTTACCCTGGCTTTTACAAACAGAAAGCCACCAAAACAAATTGCCGCATACAGGTAAAATGGCCCGTAAGCACCTAATATTTTTGCAAGGATTGGGAAGGTAAAAACGAGTATAAAGTAAGCTCCCCATAACGAAACGATGGCTACAGATGAAGCTACCCCACGGATTTTATTAGGAAATATCTCCGAAATTAATACCCAGGTTACAGGTGCCAACGAAATTGCATAGGTGCTGATAGCCAGCAATACAAATATGGATACCAACCCTGCCGGGAAGTGATTTTGCAGCAGGAACGCCAGTACAATGTAAAGGACAGATAACCCCAGTGAACCCCATAACATTAATGGGCGACGGCCAAGTTTATCAACCTGCCACATGGCCAGCAAAGTAAATACCAGGTTCACCACGCCTATAGCAACGGTTTCAAACAATTGCCGGTTAAGGTTTGCTCCTACCGATTCAAATATGGTTGAGGTGTAATTAAATACCACATTGATACCGCAAAACTGCTGAAACACAGCCAGCGTGATACCCACAACAACCGCAGGGCGAACGGCCTTTTCAAACACCATTGCATAGGATTGCTTTGTTGCCCCAATCAGTGATTTTTCAACAGCTTTAAAGGTGGCATCTGCAAAATCCGGAGATCCTATTTTATTCAATATCACTTTTGCTTTATCCATCTGACCGGATTTCATCAACCACCGTGGACTTTCGGGTAGCCAGGTAACCCCAATGAGGAATACGGCAGAAGGCACAGCCCCCAAACCAAACATCCAACGCCATGAATCGGCCCCGTGATCGGCCAAAAAATAGTTGACCAGGTTGGTAATAAGTATCCCTATAACCACTGTAAGTTGATTGATGGCCACATTACGCCCCCTAACCTCGGCAGGTGAAACCTCGGCAATGTACATTGGGCAAAGCATAGAGGCCATACCTACACCTATCCCGGCTGCAAAACGCAGTATTAAAAAGTAAGTTAGCGTAGCCGAAAACGCTATCCCGATAGATGATATAGCGAAAATTAAAGCAGCTATGATCAACCCAGGTTTGCGGCCATAGCGGTCGGCAATGTTTCCTGCAAACAGGCAGCCAACTATACAGCCCAGGGCCAGCGAGCCGGTCAAAAAACCTTCCCATACGGGGGTAAGTGCAAATTGTGTGCGCAAAAAAGGCAATGCGCCGGATATCACCGCAAAATCAAACCCGAAAAGGTATCCCCCGAGGGCCGAAATAAAGGAGATGCCGATAATGTAACTACTGTTAAAGCTTTTTGAACTACTCATTTTTTAGGTTGTATGTATTAATTGGGATAGGCATAATATCGAATTTATTTTCAATGGTCAATTTATTGGTACAAGTTTTATTAATATCGCATCGGCCGGGGCCGCGCTTAAGGTAACTTCGGGTACATCGGCCTTTAATTCGCCAATAACAGCATTTGATAAAAAGTCTCTTAACTCATATTTTTTATGCGCATCAAGATGCAGGGCTTCTCTGCTAAGTACCTGCTTAAAATCGTTTTTTAGGTCGAAATTAAACAAGGCCAACATGGTGTTATCACCGGGTAAGTAAAATGATAGTTGCTGATCAAATGTTTCACCATCAGCAGTTTTTAGTGGGATGAACGCTTTGGGATCGCTAAAAAAAGCAGCGATATTTTTATTGTTTAAAAACTCCTGTGCCCGATAGGCGGCAAGCGGGTTCCTAAAATCAGATCCATCGCCCAGGATGCTCCCCATCACCATCATGGCATATAAGCGCACCTTTATTTCCTGTTCGTTAAGATCCGGATTTCTCTGGAAGTTTTTCATGATGCTTACATCCAGGTTGGTATACGGGAACAAAGTACCCTGAACCCAGCCCATATGTGATCCTGTGGCTAATGATGATTCGGTACTCCCCCAACCCGGAAAACCCTTTTGATCATCGCGTAAGTGCGAATACACATCGGTAGATACAAAACGGGTATGTGCATATTGGTGCGGAAAAAGCGGCGAAATGGCCTGCGTGATAAAAATATCTTTACCCATAACGGAATCAACCAAATGTCTTAGCGTTTTCATCCCATAGTTATAGGCCTGCATTCCGGTACGTACATTTACATCGTAGCGCCTTGTTGTTTCCAGCGAGCCGGCTGTAAGAAAATCAATCTTTAAAAATTTAGCGTTGATAGCTTTGGCCTTTTTTAGTTGCTGAATGATGTACAAACGGATGGCAGGATGGGTTGGATCCATAGCGTATGCGCCCCATTTACCATCTTTGTACATGATAGGCTTGCCCTCTTTATCATGCAGTAAAACATCTTTTAAATCATAATTAGAACCGGGTACCTTTTTACCGTTAATATCATCTTTCCAGGCCCACATGGCAAAAGGGATAAAATAAAAACCCATTTGCTGGCCATTTTTTGCACCATACTCGCCTATAGATTTTAAAACTTCGGTTGAGTAAATTCCCTGGTCGTATGAATCGATGCTCAATACCGGTTTTGAATACTTGCTGAAATTGGGCATAGAATGTATAAAATCCGAGATCTGCTCTAATGCAGGGGGCATCATTACTCCCTCATAACCCAATACGCCTTCCACACCAAAGCTATTCCAGTAAACCGGCGCATAGCCTTTCCAGGTTTGCTTGCCATTGATGATTGAGTTTACACGGCCATAATCTAAAAACGCGTCGTGTACATTGGCCAATCCGCATAAATAAATAGTTGGGGAGCTTACCGTTTTACCCTGCATAGTACCATGTTCTGTATGATCATGCGTGCCATCCAAACCACCATATGCCGACTTTAAAGATGGATTATCAGCTGTAGCTACGCCACCAAAAACCTTTAACGAATCAACATAGCCCAGTTGGGTACCTGTTTGATAAGCTAAGCCTGTTTTCCAGAAATCATGGTTCACGCTACCTATAACCAAGCCGGAATTTTTCAACTGATCATAAATGGCTACAAATTCATAGCTGATGCCTGCATTTTGGGGTGAGTTTGCTTTGGGCCAGCTTCTTTCTAATGTTGGCGTCCAGTCGTCATTATCAAACGGAACATCCAGGATGCGGGGCTCGGTGCCGGGGATAAACAGTTTGCCTTTATAGGCCGGAAGGATAGCTATAGGGCTGATATCCCTGGTCTCGATGGGTTTATCTGTACTTGTAGCACTTACATTGATCAATGCATACGGCCTGTTTTCATATAGCGTAAAGCGTTGTATCAAAACAATTTTATGGTTACCATCACTATGCTTTACGGTAAGACTGACGCCTTTGCCAACGTTATCATTGATTTGTGCAACTTCACAATTATGCGATGAGAAATCGGCAGTTGAAAAATTACGGGAATTTAAATCCGATACATAAGCAACGGTATTATTCATCCGCATCCCATTGGCAAATAAATAATTCACCGTACCTGTAAGTTTATCAACGCTGATTTTCAATTGCGGGTTGCTGATAGTAGTGTTATCCGCGCTTTTTTTAATTGGCTGCGCATATAGTACACTTCCCGATATTGTTAAGATAAGCGCGGCAACAAAACGGTTTAGTTTTATCCAGCTTAATTTGTACGTGCTAACTGGTAAGTTAAAGTGCTGCATTTAGTTTAGTTATGTTCTATTATTGATGTCTTTATTTAAAGCTTTCCAAGCTGTGCTTATCCCTTAGTTTCGCTGCTATCGCCCTGTGAAAAACAAAGCTCAAATTCCCGTTTAATCAAAAAAAGGAAAAATCAGGAAGCATTAAATGTTGACTGTATCACTAATTGGTTGCGATGTAAATCTCATGGATTAAATGAGATAATAAAATAGGTAATATTATGATAATGATGGACTTTATTACGACAGGAAGCTAAAAGTTTATTTGCAACTTATATACCTTATATGATGGTATTTTAAGATTTTTTATGAATGTTTGTATTTCAGGGATAACCAATTAATCTAAAGATTAAAATACAATAGCATTCATAGTGAAAAAATGATCAAAAATACTGTTCTAAGGCGAAGAGATGGTTTTGAGGGGCAAAAGCTTATTGTATTGCCTAAAAAGATCATTACCAATTTTTTAAGCAAAGACCTGGTGACCAAACAGATCTACATCACTGATATTGGATACTACCCCAAAGCAAAGCACCACTACGCCGAGCGCCCCAATGGAATAAATCAGCATATCATTATTTATTGTACCGAGGGTTATGGCTGGCTGGAGATCAATAAGAAAAAAGTGGAGGTATCACCTTCGCAATTTATTGCTATACCTGCCAATACGCCACATAAGTATGCAGCCAACATGGATAAACCATGGACAATATACTGGATACATTTTAAAGGCGAAATAGCCGCATTTATAGTGGAACTGATCCTGAAGAACTCTGAAAATTACAAGCCGTACCTATCTTTTAATGAAGACCGCATAAAGCTGTTCCAGGATATATGCTTTAACCTGGAGAAAGGCTACAGCAGCGATGCCTTGCGCTACGTAAACATGATATTTTCGCACTTTTTGTCGTCATTGATCTATGAGGATAAGTTTAACCATGTTGATGATAAGCCGGCAGATGATGATATTGTGGAAAAGACCATCGCCTACATGCAGGAAAACATCAATACTATGATTAGGCTGGATGATCTTTCCAGCTATGCAAAATTATCCACCTCACACTATTCGGCTATTTTCAGGGCTAAAACAGGTTATTCGCCAATAGAGTATTTTAACCAGTTAAAAGTTCAAAAGGCTTGCCAGTATATTTCATTTACATCCATGTCTATCAAAAACATCGCACTAAGTTTGGGGGTAGAGGATCAATATTATTTTTCAAGAATGTTTACTAAGTTGATGGGAAGCTCGCCTAACGAATACAGAAAGAAGGTTAAAGCAAGCTAAAAGGGAAAAGGCTAAAAGCTAAAGGCGGAAAGCCGAAAAGCTAAAAGCAAAAAGCTGAAAGCCCAAAGCTTTGAAATCAACCTGGTCCAATATATTAATATAGCATGCGGCTTTTTGCTTTCAGCTTTTTGCCTTAAGCATCCCCCCTATTTGAATTTCGCAAACATTGGATTGATGTATGCAAACCGCCCGGTATTTTACCATATAGCTTTGTGCTATCAAATTAAAACAGAAAAATGGAACCAACAAATAAAATAGCCCTTATAACCGGTGGCAGCCGCGGGTTGGGCAAAAACATGGCCTTAAGCCTGGCTAAAAAAGGCATTAACGTAATACTTACCTATCACAGTAAACAGGACGAGGCACAGGCAGTAGTGGCCGAAATTGAGAAAGCCGGTCTTAAAGCCGCGGCTTTACAACTCAATGCCGGCGATGTTAAAAGCTTCGATAGCTTTTTTACCGCGGTAAAAGCAGTGCTAAAAGACACTTTTAATACCGATCATTTTGATTTTTTAATAAACAATGCCGGTATTGGCGTTGGCGCTTCTTTTGCCGAAACTACAGAAGAAGATTTCGATCTGCTTTTCAATATTCATTTAAAAGGCGTATTCTTTTTAAGCCAAAAAGCGCTGCCAATTATTAACGATGGCGGCCGCATCATCAACATATCAAGCGGTTTGGCCCGTTTCAGTATGCCGGGTTATGCAGCTTATGCATCAATGAAAGGCGGCATTGAAGTACTAACAAGATACATGGCTAAAGAATTAGGCGCACGCAAAATTGCGGTTAATGTAGTTGCCCCCGGTGCTATCGAAACAGATTTTGGTGGTGGCCTGGTACGCGACAACCAACATGTAAATGATCATGTTGCCGGTATAACCGCATTAGGCCGCGTTGGCTTACCTGACGATATTGGTGGTGTAGTTGCATTTTTATGTACCGAAGAAGCCCGTTGGATAAACGCACAAAGGATAGAAGTTTCGGGCGGAATGAACCTTTAAGAATATCATTTTAAACTCCCGGTTTAAATAAAAAACTCCCGGTTGGCATCCGGGAGTTTCAA
This sequence comes from Mucilaginibacter sp. P2_A4, assembly GCF_056405015.1. Classification (NCBI taxonomy): domain Bacteria; kingdom Pseudomonadati; phylum Bacteroidota; class Sphingobacteriia; order Sphingobacteriales; family Sphingobacteriaceae; genus Mucilaginibacter; species Mucilaginibacter sp. P2_A4. Next base: position 31,078 of record NZ_JBFUCX010000021.1, on the reverse strand, counting down.
AAACAAAAATTCAAACCAATAAATTAACTAACCTTTTACAACTTTTCGTACGTTAATTAAAACGATAGGGTTACATTTTGTGAAAAATATTTTAAATACTGGTAATCAGGCAATCCGACAAGGTTTTGCTTAATTAATAATTAAATTCTGGATGGTGCAACACCATAAGTTTTTTTAAACGCAAACGAAAAATGTGACAGATCCTCAAAGCCCAGATCGAGGTAAACATCTGACGGGGCCTGCCCTTTTTCTTTAATAAGATAATGGGCCTCCTGTAACCTGCGCTGTTGTAACCACCTGCTGGGTGTAACATGAAATATCTTTTCAAAATCGCGCTTAAAAGTAGCAAGACTACGGCCTGTCAAATAAGCAAAGCGATTAAGGTGAACATTAAAATGGTAGTTTTTATTCATAAAACCCTCCAGATCTATTTTACCAGGATCGCTAAAATCAAATAAAACATCTTTGAGCCCGGGGTTTGCCTGGAGTAAAATCAGGATAGCCTCGCGTAACTTTAAACGTTGCAGATCATTACTGATAGTATGCCCTGTTTGCTGGTAAGGCAATAATGACTCCATAAAGCTTTTATAAAGCGGATCGGGCTTCAGGCTAATAAATGAATCACCGATATCGTGCTTACCTGATTGGTAACCATATTCAATACTGAAATTACGCAATGTTTCCTGGTCAAGATAAACAGACAAAGCCTTGTACTCGCCATTTAAAGGAGGCTGCTTTACAAACTTAACCAGGTGGTTACGTTTGCTCAATCTAAAATCGCCTTCTTTTACTGTATATGTTTTATTATTTGCATCGCTTATGGTGAGCGAGCCCGCTATCTGGTAGCTAAAAACATGCTCGGGCACAAATTGCTCGCCTTCCCTGCTCCTGGCTATGTAGCAGGAATAGTTTATTTGCCGCAGTACCTGTTCTTTTTCTTGTTTAAGCATGTAATTCAAATTTACAAATAATAACAGTACAGGATTATTTACCTCTACTGTTATTATTTATTGATAATTTATTTTTTAAGGTTGAGGTATGCTTTGCCTTGTTCAGATTCAAAGAAATTATCTGCCTCATCATGATCTGTGGAGATACTAACATCGAACCATTTTTCCAGCTCGGCCAGCTTTGCCGCTTCAGAACTTTTCACAATAGCTATCCCTTCGCTGCCCAATATCAAATGCAAAGGTGGCTTTGGCTCCTTAATAATATCAATCATTACTTTGGCTGCCTTATCAGGATCGCCCACGGGTACAAACTTTCCACTTTGAAAAAAGTCGGCCCTTTTACCTACAGAATCCTCATAGCCTTCAATAGATTTTGCATAGGTCATCGAGTCGCCTGCCCAATCTGTACGGAAACCACCCGGTTCAATCACAATTACTTTTATCCCCAAAGGTGCAAGTTCCTGGGCCAAACCCTCGCTAAAACCACTTAAGCCAAATTTAGCCGATTGATAAATAGTAACGCCTGCTGAACCAACCCTGCCCCCAATGGAGCTGATCTGCAATATATGCCCTGACCGCTGCTTACGCATATAAGGTAACACCGCACGCGTAATAGCAATGGGAGCATACAGGTTTGTTTCCAACTGGCTGCGCACCTGCTCATCAGTATAAGCTTCAGCGGCACCGGTAATACCAAACCCGGCATTATTTACCAATACATCAATGCGGCCAAAGTGCTGTATTGTTTTTTCAACCGCGGCATTTATTTGCTCCTGGTTGGTTACATCCAGTTGAACAGGTAATAACTGGTTAGGATATTGATCTGCCAGATCCTTTAATTGTGCTGTATTACGTGCTGTTGCAGCTACTTTATCGCCATTGGCAAGTACCGCTGCTGTAAGGCTTCGTCCCAATCCGCGGGAGCTGCCTGTTATAAACCAAATTTTTTCCATGTCTTTTTTACTTTTTTGTTACAACAAATATCGGGTGTATTTACAACCTCAACTTTGTTAAAAAGCTCAAGTTACTTTGTTAAAAAGTGCATAAAATCAAACAGCCTATCTCCCGCCATAATAAAAGGCAAACTATTTACAATCAAAAACTTATCTTTAGGCTGCCTGTATTATGATGTATTAAACTCAAGCTAATGGCGCCAAATACCACTAAAGCAACCCTGTTTCCCATACTGTTGGTAAACTTTATAGATACCCTTGGCTTTAGTGTCGTTATTCCGTTTTTGGTGGTTATTGTTTTAAAGCTGGGCGGTAATGAGGTGGTTTATGGTTTTATGAGCGCTACCTACTCCTTTTTTCAGCTGATAGGCGCCCCCATATTGGGCAATTGGTCTGACAAGTTTGGGCGTAAAAAAATATTGCTCCTGAGCGAGGCAGGAACCTTTTTGGCATGGCTTATATTTTTAGCCGGATTAATTATACCTAACCACCAGATAAAACTAACCGACACTTTTATATTTAGTCTCCCTTTACTACTCATCTTTTTAGGCAGGGCGCTTGACGGCCTCACCGGCGGTAATATGTCTGTTGCCAATGCTTACGTAGCAGATATTTCTGTAAAGGAGAATCGCAAACAAAATTTTGGGCAAATGGCCGCGGCATCAAATATGGGTTTTATTTTGGGGCCATTAATGGCTGGTTTATTAGGAGCCACCATATTGGGCAATATATTACCTGTTATAGTTACCGCGCTTATTTCGTTGGTGGCATTACTGGTAATCTGGTTGCGCATCCGTGAACCACAGGCTAAAAAAGAAAATGCCACCACTCCCTCCCCCCTCGTAAAACAAACCAATTTAAAAGGATTAAAGGAAGTGTTTAAACTACCTTATGTACCCTATTTTTTGGTCCTTTATTTCCTTATATTTTTAGGCTTCAATTTTTTTTATGTTGGCTTTCCGGTGTATGCTGCCGGGCAGCTGCATTGGAAAGTATTAAAACTGGGCGTCTACTTCTCCTTTTTAAGCGGGATGATGGTTTTAGTGGAGGGACCGGTATTGAGCTTTATTGCCAAACGCGTTTCTGGCGCTGTGTTGGTAATTACCGGCAGCCTGATCCTTTGTGGCTGCTTCGTGCTTTTAAAATTCAATAACATAGTGCTCATTTATTCTTCTGCCTTTCTTTTCGCAATTGGCAATGGCCTTATGTGGCCTTCATTTATCGCCTTGCTATCCAATACCGGGAACGGGCAGGTACAAGGTAAAATACAGGGCTTTGCGGGCAGTGCCGGCAGCCTGGCCAGCATCATTGGGCTCATTAGCGGGGCCTTTTTATATCATACGCTGGGATCAAACCTTTTCCTGGTAACGGCAGCCTTTATGTTGCTTATAGCATTCGCGGCTATACCTTTGATCAGGATCGAGAAAAAAATGTGAGATGTAAACTCCTCATTAATCAATTCTTTATTGATCAATGTACCGGTTTCAAACAAGCAATTACAGCTTCAATAACCCTTTTTGTTTCCCGCGGATCCCGAACCTGGATACAATCGGCGCTGGTGGTTCGGGCGGGATAATCGTTGCCGCCGTCAAAAAGGGCATCACCCATGAACAGCATTTCCTTGATGGATATTTTCAACATATCGCGAAGTTTGTACATCCCGTATGCCTTATCAATTCCCGGCTTGGTAACATCAATTGATGTAGCCCCACCCAGGTTTACCGCAAACTCCGGGATCAGTTTATCAAGAATCACTTTAATCTTTTTGCGCTTTTTAAAGTCGGGGTCCCAGGCTTTTTTGGGCTCCAAAGGGGCCTTTTGCCCAAGGGCCGAAAAGGTAATCTGGCTATCACGGTCTTCAACCGTATCGCCCCAGGTCTTTTCCGCTTTAAATCCCGATTTTTCCACGGCTTGATTTAGTGACGCAGTGATCTTTTCCTTTTCCTCCGGTGTAAAATCTTCCGAATAGATCTTTTTCCATTGGGATGCCTTGTACTGGTAAAATTTGGTTCCGCAGGTTGGCAATATAGATAAGTGAGTTAGCTTGCTGCCTTTGGGCAAATGTGCTATTACCTGCTTTTCAAACTGGGGCCAGTCGCCGCCAGATATGATAGCCACCTGCGCTACTTCCAGCAAGCCGGAAAACAGCAGCGCCATTTCCTTATCTATCGCTGCCTTGCTTTCGGCAAGGGTGCCATCCAGGTCAAAAACAATGAGTTTTTTCATGTTTTAATCCAACGGATGAGGAGGAGATTGGTTTTAATTTACTCCTCCATTTTGCATATAGCTTAAAGTACAGTACGTGCTTAAAGCATTTCCAGCTTGGCAAAAAAATCATTAAACATCAGGCTAATATCCAGGTGCTGGTAAACCCTGATGTTTCGGCCGTTGGCATTATACTCATAGGCACCTTGCGCGTTTATCCGTGGGCAGGGTTTAAGCACATAATCGCTGCTTGAAGGATCGGCCTCAAAGGAGGATTGCAAAGCGGTAAGCAACACTAGCGGGCTATCGCCTAAAATATAGGTTTCTCCAATATTAAGGTGGTATTGCTGTAAGCGAATCATGAGGTTTTCAAGCACATTGTTTAGGTACTTTCCTATCTCGCCATGAGGTTTTATCCGGGTTTGCAATTGTGAGTAAGGCAACAACGCCTGGCGATAAGCATTGCGGGGTATCTGCCATAATTTTAATTGCGGCTGGTTAAAAACAACCCTCGCCGCAGCAATGTCAATATTAAGATTGTATTCGGGATTTGAATAATTAGGTGGCGGTAGTGCCAGGTCGCTGTATTCGGCACCGCCTATCCAAACCAATGTAAACTTGCCGGCTATCTGCGGGTTGGTTAAAACAGCCGAAGCAACTTCGGTAAGGCCAGCGCCGCAAAGCACATATAAGGGCAAGGAAGTATCAGTACGTGAAGCCTCTTTGATAATAAAATCAACCGCCGCGCTTTTAACTGGGGTACTATCATTCAGCATCCCTGTGTTTGATCCGGCAATTACAGGCATCCGGCCATTCATCTTCATTATGCTTAGCAGTTCGGTAGCTTTTTTAACAGCATTATCTGCCTGGGTTTTGGAGTTATCAAATCCATCCCCCACTTTAAGGTGCGAGCCAATAATGCCCCTAATCTCCACCGATGGTGATAATAAAAGATGGGTAAGCGCAAATAAACCATCTGGATCGCCACTAAAGTCGTTATCAATAATAACCCGCATTCTGGCAACAACAGGCTTGCTATTAGCGGCCGTTTGCGCAAATGACATGGATGGCAGCATAAAAAGCAGCAAAAGGCTTATTATTGATAGTTTTCTTATCATGGGTTTAAATTTAATTGGTTTACTATGGCAATATAAACGTTTTTTGATAACCATGTACTTTGCCACGTTGATAATAGCAACAAGAACCATTAAATGAATTTTAGAATTGTTGCCTTTTACTCCTTTTAAATGACGCCAATTCCCCTTACCTGTTCAAAGGATACTCATTTACCCAATGAAAGCCACGCCGCAGCAGTAAAAAATTATCCAGGTCGTATTTTTTGAGGTTGATGGTCAGCGAATCTCTGTCCCATTTGCCTTTCAGCAGCAAATCGCCATTTTTTGCTTCGGTGTAAGTTAAATAGTGCTTGTTCACCGTATCTGCGTATGTATTAATAGTAATAACATGTTTCTTCAGGTCGGGTTTAAAGCTGTAATTTTTTGAACTATCGTTCATGAATTTAATCTGCGCATTATCTGTATAGCTAATCACCAACTTGCGCCAGCGGTTGGTATCTGTAGTAAGCGGCGCAATGGTATCCTTGTTTCGCACAAAGCTTTGCACATCATAAATACCATAAAAAGGTGGCTTTTTAGCCTTATCGCCATAGTATTTGGCGGCTTGTAAATTACTTATGGTATACCCAACCAGCACATACACTATAAAAACATATTTAATACAACATAGTGTGATGTTTTTCCACCTCTCCTTAAAACTGTGTGGAGCTATGTTTGATGGTGGGGCTTCCCTGTTTAGCAAAAAGAAATTAATTAAACGCCGCGCATCCTTAACCAGCAAAAACAACGACATTATTACCAGCATGGTTGATAACAACTTAACCGGCACATCAAAACAATAGTTTATAGCCATAATATTGCCGGCAACCACCACGCCCAACAGTGCACCAAGAGTTGTTGTTTTGCGAAAAAGCAACAACAAACCACAGCTTAACTCACCTATACCTGTAAAATAATTAAAGCCTTTGGAGTAGCCCATATACGTCCAGGCCAGGCCCATGGGCGATGCATTGCCAAAGGGTTCCAACAGGCGGGCGGGAGATGGTGACGGAAATTGCAGTTTAATCACTTTTATAAAGCCATAGGTGAGCATGGTGATAGCCACATAATAACGTACAATTACGCAAACCCAATAAAACAGCTTGTTATAATTGCGGGCCTTTCTGTCAATTGCCGACCAAACACCTGCACCTAAACCCGCCACTACCACGCTAAACAATATAATGAGGTAATCATAAGTGGTATCGCCGCTGCCATTGGTAAATATGGTAACAGGGTTGGCCATGTGTAATACGTGAGCCGCCAGCCATGGAATTAGTTTATGAAATGGCTGGATATAGTACCTGGAAGCTGCATTTAAAAATGGTATGGTGCCATTGGGATTAAACAATATGTACAGCAAAAAAAACACCAGGAAAAACCTTAATGCTATTTTTTGCGCACCAGACCAGTAAATGGGTTCAGTAGCGGCAGTAGTAGTCATATTTTATTGCGATGATTTAGTTTAGGCTAAATATAATAAATCAGGCAGTAAATTATTGAAGGGCAAAAAATTAAAGGGCGTAAGTAGTATCACCCACCGGGCCAGGATGCATGTGCCGCCCGGTTTTGGTACATACCAGGTGTAAAAGAATCGAAAGAAATTCACCTTTCACCTCATTTCAAAAAGGTGGAAGGTTGTTAAATATTTAAATCAGTACCGCTGTGGATACTCCTGCTTCGGCTATAAACAACCTGTTGATAAACGACCAAATAATATCAAACAAGCTTCGCTTTTTTACAGGATCAATAACAGGCACTTCAATGGGCGGCTGATCATCCGGCGGGGAATCAAGTTCCTGCATTTCAACCAGGATACTTTCACGTATGGCGGGGTCGCGGTTCACAATATCATCAAGTTCGGTAAGTTCGTTAAAGGTGGCTGTGCCACTCCTTTGTCTTTTAATCAGGATGTCGAAACGGTCTTGCAAGAATGTACGCCGCTCCAGTTGTTTGTGATGCTTCATGATGCTATCCCTTAGTGAACAACATGAAGCAAAGCGAATGCCATGGTTACATATAATTGATTATCAAATATTTATAAAATAAAAAACTAACTACCGTTCATTTTTGATACAAGAATATGTGCGGTATCGGTCATGTGATACAATTGAGTATGATCAACGCTAAATACAATAATATGGAAATCTTCCCCACTAAATTTAAAAAGCGATTTTGACGCCACAACCTACGCGACTACCTTTTATCGCAATAAATGCCTGAAGCAAAAATCCAACCTGTTTTTTATTACGTAATTGTTAAAAACAAATTAAGCACTTCATGAAAAATTCCAGGGATTATCATGTAAAAACGGTGGCCGAAAGCATAAGGAACACCAGGCAGCAGTTAAACTATTCGCAGGAATACCTGGCGGCTAAGCTTAATGTATCGCAAAATACTTATAGTAAAATAGAATTAGGAAACGTAAAACTAACCCTGGATAGATTTTTCAAGATCTGCCACATCCTCGAAATAGATCCTGCTGAAGTTATCAATGCCGACAAAGCATTTGCAGCCTGATGAGGGCGACAAAAAAAAGGACTAAAGAATATTTAAGCTGCATTTAATAACAATCGCTCGTCACCTAATTAACAACCTTCAATATCCCTGCCTTGTATAAACTCGGCGTAGTACCTGCAATTTTCCTGAACGCGCGGCTAAAATAATGCTGGTTGTTAAAACCTGCTTTAAAGCAGGCATCGGCCATACTGCAATACGGATTGTGTAATAACTGTTTGGCAAATTCTATCCGTTCCTTAATAATATAATCAACTGGCGACATCCCCATTTCATACTTAAAGGCTCTAAAGAAACTGGCTTTGCTCATGTAAGCCATCTGGCTAAGGGCGTCAATATTCAGTTTTTCGGTAAGGTGACTTTTGATATACTGTAATATATAAGCAAACCGCTTACCAGCAGATAGTTGCTGCAAGTTTTCCTGTACATGGTGCAGGTTTTGCATCTGCATAATACGGATAAGCAATTCTTTAAGAGTTAGATTAGCCAGCACATCTTTGGTAAGCACATCGCCGGTGCTTATGCTGATGAGCTTATTGATGAGTTGCGCCAGCTCATGGTTATTAAAAAAATGAAACTGCTGATAATTAAGCTGCCATTTATCATCGTCGGCCCGCGGGTAATTCTCGTTCAAAAAATCAATGGTACTTTTTATCTCCTGGTGGTTAATGGCCAATGCCGTACACTGCGATGGATTAAGCTCAGATGCTTCGGGAAAATCAATGGTCATGGTAACATTGGGCGGTACAATAACGGTTTCGCCGGGCAGGTAATCAAAGCCGGGCTTATCAAACAGGTGCATTACCTTTTTGCCCCGCAGCATACTGGTAATCACCAGATCGTTAAAAGTGAGGGGCACAAGTTCGCTGCGCTGATAAGTTTCGTAAATATTAAGTTCACAATGGTTTAAAGTGTATGCCTTACGATTTTCTACAAGCGTTTGTATCTCTTTTTTACCACTAAGGGCAAACGGAGACACCAGGTTTCTCTCATTCATAATTGGCTTAATTTAAAACAAGTTAGGCATAGTTAATGATACTTTATAATTCAATTTAAAATTGAAACTATAATGCACCCAATTGATAGCATTGTGCAAATAACCAATGCCATAGGCACTTACCTTAGCTACACCAATTAAAAAACAAAAACCATTATGAGTGTAGCGCAAAGACCAATCTTTAAGGAAAAGTACGATAATTTTATTGGCGGTAAGTTTGTTCCGCCCGTCAAAGGAGAATATTTTGACAATATTTCGCCCATTGATGGAAAAGTTTTTACCCGGGCCGCGCGCTCAACCAAAGAAGATATTGACGCAGCTGTTGATGCTGCTACCGAGGCATTTAAAACCTGGAGCAAAACGGCGGCAACCCTGCGCAGCAACCTGCTGTTAAAAATAGCGCAGGTGATTGAGGATAACCTAAGTTACCTGGCCACGGTAGAAACCATTGACAATGGCAAAGCCATCCGTGAAACCATGGCTGCCGATTTGCCGCTGGTGGTTGATCATTTCCGCTACTTTGCCGGGGCCATACGTGCCGAAGAAAGCAGTATATCCGAGCATGATGAGTTTACCGTAAGCATCAACCTACAGGAGCCGCTTGGCGTAGTAGGGCAAATTATCCCCTGGAATTTTCCTTTACTCATGGCCACCTGGAAAATAGCTCCTGCTTTGGCTGCCGGCTGTTGCGTAGTTGTGAAACCCGCAGAGCAAACCCCAACCAGCATTATGGTGCTGATGGAACTGATTGGCGATATCCTGCCTCCGGGCGTGCTAAACATTGTTACAGGTTTTGGGCCTGAAGCCGGTAAACCGCTGGCAACTAACCCACGCATCAGCAAGGTTGCCTTTACCGGTGAAACCACTACCGGCAGGCTGATCATGCAATACGCATCAGAAAACCTGATACCCGTTACGATGGAGCTTGGCGGTAAATCGCCAAATATTTTCTTTGAATCTGTTGGCGATGCTGATGATGAGTTTTTTGATAAGGCTGTAGAAGGTGCTGTACTATTTGCCTTAAACCAGGGCGAGGTTTGTACCTGCCCATCGCGCATGCTGGTTCATGAAAACATTTACGATAAATTTATGGAGCGCGTAATTGCCCGCACCAAAGCCATCAAAATGGGCGACCCGCTGGATTCAACCACCATGATGGGTGCGCAGGCATCAAATGATCAGTACGAAAAGATCTTGAGCTACCTGGATATTGGTAAAAAAGAGGGTGCCGAAGTATTAGCCGGCGGCGATGCACTGAAGCTTGATGGCGACCTTGCAAACGGGTATTACATAACACCAACCATATTTAAAGGGAATAATAAGATGCGCATTTTCCAGGAAGAAATTTTTGGTCCGGTTGTATCAGTTACCACTTTTAAAACCGTTGAGGAAGCCATCGAAATTGCCAACGACACCCTTTATGGTTTGGGCGCAGGTGTTTGGACCCGCGATGCACACGAAATTTACCAGGTACCGCGCGCTATACAGGCCGGCCGCGTTTGGGTTAACTGCTACCATGCCTACCCTGCACATGCACCATTCGGCGGGTATAAAAAATCAGGTTTCGGCAGGGAGAATCATAAAATGATGCTGAACTACTACCGCCAGACAAAGAATATGCTGATCTCATATAATAAGAACAAACTGGGCTTTTTTTAAGACCAGGCGAGTTGAGGTTGCTGCAATTGTATTGGGCTATTGCAGCGCCTCTTTTTAATACCAAATGAAAAGCAAAGAGTAGACAATACCCCTATTAAGAAGAGCGGCGGTTGTGTTTTCATTAACTAAGAACGCAGCCACTGCTATTTTGCAGCTCAACCTGCACGTGCTCCAAAAAAGGACCCATACTTTTGCAAAAAAGAATTTGTTATTTCTTATAACCTACCTGCCATGACCAAAAGAGTTTCTGTTACTCCCGAAGCCGAAAAGGTGATAGCTGAGCTAAAAGCCAAATTTGGCCCGCTGATGTTTCATCAAAGCGGAGGTTGTTGCGACGGCTCCTCGCCCATGTGTTTTGAAAAAGGTGAATTTAAAATTGGCAGCAGTGATGTAAAAATTGGCGAAGTAGCAGGTTTTGATTTTTTCATGAGCATTGATCAGTTTGAATACTGGCGGCACACGCACCTTACACTTGATGTTACTCCCGGCAGGGGCTCCAGCTTCTCTATCGAGATCCCGATGGGTATCCGGTTTATTATCCGCTCCCGCTTATTTACCGATGAGGAGTTGAATGATCTGGAACCTGTGGAATATTTTGAATCATAAACCTCGAATCCAAATTGCATATCTGCTCTGTATAGCTGGAGACGCAAATATGCGTCTCTACAAAATGAGGTTGAGCTTGCTACATAATTAACAAACGCCCCATTTACTCGCCCCAGGCTGTAATAACCAGGTCGCGGCTGCCGCCATAATTCCGATGCTCACACAGGTAAATACCCTGCCAGGTACCAAAGGCCGGGCGACCATTACGGATAGGCACCATTACCGAACTACCCAGCATGGCTGCTTTTAAATGAGCGGGCATATCATCAGATCCTTCATCATCATGCCTGTAGTCGGGGTCATTCTCAGGCACGGCCTTGTTGAAATACATTTCAAAATCCTGCCGCACGGTTGGGTCGGCATTTTCATTAATAGTTAAAGATGCCGAGGTATGCTGAATAAAAACCTGCATCACTCCCACCCGCATAGTTGCTATTTGCGGTATAGCCTGCAAAATTTCGGCAGTAATTAAATGAAAGCCCCGTTTGCGCTCCCGGAGGCGAAGAATTTGCTGATGTATTTGCATGAGGCTAAATATATTGAGAATAGATTCTTGGAGCAAGCACTTTTGGAGTAAAGATTTTTGGATCAAGGAGCAAAGACATTTAGAGTAAAGATTTTAGGACAAAAGATGAAGGATGCATTTTCCTTCTTTTTGTCCTTTGTCCAAAACTCCTTGCTCCTTGATCTAAATGTCTTTATTCCAAAAATCTTTGCTCTTTGCTCTAAATGTCCTTGTTCCAAAAATCCTTGCTCCTTGATCAAAAAAATCTTCGATTTTTTTCTAACTTTCTGTAACCAATTAAAATTTCTGCGGTCTCCAATATGTAAATTAAAATAACCGAGCCTTTTTTGAACGCACTTAGTGATAACACGATCATGCTCCGGGTAAAAGCCGGAGATTTGGAAAGGATGGGTTTGCTGTTCGAGAGGCATTACCGTTCGTTGTATGGCTTTTTGTTCCACATGACCTATCACCGCGAGGCCAGCGAGGATATGGTGCAAACTGTGTTTTACAAAATGCTGCGGTACCGTAACAGTTTTACCGGCGAGGGTGAGTTTATGGCCTGGATGTACCAGATAGCCCGCAATGTGCTGAAAGATGAGGTTAAAAAAAAAGGCAAACTGCAGGGAACGCACCATGATGCTAATGAATTGGCCGATAGGCTTCCCGGTGGTGCCAGTGCCGATGAGCACCTGGAAAAAAAGCAAGCTAATGCCGGTTTATACATGGCGATGAATAAGCTAAGCGATGACAACCGGGAAATACTGACGCTGAGCCGTTTCCAGGAGCTGAAATACCAGGAGATAGGGCAAATTTTAGGCATTACCGAAGGTGCCGCTAAAGTTCGCGCCTTTAGGGCCATGCAGGAGTTAAAGGATATTTATACTAAAATGGAACGTTAAACAGGATGAAGATGAATTGTGAACAATACGAGGAAAAATTTAGCGATTACATAAGTAAACAGCTAACTACTGCTGAGCGTGAGGCGTTTGAAAAACACCTGGCAGGCTGCGAAAGCTGCATGCAGGAATTTACCGCCATACAACAGGTTTGGGATTTGATGGATGAAATTCAGGTGCCCGAGCCAGGTGCCCACATGCCGGTAAAATTTAAGGCGATGCTGGATACCTACAAGCAATCTGTTGATGAGAAAAAAGAGGCGTTTAGTATTAAAGAGCTGCTGACCCGTTTATGGCAATGGCAGCCACGCTGGCCATTGGCTTACAGTTTGGTTATAGTGCTCATCAGTTTTGGTAGCGGGTACCTTGTTTTCCATGCCAGTACCACCGGTAAGCAGGATGAGCAGTTGCAGGCCCTTACTTCGCAGGTGCATGAGCTAAAGCAAACCATGATGCTGGCCCTGCTGGAGAATCCTTCCGCATCTGAACGGATCAAGGGGGTGAGTTATACCAGCGAGATCAAGCATGCCGATAAAGAGGTGATTGACGCTTTATTTGCCACGCTTAACAACGATCCGAATGTGAATGTACGCTTGAGCACATTGGATGCTTTGACCCACCTGGCTGCGCACCCGGAAGTAAGGCAGGGGCTCATCCAATCCATCATACAGCAGGATTCGCCGCTGATGCAATCGGCCATTGCCGATGTGATGCTTAAACTGCAGGAAAAAGGGTCGGTAAATTCATTTAAACAACTTTTGAAACAAAAGGACCTGAACCCTGGCGTAAAGGACAAGATAAGGCAAACCATAACACAACTCATTTAAAAAAAGAACCATTTTATGAAAACAACATTGATCACCGTTTTTACGGCGCTGGGGCTTTGCTTTGCCCAAACACTGGCACATGGCCAGGAGTATAAAGAACACATCAGCAAGCAGTTTACCTTTGGCAAAGGTATAGTGGTTGTGTACAACATTTGGGGAAGCATTAAGGTAGAAGGCTACGCAGGCGATAAGGTGCTGATGGAAATTGACCAAACCATTAAAGGAAAAACCCAGGCCGATGTTGATCTGGCCAAAAAAGAATTTAAGCTGGGCTTTACCCAAAAAGCAGATAGTGTAATAGCTTACACTGCCGAGCCATACGATACCCGCCCCCACAATTGGACCCGCGACGACAAAGACCATCACCAGAATTACATAGTACAACTGGAATACACCATCAAAGTGCCATTTAATATGAGCCTGGCGGTTTCAACAGTAAACGATGGCCATATTACTGTTAAGGATGTTTATGGCTCTTTAAAAGTTAACAATGTGAATGGTTCTTTAGAGATCATTAATGCTAAAGGCACCACTATTGCACATACCGTGAACGGCCCGGTAACTGTGAATTACTTGGCTGTGCCTCCCGGCGAATCATCATACCATACCATAAACGGGCAGATGAATATTACTTACCCCGCCAATTTGTCGGCAGATCTGTCATTTAAAAGCATGAACGGCCAGTTCTTTACCGATTTCCCCGATGCCCAGGTAATGCCAAGTAAGGTGGTAAAAACCGAAGCAAAAAGTGGTGCAGGTACCACCTATAAACTCAACTCCAACTCTGATGTGCGCATTGGCTCGGGTGGTAAACTATTCAAATTTGAAACCCTTAACGGGAATATTTATATCAAAAAACAACAATAACAGAGGATAACATGAAGACGATAAAGATTTTAAGTGTATTTACAGCAGCCATTCTATTAACGGCCCGGTTATCGGCACAGGAGCAATTAGTTGTTCCGCTGAGCGATCCTGGTAAACCTTATAAACTAAATGTGGGTTTAATTGATGGTTCGATAACAATAATAGGTTACGAAGGTAAAACCATTGTAGTAGAAGGTCAGATTGATGAAAAGCGGAAAGAGCGCGAAAAAGATAAAGAGAAAGTAAGCGGTATGCGCCGTTTAAACAGCAATGGTATGGACATCAGCGCACAGGAAAAAGATAACCAGGTTAATGTACACAGCAGCATGGGCAAACCTGTTAACCTAACCATCAAAGTCCCTAAAAGCGGCGGTAACACCTTTAAAATATCAACAGTAAATGGCGGCGACATCAATGGCAGTAACCTGGATGGCGAACTGGAGGTATCAAACGTAAATGGTTCAATTAAATTAACAGATATCACCGGCTCGGTAGTAGCCACTACAGTTAATGGTCCGGTGGTTGTAAGTTTCAGGTCTATTGATTCAAAGGCGGCTATGGCGTTCTCTACACTCAACGGAAAAATAGATATTACCTTCCCTGCCGGCTTAAAAGCCAATGTGAAGCTAAAATCTGATCGTGGCGATGTTTTTACCGATTTTGATGTTGCTACCGAGCAGCATAAACCCAACGTTACCCGCAGCAATAAGGACGGCATGTACGGCCTTAAAATTGACGACTGGGTATACGGCAAAATAGCCGGCGGCGGCCCCGAGATATTAATGAAAACCACTTTCGGCAGTATTTATATCAGGAAGGCGAAGTAGGCCATCGATGTCATTGCGAGTTTTACTATCTGGGGATACTGAAAGGAAAATGACGTTTTAAAAGGTTTGTCATCCTGAGGAACGAAGGATCTATTTGCAGACTGTGCAGGGCGAAGAAGCATGGCGAATAACAGATCCTTCACTGCGTTCAGGATGACAAAAGGTTTCTTTGCGAACACGTCATAGATAGCAACGAAGCAATCGCGAACAGAGCAGGTTCACTCTGCATAGTATGCGATTGCCACGCTTCGCTCGCAATGACATAAAAATTTGTATCTGCACATTTGTAATCTGCACATCCATCCATACGCTTATGTTAAAAAACTATATAAAAACAGCCTGGCGCAATTTGCTCAAGAATAAGTTTTATTCAATCATCAATATTGCGGGTTTAACCCTTGGATTGGCCATTGGCATCCTGATACTGGTTTGGGTACAGGACGAGTTGAGTTTTGATGGCTTTCATAAGCATGCCCCTGATATTTACCGGCTTGAGCTGTTTGGCGGTACAGGTGCCAGCAGGCAGATCTACAGCATTGGTGTAGCGCCTATCGGGCCAATGGCCAAGCAACAGCTGCCCGAGGTAAAAGAATCGGTGCGCATTACGAGTAATAATTTTTCGCTGTACAAGTACAGGGATAAGGCTTTTGGTGATGAGAATGCTGCTTTTACCGACCCCTCGTTTTTTTCGATGTTTGATTTTCATTTGATAAAAGGGAACGCGGCCAAGCCATTTGCAGATGATAACTCGGTAGTGATCACCCAAAAAACTGCCCAAAAATTCTTTGGGGATCAGGACCCTATAGGTAAAGTAATTATTGCCGATGGTAACAATCTAACAGTAAGCGGTGTAATTGCCGACTTCCCCAAAAACTCCAGCATCAACTATGATATGCTGATGCCGATGAGTTTCCATATAAAAGATATGCTGGCCAGAAAAATCGACCTGAGCAGCAACTTCAGCTTTTTTAATTATATAACCTACCTGCAGCTTAAACCGGGGGCCTCATTAAAAGGCCTTACCACCAAAATAAGGCAGATCCACCTGAACCACAAAGCGGACGATACCGATGCCGAATACCTGTTACTCCCCATAACCAAAATGCATTTATACAATGGTGATATGAGTGATAAGGGTATCTCCACGGTGCGCATCTTCATCGTTATAGCCTTGCTGATACTGGTTATCGCTTGCATCAACTATGTAAACCTGTCAACCGCGCGCTCCATGCTCAGGTCAAAAGAGATCAGCATGCGCAAGATCATCGGGGCAGAAAAAATACAGTTGTTTATGCAGTTTATTGTGGAAACCGCCCTGCTGTTTTCATTGGCTGCATTGCTGGCCATTGGGCTGATATTTATTTTAATGCCCCTGTTTAACAACCTGCTTCATAAAGAAATGGTTTTCAATTTGGCCGATTATCATATCTGGGGCATTCTGCTGGGAGCCATTACGGGCACGTTGGCAGCATCAAGCATTTATCCGGCTCTGCTGCTGTCATCCTTTGAGCCATTAAAGGCATTAAAAGGCAAAATCTCTGCTGGTATCGGCGATGTGCTGTTCCGCAAGGTATTGGTAGTTACGCAGTTTGTGTTTTCAATAGTGCTCATCATTGGTACTATGATCATTACGGGTCAGCTCAATTACATCCGTCAAAAAAACCTGGGGTATGATAAAACCAATGTGCTCAGTTTTTGGATGCGCGATATGACCCAGCATTATGATGCTGTAAAAGCCGAGCTGATAAAACAACCTGGTGTACTGGATGTAACCCGATCAAATCAAAACGTGGTAAGGTTTCAAGGTTTTACCGGCGCGCTGGATTGGGATGGGAAAGATCCCAAGCAAAACATGATGATCCACCCCATAGTGGTTGATAAAGACCTGGTATCGTTCTTCAAAATGAAAATGAAAGAAGGCGCCACATTTACAGGTTCGGTTACCGATACCGCCCACTATGTTTTAAACGAAGCCGCTATTAAAGAAATGGGAATTAAAAACCCTGTAGGCAAACGCTTCACCATGCAAGGGGTAAAAGGCACTATCATAGGGGTTGTGAAGGATTTTCACTATGCATCCATGAAAGAAAAAATTGCCCCGGCTATGTTTTACTACCAGCCCAGGTATTTAAATACCATTTACATAAAAACCACCGGTCGCGACGCTCAAAAAGCTATCAACGCGGCTCAAAAGGTATTTAAGCAGTACAATGGAGAGTATCCATTTTCATATAACTTCCTGGATGACATATTTAACAAAATGTACCAGAGCGAGCAGCAGGAAGGCAAACTCTTTACCTATTTTGCCGCTATCGCCATTTTTATCTCCTGCCTTGGCTTATTAGGATTGGCAGCCTATACCGCGCAGGTGCGTACCCGCGAAATTGGCGTACGCAAGGTATTGGGAGCAAGCGTAAGTGGTATTGTTGGCTTACTGGCCCGCGATTTTATTAAACTGGTGCTGATAGCCATTGTGATAGCCTCGCCGCTGGCATGGTATGCAATGTACAAATGGCTGCAGGATTTTGCCTATAAAATAAATGTAGGCTGGCAGGTTTTTGTATTTGCCGGAATGATAGCGCTAATTATTGCCTTTGCTACCATAAGTTTCCAGGCGGTGAAAACTGCCTTAATGAACCCGGTAAAGAGTTTAAGGAGCGAATAAAAAGCCTTGTTTTAAAAGTGCAGACCTTGTTTTTGAAACAATTAACAAGGCGGGAGCCATAAAGTAAAACAGGTGCTATCATCATCAGACGATACGCTTAGTGTGCCGCCGTGTGCCCGTGCAATTTCTGATGAGATATACAAACCCAAGCCAAGGCCCTCCTTGTGCGGCTCAACGTCGCCACGGTAAAATGGCTGGAACAGGCGCGCCTGCATCGCATCCGGGATCCTGTTACTACTATTGGTTACGGATAACGTTAAACCATTGGCGCTGCTTGATGCTTCAACAACAACAGGCATATCGTTTTTGCCGTGTGATAGTGCATTACCCAATATATTTGAGAACAGTTGGGCAATGCGCCTGCCATCGCAATTTACAGTATCCGTAAGGTTTAAATTGACAACAATAACCCTTTCCGGCCAGATGATACGCAATTCGGTTATTACATTGTTGAGGATCTCTTCCAGCGGCTCGTTATCTTTACGATTAAGTATGATCCCCTCACCAAGCCTGCCGCGTGCAAAATCCAATATATTTTCAATGAGGCCTTTCATGCGATAGGCAGAATCCTGTACAATGTTGGCTAAACGTTTAACACGATCATCGGCTGGCATTCGCAACAACAATTGGGCAACATTAAGTACCGCGCCTACAGGATTAAGCAAATCGTGCCCCAATATGGCAATAAACTGCTCGCGTAACTCGGCAATTTGGCGTTCTTCAATTAATTTCAGTTCGCTCAGCGCCAGCCTGTCTATCGCATCCAGGTGGAAAGCAATAAGTTCCGCAAACAACTTAAACATGCCAACAATTTCGGGCGAACTTAAAACAACCGGGCGGGGATCAATAGCGCAAAGCGTACCAAAAAAATCACCGTTTTTAAGTATAATTGGCAAAGAAATATAGCTTTGAAAACCATACATGGCAGGCGTATGATGGTTATAAAAACGTTCGTCCTTATCTACGTGATCAATAATTACGCCCACTCCGCTTTGCCTTATCTCATGGCAAATGGTTGATTTCAATACCAGCTCACCTCCGGGTACAAGTCCAAATTGAATCTCGTCACGTACGGCACAGCAAATCCATTTTTCGTCGGTAACCCTTGCAACAGCAGAAAATCCCATACCCGTAGTACGGCATATCACTTCCAGAATTGACGCTACTACAGGGATATTATTTACAGCTTCTATATCTGCCTGAATCTCGGGGGTAAAATTTTCCAATTGGTACTGATGTTATATTTTTATGTAACCTGAATAACTTTTCAAAGTGTTAAAACCGCAACCATTTTTTGACTTAAATAGTTTCAATTTTTTTAATATACCAAGAAAACATCATTCTAAGATACTTTATATTTTATTAATTAAAGTTCATTCAAAATAACAACAACCGCAACAAAACCGAAACGTTTTAGGTTAGGATAAATTTAAACACAGCTTGTTGGGTGCCGCACATTTAAAAATAGACACTTTGCCGCTCGCTAAATAAAATATCCTGGTTACTTTAATTGTTATTACAACACTACAAATCCTCTCAATTATTGCCCCCCAGGTATCAGATTGCAGTTACAACTTCCATTTAGTTCACATATACCAAATGTTGTTATATATTTGTTTTTATTACAAAAGTTCAAAGTAAAAAATGCTCAAGTATTCTAAACAAACCAGGTTATTATTAGCGGTAGATTGCATAATTTTTGGCTTTGATGGGGAGCTTCTAAAAATATTACTGATTAAAAGAGGCTTTCAGCCCGAAAAAGGCAACTGGAGTTTAATGGGTGGTTTTGTGCAGAATGACGAAAGTTTGGACCAGGCTGCTAATCGTATTTTAAAGCAGTTAACCGGGCTTGAAGGAGTGTACCTTGAACAATTATATACTTATGGCGACCCTAATCGCGACCCCCTGGAGCGCACTGTATCAGTTGCCTATTTCGCCCTGATAGATATCCACAAGTACGAAACACAGATAAGTGCCGACTATCATGCCGAATGGTTTCAGCTTAAACGGGTGCCAAAACTGATATTTGATCAACAGGAAATGGTGGAGCAGGCCCGTAAGCGCATCCGTTACAAAGCTGCCATGCACCCTATTCTGTTTGAGCTTTTACCTACCAAATTTACTATCCCCCAACTACAAATCCTGTACGAGAGCGTTTTTAACACCACCATTGATAAACGTAACTTTAGCAAGCGTGTACTGGCCACCGGCCTACTAATTAAACTGGCCGATAAGGATAAAGCGGGCTCCAAACGCGGGGCTTATTATTACCAGCTTAATATGCAAAACTACTATGCTAAATTCCAGGCGTTTATGAATTTCATTCCAAATCCGGATGCGTTGTAGCGATATTGCAAAAAGCAATCTTACTAAACAGGTAACAAGGCCTTGTTTTATAAGACTGCTTTGCTCAGTATAATATTTCTACTTCAGCATTACCTTAGTTGCCCCGTAGCCAAACTTCTCTTTTCTTGCATCCATAAAAGTTTGCACTTTAGGATGTTTACTTAACACCTTTTGCAATTCGTGGCGCAGGGTGCCGTTACCAGCACCGTGTATAAATGTGATGTCGTGTAATTGGTGTACAATAGCCGCATCAAGTGCTTTATGAAAATGAGCCAGCTGAATGCTCAGTATTTCGCTGCTTTGCAAAAATTGATAGTCGTCACGCAGTTTTTCTATATGCAGATCAACCTCGCTCACCGGTTTTTCAAAAACAACCTTCTCTTCCGCAGGTTTAAAAAAGCTTTCTTTTAGCTTTTGGGCGTCCAGGACCAATTCAGGCTCGTCCAGCCGTATTAACCAACCTGCCTGATTCAATAAAGGCACTTGCTTTTTTGTTGAAGAAAAATCTTTCGCTTTAAATTTCTCCTTAACTACCAATGGCGCAGGTGGTTCAATATTTTGTTTTGTACTATAAATAACATGAAATGTAAATGCAGGCCACAGTTGCAAATCGGCCAATTGCGCCGAGTAAATCATTGCTGATGACTTTGGTGCTATAATTCCAGAAAACTCGCCTTTAAATACCTGTTGTTTTTCGGTATTAAACCCGGCCAGCAACTGGAACGATGTAGTATTCACCAAATGAAAATGTACTACAGATTGTGCTTTCGCATCGGCAACAACACCAACATAGATACCTTTTTTATCAAACTGCGATAAATCAACTGGCTTTTCATCAGCTTCGGTATTCTTTTTTGATCCGGCAGGTTCATAACCGTGTACAGTAGTAACTTTACTGGCCAGCACAGGTATCTCAAACTCATCCTCGCCAGTAACGCCAATCATCTGGTCGTCAATAATGCGGGTTACAAACCCTTCCATTTTTTCATCAACAAACCGAACAAAATCGCCTAATTTATATTTCATAACTGTACTTATCAGGAAGCAAAGTTAGTTTATCCGTACACATTAAAACAAAATAAAACTTACAGGCTTTCTTAGTATAACTTTATATACACTAATTTATTGATACCTCTTATTGTTAACAATATTAATTATGATATCATGAGCGATAATACCATTAAAATTTTAGAGCCCGGCCAGTTAAAGCAAGTATTTATTCATAATCTTAACCGGTTATACTTTAGCAAATGTTACCTCAATAAAAACCTTGACCACATCATTAGCCTGGCATCATTCAGCAATTTAAAGCTGGCCATTAATGAATTTTGGGGTGATGTAAAAAAACAAATAATCAGGATGGACGAGGTGTATTCCTATATGGGCGAAATCCCTTCTGATAAAAACTGCAACCCTATAAAAGCTATCATTAAAGACCAGTTTTGCCTGGATGAAAAGCAGGCAATAACTGTTTTCAGCGATCTGGATATCATTATGTACATTCAATTATTGGAGCATGTAAACATCACATCATGCCGGATGCTGATGATGGTAGCCAAACTATTAAAATACGATAAAGTAAATCAGCTGCTTACTGAGTGCATGGATGAATCAACAGATAATGACCGCCTGTTCATGATCATCTCCAAAGAATATTTATCAGAGGATTAATAGGTTATCAAACCTTTTTTTAAAAAATAAAGCCATCCGCAAAAAAGCGGATGGCTTAAATATTAGTTATTTAATACCCCTATTAAAATAACTTGAACAAATAAAATAAACATTTTCCGTAATCACAAAACATTTTTGACCAATAAATTAGTTGTTACTATTTTGTTACCAAAAACTGACCAGTAAGTAGGTATATTGATTTTTTATTTATTTTGTAACTTTTTACTTTAAAAAGCATCTTTACAAATATCCAACAGGAATTTATTTAAACTATGAACATGATCAAACCCATTACGCTAACTGCTCTATCCTTTTTTGCGCTTATACAAGTACAGGCGCAAAATTTGTATATGCCGCGCGATATCCAGAAAGCTTTCAATAAAGGCACCCGACAGGCAGATGGCAATCCGGGAAAAAAATACTGGCAAAACCACGGTACCTACAACATTACCATTACTGCTTTGCCGCCAGACAGGAATATAAAAGGATCAGAAACCATAACTTATGAAAACAACAGCCCGGATACGCTGAAAAGGCTCAACATGAAGCTGATCCTGAATATACACAAACCGGGCGTTGCCCGTTTTGGCGATGCAGGCGCAGATTACTTGACACCCGGCATCCAGTTTGATAAGTTTTTAGTTAATGGCGAAGCTGCAAAAATAGATGGTGCAGGCGCATCAACCAACATGGGGGTTACTTTAACCAAACCCCTGGCGCCTCATGAGCAGGTAAAGTTAGATATTGACTGGCATTTCCAGATCTCGTTAGAAAGCGGACGTGAGGGAATGATAGACCAAACCACCTATTACCTGGCTTATTTTTACCCAAGAGTATCTGTTTACGATGACTATAATGGCTGGGACAGACTTCCATTTTTAGATGGACAGGAGTTTTATAATGATTTTAATGATTATACGCTTACTGTAAATGCCCCTAAAAATTACATTGTATGGGCAACCGGTACTCTACAAAACCCTAATGCTGTATTACAGCCGGAATACGCTAAACGTTTGGAAACATCCATGACCAGCGACTCAACCATACATGTGGCTACTGCTGCAGACCTGGCTAAGAAAAACGTTACAGCACAAAAAGATCAAAATTCATGGGTATGGAAAGCTAATGACATCAGCGATATGGCTGTTGGTATAAGCGATCATTACGTGTGGGATGCTGCCAGTGCCATTGTTGATGATGTTACCCACCGCAGGGCCAGCATGCAGGCAGCGTTTCTGGATAGTGCAGTAGATTTCCATCATGCGGTGCAGGCCGGGCGTCACTCATTAAGCTGGTTATCACATAACTGGCCGGGTGTACCCTACCCTTTTCCTAAAATGACCGCATTCCAGGGTTTTGCCGATATGGAATACCCAATGATGGTGAATGATAGTCACCAGGATGATGTACAATTTGCTGCTTTTGTGCAAGATCATGAAATAGCGCATACTTATTTCCCCTTCTACATGGGTATTAACGAAAGCCGCTACGCTTTTATGGACGAAGGCTGGGCGACTACTTTTGAACGCCTGATAGGTACAGACGAGGTAGGAGCCGAGAAAGCCGACAAATTGTTTAAAGATTTCAGGGTAGACAGATGGATCCATGATGCCTCAACAGCAGAGGATCTGCCGATTATAACCCCATCAAGCGAGTTAAAGGCCGGTTACGGTAACAACTCTTATGGCAAGCCGGCATTAAGCCATTTTGCTTTGAAAGATATGCTGGGCGATAATCTGTTTAAAAAGGCGCTGCATGGTTATATGGATCGCTGGCATGGCAAACACCCTATTCCCTGGGATTATTTTAACTCCATGAGCAATGTATCTGGCCGCAACCTCGATTGGTTTTTTAATAACTGGTTCTTCACCAACTATTATATTGATCTCAATTTGCAAAAGATAAACAAAGTTGCTGGTGGCTATACAGCAAACATAAAAAACGTGGGTGGTTTTGCCATTCCGTTTGATGCAAAAATTACCTATGCAGATGGTACAACCGAAACCTTACACCAAACACCCGCTGTTTGGGAACACGATCAGAAACAGATTGTGTTAAATATCAAAACCGCTAAAAGCATCAAAACAATAACATTAGATGGCGGCGTGTTTATGGATGCCAATGAAAAAGACAACACCTTAGAGGTTAAATAAATTTACAATACTTGTAAAAACAAAAAACCCGGCAAAATGGCCGGGTTTTTTGTTTTTATATATAGTACTAAATATTATGCGTTCTGTATAGAATTGTTCCAATCATTGGCAGTGCCTTTTACTTTTGCTTTGGCATCATTAACAGCACTTTCTGCAGCTGCATGCACCTTATCATCCGCATTTTTAGCATTTGATTTTACAAATTCAATGGCATCATCTTTAGAATCATAAAGATCGTTAACGGTGCCGGTAAATTTTGTTTTTGCCTTTTCATAAGCATCATTACCATATTGTTTAATGTCGCTTGCTGTTGATTGTGCTTTATTTTTGGCAGTATCCAAAAGGTCGTTTATATAATCGGCAATATCGTCTCTCAGCTCACCACCTTTTTCGGGGGCCAACAATAAACCTAATGCAGCACCCGCTGCGGCACCAACTAATAGTGCGGCTATAATTTTTGCTTGATCTTTCATTTTTTATATGTTTTTGTAGATATGATTTAACTTACCTAACTACAAACAACAACAATGCCAGTTTTGGCAGCAGCGTAAAAGAGATAATACCAGGTGAATACAAAACAGGCGAAAAAACCAGCGGCCAGTTACTAAAACCAATGCCCAATAAAAAAGGCATCCACTTATAAGTGAATGCCTGGTATGCTTAATGATTATATTATACTTAGATAACTTTTACATTTACCGCATTTAAACCTTTTCTGCCGTTCTCTACTTCAAATTCAACTTTATCATTTTCACGGATCTCATCGATTAGGCCTGTTGAATGAACAAAAATGTCTTGACCACCGCTTGTAGGTGTGATAAATCCAAAACCTTTTGTCTCATTAAAAAATTTTACTGTTCCTTCTTTTTGCATTATTTTATTTATTAAAGGCGCCAATTTAGGCAAATTTTCTAAAAAGCCTAACAGCCAAAAGTCATTATTCAATTTGAAAACCTGGCTGTTTAACGTTTTTAAAAAGCAACAATAGCTAATCAACTGATTTTCAAAGCATCTCCCGCATTCAGATTTTCAAATTAGTCTACAGGATTTATTATACCTCATCATATAAATTTTAAAACAAAAAAGCCCATCAGCTTTTGGGCAAACGGGCTTGCTAAAAGTAATAATCGCACAAAAGCAACCACAACACACTCCTTATTATTTTAGCTACATTTTTAAAAACTGTATTTCAACATATAGTTAAAGTAAAATTCCTATCATGTATATGGTATATATACGTGTCTGCTTCAATTTTAGTTTTATTAAATTGTAAGTTTGCGCCAAAATCAAAAACAGATATATGAAGGCCTTTATATTCGACCTTAATGGTACCATGATCAATGATATGCCTTATCATACCAAAGCCTGGCAAACACTTTTAAATGACCAACTGGGTGGCTCTTTCACCTGGGAAGAAGTAAAAAAGCAGATGTATGGTAAAAATCCCGAAGTATTGGTAAGGATGTTTGGTCCCGATCGTTTTACCACGGAAGAGATGAACGATCTATCCTACAAAAAAGAAGAAAAATACCAGGAGGAGTTTTTGCCACACCTGGCACTTTTGCCCGGTTTACAAGAGTTTTTAGAAGCCGCTTATCAAAAAGGTATCCCTATGGCCATAGGCTCTGCAGCTATTCCTTTCAATATTGATTATGTGCTCGATAATCTTAACATCAGGCATTACTTTAAAGCAATAGTAAGTGCAGATGATGTGGTATTAAGCAAACCGCACCCCGAAACCTTTTTAAAGGCTGCACAACTTTTAGATACCATGCCCGATGATTGTGTTGTGTTTGAAGATGTGCCCAAAGGCGTTGAGGCGGCGGCCAATGCCGGTATGAAGGCTATAGTGATTACCACAACGCATGAGCAGCACGAATTTGAAAAATTAACCAACGTGCTGCATTATTCGGTCGATTTTAAGGATGATTATTTTACGGGGCTGATAGATTAATTTGTAGCCCGCTGTTATATATCCGGCAGATTTACCGTATTATTGATTAAGGTTTATATTCTGTAAGCCTTAAACCTAATCTTTCCTGATATATGAACATAAAATTTTACCTGCCTGCATTACTCATCCTTGGCTTATTAAGCTCATGTAGCGACCATATTTACGGCCCTGCTTTGCACCATAGCGATATAGCCTACATGCCCAAACCCATGTCAATGGATAGCGCAAAATCGGCCACTTATATTTCTGGCGCGCTGGTGCTTGATTTTAGCCCCAACCTTAACGACCAACTTACCAGCGGGCAGGTTAATATAAGCCATGCCAATACTTTTAAAAACTTTAACCTGGCTTATGGAGCATTTACCTCCCTGGGTAATTATGCCAATAACGACCTGCAGCCTAATGACCCGTTTTACTTTAAAAATAAGTTTTTTGGTGCAGTTGGTGGCCGCCTATCAGGCAACTTTTTTATCAATAGCGATAGCCGTACAGATTTCAGGATAATTGGTTTTGAAGCTGCCTACAGTCATGAATTTGGCGACTATGCCAATTTCAGGAAAGCAGTAACCGGCCAGCCCAATTTTTATACAGATACCCGTACCG
This sequence comes from Mucilaginibacter sp. P2_A4, assembly GCF_056405015.1. Classification (NCBI taxonomy): domain Bacteria; kingdom Pseudomonadati; phylum Bacteroidota; class Sphingobacteriia; order Sphingobacteriales; family Sphingobacteriaceae; genus Mucilaginibacter; species Mucilaginibacter sp. P2_A4. The sequence continues at coordinate 4,759 of NZ_JBFUCX010000021.1, read as the reverse complement.
ACCTTTTTACAGGAGGCTTAACCAGCGAAATTGTATTTCATGGCAGAAAACCAGATACCCAGATGGGCTTCAGAATATTTGTTGGCGAAACATTTGGCAACGACAATATCTACAACAATAGCAACAACAATTACGTAACTTATAAAACGCCAACCTATGTCGCGTTTTCTTATTTCGTACAGTTTAAGCAATACTTTGCTGTTGTTGAAGGTGGCACTTATGTGCAGTTCAGGGTAGGTCTTAAGTTTTAAAACCTACTCCGAATAAACGCTTCCTACCCTATCGCGCAGGTTATAACCAGATGCCATTACCTCGCCATATGCACCCGCTGTGCGTACCGCTATCAGGTCGCCACGGAATGATACAGGCAGGTCAACGTCTTTCTGGAAACAATCTGTGCTTTCGCATATAGGCCCTACTACATCGTATTTTAAATCAGTTGCCGGTTGCGTGTTGCCGGTTGCCGGTATTTTATTTTGACTTAAATTCTCAATTTGATGATATGCCTGGTAAAGCATCGGCCTAATCAGTTCCGTCATCCCGGCATCCAGTACCAAGAAGTTTTTCTTTTTACCGTTTTTAACATACAGTACCCTCGATATCAGCGACGCGCTTTGGGCAACCAGCGCGCGGCCAAGCTCAAAGTGTACTTCCTGGCCTGGCTTAACATTCAGGAAGCTTTTAAATACCTGGAAATAGTTTTCAAAATCGGCAATATTAGTATCGGGACTATAGTAATCAACCCCTAATCCACCGCCGGTATTGAGTACCTTAACCGGGAAACCATGATCTTCAAACCAATCCTGCATCTCATTGATGCGGGTACAAAGGCTTTTATAAACTTCCAGATCAGTAATTTGCGAACCGATATGGAAGTGAATACCTAAAAACTGCAGGCTGGCACATTTGCGCAATGCCGTGGCCACATCAGGCAACTGCCATATATTGATCCCGAATTTATTTTCATCTAAGCCCGTGGTGATAAAATGGTGTGTATGCGCATCCACATTAGGGTTAATACGGATAGCCACATTGGCCTTTTTACCTTTGGCTGCAGCCAGCTCGTTTATTACCTCAAGCTCCTGTACCGACTCTACATTAAAGCAAAAAATATCTGCATCAAGCGCCAGGTTTATTTCCCTGTCAGATTTGCCTACACCGGCAAAAACTACCCTGCCTTTATCAAAGCCATGATCAATAGCTGCCTTTACTTCGTTACCGCTCACACAGTCGGCACCAAAACCAAAAGACTGGATCATATCCAAAACCTTAGGGTTAAAATTGGCCTTCATGGCATAATGCACATGGAAGCCATGCTTTGCCGAAGCATCACGGCAGGCATCTAAAGTTTGGCGCAAAACACCCATATCGTAATAATAAAACGGGGTATCTAACTGCTGAAATTTATTTATGGTATCTGTATTAAACATTTTATGAGAGTCAAAAATCAAAATTAAAAAGTCAAAAATCCGGGCTCCGAAATCGAATATCCCAAATCCGAATTAAAACAACCGGTTATGCAGGCTCCGCAGAGTTTCTACCTTATCATCGGTTTTTACCAGTAATGAAAGGTTATGATCACTGCCACCGTATGATATCATCCTTAACGGTATATGTTTCACCGCCTCCAGCACCCTTGCTGCATAACCATGCTTTTCGGCACCAAAATCACCTACTACGCAAATAATGGTATGGTTTACATCCAGCTCAACAGAACCAAACTTATTAAGTTCGCTGGTAATTTCGCCCAGGTACGTAGTATCATCAATAGTTAATGAAACCCCCACCTCTGATGTGGTTATCATATCGATAGATGTTTTATAACGTTCAAAAACCTCAAACACCTTTCTTAAAAAACCATGGGCAAGCAACATCCTGCTTGATTGAATTTTGATGGCTGTAATGCCATCCTTGGCGGCAATAGATTTAATTTTGTCCTTCTCGCTGGTATTGGTAATCAGGGTACCTTTGGCCTGCGGATCCATGGTGTTAAGCAAGCGTACCGGGATCTTATATTTTTGAGCCGGGAAAACGCTTTGCGGGTGTAAAATCTTAGCTCCGAAATAAGCCAGCTCGGCAGCCTCATCAAATGACAGCTGGGCAATGGGCTGCGTACCTTTTACAATCCGCGGATCGTTGTTGTGCATGCCGTCAATATCTGTCCATATCTGCACCTCTTCGCTGCGGATGCCGGCACCTATCAGCGATGCGGTATAATCGCTGCCGCCGCGGCGCAGGTTATCAATTTCGCCAAAAGCGTTGCGGCAAATAAATCCCTGGGTAATAAATAAATTAACCTCCGGGTGTTCATCTAATAAAGGAGTAATTTTTTCGGTGATGTAATCAACAATAGGCTCGTTATCCTCATCTATCTTCATAAAATCCAAAGCAGGCAGCAATACCGATGGTATGCCAATCTCCTTTAAATAAACGTGATATAACGTGGTGGATAGTAGCTCACCTTGTGCCAGTATTAATTTTTCTTCAACGGCCGTGAACTGGTCATTAGCCAGGTTACTAAGCAATGCAAAATGATAATCTATTACTTCTTTGCCTTGTGTTAAATATTCGGGATTAGCAAACAGTTCCTGTATAAAAAGCTCGTATTTATCCTTCAGTAAAGTGATCAGGTTAATGGCCTTCTTTTTATCTCCTGTTAAATAAGCCTGTCCAATCTCCACCAGGTTATTTGTAGTACCTGATACTGCCGAAAGCACAATGATCTGTCTTTCTGCAGGGTTAATAATGTCGAGCAGGTTTTTCATACGGGCGGGGCTACCCACCGATGTACCGCCAAATTTTAAAACTTTCATTGCTATTTTTGTTAACCGCAAATAAGCGCACTAACGTACCTTTATTTGCGGCGCTAAAAATAGGATTTTAAAATACTTATAACTAATTAAATTTGGCCGCCCCGGCAAACAATCACCAGTCTGCAAATTATCATTGTATGACGGCATCACCCCAACCGAAAAATGCCGCACGTTGTAAAACGGATTGATGCCGCACGCGCCAGGATAAGTTGTAAATGTATTGCTGGCCCTATCTGCTATTTTACCGCCCAAACACGAGGAATTCTTTACGGCAGGTTTTGCAGCGATAGCTTTTTACCGGCAACCAAAACAATAGCAATTTTACTAACAACTTACGGTGTATCCTTTGGCCTGTACTGGTGTGGCATACAGTACAAACCGCTGATTTACATCTTTTTTTTGATGAGCTTTTTTCTATTTCAACCATATTTATTCGTCGAAAACAAAATTATTTATTCCATTATATATCGGGTACCATCAATAACAGAACTTTTAACACAATTTAGTTCAGCCTGAATTTTTTTCAGGCTATTGATGATAAGTTGATCCGGATATTGTTTTTTTAAAAGTCGCCGGTTTCATTTAATAACATGTACAGGATATACATATTCAAGATATAAAAAGAAAAAGGCAATTGAAATAGCTAATATAATTAATCCTATAACGGCCGAATTAATTTTGATACCATCTTTACTTAGCTCAAAGGTAGTGGAACCGGAGAGTGATATATCAGCTTTAGTTTCCTGGGATGTAGTGTCATCTGTAATTTTGGTAGTGGCATCAGGGCCTTGTATAATAATAGCTTTTTTAGCATCAGTTTGATTTCTCAGCATTTCATGGGTAAATTCAAACTGCTTATAGGATAAATACAAACCTGTTAAAACTATAAATATAACTACCGCGAATATAATTATTGACGTATAATATTGAAAATCATATACTTTTTGTCCGTGTTTAATACCATACCTATCCTCTTCTATTTTTAAATCTTCCGATTTTTTAATATTGCCCGGCAAAGTATATCTCGCATCCATTTGGCGAGTATTATTGTAGTTAGTAGTGTCCTTTTTTTCAGATGCAAAAAGACGTTCTGTTTCCTGTTGTCCATTTGTTTGCGCCTGGGCAATATTTAAAGTGAAGATGGTTAATAAACAAAAAAACACAACTATCCTTTTCATACTTATTTCTTGGTTAGCTTATTATAAAAAGAGAGTCTATAATCTCTTAAACCAAACCAATTGCCTGCATCAACCTTTTCTGCTTCCAGTTTTTTATAACGCTCTATGTTACTAAGTTTTTGCGCATTGGTAAACTGCTTTTTATTACCCCAGTAATTATATATCAATTTTAAATATTTATCAGCTTCTAACTTAACGTTAGTTAAAGAATTTTGATGTGCTCCATTTACCCCCGGTGTGTCTGATCTCGTATCCGGTGTATCGATGCCGATAGAACCTACAGGAGAAGCTGGGAATACGATAACGCAACCAGAACCATCAACAACGCTACCGGCAGCAGTACCTGGGCATTTGTCAAACTGATCAGCAACACCGTCACCGTCTGAATCTTTTTTCAGGTCGTTAACCGCAGTTTCTACGTTGGTAACACGGCCTTTTAAAGCTTCAACTTCCTGGCGTAAAGCTGCATCGTATAATTCATCATACATTTGAGCAACTGGGTTTACCCACTCTAAGTTTTGTTTTGATTTAGGACCAAAAGTATACTCTAAACCACCGTAAGTATAAGAGTAGTGGCTAAAAGTAGGATAAGTGTGAACACCAGAGAAGTTATAACCTTGTACAAAGCTAACAGTGTAACCTAAGTTTAAAGCTAACGCGTCAGATAATCTGAATTTAACACCTGCACCTACAGGAGCAAATAATTCTTTCACGTTTTTATCACCGAATGGCAAAGTATTTACAGTGCCTCCAGCAGATGTAGATGTA
>NZ_JBFUCX010000020.1:0-127392 GCF_056405015.1 Mucilaginibacter sp. P2_A4 | reverse complement strand
TCTCGGATCGGTATCATGAGCTGAATAGAAATCTTTGGCAAACCTAAAAATAGTATGTTCACCACGCTTTACCTGTTCATATTCACCGATTAAAAAACGGTACTTGCTCAGGTAATTTCGCTTTAAGGTAAGATCGTTGTTTATGTTCCGCATAACTTTTAGCTTTATTAGTTAAAGCTAATTCTGTTACCGAATTATCTGACCTTTACAATTGCGAGGCACGAAGCAATCGCGAACTGTGCAAATCCGCCCTGTATAGTATGCGATTGCTTCGTGCCTCGCAATGACATAGTGTAAACGACATAGTGTATTAGAGGACGTAAGTCAAATCCTTCTCAGGTATCGTAACCGTATATCCTTCTTCTTCCAATGAGTTAGCCAGTAGTCTCATGCTTTCGCCTTCGCCATGTACAAGGAATACATTCTTCAATTTGGCTTTATCCTGCTGTTTTACGTTATCTAACAAGTCCTGGTGATCGCCGTGGGCGCTTAGTACGTCTGTTTGTTTAATGGTGGCGTAAACGGCCAGTTCTCGGTCTTTAATGTGAACAATGGAATCGCCGCGTAATAAACGGTGGCCTAAAGTTCCTTTGGCACAATAGCCGATGAACAGTATGGTACAGTAATAATTCTGGATGTTATAAAACAGGTGATCCTGGATACGGCCACCTTCCAGCATCCCTGCTGATGAGATGATGATACAGGGTTCGTAGTAGTTCGAGATTTGCCGGCTATCTTTCAGGTTTTCTACGTAGGTAAGATTATCGAATTCAAACTCATCGCCTTTATCCTTATAAAAATCCTGAGCTTCCTGGTTTACCAGGCTATGATATTTTCTGAAGATGCCGGTTGCTATGGTAGCCATAGGGCTATCAACAAAAACCTTAACCTGGGGCAATAAGCCTTCGCTAAAGATCTTGTTTAAAGAGTATACTAATGATTGGGTGCGCCCTATACTAAATGCCGGGATAATTAAACGCCCCTGCTCTCTTACGCAGGCTTTATCAATAACCTCTATCAATGTTTCCTCCACCGATTTGCCTTTGGTATGGTAACGACCGCCATAGGTTGATTCTGATACCAGGAAATCAACAGGAGGTAATTCCTGCGGATCATTTAATACCGGGTAGTTTTTCCTGCCAATATCGCCGGTAAAGGCAATAGATTTTTCTTCGCCATTCTCGATCACTTTTAAAACTGCTGCTGCTGCACCCAACAGGTGCCCAACCGGGATAAAAGTAAGTTCGATATTGCCGTTTATCCTGAAAGGGCGGTTAAAGCCTATGGTAACAAAGCGGTCAACCGTATCCATTACGTGTTTTTGCAGGTATAGGGGTTGCTGGCCATTGCCGGAGTTAAATTTCCCTTTACCACGTTTCCGGTTACCTTTAGCCTTGTTCATGAATATACTTACAGAATCAAGTAAAAGCAATTCGGTAAGATCGGCAGTAGGAGGGGTGCAAAGAATCTGTCCGTTAAATCCCAACCTTACCAGGGTAGGCAAATTTCCGGAGTGATCGATGTGTGCATGTGTAAGTATTACAACGTCAATCTCTTCGGCGCGAAAAGGGAAGTTCTCGTTTGATTGTATGCTGCGGTCCTTCTCATAATCCAGCCCGCAATCTATTAATATTTTATATTGGTCAACCTCCAGCAAATGCATGCTTCCGGTTACCTGTTGGGCTGCCCCGTGTATGGTTAATTTCATTTTATAAGTCGATGGGCCATGGTCAATATACCATAGCCTCTAAATACCTTTTTAGGTTTTCGGTTTAATATCCGAACTTTTATTTAAATAATGATAATCCGTGAAAGATAATTACGAATTAGTTACTCTGCGATTCAAATTGCAGCTGGCTTAAGTACCGGTAAAGTCCCTGCTCGTTGCCAATTAGTTCCTGGTGGCTGCCGCTCTCGATGATCTCACCTTTTTCCAGCACAATGATCTTATCAGCTTCGCGGATGGTTGACAGGCGGTGGGCAATGATAATGGATGTACGGTCTTTCATCAATTCTTCCAGAGCTTCCTGAACCAGGCGTTCTGATTCAGAATCTAATGATGAAGTAGCCTCATCCAAAATCAATATTGATGGGTTTTTTAATAATGCCCTCGCTATGGCAATACGCTGGCGCTGACCGCCAGAAAGTTTTACCCCACGCTCGCCAACAATGGTTTCATAGCCTTCTGGAAAAGATGTAATGAACTGATGCGCGTTTGCACGTTTGGCAGCCTGTATAATATCTTCTTTTGAAGCATTGAGCCTGCCATAGGCGATGTTTTCCATTATCGATCCGCCAAATAACAATACATCCTGCGGAACAATGGCCACCTGGTTACGGATATCGGTAATAGAATAATCTGCTGCCGGCCGGCCATCAAATAAAATTGTGCCGTTTTGTGGATGATAAAACTGGAGGATCAACGAAGCCATGGTTGATTTACCAGAACCGCTTGGCCCAACAATAGCCACTTTTTGCCCGGCAGAAGCATCAAAAGAAATGCCTTTTAAAATGGTAAGCTCTGATCTGGAAGGGTAGGCAAACACCACATTATTGAAAGACAGGTCGCCTTTGATTAGTTGATCAACCTGGTTGTTGTTTTCAACCATAGAGATATCTTCGCCATGTTCGGCCAATATCTCCAGCACCCGCTCACTTGCGCCTACGGCCTTTTGCAGGTTGGCGTAAAGATCAGGGAAACTACCCATGGCTGCACCTACAAATATGGAGTACATAATGAACGTGGTTAAATCACCTACTAGAATTTCGCCATGACTAACTAATACCGAGCCATACCATATAACGCCCACAAATGTACCAAACAAACAAAATACAATAAAGGAGGCAAAAATTCCGCGGAATTTGGCCCCTTTTACCGCTATGTCAACAACGTTTCGCAAAATTTTATCATAGCGCGTGGCTTCATACGCCTCATTTACAAATGCCTTTACATTGGCAATACCCTGAAGTGTTTCCTCCACAATGGTGTTTGATTCGGCGAGCTTGTCCTGGGCCTGGCGAGAGAGTTTACGAATGAATTTCCCGAAAAATACCGCAAATGCTACCAGGAATGGCAAAATAGCCAGCAGGGCAAGGGTCAATTTAATAGATACTATTGCCAGTAAAATAACACTGCCCACCATGATCACTAATTGCCTGATGATCTCGGCAATGGTAGTTGTTAAGGTATCCTGTATTTGTGAAAGATCGGCAGATATACGGCTGTTCAATTCACCAACGCGGCGGTTGGCAAAAAAGTTCATGGGTAGGGTGATCAGTTTAAAATAGGTATCCCGCCTGATATCGGCCAGTGAGCGCTCGGCAACCTGTACAAACCATACCACTCTAAAAAAAGATATAAATGCCTGCCCAAACAATATGATAAAACCGGCAATGGCAATTGCATTTAAGCTGTGCGGTAAATAAGGATATTTAAATTTGCCCTGTGCTGCATCAATCAAAGCACCCAGTATAGCGGGGAATGCGAGGCCAACCAGGCTTGATATAAATAAGAATAGCATACCGGCTATAAATTTACCCCGGTAAGGTTTTATGTAGGTGAGCAGTTTCCGTATGTTTTGGATGCTTTGCCTGTTTATTTTTGCTTTAGGTAATTCGGTCTCGGTCTTAGCGCCACTGTTCAGTCGTCCTCTTGCCATTTATAGTTTTATAGTTACGAGCGCGAAATTACACCTAAACTTTATTTTTTTTGTAAATAAGATATAAAATTGACGCAAGCATGAGCGCAATTATAGTTATATAGATAAAGTTTGAGGTTCCTTTTTGCTCTGCAGCGGCTTTAAGCTGCGCATTTTGCGCGCTAAGTTTTTTTATGGTAGCTATAAAACCCTGGTTTATAGTTTCTGCCTCTTTGCTGTGGCTTTGAATCTGCCTTTGCTGAAAAGCGCGGTACTCCAGTAATATCTTTAGTTCTTTGTAAATGTTGTCGTCAGTTTTTACGATGTCCATTAAAATACTGTTTGACCGGCGGATATCATCTTTGGTTTGCAAACCGAAGATTCCGGTATGCTGACTTAAACTTTGGCTGTACTGCCCAAATTTTTGTTTACGTACGGCCAGCATGGAATTGATTTTTTTGCGCTGAAGCTGGTATGCAATTGAATCTGCATTAAACCGAGATTGCGCTAAAAGATCGCCCACCGCAAAAAAACACAGCAAGCCAAGCAGTATTAGTTTCTTCATATATTATACTTTACTGAAATTCAATGATCACTTTGTCATTAAGGTTTAAACCTAATAAACCGCTCGCGTTGCCTTTGTTTATAGCAATTTCTAAATGATCGCTGATGCCAAAAAGGCATAATTTTTCACCGATAGGTACTTCATTATAATGCCAGCTGAGGTGGTTAATGGTTTCGTTCCGCTTAAAATTGAGTACAAAACGCCGGCCTTGTTGCACATTATTAAAAAATTCCTTGGTAATATTGGTGATCACATTTTGGAACGAATCGATATAAATAACCACGCCTTTTATTAGGTTTTTCTCGATAACAGGCTGTAGGTTCATTTTGTTTTCAATTTCGTGTGTAGGGATGCCAATCTCGTTAAGCTTTCCACCTTTTGCCAGGTGACACGCCGCCTTAACAAAAATATCAGCTAACGGAAAATGAAGAAATTTAAGGTCCTGCATAATGTTGATCTCCACAATCTCTTCAGGGTCGGTATCAAACATCAGCGAAAAAATCCCATTATCGGCCCCTACAAAATAATGTTTTTTGTACCTTACTGCCAGGTACTTTGTATGATCACTATAAACAGTATCAATGCCAATAAGATGCACAGTATCCTCGGGGAAGTAATAAAAACTGTTTTTTAATATAAACGCAGCCTGTTGTACGTTAAATGCCGCTACACTGTTGGTAATATCAACAATATTCACTGTAGGCAATAATTTATAGATGCTTCCTTTTAAAGTAGCTTGATAAATGTCCTTATCGCCCAAATCAGTAGTTAATGTTATTATTGCCATTAATTTTATAATATTTATTGCTAATCTTGTAATAGCATTTGAAGCTACAAATATTCAATTTTTAATTCATAAAAATCTGTAACTAAAAAATCAATTAGTATTGAACGAACTTAAGCTATCAATTGAAAACGTAAATCCAGCCGTATTGTGGGGGCCTAATAATGATCATTTTGAGATCATTAAGAAACAATATCCCAAGCTTAAATTAGTTGCACGAGGCAATGAAATAAAAGTTTTGGGTGATGATCACGAACTAAATGTTTTCCAGGAAAAATTCTCGCATCTGTTGCAACATGTAGAAAAATTCGAGAACCTGAACATTACCGATCTTGAACGTATTTTAGGATCAAAAGTTAATACCGGGCCATCTACAGACCAGGTAGCCGATAAATTTGCCAGTGGCGAGGTAATTGTTTTTGGCCCGAATGGCGTAATGGTGAAAGCCCGTACAGCCAATCAGCGCAAAATGGTTGATAGTATTAATACGAGCGATATTCTTTTTGCCATTGGGCCCGCAGGTACCGGTAAAACCTATACCGCGGTAGCTTTAGCCGTGCGCGCACTAAAAAACAAAGAGATAAAACGAATTATTTTAACCCGGCCGGCTGTTGAGGCAGGGGAGAACCTCGGCTTTTTACCCGGCGACCTTAAAGAAAAGATTGATCCGTATTTAAGGCCGCTGTACGATGCCTTGGATGATATGATTCCGGCGGAGAAATTGAAGTTTTACCTGGAGAACCGTACCATTGAAATAGCACCATTGGCATTTATGCGTGGCCGTACACTTGATAATTGTTTTGTGATATTGGATGAAGCCCAAAATGCTACCGATATGCAGCTCAAGATGTTCCTGACACGTATGGGGCCATCAGCTAAGTTTATAGTAACCGGCGATGTTACCCAGATAGATTTACCAAAAAAACAACAATCGGGCTTACATACCGCGTTACGCATACTAACGGATATAAGTGGAATAGAAATAGTATACCTAAGCGGCGAAGACGTAGTTCGCCATAAACTGGTACGTAAAATATTAGCAGCTTACGGAGATATACAATAGTGGAGTAGTATCAAGTAGTTGATTTAGTATCAAGTAGCCAGTATCAAGTATCAAGATTTTTAATCGTAAGAGTTAATACTTGCTACTTGATACTAATAACTTGCTACTGTACTTGCTACTTGATACTAACTACTTGATACTAAAAGAATGAACGCAATAAAAGAAACACATTTTAATTTCCCCGGGCAAACCGGCTACTATAAAGGCAAGGTACGGGATGTTTATACTATTGATAATAAGTACCTGGCTATGGTGGTATCTGACAGGATATCGGCATTTGATGTTGTACTGCCAGAAGCTATCCCTTATAAAGGACAAGTGCTTAACCAGATAGCTGCCCGTTTTTTAGAGGCAACAAGTGATATTGTACCCAATTGGGTTATATCCGTTCCAGACCCAAGTGTTACCATCGGTCGTATTTGCGAGCCTTTTAAGGTAGAGATGGTAATTCGTGGATATTTGGCCGGTCATGCCGCGCGCGAATATGCTGCTGGCCGCAGACAAGTTTGCGGAGAGGCCTTGCCCGAAGGCTTAAAGGAAAATGATATTCTTCCTGAGCCTATCATCACCCCAACCACTAAAGCATCAGTAGGGCATGATGAGGATATTTCAAAAGAGCAAATACTGGCTCAGCATATTGTAGCCGCAGATGATTATGAAAAGCTGGAAGCCTATACCAAAGCGCTGTTTAAACGCGGAACCGAAATAGCAGCGAAGCAAGGATTGATCCTGGTTGATACCAAATATGAATTTGGTAAGATTGGTGATGATATCTATCTGATTGATGAGATCCACACGCCCGATTCTTCCAGGTATTTTTACAAGGAAGGGTATGAGGAGCGGCAGCAAAAAGGAGAGCCGCAAAAACAACTTTCAAAAGAGTTTGTAAGGAAGTGGCTTATAGAAAACGGTTTTCAGGGTAAAGACGGGCAGGTTGTTCCTGTCATGACAGAAGAAATTGTAGAGTCTATATCTGAACGGTACATTGAGCTATACGAGCAAATTACAGGCGAGGCCTTCATAAAATCGGATACGGAGAATGTTTTAGCCAGGGTTGAAGGGGCTATAAAGCTCGCGCTTAATAATATGTAATTTTTATTTCCACGTAAAATAATCTTATCTTAGCTTAATAATCCCAGGAAGAATGAAATTTGCTGTCGATAAACACGAGAAATACATTTTGGTGAAACTCAATGAATCAAAATTGAATTCATTAGTAACTCCTCAGTTGAAATCCGAGTTGATATTGATCAATACGGAAGGACAAAGAAATATAATTCTTGATCTTTCACAAGTAAAATTTGCGGATTCATCCGGCTTAAGCAGCTTGTTGGTAGGTCATCGTTTATGTAAAAACGCCAGTGGCGTTTTTATACTCGCGGGTTTAAATGACGCTGTTTCGCGTTTAATAACTATATCTCAACTGGATAACGTACTCACTATAGTTCCAACTTCTGAAGAAGGCATCGACCTTATTTTTATGGAAGAGATTGAAAAGGAACTAAAAAAAGAATCAAGATAATCCAATGATTGTTTCCCTGGTATGAAATTTGAGTTAACAATACTTGGAAGCAGTTCGGCCACTCCCATTTTTAACAGAAATCCTTCAGCACAAGTGCTCAATATTAATGAGCACTTGTACTTAGTTGATTGCGGCGAAGGTACTCAACAGCAAATGCTGCGTTTTGATATCAAAGCAAGCCGTATCGATTATATATTTATAAGCCACCTGCATGGCGACCATTACCTGGGCCTGGTAGGCCTACTGTCGTCCATGCATCTAAACGGACGGAAAAAAAATCTTTATCTTTTTGGCCCTCCGCATTTAATGGAGATCATTGATCTGCAATTAAAATATTCAGAAACTACATTGCATTTCCCTTTGGTGTTTACACAAACCAATGCTCAAAAAGCCGAAGTTATTGTAGATAATAATGATATCGTTGTAGAAACAATTCCGCTAAATCACCGCATCGATTGTACCGGTTTTGTCTTCAGAGAGAAGAAACGGTTAAGGAAGCTGCGTAAGGAGGTAATAGAAGAAATAAAGATCCCGGTGCCGTATTTTACTGCCCTGAAAAAAGGTGCTGATTATACTTCACCATCCGGGAAGGTTTATAAGAATGATGACCTGACCATTGATTCTGACGAGCCTAAATCTTATGCTTATTGTTCAGATACTTTGTACGGCGAGCAATATTTTAAACAAATAGCGAACGCCACACTGCTATACCACGAGGCCACCTTTTTAAATGATATGTTGGATAGGGCAAACGATACCCATCATACTACCGCATTACAGGCCGGTGAAGTTGCATTAAAAACCAATGCCAAAAGATTGGTGATTGGTCACTTCTCTGCCCGGTATAAAACACTGAATGAGTTACTTGATGAAGCTAAGAGCGTTTTCCCCGAAACCGAACTGGCCATTGAAGGAAGAATATTTAATATATAACAGGCCTGAAGCGACTCTCGCCCAATCAGGAAAATCTAAAAATTAAACTTTAATCCGCCCTTTTTAACTGTTTGAAAGTTGGACATTAAAAGTAATTCCTAATAGTAATCCGATTTTAATGTTTTTTAAAGAGCCATTGGCTCGAAGATATTGTAACAACGGATTTTAATCCGTTGCTCATAAACCAAATGAAAATGAGTGCCATAGGCACGGTGCATTTTTAGGTAGATACCGGAATTTCCCATTGATTATATGCTAAATAACAGTTAACAGCAGAGAATATGGGCCGAACCTATGGTTCTTTTTATGTGCTGCTTCTTTTTCAACGGATTAAAATCCGTTGTTACAATATTAGCCGCGGCTATGCCACTGTTTTATTAAAAAAGCAATCTTGACTCTTGCTAAACACAACCCTGATGCAGCAAAGCCACAGAACCTTAAAGGTTGTCTAAATTTGATTAATTAACTTATAATGAGGTATATATTCACGCGTCATTGCGAGGTACGAAGCAATCCCAAACTCTAAAGATCGAATTTGCTAAGCACTCTGTAACAGCCTATAGCTTAAAAAATAAAAAGCTGAGCAGATATTATCCGCTCAGCTTTTTATTTTATATCGCGATATTGTTTTTAGTCCTTTTTACCTCCAAAAACAGAGAAACTTACATAGCGTTTTGGATGCGCTTTCAAGTCAATGAACAGGTTATTCAGGTTGTTTGATGCATCAGCAAGGTTTTTATAAACCTTATCATCATTCATTAACAAACCAAGTGTACCCTGGTTGGTATTTATCCTGGCAATAGCAGCCTGCAAATCGGCCATGGCTTTGTTAGCGTTATCCAGTGTGTTTTTAATGTTTGATGCGGCAACATCATTACTAACCTTTTCAAAATTGGATGTGATGCCGTTTACGTGTATCGTGCTGGTTTTTAAATTAGCAGATACAACTTCGGCATTTGAAAGTATGGCATCAATGTGGGTTGTTTGCGTACCCACCAAATTATCGATCTTTTTGGTAACACCTTCTAAGGTTTGCAATGAGTTGGCAATACTCATGAAGCTGCGGTCAACATTTTTTTGAAAGTTTGGATTCAATATTTTGTTGATAGCGGCCAGGGATGAATCCAGCTTTGTCATTAACTGTTCGGCCTTTTTTTGAATTGGCTGCAGGCTTTCGGCCAGGCTTCCCTGTATATCGGCCTTCAAGGTGTCTTTGTTTTCGGCGAGTATTTTGCTGTTGCCCAGTTCAAAAACTATAGCTTTACTCCCCAACAGGTCGGTGCTTTCCAGCTTTGCAAGGGTGTTGTTTGGTACATCGTATTTTTCTTCAATTTTAAATTCTACGATAGTGCGGCCATCTGGTTGAAGTTCCATTTTAGAGATCCTACCAATCTGGAATCCATTAACCAGTACAGGTTTTGATACGCCTAAGCCTTCAACACTGTTATAAACTGCATAAAATTTATTTGATCCCGAAAAAACATCGTTACCCTTTAAAAAACTATATCCTAAAATAAGTATAGTAATGGAAATTACCGTAAGTGCTCCAATTTTTGTTTCGTTTGAAATTTTCATTAAGTAAGATTGTGATGTTGTTTAAATTCTTTGAGGGCACTTGCTTGTACCAGGAGCAATATTTGTTAACTTTTAATATACGTTTAACCTGCTACTTAAGTTTGGCAGAAAACGCAAAGTAAATGCTTTTATTATTGCGATACCTTTTCAACTTCGTTTTTATAGTTTAATAAAGCGCGTACTATTGAACTTACAATTTCATTTTGTCCATCTTCCGAGTTTAAGTATTCTTCGTCTTTAGGGTTATTTATATAACCGGTTTCTACTAAAACCGAGGGCATTGCGGTATGGCATAACACATATATACCCTGCTCCCTTAAGCCTTCACTTGGGCGGCCGTCTGTTTGCACAAACTCGTTGTTAATTAACGTGGCCAGCTTTATGCTTTGCTGCCTGAATTTTCTTTTATACTCATTGGTTAAAATGATGGTGATAGGGTCATCGGGGTCTAAGCCGGCATCCATTCCAGAATCTTCTTCAACCTGGTTGTGTATAATCGTCTTTTCTTCCTCTTTAGAACGGTGCAATCCGTACACCAATAATAAAACCCCTTTGCCAGAACGGTCTGGTAAGCTAACCGTGCGGTAAACTGGTTTATGATGTTTGGTGCCAACCTGTTCCCTTACGCGCCTGTCAGATAATGAATTGCAGTGGATGGATATGAAAATATTTCCCTTGTTTTCGTTGGCAATTTCCGCGCGTCTTTCAAAAGAAACATCATCTTCTGTTGTACGTGTTAAAACTGCTTTTACCCCCGTCATATCTTTTTCTATGGCATTTTGCAATTTTAAGGCAATGGCAAGCGTTACATTTCTTTCTGAAGAAAAAGAGCCGGATGCACCATGAGAGAAATGACCTTCTGTGCTTGAAGGTTTGCCACCGTGCCCCGCATCAATAACAATAGTTTTTATTTTAAAACCGCTATTAATAACAGTATCTGCTTTTATAAAACCATAAGATGTAACCGGAAAACATGAAACAAGTGCCAGCAAAACCGATAAACTATAAATGAATCTTTTCAATGCCCTATTTTTCATTATTTTTGAACGCTGTTAACTATATCTGCAAAAATACTATTCATAATCAATTTTGAAATTCATATCTCTTTTTTTTCTGCTTGCAATTATTTTGACGGTAAATGTACTTGTTGCTGAAAGCAAAGGTACATATAACAGGTATAGCCACAAATCTGTAGCAGATACTATTATCAAACTTGACACTAATAAGGCAAGAGATAGGAAACTTCTTAAAGTTAAGAAATCTAAGCAAAGTAAGGTAACCCAAAATGCCGACGGCCAGGGCTTAAACAATACCTTCAATATAACCCCTGCGGGTGATACCGTTCGTAAAGCAGATACGCCTAAAATTAAAAAGGCAGATGGAAAGCAACTTGCACCTGTAGGCAAAGGCGCGTTGCCGGCAAATGATACCACTAAAAAAAGCGGGGGCATACAATCAGAAGTTAAGGCTGTAGCCGAGGATTCAACCGTTGTTGACAACGAGCATGATATTTTATACCTGTATGGACGGGCCAGGGTAACCTATGAAGATTTTGAGCTGGATGCAGATTATATAAGGGTTGATCAAAAAAATCACCTGATTTTTGCAAGCGGGAGTATTGATCCCCGCACCAAGCGTTACGTTGGCAGGCCATTATCCAAATCAAAAAACGAAAAGCCCATAGCATCAGATTCGTTGCTATTTAATTACACAACCAAAAAAGGAAAACTTTATAATCCCGCATCAGAGCAGGAAGGTAACTTTATATCTGGCGGGCAGGCAAAAAAACTAAATGAAACCGAGGTTGCTTATCGCAATGTAATTTTCAGTACCTGCGATTTGCCTTATCCCGATACACACTTTGGTATCGTGATAACCAAGGGTATTGGCGAAAAAAACAAGATCATATCCGGTCCGGCTTACCTGGAGATAGAGGGAGTGCCCTTGCCTTTGGCCATCCCCTTCGGTTTTTTTCCAAAACCTAACCAGCGAACATCCGGGGTTATATTACCTACTTTTGGCGAAGATGCCAAGCTGGGCTTTAAACTGGCGGGTTTTGGTTATTACCTGGGCCTTAGCGATTATATGGATTTAACCACAACGGGTACAATTTACTCCAAAGGGTCATATGAAGTAAACTCTACCGCAAGGTACCTGGTACGCTATAAATACACTGGTAACTTATCTTTGAGTTATGGCTCGCATAACTACCAGTTGCCCGGCGATCCCCCGGTGAAGGATATTCACATCGACTGGACCCATTCACAGGATCCTAATGCCAATCCCGGTTCAACATTCAGCGCATCGGTAAATGCGGGTACTTCGGGTTATTTTTCCCGCAACCCGTCAACCTCAAATTATAACGTGGTGACTGCCGCGCAAAGCAGTTTGCGTTCAAGTATATCTTACGGGAAAACATGGGCTGGTACACCTTTTAACTTAAGTGTAGGTATTGGGCACAGCCAGGATATCGCCCGTAAAACAATTACCATTGAGTTACCTACAATAGCCTTTGGTATGTCGTCAATCAACCCGTTCGATTCAAAAGATAGGGTGGGAGAACAAAAATGGTATCAAAAAATAACCGTTAGCTATAACTTGAACGCTACCAATAAAGTAAATGATATTCCCGAATCGGAGCTGTTTAAAAGCACGGTTACCAAGCGTTTGCAAAATGGCTTTCAACATCAGATCCCGGTAAGTTTGGGTTTAAATGTGCTTAAATATTTTCAGTTTAACAGCAGTGTAAATTATACCGAACGATGGTATTTTCAATCAGTTAACAAAAGATTTGAGCGTGGCAGCATTTCCAGTTCAGATGTGCTGCTTGTTGATACCTTGCAAGGGTTTAAACGTGCCGGTAATTATAGCCTGAGCACCGGCTTATCAACCAAGTTATACGGAACCATGAATTTTAAGCATGGTAATTTAAAAGCTATCAGGCACGTAATGACGCCATCCCTCGGGTTTGGTTATACGCCCGATTTTTCGGACCCAAGCTATGGATATTATAAAACCGCGGTAAGTACGGCAAGTATCCCTTATCCTTACACCTATCAAAAATACTCTATTTTTGAAAACGGGGTTTACGGCTATCCATCAAGCGGTAAGCAGGCTGGTATTAGCTTTGCATTGGATAACACCATTGAAGCCAAATTAAAAGCTAAAAGTACAGATACATCAGGTACAGATAGGAAGATCACGCTGCTGCAGGGCTTGTCTTTTTCAACCTTTTATAACTTCGCTGCCGACTCACTTAAACTGTCAAATATTCAATTTTCTGGTCACACCGCATTGTTTAAACAAAAGGTGAATGTTAGTTTCAGCGGTTCATTTAACCCTTATGTAGTTAACGTTCGTGATTCTATTTCAAATAATACTATAGTACGTACCAGCACTCTTGTTAATAAGTACAGATGGTCTAACGGTCAGTTTCCGCAATTAAACGCGCTTAGTATTTCTATGAGCGGCAGTTTAAATTCCACTTCGGCAAAAGCTCCGGGAACGCCTAACGTTAATACCCTGCAAAATATAGGCGCGCAACAAGCTCAACGGTTAGCATTGATTAACAGCGATCCTAACTCCTATGTGGATTTTAATGTGCCATGGAATATCTCCTTAAATTACAGTTACAGCTATAGTAATTTTCTTAACCAGGTATCAACAAGTAATACGCTCATGATCAGCGGTGATGTAAGCATCACGCAAAAATGGAAAATACAGTACTCTACTAACTATGATTTTAAGGCGGCCAAATTAAGCAGCGCAACATCATTTTCTATTTATCGCGATTTGCATTGCTGGGACCTTTCGTTTCAATGGGTACCATTTGGTTATTTAAAATCATATAATGTTACCCTAAAGGTTAAATCAACCATTTTACAGGATTTAAAACTGAGCAAACGAAACGATTATTCAAGTAGCAGGAATTTTTATTAATAAATATGCTGGCAGAGATTATAACCATAGGCGACGAAATACTTATTGGGCAAATTGTTGATACCAACTCGGCCTGGATGGCCAGGGAGTTGAATAAAATAGGTATCAGGGTTAAACAAATTTCATCGGTATCTGACGATAAAGATCATATACTGAAAGCCCTGGCCGAAGCTGCCACACGTGCAAAAATTATATTTATTACCGGTGGTTTAGGGCCAACAAAGGATGATATCACCAAGAAAACACTGGCCGAATATTTTGGTGTTGGTTTTGTTGAAAACAAGGAGGCGCTTGAAAATGTGGAGCGCATATTTGCTAAATACAACCGACCTTTACTTGATGTTAACAGGCTACAGGCTCAGGTTCCTGCTAATTGCGAGATCATATTAAACAAGAACGGCACAGCACCGGGTATGTGGTTTAACCATGAAGGTGTTATTTATATTTCAATGCCCGGCGTACCCTTCGAGATGATGTACATGATGGAAGGTGAGGTGTTACCTAAAATAATGGCTAATTTTAAGCTGCCATCCATCATTCATACAACACTTTTAACAGTGGGCGAGGGGGAATCATTTTTAGCCGAACGGATTGCCGATATCGAAAACGAACTCCCGCATTTTATTAAATTGGCTTATCTGCCTAAATTGGGCCAGGTAAGGTTACGTTTAAGCGCTTTTGGCGAAGACGAGGAATTACTTCAAAAACAAGTTGATGTTTTTGCCGGTAAGATTATTGAACGGATAGGTGCTGTTTTTGTGGTTGATAAAGATATCGCTTTAGAAAAAGCTATCCTTGATAAGATGACCGAAAAAGGCCTCACCTTATCCATCGCCGAAAGTTGCACCGGCGGATATATTTCGCATTTATTTACACAGCATCCAGGCTCGTCAAAAGTGTTTTTGGGCGGAGGAGTTACTTACTCCAACCCGTTAAAAGAACATATACTGGGGGTAAAACACCAAACCATTGAAAAATTTGGGGCTGTAAGTGAACAAACCGCGAAAGAAATGGTAGACGGCGCGCTATTAAATTTCAAGTCGGATTTTGCCATATCCGTAACAGGAGTGGCTGGTCCAGATGGCGGCACTATTGACAAACCCGTTGGTACAGTGTGGATTGCGGTTTCGGGCAGGGGTAAAATGTTGATAAAGAAATACACATTCGGCAATAAAAGGCAACAAAACATTGAACGGAGTGCTGTAATGGCTTTATCAATGTTGAATACTTTACTAACAGAAGTTGCAGATTAAGGCTCAAAATTCATAATTTTGAGCAAAAGTATAAACTGTAAAATGGCCAAATACCAACTGTTATTGCCAAAAATGGGTGAAAGCGTTGCGGAAGCAACCGTAATTAAATGGAATAAAAGCCCAGGAGATCATGTTGATGCCGACGAAGCAGTAATGGAAATTGCAACTGATAAAGTTGATTCAGATGTGCCCTCCCCGGTATCTGGTAAATTGGTTCAACAATTTTACCAGGTTGATGATGTAGTGCAGGTAGGTGCGGTAATTGCAATTATAGAAACTGAAGAAAAAGAAACTCCCCTTGAGCCCGAAATAGCCCCTGCGCCGCCGGTTCATGAAGCCCCTTTAGCACCATCTGTTACAGTAACGGAACAAGCTCCCGTAACTCCGGTTGCTGAAGTTCAAGAGGCTGTAGCGCCAGAACAAGAATCCAATACACCTATTGATATACCTGGTATTGCTCAGTTGGAGCAATTAAGCGCTTCGACCCAGGAGCAAACGTTCAAAAGCGAAGGCAGATTTTATTCGCCACTGGTACGCAATATTGCCAGCCAGGAAGGTATCAGCGTTCATGAACTTGATCGTATACCCGGAACTGGTTCGGAAGGCCGGTTAACTAAAGATGATCTGTTAAGTTATATTCAACATAAGCAATCACCTGCTGCGCAAACTGTGATACAGCCAGATGTATTTGCAACTGCTAAAAATACGGAACGGCCTGCAGAATTAATTCAAGGCATCAGTGCCAATGGCTCTGTTGAACCCAAAAGGGAAACTTTGCCTGTAAATGAACCAGCACCAGTTGCAACGCCGCAAAAAGCTGCCGAACCTGTAACAGAAAACGCTGGTATAGCCCAGTCATTGCCGGCAACTTCGGTTTCGGGTGGTGATGAAATAATTGAAATGGACAGGATGCGCCGCCTTATTGCCGATCATATGGTAATGAGTAAGCAAACCTCGCCGCATGTTACCTCTTTTGTTGAGGCTGATGTAACCAGCCTGGTGTTGTGGCGCGAAAAAGTAAAGAACAGCTTTGAAAAACGGGAGGGCGAAAAAATAACATTTACCCCGATATTTATTGAAGCTGTTGTTAAAGCGATCAAGGATTTCCCGATGATCAATATTACGGTAAGTGGTACGCAGATCATAAAAAAAGCTAATATCAATATCAGCATGGCAACGGCCTTGCCAAGTGGTAACCTTATTGTGCCTGTAATAAAGAAGGCCGACCAATTAAACCTGCTTGGAATAACCAAAGCGGTTAATGACCTTGCAAACAGGGCCCGGATCGGGAAACTATTACCGGATGACGTAAGAGATGGAACCTTTACTATTACAAATGTTGGTTCGTTTGGTAATGTAATGGGTACGCCAATTATCAATCAGCCACAGGTAGCTATCCTGGCGGTTGGCGCCATCAAGAAAAAGCCGGCCGTAATTGAAACTCCCGAGGGTGATGTTATCGCTATAAGGCATATGATGTTCCTGTCGTTATCCTACGATCACCGTGTAGTTGATGGTGCATTGGGCGGATCATTTGTACGCAGAGTTGCCGATTACCTGGAGAAATGGGATTTGAACAGAGAGATATAATTCACCACAATATATAATGCAAAAAACAGGCTAAATCAGCCTGTTTTTTGCATTATATGGCTTTCTAAAAGCGTCGGCTTCATGATTGCCAGTATTTAAAGAGTTTTTAAGCAGCAAAGCCTTCAACACCCGTCTGCCATACTATTTCACTAACTCAAAACCCCAATCTTTCCCTTTATCCACAGCGGGCACACCTTTAGCCATCCAAACCGGCATAGGTGCACCTTTTAAGTAATGATCAAAAAACTGCTGTTCGCGAATAGTGATATCCTTACGGTTTTGGCGTTGCACCAGGTTATGTGCCTCGCCATTGTATTGCAATAGCCAAACAGGCTTATTTAGGCGGCGCAAGGCAGTAAACATTTCTATTCCCTGGTACCACGGAACGGCGCCATCGGCATCATTGCTCATTATCATGACCGGGGTTTGCACCTTAGGTAGTTGAAATAGCGGTGAGTTTTCAATATACAGGTCTGGTTTTTCCCAAAGCGTAGCACCTATGCGGCTTTGTGTTTTTTCGTACTGGAACTGCCGGTTAACGCCCGATTCCCACCTGATGCCCCCATATGCTGATGTCATGTTTACCACTGGTGCACCTGCCCATGCTGCAGCGTACATATTGGTTTGGGTAATAAGGTATGCCACCTGGTAAGCTCCCCAGCTTTGTCCCTGGAGGCCAATATGAGCGCCATCAACCCACGCGTTTCTTTTTAATGATTCAACACCCGAGTTAATAAACTCAACCGCTGACGCGCCGGGATGGCCGTTTTCATAGCTGATATCCGGTGCGAAAACTAAATACCCGTTACTCACAAAAAAAGAAATAGGTAAACGCGAAGGGGTTGGGGCGGGAGCTATATAATTATAAAGGCCCTCAGATAGTTTTTCATAAAAGTAAACGATCATCGGGTACTTTTTATTCGGGTCGAAATCCTCTGGTTTATATAAAATGCCTTTTGATTTATAGCCCTTTGGAGTAGCCCACGTTACCAGCTCTGCCGTACCCCAGTTGTATTGGGCCTGTTGAGGATTGATGTCGCTTAGCTTTATCTCTTTTTTTAAATCTGTTGATACGTAAAGATCGGGAGGCAGCTCATAATTGCTTTTAGTGTAAATGTAAATGGCCGCATTTTTAGCACGAGTTAAATCGTTGTAGCTTAATTTACCCATGTTCACCTTTTCGGGGGCACTTTTGCTTTCGGGAGTTTTTACAAAATATCCCCATTGTTTGGTTTCCTCATCCTGGGCCAATAGCCACATTACCTGTTTTGAGGGAATGAATTTTTGCTCAGGGTCGGTCATGTTATACCTGATGATCAATTTGTTTTTACGACCGATGCCATTAGTGAAATTGGTTGCAACACCAGTCGCAGGGTCAATACTCCAGATATCATACCTGTCATATATCAGTACCGCTTTATCATCCTTTGTCCACCCGGCCAAACCATAATCAGAGGCGTAATTTGGAACATCATTCAATTCATCGCCCAGTTTGGTGCCGATTGACTTAGTAAGGTTGATTTTGGTACCGGTACTGATGGTATAAGTGTACCATTGTTGATCATTAAAATTGAACCAAATCACATACCGGCCATCCGGGGAGATTCGGTACCGGGCCTTTATGCCAGAGCTGATCAATCTCTTGTTGCCGCTTTTTGTATCGATTAAAATGGCCTGTTGTTTGGTATCGCCTTCCCATTGCGATTGTACACGTGCGCCGGTATCGGTTACTCCTAAAACATACCGGGCATTTTTATTTTCGGCTACAAAAACTTCCGGTATGGCCTTACTGCCTAATTGCACTTGTTTAGATTCCGGATCTTCTGGGCGGATAACTGCCGGGTAACTTCTCTTCAGTTCGGTTTGGAGGTTTTTGAGCTGTTGCGGCTGCAGGTAATCATCCTTGTAATTCCAGATATCAAGTTTGGCCACTTCAAAATCAATAATGGTGGTATCCACAGGTTTAGGGATAGGGGCAGTGCCGAAGAATAAATTAGCACCGCTTTTACTAAAATAAACCTTTCCGTCTCCGCTCACCGCCCATTTGGGGGGCATAGTTTCCAGGTTTTCAGCAGCAATCACCGTAGCGCTGTCCCTGGTTAAGTTATAGTAATATAGTTTGAATGGCTTCACCAGGGATTTTTCTGGATTTTTTTCTGCCGTAAAAGCTACCTGCCGGCTGGCGTCATCAATAGTGATACTATGATAATTGCCTCTGCCTGTGCTGATGGCTTTAACCGTGTTTTTATCAATGTCAAATAGATATAATCCTGAGATAATTTCCTTTTGTTTTATCGGAGCAGTAACAGCAAATGCTACCAGTTTGCCGTTTTTGCTTACCTGGTAATCGGTAACATATTTAAAGGTACGGGTTGTGTTGCCTGTTAATTGTTTTACGGTGAGGTCAGTCCCCTCGCGGGTAGGCGGCGCAATGGTTGTACTTATCGCTTTTTTTGAGGTGTCATTTGATGCAGGCTTTTTTAATGTATCACCTGCAGCGAGGTAGGCGATAACATCCGCATTTTCGGCAATTTTAAAACTCCTCACAGCGGGAATTTTTGTAACGGTTTTGGTTGCCAATGAGATAAAACCCAGGGTATCTTTGGGGAATTCTGCCTGTTTTTTCTTCTTGATCTTTGCCTGGCGGGTATCTTTATAAAACGGCCTCACGCGGAATACTGCAAATTTGCCATCGCTGGTAAAACGTGCAGTATCAGCCCTTGGGATATGAACATTGCCGGTATTTTTTGAGCTGGTGATCACCAGTTCGGCATCGCCCTCCTGTGGTTTTATCACATATAAAATCCATTTACCATCATTGCTGATGCGCTGATCGCTAATACTTTGCCATCCGTCGAAAACAGAATGATCTAATGGTTTTTTAGAGGCTTTTTGGGCAGATGCATTAAAGCAGATTGCTGATAAACAAATAATTAGTAAAATTCTACCCATATCAACCTTGTTAAGCATTAAATATGCTCAAAATAGCCGGTTTATTAAAATTAGCCACGGGAAAGTTACAAACAAGGAGAAAGGTGAAAGGTGAAAGGAGAAAGGAGAAAGGTGAAAGGAGAAAGGAGAAAGGTGAAAGGAGAAAGGAGAAAGGTGAAAGGAGAAAGGAGAAAGGAGAAAGGTGAAAGGAGAAAGGTGAAAGGTGAAAGGAGAAAGGTGAAAGGTGGAAGGAGAAAGGTGAAAGGAATTAGAGGGTGTAAAATAACCTTTTGCCTTTCACCTTTTACCTTTAGCCTTCTATATCATTGCCTTATTTAGTGCTTTAATGGCTTCTGCAAAATCTTCACGGGCTACCAGGAATTGGATATTTACTTTACGCAGGGCAAAGCCACAGCTTTTTATATTGATGCCATGCTTGGCTAAGGCTGTTGCTGATTTGGCCAGTAAGCCGGGCTGATCCATGTTGGAGCCTATTAGGCAAACCATGGCCATCTTCTCAACGGTTACCTTTTCGTAATCATCTTCCAGTTCCTGTATAAGTTTTTTGTTATAGTCCTTATCCCATATCACAATGGAAATACTATTGGCACTGGTGGCCTTAAAGGTGTAGCTAACGCCATATTTATAAAACAGCTGCATGATATGAAAATCGGTACCTACATTGCCCACCATTGATGGGTCGTAAATATCTATCATCATCACTCTTTCGGTACCTGTAATTACCTCAACACGCTTTTTATCGCAAATGTATTCGCGGGTTATTAGTGTGCCGGGGTGCTCTGGCTGAAAAGTATTTTTGATACGGAGGTCTATATCATTAATCTCCAGTGGTTTTGACGCCTTTGGATGGATAGCTTCCATGCCTACGTCGGCTAATTGATCGGCTACATCATAGTTAGTGTTACCCACCGGAAAACAGTTTTCAACGCCAACCAGGTTAGGATCAGCAGTGCATAAATGATATTCTTTGTGGATGATAGCTTCCTGCGGTTTTACAGCTACAGCGATTTTGCTAAAGGTAACCTCAGAGTAGCCGCGGTCAAACTCGCGCATGATGCCTTCTGTGCCCTTGGCGTAACCGGTTACAATAGAGATTGTATCCTCAAAATTGATGTTTTGTAAGTCTTTTTTGATCCGTTGATCTATGGTAAAAGACCGGTGGTCATGAAAACCGCTTAAATCAACAAACGTGGCATTGATGCCCATATTTTGCAAGATATTGGCAAAGTTAAAAGCCGAATGGCTTTCGCCTATTGATGCTAATATCTCCCGTGCCGCCAGTAAAATATCATCCTTGTTTACATAACCAGATGCCAGGATATTAGCTATATTTTCAAGATAGGTTTGTGCATCTTTAAGGCGTTGCTCAATAAACGCATCAGCTTCGGCAATGTTTAGGCCCAGGCTTTCATAATTTTTATTGATCTGTTTTAGCTTAACAATAAGCGCATTTAAGGGCTTATGAAAATCCTTATAGGTTGCCAGGCGGTGATAAACCCCCGGAGCACCGGTTTTCTTATTCTCCAACAGGAGGTTGGTCACTCCCGAAAATGCAGATACTACAAATATGCGGTTATACAATTGCTGTCCGCTGCGTTCAAACAGAACGATGTTTTTAATAACATCGCCCAATGCGGTCATTGATGTGCCGCCGATTTTTTCTACTGTTAACATGCTAAAAAATAAACACTGTATAAGTGTATGTGCTAAAAACTATACCAATGCGATAGCATTGGTATAGGCACTTTTAAGAAATTGAATATTAGGTTTTTATAATTGGTTAGTATTTTAAGAGGGTTATCAAATTGATAGCCTGATTATCAATATCAATGAACATCTTTCTTGTAAAGATCACCGGCTTTTTCGGCGGATAATTTAATGCCCTTTATCATTGCCGAGCTAAAACCGTTATGTTCCATCTCATTTAAACCTGCAATGGTACATCCGCTTGGCGAAGTAACTTTATCAATTTCCTGCTCGGGGTGTGATGACAATTGTAGCAGCAGGTCGGCGGCACCCTTGGCTGTTTGAGCAGCCATTTTTAAGGCATCACCCGCGTGGAAACCAATTTCGGTACCTCCCTGTGATGCGGCGCGAATGGAGCGCAGGAAAAAAGCGATGCCGCAGGCGCAAAGCGCGGTGGCTGATGTCATCAGTTCCTCATTGATCTGGATGCTTACACCAACAGTATCAAAAAGTGATTTAACCAGGTTGATGTTTTTATTGGTACCGTTGTCAGTAGCAATACAAGTCATGGAATGCCCAATGGCTATAGCCGTATTTGGCATAGCGCGAATTACCTGTACGTTAAGATCAAGCTGCTGGCGGATATCATTACAGCTCACACCCGAAATAACAGATATCAACAACTGTTTTTCGGGCTTTATAGATGGCCTTATTTCATCCAATAATTTGTTAAGTTGTTGGGGGAGCACGGCCAATACGATGATATCTGATTTTTTAACCGCTTTTAAGTTGTTATCAGTTGTAGCATAGCCTTCTTGTGCATATTCTGCCAATGCTGCCACATTTCTGCGTGTAAGCGTAATTTGCTGGGGCTTACAGATGCCAGCTTTTACCAACCCTTTGGCTAATGACAGCCCTATATTTCCAGAGCCTAAAATGGCTATTTGCTGTGATGCATTCATGCGTTTTTACTTAAACGTGTTCCAAATGGTTTGTTATTCTTTAAATTCCCTAATTCGTCGCTTTTGCCAATGATAACTGCCTGTACACCGCATGCGATAGCGGTAAAAGCATTATCCAGTTTTGGCAACATTCCACTATGTATAATCCGTTGTGTTTTTAATTCTTCATAATGCCCGGGGTTAATTTCCCTGATCAGCGAATCATCATCATCAATATCCTGTAAAACCCCTCTTTTTTCGAAACAATAAATTAAGGTTGTTTCATATAATGATGATAGGTTAACCGCCAACGCTGATGCTATTGTATCGGCATTGGTATTTAATAGCTGGCCTTCGCCATCATGTGTTATAGCGCAAAAAACAGGGGTAAAGCCTGCTTCCATCAAACGGCTTATATTATCCGGATTGATGGAGTTTTCATCGATATCTCCTACAAAACCATAATCTATAGTTTTTACCGGGCGTTTTTTGGCACGTATAAAATTACCATCGGCCCCGGTTAAACCTATGGCGTTATTACCAAAGCGTTGTAACTGCGCTACTATATTCTTATTAATCAGGCCGCCATAAACCATGGTTACCACTCTTAACGTTTCAATATCAGTTATTCTCCGGCCATCAACCAATCGGGCCTCAATGCCCAAATCCTCAGCGACTTGGGTAGCAACTTTACCGCCGCCGTGTACCAATATTTTAAATCCATCTAACTTTTCAAAATCCTTTAAAAAATGATATAGGTTTTCTGAGTTATCTATAACGTTTCCACCTATTTTTATAACGTACAGGCTTTCTTTAGTTGTTATTTTAGTCGATTTTATAGGATCTGTCACACTTTTGTTCATTCTTCACATTAATTTAACACCAGCTTTGTCAATTTACTACCATTTTAAATAGAAATCTGTTAAAAATAGGAAATTATCGTGTATTTTTTACTGAAATGACTAAAAAATGATTATTTACTTACAGTATTATAAGTTTACAATTTGATTATGAAATAATTAGTAAACTTGAAATTAAGGCATTAAACTTGTTGTAAAATTTACTTATGGATAAAAAGAAAAGTGCCAAGCCCCGTGTAGTAATTGTTGGCGGTGGATTTGGCGGACTTGAATTAGCTAAAAATTTGAAAAATGCACCAGTAGATGTTTTATTGCTGGATAAACATAATTACCATACTTTTCAACCTTTGCTTTACCAGGTGGCTGCAGGTTCAATTGCTGCCGATTCTATCGGCTTCCCTATTCGCAGGATCTTTACCAAACAGGATAATTTTCGTTTTGCGCTAACTGAGGTTCAGGAAATTCATCCTGAGAGCAATACCCTTACAACCGATGTGGGCACTGTATATTATGATTACCTGGTTTTAGCTACCGGATCAAATACCAACTTTTTCGGCAATAAGGAAATTGAACATTTTGCCATGCCCATGAAGAATATACCCGAGGCGCTAAACTTACGCAGCCTGATTCTTCAAAATCTGGAAATGTCATTAATTACCAAAGATCCGGAAGAGAAGGCCGCGCTAATGACCTTTGTAGTAGTAGGAGGAGGCCCTACAGGCGTTGAGCTTTCTGGTGCACTGGCAGAAATGCGGCAGCTGATACTGATGAAGGATTACCATGGTTTAAGAAAACATAGCATGAAGGTTTACCTTGTAGAAGGTAAGGCGGAGTTACTTGCTGCTTTCTCGCCCGCGGCATCTGCCAAAGCCAAAAAGTTCCTGAAGGATATGGATGTAACTATTTTTAACAACGTACACGTGGAGAGTTATGATGGTGCGCTGCTTAAAATAGACGATGGTACCACCATACTTACCCGTAACGTTTTATGGGCTGCCGGGGTAAAGGGTGAGGTGCCTGCAGGTTTGCCAGAACAAAGTATTGTGAGGGGAAACCGGATACAGGTAGATGAAATAAACAAGGTAAATGGTTACGCCAATATTTTTGCCATAGGTGACGTTTCTGCCATGATCACTCCCGAAACGCCAAACGGGCATCCGGGTGTAGCACCAACGGCTATGCAACAAGGCGAATGGCTTTCCAAAAACCTGGTTCGTATATTAAAAAATGAACCCACAGTTCCGTTTAAGTATAAAGACAAAGGCTCGCTGGCTACCATAGGCCGTAACAAGGCCGTGGCCGATTTGGGGAGGCTTCATTTCCAGGGATTTTTTGCATGGCTGCTTTGGGGATTTGTGCATTTAATGTCCTTAGCCGGTTTTACCAATAAAGGAACGGTATTTTTTAGTTGGGCTATTAATTATTTCACCAAGAACAGCGATAACAGGTTGATAGTGCGGTATTTTAATTTAGAAACCCGCATGACAGATCCCGAGTCGAAGTAAAAAGGCATTATTTTTTAAAACATTATGGCTTTTGTTTTCTTACTGAATAAGTAAACGCCTATGGATCTGTTTGTTGTAATTACTTTGTTGGTTATTGTAAGTGCCTTTTTCTCGTATATAAATGCGCGCTTTGTTAAACTTCCAGGTACTATTGGAACCGTTTTGATAGCAACCATTGTTTCGATAGTTATATTGGTTGTTGATAAGTTAGATCCTCATACTGCCAAATATTTAACTACGCTTGCCAAGAATATCGATTTCTCCAAAGTAGTACTTAATGTTATGTTGGGTTTCCTGCTTTTTTCAAGCGCTTTTAACCTTGATGGTAAAAAGCTAAAAAAAGAGATGCGCCCTGTATTTGTATTAAGTACGTTAGGTGTAATCATATCAACTGCTGTTTTCGGATTTCTTCTGTATTTCCTGGCGCCTTTTTTTCATATTCATATGCCCCTTATGTATTGCTTGTTATTTGGGGCATTGGTTTCACCAACAGATCCGGTGGCGGTATCGGCAATCATAAAAAACTCCAAACTTCCGGCTCACCTCGAAACCATTATCTCGGGCGAATCCCTGTTTAATGATGGTATAGGATTGATCCTGTTTGTAATTATTTTGGAGATAACAAAAGTTGGAGAGAGCAATATCGAGGCATCACAAGTTTTGTTGCTCATCGTTAAAGAAGTTTTGGGGGGGATATTGGCCGGTGCATTCCTGGGTTACGTTGCCCAGCGATTAATGAAATCGGTTAAAGATTTTCAAACCATCGTATTAATCTCACTGGCACTGGTTATGGGCCTATCGGTATTGGCAACTATTTTTAGTTTCTCGATACCTTTAGCGATAGTAACCGCGGGCCTGTTTGCCGGCAGCCACTCCATAAACCAGGATAATAAAGAAAAATCACACGAGTCGCTGGAGAAATTCTGGCAATTGGTGGATGAAATGCTGAATACCATCCTGTTTGTAATGATAGGCCTACAGCTTATCAACTTACCATTTGTAAATAATTATTGGGTTACGGGAAGTATATCTATTGTATTTATATTGCTGGCACGCTGGCTAAGCATTATGCTGCCGCTTACCTTTTTGCGCCACTCCTTAAAGGTAAACTATAGCAATATCAATGTAATGACCTGGGCCGGACTAAGAGGGGGGATCTCCATTGCATTGGCTTTGACATTGCCCGATACGCCTTACCGCCATTTGATATTATCCGGCAGTTATTTTATTGTGATATTTTCAGTAATTGTGCAGGGTTTAACGCTTAATGCCATGATTAACAGGTCCGCCAAATTTATAGGTTAAGCCTATTTTAATTTTGACATATATTTAGCGATCTCGCTTTCATTAGTGTCTGGACTTTTATCTAAAGAATTAATGATATTATCTCTCTCTATCGCCGAGCGATTTTGACTTAGCTTTTGTTTGCCCTGCAGGTCATCAACAACAATTTCAAAAGCTACTATACCTTTCATCATTTTTTGTTTGTACTCTTCAGGCAAACTATTCCATTGTTGAAGATAGCCGGGCTCGTAGTTGCTTATCATTTTAGTAAGCAGGGTAGCTGTGTCTTCGCCCTCTGGTATCAGTGTCGCTTTGCCATAGGCATGTACAGCTAAATAATTCCAGGTAGGTACATTGGTTTCTTTCTCGTAATTTGCGGGTGATATATAGGCGTGAGGCTCGGTAAATATTACCAAAATAGATTTACCTATAATTTGACCAGCCTGGGGATTTGCTTTTGCAAAATGCGAGAGCAAAACTATTTTATCGCCGCGAAGCTCAACCAAAAAGGGGAGGTGTGAGGCTACCGGCACATCATCATCTGCTGTAACTATGGTTGCAAAACTATACCGTTGCATAAAGCTGATGGCTTCCTGCCGGTTGGGAAATTTATTGAAAGACGGAATATACATTTTATGAAGTTGATTTTGGGATGTACAAAATGCCAATCCTTAAATTTACTCTTTTGCTTTGGCATGTTGAGGAAACTCTTCTTCGTAAAACGGGTATGGTATCGCTAAGACAGTTACATCAAAAAAATCGCCGTCCATCCCTGATATTGAACAGGCATCTCCTTTAACCTCATCCCCGCTTCGGTTATATACACGTAAACCGGGAATTGTACTGGTTGTTATCAGTTTATCTTCAATGTATTCCTGAAAATCAACGCCATTTAATAAGCAATACGCTCTAAAAAAATTAAAGTCATATCCAATATTTAAAAAGTTAATCCTACCAAAAACGACTCCCATAGTTGGATCCGCATTTTCAAATACAGTTGTGCCGATTTTAATATTGTCAAGTAAGATATCATAAACTTTACTCATAAAATCAGCACAGGATATTATAAACTTTCCAACATCTGCTTTAACACAGCTTGTGCAGCCCAAACGCGGTTTCCGGCTTCATGTACAACAATTGAATTTGGGCCATCTAATATTTCATCTGATAACTCCAGGTTGCGGCGTACAGGCAGGCAATGCATTACTTTGGCATCATTGGTTGCCTTCAGCTTTTCGGTAGTTAGCATCCACTCTTCATTTTTACCCAGTATATTACCGTAAGGCTCATATGCAGACCAGTTTTTTACATAGATAAAATCAGCGCCGGCTAAAGCTTCGTCTTGTTCATAGGTTATTTTGGCACCTTGTGTAAAATCGGCACAAAGCTCATATCCTTTAGGTTGAACTATAGTAAAATCAACATCGGCCTTACACATCCATTCAGCAAATGAGTTAGGAACCGCCTGTGGCAACGGTTTTATATGAGGCGCCCAGGTTAATACAACCTTAGGGCGCTCAGTAGTTTTTAATTCTGTTATGGTGACTAAATCTGCCAAGCTTTGCAAGGGGTGGCGGGTGGCCGATTCCAGGCTCACCACGGGCACTTTGCAAAACTCCACAAACTTATTAAAAATCATTTCGCTGTAATCTTCCTCGCGGTTGCGCAGGCCGGGGAATGAACGCACGCCTATAATGTCTGCATACTGCCCCATAACACCGGCTGCTTCACGGATATGCTCTACTGTTGATCCGTCCATGATCACGCCGTCGCGTAGCTCTAATGCCCAGCCTTCCTTATCTATATTAAGCACCATCACATTCATACCCAAATTAAGCGCTGCTTTTTGAGTACTCATACGTGTACGCAAACTTGGATTTAAAAACACTAAAGCCAGTGTTTTATTTTTACCCAATTGCTGATGAGCATAAGGATTCTGTTTAAGAGCCAACGCCTCTTTTACAAGTGCGTTGATATCAGTAACATCATTTACAGAAGAAAATAATTTCATGAGCCTTATTTAATAATGATTTAGCAAATTAATATTTATTTAAAAGTCGCCGCCAAAAGGGGATGATTTAGAAAGGGCTTATTGATTTAAAACGTTTACAAATGCTTCCAGGAACCTATCGGCATGTGCTTTAGTCAGGTTAAGTGCAGGTAGTAATCTTACTACATTTGGCTTGGCCTCACCCGTAAAAATATGATGTTTAAATAAAAGTTCTTTACGTGCATGCGCCAATTCTTCCGGCAATTCGATACCTATCATCAAACCACGACCCCTAACTTCCGTAACTTGCTCCAGCTTTTTAAGCTCTTTTATCAGGTATTCGCCAACGGTTGCAGCGTTTTGCATCAGGTTATCCTGCTCCATTACCTCAAGCACCGCTAAACCAGCTGCACAAGCCAAATGGTTGCCACCAAAAGTGGTGCCCAACATGCCATAAGCAGGCTGTATTTTTGGCGAAATAATGATACCCCCAACCGGGAAGCCATTACCCATTCCCTTTGCCATACTGTAAATATCGGCATCAATACCTGCAAAATCCTGTGAAAAGAATTTACCGGTACGCCCGTAACCACATTGTACAGAGTCGGCAATAAAAACA
The DNA here is from genome assembly GCF_056405015.1 of Mucilaginibacter sp. P2_A4. Classification (NCBI taxonomy): domain Bacteria; kingdom Pseudomonadati; phylum Bacteroidota; class Sphingobacteriia; order Sphingobacteriales; family Sphingobacteriaceae; genus Mucilaginibacter; species Mucilaginibacter sp. P2_A4. The sequence goes on along the minus strand of NZ_JBFUCX010000020.1, from coordinate 98,693 downwards.
GCATTATGTTCGTCACAAAGCGAACGGATCTTTTGCAGGAAGCTTTCAGGGGCTACCTGGATACCACCAACGCCCTGGATGCCTTCGATAATTACAGACGAAATTTCGTTATCGGCAAAAGCCTGCGCCAAAGCGGCTTCATCGGCCCATGGTAAAAAGATTACGTTGTCGGTTTGGTTGATAGGCGCAACAATCTTGGGATTGTCTGTAACGGCCACAGCTAACGATGTACGGCCATGGAAGGCTTTTGTAAACGCGATAACTTTCTTTTTGCCGTTGTAAAAAGACGCCAGTTTTAAAGCATTCTCATTAGCTTCTGCACCGGAGTTACATAAAAATAACTGGTAATCTTCTTTACCGGATACCTTACCCAATTTTTGCGCCAGCTCTTTTTGAATAGGGATCTCAATGGAGTTTGAATAAAACCCTAATTGATGTAATTGATCTTCCAGTCGTTTTACATAATGAGGATGGGTATGGCCGATAGATATAACGGCATGACCGCCATACATATCAAGATATTCATTATCCTGGGCATCATAAACAAGGCTGCCCAGCCCTCTTACTATATTTATTGGATTGATTGGATATACGTCAAATAGTTTCATATCATTTAAGCTGAAAGCTAAAGGCTAAAGGCATAAAGCTTTATTTTCTAAGTATTTTAATCAGGCCTATCAGCATTGCCTTAACTTCGTTTATTGACTTATTTGTTTGCTGAAACAAATCTTCAGTGATGTACGAGAGATCTTTGCACATTAAACAGCAATATTCAAGTTCATGTGCCGAACCTAACGACTGATCTAAAAAATGAGCAAAATCACGCTCTGTATTTCTTCCGCACCCTTCAACTATATTTAAGGGAATTGAATACGAAGCTCGTTTTGTTTGACTCATTAAATCATATTGTTCACTTTTAGGGAATTTTGGAAGTACTGTTAGGTAAATGAACATATTAAGTTCATGTGCTTTTTTCCATACTTCATACTTTTTGTAATCCCTCATAGTTATTTTTCAGGGCAACAGCTTTTTGCTTTCAGCCTTCGGCTTTTAGCTAAAAAGCGGTCGCCTTAAGTCGTAGTCCTGTGCGCTCGTCCAAACCGAACAATAAATTCATGTTCTGTACTGCCTGGCCCGAAGCGCCTTTAAGTAAGTTGTCCATTATGCTGATAATAAATATTTTATTATCGTGTTTTTTAACTTGAATAAAGCATTTATTGGTATTTATAATTTGCTTTAAATCAATATTGCGGTTGGTTACATACGTAAACGGATGTCCATCGTAATAACCCTGGTAAAGTGCTAAAGCTTCTTCTTCGCTCAAATCACTTTCGGTATACATGGAAGCGATGATCCCTCGGGTAAAATCGCCCCGATAAGGAATAAAATTAATCGCTTTACCAAAATCAGGTTGTAATTGTTTTAATGACTGCCCAATCTCATTTAAATGCTGGTGACTAAAGGCCTTGTAAACAGAAAGGTTATCGTTTCTCCATGTAAAATGCGAGGTAGCGGCCAAACTTTGGCCGGCACCAGTTGAGCCCGTTGTTGCTGTGATATGAACTTCGTTATTCAGCAATCCTTTAGATGCTAAAGGAAGCAATCCTAATTGTAAGCAGGTAGCAAAACAACCCGGATTGGCAATGTTATCAGCTGTTTTAATCGCCTCCCGATTTAATTCGGGCAAGCCATATACAAAGTTTTTAGTTTTGAATTTTGAATTTTGACTTAACCTAAAGTCCTGGCTCAAGTCAATGATCTTAACGGCATCAGGGATGTCATTCGCTTCTAAAAACTTTTTAGCATCACCATGACCAACGCAAAGAAAAAGCACATCAACATCGGTAAAAAACTCAGCCGCGAATTTTAAGTCGGTATCACCAAAAAGGTCGGTATGTACTTCGTAAACGTAATTGCCTGCATTGCTGTTACTATGAATAAAAGCAATATCTACATTGGGATGGTTGATAAGAATGCGCAGCATTTCGCCACCAGTATAACCTGCCCCGCCAATGATACCTGCCCGTACTTTATTTAATGTTGATCCTGTCATTATTTGTTGATGGATAAGAATATAGAATAAATTCCAGGTCACTTCTGTCGTTATTACTGATGAAGTGTTTTTGACCCGGTAATATTTCGATGCCTTGCTCTGGTTTTAAAACCGTTGTTTCTCCATTGATATGGAGAGTCGCCCGTCCCTTTAAAATGAAAAATACCTGCTTAGCCCTTTCATGGTAATGCAATTGCTCGGCAGTATCAGGCGGCATCAATTCCTGTTTTACAGATAGCTCTTCGGTATCAATAAATGTCCACCCGTAGCAGTCGTCGCCCCATTTATAATGCTTTAAACATTCGCCTTTTGAAAAGATGGTGTTGATCATTTCGCATCTTGATTAACCTTGTGATAGATCATCACCTGGTTGCCAAATATTTTAGAGAAACCTTTTACATCTTCACCAGACCATGAATTGTTCATTTCGCCATAGCTGCCAAATTTATTCGACATAAGGTCATGAGCAGACTCAATGCCGATTACCTGGAAGCGATAAGGGTGCAATTGTACAAACACTTTGCCAGTTACATTTAGCTGAGTATCGCTCAGGAATGCTTCTATGTTGCGCATAATTGGGTCATGAAACTGACCTTCATGCAGCCAGTTGCCATAAAATGCAGATAGCTGGTCTTTCCATGAAAGCTGCCATTTGGTAAGCACATGTTTTTCTAAAGTATGGTGGGCTTTGATAATAACCATTGGCGCGGCTGCCTCAAAACCAACCCTGCCTTTAATACCTATAATGGTATCGCCAACGTGAATATCACGACCAATACCGTAAGGCTGCGCAATTGCCTGTAATGCCTGGATTGCCTTGGTTGGATGATCATATTTTTCATTATCAATGCCAACCAGCTCGCCTTTTTCAAATACCAATTCCAGGTTTTTAACTTCCGATTCAGTAACCTGTGTAGGCCATGCTTCTTCCGGTAAACCTAAGTTTGATGTAAGCGTTTCTTTACCACCAACTGATGTACCCCAAATTCCCTTATTGATAGAGTATTTTGCTTTTTCGAAGTTCATTTCTACACCATGATCTTTCAGGTATTGGATCTCTGCTTCGCGGCTTAATTTCAAGTCGCGGATAGGGGTGATGATCTTTACTTCCGGAACCAGGATATTAAAGATCATATCAAAACGCACCTGGTCGTTACCGGCGCCTGTGCTGCCGTGTGCTACAAACTCAGCACCAATTTCTTTTGCGTAGTTGGCAATTGCGGTTGCTTGGCTCACACGCTCGGCACTTACAGAAAGTGGGTAAGTGTTGTTCTTTAAAACATTGCCATAAATCAAAAAGCGAACACAAGTATTGTAAAAATTAGTTGTTTCATCCACTACGTGATGTGATGTAACGCCCATTTGGTAAGCTCGTTCTTCAACTCCTTTTAACTCTTCGTCGCTAAAGCCGCCCGTGTTAACAATTACAGAGTGTACTTCGTAACCAAGGTCCTGTGTTAAATATATACAGCAAAATGAGGTGTCTAATCCGCCGCTGTATGCTAATACTACTTTCTTTTTCATTTTTTGTGGGCTTAAAGCTAAAAGCGAAAGGCTTAAAGCTTTTTATGTTTTCAATTTGTATGTGCTTTTTATCAGTTTATTTATCAACCTGGCTTATCGCCCTTTAACCTAATCTTGCCCCATCCGCTTTTTAATGGCATTTTCAATTCGCTCAAGCAAGGTGGCTTTGTGCGTAATTCTTTTCATTTTCTCTTCGTCCTGTTTTTGTTTTTCGGCGGGATCAAACAGCATGGCGGTGCACATGCAGTTCTTGCGATCTTTGCTCATCAGGATATCGTAGTTAACGCAGCTTTTGCAGCCGGCCCAAAAATTTTCATCCTGAGTAAGTTCAGAATAGGTAACAGGTTCATACCCAATTTCTGAGTTGATACGCATTACGGCTAATCCCGTCGTCAATCCAAATATTTTAGCGTTTGGATATTTTTTGCGTGAAAGCTGGAAAATGGCATGTTTAATGGCTTTCGCCAAGCCTACTTTACGAAACTGCGGGTTTACAATAAGACCGGAATTGGCCACAAAGTCGCCATGGCTCCAGGTTTCTATATAACAGAAACCGGCCCAGGTACCGTCTTTATGTAAGGCAATAACTGCTTTGCCTTCCAGCATTTTATTGGCAACATATTCTGGTGAACGTTGTGCAATACCCGTTCCGCGCGCTTTGGCCGATTCGGCCATTTCATCACATATCATTGGGGCAAAATCTACATGCTGTGCTGTAGCAACCTGAATATCAAAATCTTGTATGGTCATTTAAATAGATGATTACCGTTAAATTAATTGGCTTTTAAAGGCCTTAATAATTAGATGGCTTTTCTTAAAAGAAGTTTAATAACTCTTTTGTGAGGGCTTAGTGCGAGAAATTAATTCAAACCCGTGGCATATAGGGCCTTCGTCGGGGAGGGCAGCATAAAAAAACAGTTGAACCCAAAGCAGCGGCAACCGGAGCAAATGTTGCTCTTATTGCGGGCTTATTTAAGCTTGGTTGATTCATTTTTTCGATTGTATTACTGTGTTTTTAATTTGGGTGCAAATTATCGCATAAATTTTTACTTATACAAGAAAAAAATGATTTAGTTGATGTAAGTTAATTTGAAGATTTGAGAATTTGAAAGTTTGAAGATTAATTACGGCATTTTAAGAAGACTCTTTAATGCTGCAAATGCAACTGCAAACAACTGAAATAAGCTTCACTTAATCAACTATTCACTTTCTGTACAATATCATTCAGGATCATATCCGCGTGAATGCGCGAGTTTTCAATAAACCATAAATGTGTATCCATTCCACCACAGACTACACCGGCAAGGTATAGGCCCGGTAAATTGGTTTCCATAGTTTGGTGATTATATTGTGGGATGCACTTGTCTTCGGATAAAATGATGCCCAACTTTTTTAGGAAATCGAAATTGGGCTTATATCCTGTCATGGCCATCACAAAATCATTAGGAATGGTGATCAGGCCATCCGGTGTATTTATATCCACCTCGTGCTCCCGTACCGCTTCCAGGTTGGAGTGAAAGTATGCTTTGATGCTACCTTCCTTTATCCGGTTAATGATATCTGGCCTTACCCAGTATTTAACCCTGCTGCTGATCTCCGGGCCACGCACTACAAGTGTTACTTCGGCACCCTTACGGTAGGTTTCCAAAGCCACATCAATGGCGGAATTGCTTGAACCCACAACAACTACTTTTTGCGATGTGTAATAATGCGGATCGTAGTAATAATGTTTCACTTTGGGCAGGTCTTCGCCTGGAATATTGAGTTTAACAGGGATATCATAAAAGCCGGTTGATACAATCACTTTTTTAGCATGGTAAGTTGCTTTGCTGGTGGTGATGGTATAATCGTTGTCTTCGGCTTTTACATTGGTAACTTCTTCAAATAAATTAAGGGGTAAGTGGTTTGATAAGGCCACCCTGCGATAATATTCAAGTGCATCATTACGGGTTGGTTTATTATGTACAGTTACAAATGGCACTCCGCCAATCTCCAGTTTTTCTGATGTGGAGAAGAATGTCATGGTTGAAGGGTAATTGTACAGTGAGTTGACCAGGCAGCCTTTTTCAATAATAACAAAACTTAAACCTTCTTTTTGTGCTGCAAGTCCGCAAGCTAAGCCTATAGGGCCACCACCTATGATGAGTATATCGAGCATTTAATTTATATTAAGACTTTGATAGAATGCAAAACCTGTGGAAAGGTTTTAAGCCTGTTGCCAATTGGCAAAAATAGAAAAATAAAAAAAGGGTAAGCTACTTTTATCGCGCCGCTCAACTCTCTACCCTTGCTGTGTTCCCACCCTGGGGGAGTTCAAGAGGAGCTGGCCGTAAAAGACTTACCCCGGCGCAAATATAGAAAAATGATACGTTTTTGGTTAATAAATTGTTAAAAAAAGCTTAGCTACTGATAGTGAAGCTGATAGTTTTTCAATTGCGCCAATAAAATACCATTTGATGAAAGCGTATCACGTTTTATCATTTCTTTAAACTCCATTTCTGGGATTATTTAGGAGCCTTTGTATGATTAGGATGATTTAGTTGGAGACAATCCGATGTCAACAAGGCAAAGGATAATAACAAATGCGGCTTATTTCAGTCGCATTTGTTATTGCATATAAGTGAAAACGTTCTAAAATACGAGGGCAATCTTTTTCATAACGATGGATTTCAAATCATCGGTGTTCGTAAGGTTTGTTAACAGTCCTTTAATTCTCTCCAAATGGCAGGGTGGGGTTAAAAAGTGCGCAATGATAGGGAGGGGGGGGCACAAACCTCATGCAACGGTGCTTGAACGCCTGATTTAACCCCTACCTCCTCCTTCCCCGAGTAAGGAATCGCACATCGCCTCCGCCTTTTTATATCTTCCAAACACCTATGATTTCAAACCCATCATTGTGGCTGATTGCATTACTTTGTCAATATTAATTCAAGATCCTTTTTCACCAAATTTGAATTTTTAGGTTTTATCTCATAATCGAAGTTTCCGGCGCCTTCGGTCGCAATCCGGATAATTGATATCGACTTTGTTTTTAATGTTTCTATATCTTCTTTTGCCAGATCGTAATATATCAAGGTAATAACCCGGTTGGCCTCCGTATTATAACTTACATGTGGATCGCCGCCAACAGTTGGCGAAAGGTCAAGAACGCTGTTATCGGTAAATTTAATGTTGGTTATGTCGGCCGGACCTATCGAAAATACACGCGGGCCATTCACATTATCTAGTCTGAATGCAAGCACATAGCTTTTGCCTATTTTTTGTGTGTACACGTAAAGCAAGCGCCCCGTAACAAGGCCAAGCTGGGTATAGATACGTTCATCTGAAGTTCTCCAGGTTGTATCGCCTTTGATCTTGTCAATTTCAGGTTTCTCTAATTTTTGGGCCAGTACTGATGTTGTAAGGCCGGCTAATAACATCAGTGTTAAGTGAACTTTTTTCATTTTGTGATTTTAGGGTTAAGTAATAAAATAAATAATGGTAGGGATAAGGTTTAAATGGTAGTAATAAGGTTTAGGTTTAAAAAAGATTGATTTGATTTTGATTTCCCGGTTGAATATGTTTTTTAATAAGTGAATCCATTTGATGCTCAAACCCAATGGGGTTTTTAAATCGGAATGTTTTAAAATCTTCCCATTTGGGCGAATAGCCAAAAGTTTCGCGTTTTTTAACTTTTAATTCGTTGATCCAAAATGGTTCTACCATGTGCCTTTGCCTAAAGTTTGGCCAAAGGATATTAAAGTCATCCTCCGGGATATTCCTGGCAATAGTAATATGGGGCAAAAGTGTTTTTTTAATCTTCAGAACGGCCTTTAAATGCCTGAACCACTGCTCAACCGATGGTGTAGAACGAATATGGGCGTAAATGGTCATTTTGTTATGCAGGTGAGGGAAATAGTTAAACCCATCTACATGCAGCAGCACAGGAGGGAGTGCCGCTAAGCTGCTTTCCATCATCTGTATACTTCTGTCTTCCATAAACGGCTTCTGACGTTCCAGTTGCATAATGGAGATATGTGCCGGCGAATCCATGCTCTTGAAATCACCTATAAGTTTTGCCGATGCTTTTTTGTAGCGGGCAATTTCCTGTTTCACCGTTTCGGGCGGTGATAGCAGCATCAGATAGTCCTCATACATCCGCATAATCATGTGTTTTTGTGTTTTCAAAAATGCTAATTAAATTAGTAAAATGCAAAATTTATTAGCATTTTTGTTTCATGGATCAAAAGCGGCATATTGTACATATTGATCTCGATTCATTTTTTGTATCTGTGGAGCGCAAATTTAATCCGGCGCTCATTGGCAAGCCTGTGCTTATTGGCGGCTCGGCAGAAAGGGGAGTAGTGGCTTCATGCAGTTATGAGGCGCGTAAATTTGGTATTCACTCTGCCATGCCTATGAAACAGGCTATGAAGCTTTGTCCGCATGCTATTATAGTTCATGGTACGCATGGGCGCTATTCAGAGGCATCACGTGAGGTAACAGAGATCATCCGTGACTCCGTGCCGCTTTACCAAAAGTCATCCGTTGATGAGTTTTATATTGACCTCACCGGGATGGATCGTTTTTATGATTGTTACCAGATAGCGTGTAATCTGCGCCAAAGGGTGATCAGGGAAACAGGTTTACCTATCTCATTTGGTATGGCATCTGGCAAAACGGTGGCTAAAATGGCTACTAACGCCTCTAAACCTAACGGCCAGCTTTATATTAAACACGGGGAAGAAATACAATTTCTGGCCCCGCTGCCAATAGGCAAAATCCCCGGCCTGGGTGAAAGCACCAGCCAAAAATTGTATCAGTACGGCATTGAAAAAATTGGCGATCTGCAACGTACCAATATTCGTTTCCTGGAAACGGTTTTTGGTAAAGCGGGCACTTATCTGTGGGAAAAGGCCCATGGTATTGATCACAGTGAGATCATTCCGCATAGCGATCGTAAATCCATATCTATTGAGCATACATTTGATGTAAATGTGAATGACCTGCGTACGTTAGAAACCATCCTGGTATCTATGACAGAAGAATTATCTTCCAAATTGCGCCGGGAGGATAAGCTCGCTTCGTGTGTGGCCATCAAGCTCCGTTATGCCAATTTTGAAACACACACGCAACAACAAAAAATAGCCTTTACCGCGGCCGAGCATATATTACTGCCCGGCGTAAAAAATCTACTTAAAAAAGCCTGGAACCAACACCGGCCCATCAGGCTGATAGGGGTTAAATTAAGTGATTTATGTACCGGGAAATACCAGATCAACCTGTTTGAGGATAATGAAGAGCGCATCAGGCTTTACCAGGCTATGGATAATATCAACTTTAAGTTTGGCGATAAAACAGTTTGCCGGGCAGCCGGAATGGAAATTGGCACAAGGAATTTCAATCCGTTTTTGAAAGACTGAATACTAACCTCGCTCTGCCGTTATTTTGATAGAGAAAGCGGATGGACGCCGGCTTTGCGATTGGTTGCCTCAGTGGAATTTTTACCATTGGTCAAAGCATTAATACCATTGGTCAAACTAATTTTATAGCGGCTGCTGGAGTTGTTTCTTTTGATAAAAAAAGAAAACTTTATGGAAACCATACAACGTCAAACTTACCTGGATTGGTTAAGGATTTTATCCATACTGGGGGTATTATTTTTTCACTCGGCCATGCCTTATGTTGCCGAAGATGGATGGCATATTAAAAATGCAGAGACCAGTAACTTAATGATGGAATCAAATCATTTTTTGCACCTTTTTCGCATGCCGCTGCTCTTTTTTATTTCTGGTACCGTGAGTTACTACATGATGCAGCGGCGATCTACTTTAAACTTTATCGGTTTACGCTTCCGCAGGTTGTTCATACCGCTTTTGGTGGGCATGTTTATCATTGTGCCGCCACAGATATATATGGAGCGGTTGGCGCATGGATACAAAGGAAGCTTTTGGGGTTTTTATCCAACTGTATTTAATTTTATACCTTATCCTAAAGGCAGTTTTAGCTGGCATCACCTGTGGTTTATCGCCTATCTGCTTATTTACGATTTAATGTTCGCCCCTCTATTTTCCTGGATGGTATCAGCTAAAAGTGATGGTTTTAAACAAAAGCTTGCTGTATTAGCCAACGGGAAATGGGTTTACCTGTTAATGCTGCCTGGTGTTACCTGGTTTACCTTATTGAGCTGGCAATTGCCCGAAACCAATGATCTGGTACATGATGGCTGCTATTTTGTTTACTGGTTGTTTTTTGTTTTGGCGGGTTTTATATGCATTGTGCAGCCCAAACTGATGGATAGCCTGCAACCGAACCGGCGCTTCGCTTTAACCATCGGCTTTTTGAGCCTAATGCTGTGGGAGTGTTTAAGGTGGAATGGAATTGAACCCGGTGAGGCCCGCTGGCCCTTTCAAAATGTACTCTTTAGCTATGCTTTTACCGCTTTAAGGCCAATAATTGCATGGGGATGGGTTTTGGCACTGGTTGGCTATGGCAAGCAATACCTTAACCGTACGCATAAAACATTAAACTATTTAAACCAGGCCGTTTATCCTTTTTATATTCTGCACCAAACCGTAATAGTTTTAATAGTTTATTATATTGTGCAGGTACCTAATGAAAGCATCCTATCTAAGTATATTTATACCGTTGGGATCACCTTTTTTATAACAGTGCTTATTTATCATTTATTGGTACGCCCGTATGCTTTAACCCGCTTTTTATTCGGCATGAAACCAAAGGATAAAGCTGGTTCCGTAACAGAAATGGATCTTAAAGAAGTAAAACCGGTTGTAACGCTTGCTGCATGTGACTTGTAATTTAATGATATGAAATTCTTTCGGAAATATATTTCCCCCGCGTTGTATGGCCTGCTGGTATATTTTACTGTAAGGCTGCTGCATGACACTGAACATGATGAAATGTTTTGGAAAAGAGACTGGGGTTTAAATGTCCTTGAAATGAGCTGCAGTGTATTGGTGGGCTATGCAGGCATATATATATTTGAGTGGCTCTTTCGGTTTTATGACAGGCGCTGGCCACTGCAATTTAATTATAGGGGAGTAGTAAGAGAATTAATTATACTGGTGTTTGCTAACCTGGTTTTGGTGAACTTGATATTTACTCCAATGGCTGCATTGACTGACGACGGCCTATCCTGGGGTGATCTGGCAGACCTCACAATGATACCAACCTTATATGCCATTATTTATTATGGCATAGCCCGTAGCAGTACATGGTTAAAGGCCTACATTGCCAACAAGGTACAACTGGAAAAGTTGACTACCGATCAGTTAGAAACCGAACTTAAGTTTTTGAAAGCCCAATATCATCCGCACTTTTTGTTTAATGCTTTAAACACCATTTATTTTCAGATGGATGAGGATGTGCCGGCGGCCAAAAAGAGTACCGAATTGCTTTCCAGTTTGCTTAGGTATCAACTTTATGATCAGCAACAGCAGGTACCCATAAGGCAGGAATTGGAATACCTGCAAAATTATATTGAGTTTCAAAAAATAAGGGCAAGCAATAAGCTGTGCTTAAATGTTTGTTTTGATACGAAGCTGACCGATCAGTCAATATATCCGTTGCTGTTATTGCCATTGGTTGAGAATGCGTTTAAGTATGCAGGCGGCGACTATGAAATTAATATCACTGCAAAAATTACAGATGGCATATTTATTTTTGTTGTTGATAATGACGTGCCGGCACAAATACAAGCTAAAGATAATTATACCGGTATAGGGCTGGGAAATTTGAAAAGACGCCTGCAATTACTTTATCCCGATAAAAATAAGCTGGTTGTTAACCGGCATGAAAATAGGTTTATAGCCGAAGTTGAATTGAAATTTTAATAGGATGGGCCGGATTAATTGTATTATAACCGATGATGAACCTTTTGCAAGAAAAGGCCTGCAGGGATATATAGAAAAAGCAGGCTTTTTTGACCTGAAAGCCCAATGCGAAGATGCCATGGAGCTGAGCAATGTGTTGAAGCAACAACCGGTCGACCTGCTTTTTCTGGATATCCAAATGCCGCATTTAACGGGTGTGGATTTTTTAAAGTCGCTTCAAAATCCGCCAAAGGTGATATTTACTACCGCTTTTAAAGAATATGCCACCGATGGTTTCGACCTGGATATATTGGATTACCTGCTTAAGCCTATTTCTTTTGAACGCTTCATGAAGGGTGCCTTTAAGGCTAAAGATTATTTTGACCAAAAAAGTAATGGGAGCGAGGCTGGTTACCTGTTTGTAAAAAGCGAAGGCAAACTGGAAAAAGTTGTTTTTGATGAAGTGTTTTTTGTGCAGGGCATGGAAAATTATGTAGTGATACAAACCCTTAATAAAAAGATCATCACCCATAGTACGTTAAAAGCGTTTGCCGATAAGCTGCCACAAAGCAGGTTTCTGCAAACACATAAATCCTATATCGTTGCTTACAATAAGGTTAGCTCTATTGAGGGGAATACTCTAAATATTGGGCAATACCAAATCCCCATTAGCAGGCAATTAAGGGAGCAGGTAATGTATATGTTGATCAATCAGGGGAAGTAAAATGCTTTTCAGGTTAATTCCTTCTTCATTAACAGGTCGTTCTGCAAATCATTTCCTAATAAAAATTCATGATTGCTAAATACTTTAAAACCATGGTGTTCATAAAAGCCGATGGCGTTATGATTGTGTTCCCAAACACCAAGCCAGATATATTTAAAATGGTGATCAACTGCCGTTTTAATAGCGAAATTTAAAAGCACCTGGCCGATTTTTTTTCCATGAAACTCTTTCGATACATAAATGCGTTCTACTTCAAGGGCATCGGGCTCTTTAAATTCAGTTTGGGCATCGCCAAAATTCAATTTAAGGTAACCGGCCATTTGGCCGTTAAACAGCGCAAAGTAAAATTGAGAGCCGGGGTTTTCGATCTCGGCGCGTATTCGTTCTGTAGTAAATGCTTTAACTGCATAGGCTTCCATATCGTCAGCCTTATTCAGCGGAGCAAAAAAATAGAAGAATGTATCCCTGCTAATGGTCAGCAAGGTGTCAACATCAGCCGCGGTTACTTTTTGAAGTGTAATAGAATTGTCCGTCATTTTAAAATGAAAATTTCGGTACAATAATAATTAATCAAATTGTTCTTTCAGGCGTACCAGGCGATCTATCATCAGGTTAAGTTTTTCTTCCTCGTTCTTAAACATTCTTGGCTTTAAATAAAACGTAGTGAATAAAAACCAAATGATAATGGAGCCATAAGTGACTATTTTAAATATCAGCGATGAGCTTTCCAATACTTCAATAAAGTAAAGCGCAAGCCCGGCGCTTATCATCAATATATAAATGTAGTAGAACCAGCCGATAACTTTCGACCTGTTTTTTTGGTATTCCTTTAAGCTTTCAAGGTACTCAGCTGGATTTATTGTAGCATCGCGCTTGCTGAGTATATGATAATGCCTTACAGTTAATGAAAGGTACATGAGCATGGTAACCAATACAATTAATATACCCGCCGTAGTAACTCCCGACTTAAATGCCAGAAAAAATGTAACAATGGCTGCAAATATGGTGATAGCCACCATAGCCACTATAGTCCAGTACAACTTATTAGTTATGCTGCGAATCCCCTTCTTTACCTGCTTCAGCACCTCATCCACTGAAAGCTGATCTTGCTTTGGCTGTCCCTGCCAAACCGACATCAAATGATCAAAGTCTTTCATACTGGTTATATAATTCTGTTAACTTTTGTTTTATACGATAAATTTTCACCCTCAAATTTCCTTCCGATATGCCCGAAACATCTGCTATTTCGGGGTAGGGTACTTCGTCGAGTACCAATGTTATAATAATTCTTTCTGATTCTTCTAATTTTGATATACACTTATATAGTAAAGCAACCTGCTCATTCTTTTCAGAAAATTCCTCTCGCTTAGTTTCAGCTATTTGATCAGTAAGTTCGTCTTTTGCCTGTCGCTTTTCCGATCGCAGGTAGGTTAAACACGTGTTTACAGCAATGCGATATATCCAGGTGGAGATCATGGCCTGGTTGCGGAATTTGTCGAGGTTTTGCCATACTTTTAAAAAGGTTTCCTGTAAAAGATCATTCGCGGCATCATCATCGCCGGTATAACCATAGCACAAATGGAATATCTTTTTAGAATTAGCTTCATATATTTGCTTGAACGCTGCTTCTTTGTTGGCCACAATTAATAGATTTTTTATAGTTTAGATTGACGATGGTTAAATATGTTACAACAAGTAATCACTCTTTTTAAACCAGGAAAGTTTTTTTTCTGCATCGGTGATTAAATTGTTGTAATTCTCAGCGTAATCAAATTGAAGATCTTCATGCAACTTGTTTATCAGCGTTTTTATTTTCTCTACTGTTCTTGTCAAAATTAAGCGGATAGGTTTGTAAGAAGTACGCCTGTCAGCGTATTCAAGGTAATTGCTGCAAAAGTTCAGTAACAACTCTATTTCGGCCCCTTTTGATCCTGTAAATTTAGTGTATTTGCTGAGTAACCGTAAAATTTTACGCATGCCCTTAGCTGCATGGTAACTTAAAGCCGGTAACTGGCTAAACATAAACCCAGCCTCGGCTTTCACTTTTTCAAGAAACGCGGTTTCGTCATATGCCTCAAATAATAAATAAGCCAGCAACTCCTTGTTTTCTTTTTTATAACGGGCCAAACGAAGAATTAACTCAGACAATTGCTCAAGCGGCATGTGCTGAATTTCTTTTTTTATGTGCTGTAATCCGTAAGTGGTAACCGTCATACTGTTTTAAAAGTTGGGCAAAATACTAATTAGAATCAAGAGACAAGAATTAAGTACCAGGACAAGTTTCGCGGAGCAAACAGGCTTAATTTAAAAGCTTTGATTCTTGTGTCCTGATTCATAACTCTTAAAACAGTAAATTTTGTACTTTTACACCCTCAATAGAATCGATGCAAAAAAAAAGCAAACTAACGCTCTATATTTTTATAGCTCTAATTTCGGGTGTTGTAATGGGATATATTTACAATACAAATGTAATTAACACCATCAATGCCAACATCAGTACTGCAGATGCTGCTATAAAAACCATCGATAAAAACCTGCTTGCATCTACAGATACAACAACCGAAGTTTTTAGAAACCTAAAACTACAAAGAAAAACGCAGGCAAAAATACAACTGGATAACAATAATCTGCGCGAGGACAAGCTGGAACTGTACACTATTTTAAGTAAGATTTTCCTTAATCTTATTAAAATGGTTGTAGCGCCGTTGGTGTTTACCACATTGGTTGTTGGTGTTGCCAAGGTAGGGGATATAAAGGCGGTTGGCCGTATTGGCGGTAAAACCATGCTTTGGTTTGTTAGCGCTACCCTGGTTTCGTTGTTATTGGGTATGTTATTGGTAAATTTGTTTCAACCCGGTAAAGCCATGCACCTGCCATTGCCCGATAGTCATTTAACTACCGGTATAAAAAAATCGGCATTGTCATTAACCGAATTTATAGGGCACGTATTTCCTCAAAGTTTTATTAAAGCTTTGGCCGATAATGAAATACTGCAAATAGTAGTGTTCTCCCTGTTTTTTGGTGTTGCTACCGCTGCTATTGGCGAACAGGGGAAAATAGTGATCAAAGCCATGGATGCCATTGCCCATGTTATTTTAAAAATAACAGGTTATGTAATGAAGCTGGCGCCCGTTGCTGTATTTGGTGCTATTACGGTAGTAATAGCTAAACAGGGACTTGGTGTGTTATCAACCTATGGTATTTTTATTGGTGAATTTTATTTTTCGCTGGTGTTACTTTGGCTGATCATTATATTGGCTGGCTTTGTAGTATTACGCAGGCCGGTTTTTAGGTTGATAAATAATATTAAGGATGCTATGCTGGTTGCTTTTAGTACCTCAACCAGCGAGGCTGCCTATCCCAAGGTTTTGCTTGAACTGGAACGCTTTGGATGCAGCAATAAAATTGTAAGCTTTGTTTTACCATTAGGTTATTCATTTAACCTTGATGGTTCAATGATGTATATGACCTTTGCGTCGTTGTTTTTGGCGCAGTCTTACGATATTGACTTGTCGTTGGGGAACCAATTATCTATGCTGTTGGTACTCATGCTTACCAGTAAAGGTGTAGCTGGCGTGCCCAGGGCGTCGCTGGTTGTTATTGCGGGCACCCTATCGATGTTTAATATACCGGAAGCCGGGTTGTTCCTGCTGATAGGCATTGATCCACTATTGGATATGGGCAGATCGGCTACGAATGTGCTGGGCAATGCAATGGCAACGGCAGTGGTAAGTAAATGGGAGGGAGAGCTGGAATAATACCCGCAACGCAAATAATAAAGCGTCATTGCGAGGTGTAAAATCCGGAGACGCTGAAGGAGAATTGACGTTTTAAAAGGTTGTCATCCTGAACGTAGTGAAGGATCTATTCGCAGACTTTACAGGGCGAAGAAGTATGACGAATAATAGATCCTTCACTACGTTCAGGATGACAAAAACTTTTTTTACAAAAAACGACATAGGTATACACGAAGCAATGACGGTTTAAATAAATAACTATATAATAAATAATTCTAAAATCACTAATTCATTAACTCGCAAATTCACTAATTGATATATGACCAGTCGTACTAAAAAAATATTTTTAATTTTTACAATTGTAGTTCCGTTCCTGTTATACTGTTTTTACTATTATGGTATGATGATCAAGAACGCACCATACAGATATTCTGATTTTCAGTCGATATCTATCAAGTATGGTCCTAAGGATAGTTTAATCAATCAATTCAGTTCAAAAACAGGAGATTATCAATACCTTAATAAAAGGGACTCGTTGGTGAAAGTACATATCAGGCTTACTGATGATGATCTGTTATACCTGCACCACAAAGCGGCAGATCTGGGCTTTTGGGACTTCCCGGCAAATGAAAGAGGCGATACTACATCTGCAGATAAACCTACGCGTTATGTTATTGAGTTTAAATATAAAACCAAAACCAAGAAGGTTACCTTTGATTCAAATTTTGCCGGCGACCCTAAATTAATTGATGCCAACAAACAATTGATCAAGGAGATAGATCAAAGTTTAACAACAGCCGAAAACAGGCTGAAAAAATAAAGTATAGGTATGTTGTTTATTTAATAATCAATCCCTATATTTGCACCTCGAATTTTAAAACAATAATTAACAAACATGTACGCAATAGTAAGTATAGCCGGACAGCAATTCAAGGTTGCAAAAGACCAGCAGATCTTTGTACACAGGTTACAAGGTGACGAAGGCGCTAGTATTGAATTTGACAGTGTATTGTTAGCAGAAAATGAAGGTTCATTCAAATTAGGTTCTGATTTGAAAGGTGCTAAAGTTTCAGCTAAGATCTTGTCTCATTTAAAGGGTGATAAAGTGATCATTTTCAAAAAGAAAAGAAGAAAAGGTTACAAAAAGAAAAACGGTCACCGTCAACAATTTACCAAGATCGAGATCACCGGTATTACATTATAATTTAAAGTTTAACCGGAGTTGTTCTTCAATTCCATAAAAGATATTAAAAAATGGCACACAAAAAAGGGGCCGGTAGTTCCAGAAACGGCCGCGAGTCGCATAGCAAACGTTTAGGTATCAAAATTTTCGGTGGTCAGCCAGCAATTGCAGGTAACATCATCGTTCGTCAACGTGGTACTAAACACAACCCAGGCGTTAACGTAGGTATCGGCAGGGATCATACATTATTTGCATTAACTGCTGGTCATGTAGTTTTCAGAAAGAAAGCTGACAACCGTTCATACGTTTCTGTTGTTCCTTTTGCAGAAGAAGTTGCTGAAGTAGCAGCACCTGCACCAGTTGCAGCCGAAGAAGCTCCAAAAGCTAAAAAAGCGGCTCCAAAAGCTAAAAAAGAAGATACAGAAGCAGCAGCTGAGTAATTAGCAAGCGCTTTAAGAATATAGAAAAGCCCTGGTCAATTTGATCAGGGCTTTTTTGGTTAATTTGTTTTGGGCAATTGAATTTTGGCGCGAACAGATGGTTTCGCGAAATTTCGTACCTACCTATGACATATTTACTAAAAAGCTTTTGTCATCCTGGAACGCAGTGAAGGATCTGTTATTCGCCATGCTTCTTCGCCCGGTACAGTCTGCGAATAGGTCCTTCGTTCCTACCTATAACAAGTTGTAGAATCCCAGACTTACGAAGTTTTAAAAACTTCGTAAGTCTTTCACCGCTTGTCATTTCCCACCTTTAGAGTTTTCCCTACCTATGACGTATCTGTTTCATACCAGGCAATCGGCTCTGTATGGTGGCAACGACTCACCCCGCCGGTCCGCCATTCGCGGACGGCGACCCTCTCTTCGGCTTCGCCGGAAAGAGGGTAAAAAAAGGTAATTTTGAATTTTTCAACTCCCTCTTTCCAACGAAGTTGAAGAGAGGGATGTCGAGCGTAGCGATGACAGGGTGAGTCTTAACCTTGGTTAGTTTACGTCATTTCCCCTTTAGAGTTTCGCCAAATTTTATCACTCAGGATGACAAACTTTTCAAACGTCATTTTCCTTTCAGTGTTCGCCGGATAGTAAAACTCGCAACGAAGCGTGGGGATATGCTTCATTAGAAGTCTAAAAATATTTCATAAATCATTTTTAGACAGCCTCTAAGATTATTCTAAGATCAATTTCTTTAAATAATAAGTATCCGGATCAATGGCCGGCACAGTTTTGCTTACAATGGTTGTTCCTTTTTTATCCAATATATAACGTTTTGTAACGCCATCAGCGGTGATATCTATTGGTAAGGGCATATCAATATTTAAAAGCTGGATGAGATACTTATCGCCGCGCTGTGCTTTTATATGCACTTCCAGTTTATTGATAGAATAGATATATAAATCAAACAATGGTTTCAGATCAATACCTGCCGCTTTACTAAAATATTCCTGTACATCAGCAGTGGTTACCAGGTTGCTGTACGTGTATTTAGGATCAGTTACGAAACCTTTCAGGGTAGGGAAGAAGACGGTGTCTCCCATGATATACCTCAGCGTGTGCATAAAGAATGCTCCTTTGCCGTAGATATCGCCGTTGTAGGCTGCTTCTTCGTCAATATCTTTACCTATAACTAAGGGGATTTTATTGCCAAATGCTAATGCGGCCTGCTGAAAGTGTTTGATGTAGGCTTGCTCGCCTTCCAGCTCCCTTATTGGCATAGCATCGCCAAAGGTGCAGATTCCTTCGTGAATCCAGTAATCGGCCCAATCTTTGGCTGTTACTTTGTTGCCCCACCATTCGTGGCCAAATTCATGGTGCATCAGCCAATCAAAATCCTGTCCGCCTAATTTAGAATACCTGAACTTATTGCCATAGGCATTCATGGTTTGGTGCTCCATACCTAAATGCGGCGTTTCAACTATTCCTATTTTTTCTTTAACCCATGGGTACTCACCAAAATATTTTTCCTGGATGTGAATTGTACGTTCAAAAATATCCAGGTGACGGTTAGCCTTTGACGCATCCTCATTTAATACATAAAACTGGATGGGTACTATATGCCCATCAATGGTTTTGTATGGTCTGCTTACTACTTTATAGTCGCCGGCATTAAATAATATGCTGTAATTATTGATGCTGTAATTGGTTTTCCAATGGTAAGTGGCGGTGTTGTTTTGCTTTGTGACTTTTTGTAATAAACCCGGACCTGCAACTACCAAATCTTTGGGTACGGTGATGATCATATCTACACCTTCATTAGGCTCATCAGACGGATGATCTTTACATGGGAAATATAATTTGCCACCCGTTCCTTCGGCAGTAATGGCCATCCACTGGTGCCCTGTGGAATCTTTTGACCAGATAAAGCCGTCATCCCACGGCGGGCGACGGGCCACATGCGGCTTACCGCCGTAAATTACTTTTACACTTGCCTTACCTGCGGGCAACTCTTTTGTTGTGTTTATGGTGATGAGGTTGTTCTGATAAGTATATGCCTCCTTTTTTCCATTGACTAACACATTGCTGATCTGTAGGGAATCTAACAGATCAAAAAGCAATACGTGAGTAGGTTGTGCCATAATCACATCAATGGTAGTGTAACCGTCAATGGTTTTTTGAACAGGATCAACATTTAAGGCGATGGTATAATGCCTTACATCCATAATGGCTTGCTCGGGTTTGAGTTTACCGCCGGAGGTTAGGGTTTGGGCGTTTGTAGTAACAAAAGCAATTACTCCAATTATAGTTAATAGTATTCTATTCATACCCTAAATATAATCAATACTCTCTCACCAGCAAACTATCGGCAATAGCTTCACTAACTATGCTATTTAAACTTCACAGGTAAAGTATACAGATATTTCATTAGCCTTCGATCTTTCATGCCTGGTTTCCATTTTGGCATATGGCTCACAACTCGAATTGCTTCTTCGTCGGTTTCTTTAGAAAGACTTTGTACTATTTTAATATCATTAAGGCTACCGTCTTCGTAAACGATAAAAGTAACTATTACATTCCCTTTAATTTTGTCTTTTTTTGCTTGTTCAGGATACTTTATATTATTACTTATCCAAAGATTCATCTTATCTGGACCACCAGGAAATTCAGGATCCATTATAAAATGGATAACCTTCTCTGTATGTGTCGTTTTTGTAGTGTCAATAAATTGTGCCTTTGCAGATTGGCAAACAACTATTCCAATTATAATAAACAGTATCCTTTTCATCCCTTAAATATAATTAATACTCCCTCACCAGCAAACTATCTGCAAACTGCCTCAGGTATTGGCGGCGGTCTTCGGATAGGTTGATCTGATCAAGCGCGTCAAAAGCTTTTTCTGCATAGGTTTGCATGGCATATTCGGCATATTGCCTTATATCTAACTGGTTATAAATTGCCGTTACTGCAATTACCTTCTCTGCAGAATCAAATTGTTCCAGGTTTAGCCAGCTGTTCAGATTGTCGGCTTGCTCATCCCGGGCCAGTTCAAGCGCTTTGATGAGCAGGTATGTTTTTTTGTTGGATAGGATATCACCGCCAACCTGTTTACCAAACTTTTCAGGGTCGCCATAAACATCCAGGATGTCATCCTGTAACTGGAAAGCTATGCCCAGGTTAACACCAAAACTGTAAAGCAACTGAGCATCATTTAAGGACGCTCCTCCTATAATGGCACCTATTTTTAGCGTTCCGCCTAATAATACGGCGGTTTTAAGCCTGATCATATCCAGGTACTCGTCAATAAGCACATTATTGCGCTGCTCAAAGCTCATGTCAATCTGCTGGCCTTCACATACGCCCGTGGCTGTCTCATTAAATACATCCATCACCCGGCGTAAAATGGCATCATCAACCTTCATCATCAGCTTGTTGGCCTCTACCATCATGGCATCGCCGGATAGGATGGCCACATTGGCGTTCCATTTTTCGTGCACTGTTTTTTTGCCACGGCGAAGTGGGGCTTTATCCATTATATCATCATGCATCAGCGTGAAGTTATGGAATACCTCTATTGCCAGGGCCGGCTCAATGGCTTTATCTACATCGCCCCCAAAAAGGTCGCAAGCCATCAAAAGAAGACTGGGGCGAAGACGTTTACCACCCAGATCCAATATATAGCTTATGGGTTCATAGAGTTCGGCAGGAGAGTCAGGGAATTTTAGCGCGTCTACAGCTTTACTAATCAATACCTGTAGGTCTGTAAGTTGTTTCATTTTTTTGTTGTGTGGTTGACCAGGCTGATTAAGTTAAATTAATCAACCCATCAACTTAGTCCTGTACTAACGAAAAATCAATTTGTTTTTTGGTGAGATCAACATTTTTAACCCTGATCTTTACTTCATCACCCAGTTGGTAGATTTTCTTTTTACGCTGACCTATGATACAATAATTTTTCTCATCCAAAGTATAAAAATCATCAGATATATCACGTAAACGGATCATACCTTCGCATTTATTTTCTATTATCTCTACATACATACCCCATTCTGTAACACCCGAAATAATACCCGTAAACATGTTTCCAACCTGGTCGCGCAGGTATTCGGCCTGTTTATATTTAACTGAAGAGCGTTCCGCATCAGCCGCTTTTTTCTCCATTAGCGAGCTATGGCTGCATAGTTTTTCGTAATGCTCTGCATTGGCAGATTGCCCGCCATTTAAATAATGGAAAAGCAAACGGTGAACCATCACATCCGGGTACCGGCGGATAGGAGAGGTGAAGTGCGTATAATGATCAAATGCCAAACCATAATGACTACTTGTTTTTGTAGTATATATTGCCTTTGCCATTGAACGGATTGCCAAATGCGTAAGTACATTCTGCTCCTTTTTACCTTCCACATCTTCCATCAGGAAGTTGAGAGATTTGGCCGTTTCTTTATCCGATTTGGTATTTATTTTATATCCAAACCTTGCTGCAAATTGCGCAAAGTTTGCCAATGCATCTGGTTTGGGCGAATCGTGTGTACGGTAAACAAATGTGTATTTATGCTTTCCTTTGCCCATCTTGTTTACATACTCGGCCACTTTACGGTTAGCCAGTAACATAAAATCTTCTATGAGCTTATGCGCATCCTTGCGTTCTTTTACATATACGCCGGTGGGTTTGCCTTTTTCATCAAGCTTAAATTTAACCTCGGTAGTTTCAAAGCTGATGGCGCCATTCTTAAACTTACGATCACGTAGCTTATACGCCAACGCGTTTAGTTTTAATATTTCATCTTTAAAATCACCCTGCTCGGTTTCAATAACTTCCTGAACCTCTTCATAAGTAAAGCGCCTGTCTGAGTAGATGATGGTTTTACCATACCATTCATTGATAATGTAGGCATTCTCGTCCAACTCAAATACCGCCGAAAAACAAAGCTTTTCTTCTTTGGGGCGTAAAGAGCATAACCCGTTTGACAGGCGTTCCGGAAGCATCGGTATAACCCTATCTACAAGGTAAACAGACGTTGCACGCTCCAGCGCTTCTTTATCCAAAGCAGATTCGGGCACGATATAGTGCGAAACATCGGCAATGTGAACACCCACTTCGTAGTTACCATTTTCGAGTAATTTGTAAGATAAAGCATCATCAAAATCCTTAGCATCAAACGGATCAATAGTGAAGGTTGTGATATCCCTGAAATCTCTCCTTCTCGCAATTTCGTCTTTGGTGATAATATCACCTATTTCTTCAGATTCATGCTCAACCTCTGCCGGGAATGAAAGAGGGAAGCCATATTCGGCAAGGATGGCATTCATTTCGGTGTCATTCTCGCCCTGGGCACCCAAAATATGTTTTATCCGGCCAATTGGGTTTTTTGCTTCGGCGGGCCAGTCGGTTATTTCTGCAACAGCTTTTATTCCGTTTTTGGCGCCGTTGAGCTCACTCATCGGGATAAAAATGTCATGCATCATTTTGCGGTCATCCGGAATAAAAAAAGCAAAGCGTTCTGATAGCTTTACAATTCCCGTAAATTCCATTTTGGCACGTTGCAGTATTTCTATGATCTCACCCTCTTTGCGCTTACCCTTGCTTATGGCGTATACGTAAACTTTAACCCTATCGCCATGTAAGGCGTTACGGAGTTTGCGTGGTGCAACAAAAATGTCGCTTTCAAATTCATCATCGGTAACAATAAAAGCCGATCCATCGTTGGTGAGGTCAACCCGGCCTTCAATAAATGTTTTTAATTCAAGCAGCTGGAATTTGCCAGGAGCAATTTCTTTAAGGACTGATTTTTGGGCCTCATCCTTTAAAATATCAAATATAATCTCGCGCGATTCTGGATCGCGAACGTTTAATTTAGCAGAAACCTGTTTATAGTTTAGTGGGGTATTACCGTTTTGTTCAAATATATCAAGTACCATTTGTGTAAGTACCTGAACTATAGAAGAATTATTTTTCTTTTTAGACATACAGAAGTATTTGATCAAAGATACGGAATTTCGGCGTTTGGGAAGCGGGGCTAACAGGGAGGATATGATTTGGCGGCCCACTATTGTTAGCGGGTTTGTTTATGCCTGAAAGCGTACAACTCTGAAGTGTGAATAACCGTCAGCCTTTGGCGTCCTCATTTGCTTTTTGACTTTGTCAGGCACTCATAATTGGAAATCAGTAATTTGTATTATATAAATAGAAAAATATATCTAACTTTATAATACACAGCCTATTACTTACAATGTCAGTCGAAACCAATAAAACTGTTTCACCTTTAAGTTGGGTTATTATAACCGGGGTGGGCTTCGTGTTGTTTGTGGCCGCCGCTATAATACTAATGATCTTTAGCAATAAAGCTTCAAATTTAAGTCCGCAGGTTTATTTTTTTTTACTGGTTTTTGTGGCCTTAATTGCATCAGGTTTTTTATTTGGCGCTTTAAAAGCGCATGCTAAATATAGCGGCAATGTAAATAATGGCACGTTAGAACTTGGTGGACCTGCAGTGATTTTTTGCCTTATCATATATTTTGGCCTAAAGCTTTCTCCACAGGCAGATTCATTTAATATCAAGTTCATAGTTTTTGGTGATGAAAGCAAAAATGAGCTTGTAAACGGTGGTGTTTTGAAGGTTTTATTCAACAAACCGGATTCTGCAAGGATCGAAAATGGTGTTGTAACCTTTACCGAGCTGCCAACCAATCTATTAGGCAAAACCATTTCTGTTACTCCCGCCGTGATAGGTTATTACCGGCAAAGCCAACAGGTAACTATTCCTGTTGATGGGCGTACGCCTATTGAGGTACATCTTAAAAAACAAGCTGAATCCTTAACTATAAGCGGCCTGGTAGTAGATATGCAAGGTCAACCTGTGCCGAATGTGTTGATCGTTTTGGCTAATGGGCTATATAAAACCAGTGCCGATAATTTAGGCAATTTCCGTTTTATCTTACCGGTAAAAGATGGCACCGAGTTTCCGGTAAGGGTTTACCGTGAAAAAAAGTTGCGTTATAACAACACGCAGATTTTTTCATCAAAAATACCGCTTACCCTTCAGTTAAAAGAGTTATGAAAGCGATCGTCTGCATATTAAGCTTATGTGTGGCCGGGTTTAGCGGTTATAGCCAAACTACAGTTTTTAAGGGCCAGCTTTTGGCCAACAACTCAGTGCTTAAAAACTATACGATAATTATAAACGGGAAACCGGCAACAACAGACGATTCGGGCGTGTTTTCAACCGCCATAAGCAGCAGCGCCAGCCAGCTTACTGTTCAGCCGTCTGACAAAAATTACATCATTTCGTATCCAACGGGAGGAAGGGTACTGGTACCTAAAGATCCATTGTTATTGACGCAGATTGTTCTGGAAGGTTTTCAGTCAAACGACCAGATTAAAAGTTACCTGGCAACATTGGCCCAATTAAAAGACGCGGCCAAAAAAGGGCAATCCGAAACAAAAGCGTTGCAAGTAAAAATTGATTCCATAGCTGCCAATCTTAAAAAAGCAGGTTATAGCAATGATGATCTCAGGATGGCCCGGGAAAGGCAGGATGGTATTGATCTGTTTTACCCCGAGATTAGCGGTGCCCTGCAAAATTATATCCTGCAGGCGCAAAGTTTAATGATTGCGTTTAAATTTATAGGGGTATATGCCTTCGTTAATATCAACGCGCTTACCCAATACGCGCAAACCCAAAGTGGGTTCAACCAGGCGTTTGAGAAATTGTATGTCAATTATCCTACTTACTCAAAAAAAATAGCCGATTACTGGGACGACCCATCACTCCAAAAATCATTTGAAGGTATAGCTGATTCATTAATTTATGGTATTGGAAAAAATCAGATCGTCCCTTTAAATGACCTGAAAAATCAGATCAATAAATATTTTCAAAACCAGGTGCCTGATAAGGATAAGGACAAAGTTAAAAAGGAAATTCAATCACAGATAGAGTCACAGGTTCCTGGTATTACAGATCAGCTTAATGCTATGGAGCTGCGTGTAAAACAATTTCTGAGTAGGTTAAAAAACTAATATTCACTAATAACTAAAATATATAAATTATGAAAAAGTTAAATTCATCACTCTATACTATTTTAATCGTTATTACATTTATTTGTACCGCATCCTGCGGCAAAGAGTCTGGTGGTGGCGGCGGTGGCGGTGGTATTGCTGTTCTTTTGGGCGACCTTATAGGTTTTTGGCAAAGCGGTACTGATTCATTTACGTTTCAGGACGACAATAGCAAACTTGGAGGCTCGGGGGAATTTGGGGGTAGAAACGGAACGGTTAACAATAGCAAAATTAACAACACATCATTTACTTTTGATTTGGTATTTGATGATCAAACTGTAAAGAGTTATAGCGGAACGATAGATGCGACAAAGAAAGTATTAAAACTAACCTCATCAGGGACAACGTTTACTTTCAATAAGCAATAATAATTATAAACTGTTTTATAACTCAATAACAGATCATCCCTGCGGTATAGACGCTATCAGTTTTTTAGTGTATTCCTCTTTGGGGTGGTAATAAATATCATCGGGATAACCGGTTTCAACGATTTCTCCTTTGTTCATGACCATCATCCGGTCGGATATATGTTTGATGACGGCCAGATCGTGCGAGATAAAAATATAAGTCAGTTTAAACTCCTGCTGTAATTCGCGGATGAGGTTGAGTACCTGTGCCTGTACCGAAACATCCAGCGCCGAAACCGATTCATCGCAGATGATGAATTTAGGCTGCAGGGCCAAGGCTCTGGCAATTACTATCCGTTGCCTTTGCCCACCCGAAAACTCATGCGGAAAGCGGTTGAAATGCTCTGGCAACAGGTTCACTCTTTCCAGTAACTCCAAGACGTGTTTCTTGCGTTTGGTGTTGTTTACATAAAACTGGTGAACCTGTAAAGGTTCCATTATTGATTGGCCAACCGTTAGGCGTGGGTTTAAAGAGGAGTAAGGATCCTGGAAAATGATCTGGATATTCCTTCGGATTTCGCGCAGGTCATTCTTTTTTAAATTTCTCAAATCCGTGTTCTCAAAGTTGATATTGCCCGCGGTTGGTTCGATTAATCTTAAAATAGATCTGCCCAAAGTAGTTTTGCCACAGCCAGATTCGCCAACAAGGCCAAGTGTTTCGCCGGGATAAACTTCAAAACTTACATTGTTAACAGCTTTAACCACATTTTGCGACCCGCCAAAAAAGCCATTTTTAACAGGGAACCAGGTAGAAAGCTGGTCTATTTTCAATAAAGGCTGCTGTTTATACAATTCCTTTTTTCTTTCGGCAATTTCCTTGTCGGGATAGTTGTATAACGCCCTGATGTTTTCTATCGTTACAGATGCCTTATTACCGGTGTTATCCGCATCAAAAAAATCGGCCACTACAGGCAGTTTTTTTAAATGTTGATTAGGTGAGGGGCGGCAAGCCAGCAGGCCCCTGGTATATGGATGTTTAGGATTTTCAAATAAGTCGGCAACCTTGGCTTCCTCCACAATTTCGCCCTTATACATCACCATAACACGATCAGCAATTTCTTTTATCACCCCCAAATCATGCGATATGAATATCAAACTCATATGCCTGATGGCTTTAAGGTTTAGCAAAAGTTCAATGATGGTTTTTTGTACTGTCACGTCCAGCGCGGTGGTAGGCTCATCAGCTATCAATATCTCCGGATTGCAGGATAAAGCCATGGCTATCATTACCCGTTGCTTTTGCCCGCCCGAGATCTGGTGCGGATAGCTGTCAAAAATAGCCTCGGGACGCGGGAGCTTTACCTCGTTAAAAAGTTCGAGGGTTTTCTTTTTTGCTTCTTTTTTTGATAAGCCTAAATGCAGTTGTATGGCCTCGGTAAGCTGAAAACCACAGGTAAGTACCGGGTTAAGGGAGGTCATGGGTTCCTGGAAAATCATGGCCATACGATTACCGCGTATATCGCGCATATCAGCTTCAGAAATTTTACAAAGGCTTACATCATTTAAAAGTATTTCGCCGCTAATTACTGTTTTGTCTTCATTTAGCAAACGCATTAATGCAAGCGATGTCACAGATTTACCAGAGCCCGATTCGCCGACAATACCGATAGTTTCTCCTTTTTTTAAATTAAAGGATACATTTTTTACGGCATTAAACAGTCCGTCTCCTGTTTTAAAACTAATCCCAAGGTTTTTTACTTTCAGCATTATTGCCCTACTATGGTTATCATTTCATCCTTAATTAATTCTTCGCCGCGGTAGCGCCTTATTAATTGCGCGGTGGCTACAACATCTTTTTGGCAGTAGGTACAAATACGTTCAAGCTGGTTTTCGTTCCAATAAACATGACTCACCATGCTGCCATCAATATCGTCTTTAGGTGTAGGAATATCAAAAATAGCGGTAAGCAGGTTTAGCGATGTGTAATTTTTATAGTCGCCAAATTTCCATAGTTCCATTGTATCCAGATGGATTATCTCCCACGGTTTTTTGCCTGCAAGCTGCAATTGCGGCGGAAAGGGCAAACCATTGATCAGTAACCGGCGGCAGATGTAAGGAAAATCAAATTCCTTACCGTTATGTGCAACCAATATTAAATTGGCAGGCTGACCAAACAGCATTGCAGAAAACCTGGTGAGCAGATCTTTTTCATCATGCCCTGCAAATGATTTTATCCTTAAACCGACGTTTTCTTTTCCTTTGGTGAATACCCCCGCAGAAATACATACTATCTTGCCAAATTCGGCCCAGATACCCGCGCGCTGATAGTATTCTTCGGGAGTTTCATCTTTGCGTTGATATTGAGTTTTTAGTTCCCATAGCTTTTTGAAATGCCCGGGTACCTCATCGTGTGTGGCATATTGTGGCACTGTTTCAATATCAAGCACCAATAAATTATGCAGATCATACTGCTCAAGCATGCTATATTAATTTTATGGAGCAATATAATAATTAAGTTTTGAGTAGCAGGTTTTGCCCGATGAGATTACACAGCAGTTACAACTGGGCACCCAGCGTTTACTTACTCAGTATCTCAAACCCTATATTAATCGTATTTCCATTGCCATCAACCAAAGTAAGGATGTGTTTACCCGGCGGCGGGTTAAGCGCCATCTGGTGAAAATCCTTTGTTTCGCCAACGTATTGATCATCCAGGTGCCAAAATATCTTCATTCCGGGTAAGCGGTGGGCGGCGTTGCATATCATTCTGCCACGGGAGCCATCGGCTTCAAGTGGCACATATATTTTAGCGCCATCTTTTGGGTAGATCACTTCCATGGCGTTGCTGTTTTCGGCCTGTGTACATCCTGGACTAAATGGCGGCAATACATGGTATTGGTAGTCGCGTGCTTTGTAATAATACTCCATGGAGGGGGGCAGTACAAACCATTTTTTGTTGATCATATTACCAGGTGATTCGCAATTGCCGTTAACCTGGTATTTACCATCGGCAGATAAATGAATGAGTTGGTGGTAGGGGCAAACGGGAGCCTTTAAACCACTTTTAGGTATCAGCATTTCGTCCACGTTATCGCAATACTGGCCGGCGCGGTAGCCGCTTTGCCGGCAAATGTTAACTTTCACCATTTCGCCTACAGGCATCTCAAACCAATCACGGGAAACAGGCAGCAACCTGAAGATCTCAAACAGGGCTGGTGCGGCTGTATTGATCCCTGTTAAACCCGGCCTTCCTTCGCCATCGGTATTGCCTACCCATACTCCCACAACATATTTAGGTGTAATTCCTATTGCCCAACCATCCCGAAAGCCAAAACTGGTGCCGGTTTTCCAGGCCACCCGCTGGGTGGAGCTGAATTGCTGCCAAAGCATTTCTTCACCGGGGCGCATTACTTCTTCCATCGCCTGGAAAGTGTAGTAAATGGATGCCGCATCCAGCAAGCCCGATCTTTCCAAAGTTGGTTTTGCGATGTCCTGCCTGTTATAAACCGGACTATGAAAATCAGCCGGATCATATTTGCCATTATATTTATAGTAGTGATTAAGCACCCTGGCCATATTGGCATAAGCGCCGCTTAGTTCCCAAAGGGTATTTTCGCCACCACCTAATATCAATGATAGCCCGTAATGGTCGGCAGGTTTTGTTAATGTAGTGATACCTGCCTTCTGTAAAAAATCATAAAAGCGCTCATATTTAAATTGCTGCAACATTTTTACCGCCGGCACATTCAGCGAGCGCGATAATGCCCTTGAAGCAGGTACAGCGCCATCATAACCCAGGTCAAAGTTTTCGGGATGGTACCCTGCAATGAGCGTGGGTACGTCAGGAATGAGGCTATTTGGCAGTATCAACCCGCTATGCAGCATAGAGGCATATAACAGGGGTTTTAGCGTACTACCCGGACTGCGGGGAGCATCGATAACGTCAACATCACTTTCCATCTGCGGGTCTTCGTGGTGGGTGATATTACCAGCATAAGCAAGGGTTTGGCCGGTTTCTACATCAAGCACAATGGCGGCAATATTATTGATGTCATTGGCTTTTAAAACCTGGTGATGCTGCTCTAATATATCATTTACCTGTTGCTGTAAAGTCGATTTTATACTTGTCTGTATCCTGGTATCTCCGGATGGTTTGGCATGATGATCATTTTTAAAACGCTGCAAAAGGTGAGGGGCGAGCGAGGGCAGGGGCATTGGTCTTTCGGGCACGGGCTCCAACTGTGCAAGGGCAGCTGTTGAACTATCAATAACGCCCTGTTTATAAAGCCTGGTTAATAATAAATTGCGTTTTTTTAATAAGATGAGCTTGTTTTTACCGGGATGCACCAATGATGGAGAGTTTGGCAAAACCGCCATAGCTGCCGTTTCGCCCCAGGAGAGCTGATCAGGATTACGACCAAAATATCGCCATGATGCGGCATCCAGACCTACCACATTAGTACCAAATGGCGCGTTGCTGGCGTAAAGAGCCAATATCTGGCTTTTACTATAGGTAAGCTCAAGCCTCAGCGCCATAAATATTTCCAGCAGTTTATTCCATGCGTTACGTTTATGCCGGGTTGCAAGCCGTATTACCTGCATGGTTAAAGTACTACCGCCGCTGGTTACCCTTTTTGATGAAATGTTTTGTTTAATAGCTCTGCTAAACGCCAGTGCATCAAAACCAGGGTGATTTTCAAAGCGTTTATCCTCAAAAGCAATGATACATTGTTTGAATTTTTGGGGCACGCTATCATTATACGGAAAACGCCACTGGCCGTCTTGTGCAATGGATGCACCCAATAATTGCCCCTCGTCATCATCTATTACATAGGATGTGGGGCTTTTAAACAGCGGGCTGGGCAAACAAAACCAAAACAGCAAGGTTAAAACAACTAAGAATACAAGCAGAAATATTACTTTTGGCTTTTGTAAATAAATTTTTATTCGCTTTAATACGGCTTGCATTAATATATTTTCAATAAAGATATAACTAAGCTTTATACTACTACCTTATCCGCAACAGGATATTGCTTGATAAAATACAATAAATGGGCATACAAAAATTATCAATTATTATCCCGGCTTATAACGAAGGTAACACCATACATTTAATTCTGGATAAAATTAAATTGGTTAGCCTCACAAATGATATTCAAAAAGAAGTGATCATCATAAACGATTGCTCAAGCGATAATACTGAATCGGCCATTAAAGCTTACCAACAAGCCAATCCTGATCTTGATATTCAGTACTTTAAACACGAAGTGAATAAAGGTAAAGGCGCGGCCCTGCATACTGGCATATCCAAAGCTACCGGCGAATATCTTATCATCCAGGATGCCGATCTGGAATATGACCCAACAGAATACAATGACCTGTTGAAACCTATTGTGAATGGTTTTGCGGATGTTGTTTATGGGTCAAGATTCATGGGAAGTAATCCACACAGAATATTATTCTTTTGGCATACCATAGGTAACAGGTGGCTTACGTTTGCATCAAACATGTTCAGCAATTTAAACCTTACTGACATGGAAACTTGTTATAAATTATTTGATACCAGGATAATTCAGGGTATTTCACTAACCGAAAAACGTTTTGGCTTTGAACCTGAAGTAACCATCAAAATATCGAGGGTGCCAAAGATCAGGATTTACGAGGTGGGTATTTCATACTACGGGCGCACCTACGAGGAGGGTAAAAAAATAGGATGGAAAGATGGCGTAAGGGCTATTTACTGTATTTTGAAATACGGATTGTTTAAGAGCAGGTAACGCAACGAACGATTATTTTGCAAGGCGATTATATATGATCAAAAAAGTTCAACTTTTGAATTTTTGATTCCAACGCCACACTTCCCCAGTTCATCCCGTCTATTTTAAAACTTTTTATTCGCCAGTTTCTATCAGTTATCAACATCCTGGCATCTGCCGGATGTAAACCATCTAAGCAGGGTACATATTTCAAATTCTCATCTAAACCCTGGCCTGTGGCCTTGGTTAAAGCTTCTTTACGTGTCCAGAGTAAAAAGAAGTTTTGGGGCGATTGGCCAATAAAATCAATCTCGGCTGTACTGAAATTATCTTCCAGTATAGATGTGAAATCAAATAGCGGATTAATTTTTTCTGTATCCACCCCCACATTTGTATTTGCTATCGCGATTAGCACCCAATCTGCCGAGTGGGATACATTGTATTTGATATCAGTGCCACTGATATAGGGCTTTTTATTCGTGCCGATACTAAATTTTATATCGGCAGCGGATTGATTGGTGTATTTACCAAGGATTAGCCTTAAAGCAGCACGGCTTACAATAAATCTTGTCCGGTCCTTTTCCTGCAGATAACGGTTGGCCCTGGCAATTTCCTCGGGTTGCAGTAACGATAAAAGGTTGGCGATATTTGACTGATCTGCCGAAATGTTGATGCGCCATAGATCAACCTCATCGTTCAGTTGAAATGTACATTCAGTTTCATCAAACCATGTAACAGCATCTAAAAACTGAATGTTAACCGTAACTGCCCCCATTTTAATAGCTATTTTTTGGCTGCCTCATCCAGGCAGTTTTGCAGTATGCTTGCAAATATTTTATCATTTGGCGCTTTAAATATGGTATTATGACCGCCTGGGATCTTATGCACATTTACACCTTTTAACGCATATTGCTTCCAGCCCATATTTTCAAAGTCATCAAGGTAAAAGGTACGTTGCTCTGCCCTGAAAACTTCTACAGCTATATTATGAGGTTGCAGCTGATAGCGTTTTTCGGCAAGGATATTCATCTCATCAATTCTATTGGAGTATCCAAAAAAGCCCTGCTGCTCTTCGTCATTTGATATTTTCCATAACACTTTGGTTAGCCTGCGTTTTATGCCGGTACTATTATGCGCTATAGTATGCCCGATACCTTCATGAAACGATAAGTTATAAACCAGCTTTCGCATAAAAAACTTGCCCCGTTTATAATATTGGGTTACAAACGGATCATGATATGGCGAGCGGTAAGCATAAGTATCAAACATCGCCAGCATTTTTACTTCTTTACCCATAGCCTGAAATTGTTTAGCCATTTCAAAAGCAATGATACCGCCAAAAGAATACCCGGCAAGCGCATAAGGCCCGGTAGGGTTTTGCGCCATAATGGATGCATTGTAATGCGCGGCTATGTCAATGATATTGCTCAATGGTTCGTCAATTCCGTTAAGGCCTTTTGCCTGTAAACCATAAATAGGCTGGTCGGCATGCATACCTGATGCAAGCGTGTTGAATAACAGAACGTTTAGCCCGGCCCCATGAACTATGTATAATGGCATCTTGTTGCCGGTGGTTTTAATAGGTACCAGGGAATCCCACACAATGGATTTGCCATCCATCTCCAGCATTAGCGCCAATTTTTCAACCGTGGAGTTTTCAAATAGTGTTGCAAGCGGCAGGCGTTTACCGGTGAGCTTCTCAATGCGGGTCATTACCTGCACGGCAATCAACGAGTGTCCTCCTAGTTCAAAAAAGTTGTCATAGATGCCAATATTCCCGATCTCCAAAAATTCAGACCAGGTATCAGCTACCAACTTTTCTACATCGGTG
The DNA here is from genome assembly GCF_056405015.1 of Mucilaginibacter sp. P2_A4. NCBI lineage: Bacteria > Pseudomonadati > Bacteroidota > Sphingobacteriia > Sphingobacteriales > Sphingobacteriaceae > Mucilaginibacter > Mucilaginibacter sp. P2_A4. Next base: position 65,240 of record NZ_JBFUCX010000020.1, on the reverse strand, counting down.
CGTGGCGCAATAAAAACGTTGATACTTTCTGCAAGTTTGCTGTTTTGATTTGCTAATGCCTTTTTATCAATTTTACCATTGGGTGTTAATGGCATTGCCGGCACGGTAATGAAATCGTCAGGCACCATATAATCAGGAACTAAAGATCGCAGGCTATCACGCCACCCCTTTAATTGTGCTGTACTGCTTTCGGCCAGGTAAGCATCATTTATAACGATATAGGCTACCAGTTTATCAATCCCATTTTTATCGGGCACAGCTATTACAATGGCCTCTTTAATATTATACTCATTTACCAGGTGGTGTTCAATCTCGCCGGCCTCTATACGGTAACCACGAATTTTGATCTGCGTATCAATGCGGCCAAGACATTCTATCTCGCCGTCTGCCATAAATTTACCCATATCACCGGTGCTATACATTTTAGCGCCGGTAGTTGCTGAAAATGGATCGTTAACAAACTTCTCGTTTGTTAATTCAGGGCGATTAAGATACCCCCTGGCAACACCATCGCCACCAATATAAATTTCACCCGCGGTTCCCGGCGGGAGTGGGTGAAGGAATTTATCTAAAATATAAATTGATGTATTGTCAATTGGGCGTCCAACAGTAATGGTCTCGTCATTGGCCTTTATTTGTTTAATTGTCGACCAAATGGTTGTCTCGGTAGGGCCATAAACATTCCATAAGCTGGTAGCTTGTTTAAGAATCCTATTCGCCAATTCTTTAGGCAAGGCTTCGCCGCCGCATAAAACCTTTATTGGGTTACTGCTATCCCAGCCAGCCTCAAGCATAATTCGCCAGGTATAAGGCGTTGCCTGCATTATGGTTACACCCTCGGTTTTGATAATATCAAGTAGGTCCCTGCCATCTTTGGCGGTATCACTATTTGCAATAATTACCTTGGCGCCACTTATCAGCGGTAAAAACAGTTCAAGGCCCGATATATCAAAACTCACTGTAGTAACTGCCAATAGCTTATCAGCAGGGGTTATGCCGGGCTCTTTTTGCATGCTGTACAAAAAGTTAACAAGGCTGCTGTGCGCTATTTGTACACCTTTAGGATTCCCGGTGGAGCCTGATGTATAAAGGATATAAGCCAGGTCGTCTCCACTTACTTCAACAGCCGGATCTGTCACCGGGTATTGGTTAAGTTTAAGCCATTCGTCCTCTAAGATCAACTCTTTGGCACCAGATTGATAATGGTTTTTATATTTTGAGGATGTAAACAATATCGCCGAGCCAGAATCGCTAAGCATATAATTGATACGTCCTAACGGAAACTGCGGATCAAGCGGAATATACGTAGCCCCGGTTTTCATGATGCCCAGCATCACCACAACCATTTCTGCCGATCTGTCCAGGGCGAAAGCTACTTTATCTCCTTTTTTAATGCCTTGTGCAAGTAGTAAAGCAGCAAACTGATTGGCTTTTTGGTTTAACTGGCTATAAGTTAGAGTAGCTTGATTGAATTTTATAGCAATGCTATCACTAAATTCCTTAGCGCGTTCGCTGATAACCTGGTGCAGCGGTTTGTTTTTATCATAAGGAGAAGCTGTTTTATTCCAGGTGTTTAACTCATTGAGGAGTGCTCCTGCATTTTTTGATTCGATGCTGCCGATCAGGATATTTGGATCAGAGACGATCTGCCGCAATAAAAACTCAAACTCATCCATCATATTGCGAATGGTGGATGACTGGAAGAGTTGCGTGTTATATGACCATTCCAGTACCAGCGATTCATCACGGCCGGATATATTTACAAAAATCTCGAAGCTTTCATATTCACGTGGATTGCTTTGCAATATATGCTGCAAGCCATAAAAGTCAACATCGTCATCCATACCCATATCAATGTTAAACATCACGGGTACTAACGGTATTCTTGAGGCATCACGGGCAATATTCAGCTTTTTAAGTAAACTACCGAAAGTATATTGTTGGTGATCGTAGGCATCCAGGATGGCTGATGTACGGATCTTTAAATAGGTTTTAAAGGATTGATCTCCTTTAGGATGGCTCCTTAATGCTAATAAGTTGACACAATGCCCTACAAGCCTGTAATTGCCTGTAGCGGATTGCCCGGCAGCTGGTAAGCCTAAAATAATCTCATCCTGACCGGTTAAGCGCTGCAAAAATATTTCGAATGCGGCCAACAGGGTGGTTACAAAGCTTGATCCGTTTGCTTTGCCAAGCTTTTTAAGGTCAAGCGCCAGCAGCGTATCTAAATTAAAATCCTTGCGATGGCTTTTGTAAGTGCGCACTGCAGGGCGGGGTAAGTCTGTTGGCAGGTTTAAGTAATGATTGCTGCCTTTAAACTGATTAAGCCAGTATTGTTCTGTTTCTTTAAATTCCGGGCTATGCTCAAATGTAAGCTGTTCCGTAGCATATTCGCTGAAAAGAGCAGCGTCGCCTAACTTGACTGGCTCTTTTTTGACATAAGCTGAGTAGAATTTGCTCAGGTCCTGCATCATAATCCCTATTGACCAACCATCGCAAATAATATGGTGGGCAATAAAGGTTAACAGGTATTCATTTTCCTTTAATTTGATTAAAGTAGTTTTAAACAATGGCCCTGTTACCAGGTTAAACGGGGTTAAAGCCACCTGGGTGTTTTGGTTACTAATAAAAAGCTGTTGCCCGGCAGCTGTTTGTACCGAAAGATCATGGTAATCAACCGTTAATTGCAGCTCTTTATAAATGCACATATATTTGCCATCAGCGCTAAATGCCGAGCGTAGCGCCTGGTGCCTGTTGGTAATATCCTGCAATGCGCGGAGCATGGCATCGTAATTAAACTGGCCTGTTAACAGCAGTGAGAATGATTCATTGTAGGCGCAATTAGCCTCATCGCCTCCAATAAGGCATGATGTCCAGATCTCCAGCTGGGATTCTGTAGCAGGCGCAACCAATTGTATTTCCGGACCGGCAAACGGGTCAAAATCTACAGGGCTTATATCGAATGTAAAAGAAGTGTCCAAATCAGTTACTGCTTAATTTAACCTGTAAAAATTTTCCGGGATTATTAATGTCATTGATAAACCAGCCGGGATTGCCATGATTATCGCGGCCAAGTTTGGCACCCGCAACAGGAGGTTCCGCGGGTAATTTAATAGGATCAATATTGGTTACCCTGATTTTTTCTGATGGTATAAAACCCGATTCGATCAATTCAGTAACACTTTCTTTAAATGCTGTAATTATCTGATCTACTTCCTGATCTGTATGTGCCGCCGTTATAAAACATGGGAAAAGATCCCATATATGAATTCCTTTATAACGCATCAACGTAAACAGGAGTTCGCCATATGCAAGCTCATATTTGAATTTTATCTTCCACAGTGAGCCAAAGGATGGTGAGTATAAGGGAATGCCTTCTTTCTCACATATCGCGTTTAAAGCATCAGAAAGACGTTTGGTTCTGGCATTTAATTCTTCCTGTAAGGCGGGGCCTTTTTCTTTCATGTAAAGTAAGGAGGCTTTGCCTGCAGCAAGGGCCAGCGGATGACGCACAAATGTACCGGCAAAGTAAGTTACACCCGCTTCAGGTGATGAATCATCGCCAAACTGCCAGTTGCCACCATCAAGGGCATCCATATATTTGCTGATACCAGCAATGGCGCCTATGGGCATACCACCGCCAATTACTTTTCCATAAGTACCCAAATCTGCTTTAATGCCGAACATGGCCTGCGCACCGCCCGGGTGCATCCTGAAGCCTGATATTACCTCATCAAATATTAAAACCGTTCCTGATTTTTGGGTGATTTCTCTTACCTTTTTTAAAAACTCAACCGGTTGAAATTCAGGGCGTCTGCTTTGTACAGGTTCAACTAATACTGCAGCAAATTCGTGCGCTCTTTCGGCAATTATTTTAAGCGATTCTTCGGTGCCATAATCAAGGATCAGCATATTCTGCACTACCTCGGGCATAATACCGGGAGCGGCAGGTACAGTTTTTAATTTTTTAGTTCCGCGAACAATTACTTCGTCGTTAATACCATGGTATGATCCGCTGAATGCTACGATAATTGAGCGGCCGGTAACCGTACGTGCAATACGCATAGCACCTAACACAGCTTCTGAACCGGTATTGCAAAGCGCGGCGCGGTCAAAGTTGGTAAACTCACATATCAGCTTACAAACATCACCTGCAAGCTCATGCTGCGGACCTATTTCATAACCTTTTTCTACCTGGTCCAGCACCGCTTTTTTAAGTACATCGGCCTGGTAACCCAAGAGATTGGATCCGAAGCCATTTAACGCATCTACATAATCATTGCCATCTATATCCCAAACATGACTGCCTTTTGAGCGATTAACCACCAACGGATAAACCACCTCTTTGGTAAGCGGTCTGAAACCACTAACCACGCGGGGATCGGCCATATACGGGCGATCCTTTTGAGTTTGAGCTTTGCTGCCTTTGGTTTTAGCGTTGTATTTAATAGTAAGATCATTTAAAAAAGCCGATTGCTTTTCGTTAAGAACCAGGGTTTGTTTTTCGATGCGGGCCGTAGCGCCAAAAGGTTTTTTTATTTCTACCTGCTCCTCGGGCGTAAGGTCATGTGTTACTGACTGCGATTTAACTGCGGTAATTGCGGTAATTGCGGGTGCCGCCGCACTGTAAACAGGAGCCGAAACTGCTTGCCCGTTACCGCCCTGAATGAGTGATAACTGGCTGCTTAATAGTTGAAGCTGCTGCGATATTAAATTAATAATGAGATCGTTATTGTTTGTGCCTGCACCGTTACTTGATGGAGTATGCGCATTAAATATCGGTTGAACGGTAGTTGTTGCGGCTACAACAGAAGGGGGTGCAATGGGCTCCGGTTTTAAAACATCGGGGGCCAGGTTAGCATCAAGATAGGAGGCCAGTAATACCAGGCTGTTATACTCTTCAAACAATTTCCTAAAAGTGATAGGTATATTGAACTGCTTTTTAAGATTTGTGGCTATCTGTGTTAAAGACAGGGAATCAAAGCCGATTTCAATAAAGCTCATGTCGGTGCCCGAATTATCAATCTCAATGCCCGATGCATCTTCAAATATTGCTCTCAGCTTATCAATTAATATATCTTTCCTTGTCTGCATAATTGGGTTGGTAGTAATTTGTGGCTGTGGTATAAGGTTTGTTGCAATTGTTTCCGTTGTATTATAGGTTATGGCCGGTTCAAGCCAATAACGTTTATGATCAAAAGCATAAGTTGGCAGGTCTATTTTGCTGTGTTGCTGTTTGTTGTAAATGCCATTCCATTCAGGCTCAACGCCGCTTAACCATAATTGCCCTAATGCTTTTAATACGTGATAATACTCCGAATTTGTTTCGTTTTTCTCAAATCCGGTTATAACTGTTACATTTTTATCGGCAATATGCTGACGGGTTAATGTACCTAATATATTACCCGGACCCACCTCTAAATAAAGTCGGTTTTCATTTTCCTGTAGTGTATCAATGGCGTGGGCGAAACGAACGGTTTTTCTGAGATGTTGCGACCAGTAAGTTGGGTCGGTAGCCTCGGCGCCGCTCATCCAGTTACCGGTTACTGTTGAAACGATGGGTTTTATTGGTTGATTTAATTCTATCGATCTTACAACCGCCTCAAAAGGTTCAACTATGCTATCCATCATGGAAGAATGGAAGGCGTGGCTGGTGAGCAACAACCTGCTGGGGATACCTTGCTCAGCCAATAATTCTGAAAAGGAATTGATGGCATTTGAAGGGCCCGAAACCACACAAAGCTTGCGCGAGTTAATTGCGGCTATAGACAGTTTTGATGGTAATATGGCTTCCAGCTTTTCGGCCTCTAACCTTACCGAAAGCATGTTGCCCTTTTCTACGCCATTTACCAGGCGGGCTCTTTCCGAAATCAGTTTTAAAGCATCGGCCAAACTAAATACTCCCGCTAAGTGTGCAGCAATAAATTCGCCTATACTATGGCCTGTCAGTACTTCGGGCTGTATGCCAAGGCTCATCCATAGTTTAGCCATTGCATACTCTAAAATAAATATGGCTGGCTGCGCGTAAAGTGTTTGTTTTATTTTTTCAATTGCTTGGTTGTCAGCTATTATAGGGTATAGTACCTCAAGTAAATTTTCATGTACCGTACCCTTTAGCAGATTGATGCATTCATCAACAGCAGTGGCAAAAACAGGTTCGGTTTTATACAGATCAATTCCCATGTTGGCATATTGGGAACCCTGACCGGGGAACATAAATACTACGCCTTCAGCTTTGTTCTTTAAATTCTTTGAAGCTGATGGCTCGGTTTGAGGTGTATTAAGTTTTATAAGTAATTCGTCATTATCAGCAGCAATAACAAATCTGCGGAAATTAAAATCGGCACGGGTTGTTTGCAAGGTATAGACCAGATCATCAAGACTGGCGTTTTTATTTTGTTTAATAAAGCCACTAAGCTTGTTGGCGTAATTATTTAAACTACTTTCTGTTTTAGCCGACCAACTAATCAGTTTTAATGGTTTTCTATTGGATACAGGGATAGGCTCAGCTTCAAATTCCTCCAATACTACGTGTACATTGGTGCCCCCAACACCAAACGAACTAACACCGGCACGGCGAATTGTATCAGCCTCCCAGTTTTTTAATTCATTGTTAATATAAAAGGGACTATCAGCAATATCAATATTGGGATTTATCTGCTCAAAAAACAATGATTTTGGTATCTGCTTATGCTGCAAAGCCAAAGCTGTTTTCATCAAACCGGCAACACCGGATGCAGCGGTTAAGTGCCCCATATTACTTTTGATAGAACCAATTGCGCAGAACTGTTTTTTATCCTGCAGACCAAAAGCAAGGTTTAGTCCCTCAATTTCTATCGGGTCGCCAAGTGGGGTGGCTGTACCATGTGCTTCTATATAACTAATGCTTGAGGCATCTATACCGGCATCATCAATAGCCATTGCTATAGCACCAGCCTGGCCATGTGCGCTTGGGCCGCTAAAGCTGCTTTTCGCGGCACCATCATTATTTATACCAATGCCTTTTATAACGGCGTAAATGTTATCGCCATCGCGTTTGGCATCCGCTAATGATTTTAATAGTACTACACCCGCACCGTCGCTAAATACGGTGCCTGTTGCTGCCGCATCAAACGGGCGGCAATGCCCGTCACTGCTCATGATGGAGCCTTCCTCGTAAAAATGCCCGCTTTTGATGGGGGAGGTGATAGATGCAGCTCCTGCTATAGCCACATTGCATTGCCCGTTACGGATACTGCTTACTGCCTGTGCTATGGCTAAGAGTGAGGTAGAGCAGGCTGCATAAACTGCAACTGCTGGCCCTTCTAAATTTAACTGGAAAGCGGTTCTGGTAGCTATATAATCTTTCTCATTTAAAAGCCTGACCTGGAAATGCCCCGTACGCTCAACTATTTCGGGATTTGTTAATACATTGTTATTGTAATAGGTATTATATCCGCAGCCCGCAAAAACGCCAACCGGGCCGGTATATTTTTGCGGCAAATAGCCTGTTTTTTCCAAAACTTCCCAGGCTATCTCTAAAAACACCCGTTGTTGCGGATCCATGAGTTCGGCATTTCGGGGATTAAAACCGAAAAAGCCCGCGTCGAACTCATCTGCTTTATCAATAAGCCCTCGTGCTTTTACATACGCGGGATTGTTTTTAACGTTATCCGGTATCGATTTATCTATTTCATTGGCACTAAAGAAACTAATGGTTTCTTGTCCTTCCGAAAGTAGTTTCCAAAATTCATCAATAGTGTTTGCCCCCGGGAACCTTCCAGCCATGCCAATAATGGCGATATCATGATCCGCGCTATCATCTTTATTTTTCCTTTTTGAAGGAAATATGGCTGATTTATCACTGCCACTTAAAAAACTTACCAAGCCGCTTACGGTTGGGTATTGATATAGTTTGGTGATGGGTACATCTAAATTTAATTCCTGTTTTAGCGCCGAAACAGTTTTGAGAGCTAATAAAGAATTTCCACCTAATAGAAAAAAATCATCATCAACACCAATTTTTTCTAATTGCAGCAACGTCATCCATACCGCTGTTATATTCTTCTCTATCCGTGTGGATGGCGTTTTGTATAAAATGGCTAGATCAGGCCTCTCCAGGCCGGGATTAGGTAAGGCTTTTCTATCAACTTTGCCGCTGCTTGTTTTTGGTAATTCTTTGATCCATACGTAAGCAGAAGGCAGCATAAAATCGGGCAATTGCTGCTCAAGACTTTTTCTTACCGCTGCTGTGTTTTGTTGATTGGTTGATGATACAAGGTAAGCTAATAAGCGCTTTTGTCCTGCGGCATCCTCGCGGGCGATAACAATTGCTTGCTGAATGTTTTCGAGTTGATTGAGCAATACTTCAACCTCACCCAATTCTACACGGTTTCCGCGAATCTTTACCTGGGTATCTTTACGACCCAAATATTCAATATTACCATCGGGCATGAAGTGGGCCAGGTCTCCGGTGCGATAAAGGCGGGTGATTTTATTTTCGTTTTCCTTCCAGCTTATAAATTTTTCGGCCGTAAGGTCTGGTTTGTTTAGGTAACCATTAGCAAGGCTTAAACCTGCAACACAAAGTTCACCGGTTTCGCCAATGGGTAATTGCTGTAAGTTCTCATCTAAAATGATGATCTCTGTATTATTGACCGGGATGCCGATTGAGGGCAATGCAGGCCATGTCAATGGATCTCCGTCGAGTTTTAATTGGGTAACTACGTGTGTTTCTGTTGGGCCATATTGGTTATATAAAACAGCATTTGGTAAAGCTTTAAAAAAAGCGGCAATCTGCGGAGTTATCTTTAATTGCTCTCCTGCGGTCATCACTTCCTGTAAGCGCCCTGGTATCTGTGAATTTGCTATAGCCGCTTCGGTTAAATATTGAAGCACTACAAAAGGAAGGAAGATGCGGTTTATTGATTGCTCGTCCATAAACAACAACAACTTAACCGGATCAATGCGCAGTTCGTCGGCAATAAGTACCAATGTGCCACCTGTGCTTAGCGTGGCAAATATTTCCTGAAATGATACATCAAAGGTTAAAGGCGCAAATTGTAAAGTATTTATACCTGTTTTTGATATGGAATTTTCCTGCTGCCATAAAAGCAAATTCACCAAAGCTGTGTGACTCATCACCACACCTTTTGGCTTACCGGTTGAGCCGGAAGTGTACAACACATAAGCGGCGTCGGGCTTACTTAAGGGTGATGCTTTTGCCGCCTGGGGATAAACTTTATCTGTAAGCAGAATACCAACCGGCAGATTTTCAAATAAATGCTTCTGTGTTTCGGTAATTAAGCAGGTATCGATGCCCGAATCGGCTATGATCTGCTCAAGCCGGTCTTTGGGGTAATCGGCATCTAAGGGCAAATAGGCTTTGCCGGCTTTCAGTATTGCCAGTACAGCTATTATTGTTTCAATGCAACGAAACGTACTTACACCAATTATTGTTGAATGAGGTGATTTTACTAAAATAGCTGCCGCCAGATTATCGGCTTGCTGATTTAACTGGCTGTAAGTTAATTGCAAATTACCATGGGTAACAGCTAAAACATCGGGTGTTTTTTGTTGCTGTTGCTCAAATAATTGGTGTATTAATATGGTATTATCTATACCTCTTTCAATTACGTTACCGGTATTAATATTCATTAAACATGACAAGGTTAGCTATCTTCACTGCCTGACCGTTATTATAACAGGGGGATTTAAAATAATGTTGCAGGTTACTTTAAAAAGCAGTGGAAGATAGGCATTTTTTACATTTCAATTAGTTGTAAACACCATTTTATACTAACAAATTTATTGTATATTTATTTATACGCAATAATATTAATTAAGTTGTTATAAACGCTGTAAACAAAAATTAGTTTACCATACAGTTTATTATTGTTTTCGTTGTGCCTTTTCCCAAACCGCGCTTTGAGTTGTTGTAAAATACCTCAATATTCCGGCCAAAACCGCATAATTCATTACGCAGAAATAATAGGGTATAAAAAGTATTTTGATGCGTAATTGTTTCTTCTCCATTACATAACCTAAAAACGCCAGCAGGTAAAATAATACCTGTGCAAATAAAAGCAGTTTCCATCCCTGGCTATCGGGCTCAAAAGCCAATGCCAGGTTTAAAGCAAATGACAATATGAGCAGGAAGGGGGTAACCGTCCACCTTAATACGCGGTGACTAATATATTGAAATGACAATATTGGGTAAGGGAAAGGGTTGAACAGGCTTTTTAACCGTAATATAGATTGTATGCCACCTGCCGCAATACGTATTTTTCTTTTTAATTCTTCGGATACATTCTCAGATGCGGTTTCGGTAGCATAAGCTTCCGGCTCATATACAATACGGTAACCCTTTTCGGCAATGAGCATTGATATCATAAAGTCATCCAGCACTGTATCAGACTCAACCGCCTGGTAAAGCGAACGCCTAACGCTAAACAATTCGCCCGCGGCACCTACAACGGAATAAAGTTCCGAATCCCATTTTTTAAGAGCCGATTCGTATTTCCAGTAAAAACCTTCACCGGCGGCACTGGCATCGGCGTTTTCATCAAAATGTACGCGCTTTTCACCAGCAACAGCTCCCACAGTTGGATCGATGTAATGCCTGCAGATCTTTATTAATGCATCTTTATTTAAAAATGTATTGGCATCGGTAAAAACTACGGCATCGGTGTTTACAAAATCCATAGCACGATGAACGGCTGCAATTTTACCGGCACGCTGTGGTTGGTGAAGTAGCTGTATTTGAGGATGATTGGCAATAATAGCCGGCGTATTGTCTGATGATCCGTCGGTTATGAAAATTATTTTTAGTTTTCCTGCCGGATAATTCAACAAAAGGCTGTTAGCTATTTTATCCTTAATAAAATACTCCTCATTATAAGCGGCTATTACCAGTGTACAGGTAGGTAATTGTTCAAGGTTTTCTGGCACAACTTTTTTAGGTCCTTTTATCAGCCTTTTAAGTTTGATAATAAAATACAGTAGTATGCCATAACCCGCAAAGGTGTAAAAAACAATAATCAGGCTTATTATTAAAATGATCTTCATGATATGGTATTAATGGGGTAACCTAAGTTATTGCTGGTTTTTGAGTGGGTAAAATTCCACCAGACTGCTTTAAACAGCATGGGTATAAAGTTGTAGTTTTTGTGTTTAATATAGGTTATCACGTTACGGGGCACTACCATTAACAGGAAATAGGCATAAAAAAACAATTTTTTAAACAAAGGCGCATTGCGCCGGGTAAAAAGTATGCGGTTACGATTCATGAAATACTCCTTCAGCTTGCTTTTTTTGCCTACCGATACCGATTCTTTATGATAGATCAATGCATCTGTATTCACCCAGGCTTTATAGCCCGCGCGCAGAATGTTTTCGCACCAGTCTACCTCTTCATAATATAAGAAGAAGTTTTCGGCCATTAAACCTGCCTTGTTTATGGCTTCATTCCTGATCATCATAGCCGCGCCATGGCAATAAGCGGTAGGGCCAATGATATGATTGAATTGCCCTTCATCTTTTTGGCGCAAACCAATACAGCTATTGCGGCAGGTATAATAATTCATAGGGGTGTAGCCCGCGTATTGTATCAGTTGTTTGTCGTTATAGTATTTTATCATGGGCGATATCATACCCACGTCTTCATGAGTATCCAATATATCAACCAGTTTTTCAATTAAACCCGCAGTAAATTCGGTATCATTATTTACCAGGAACAGGTAATCGCCCGAAGCTTGTTTTATGCCAAGATTATTCCCCCCGGCAAAACCAAGGTTTATATCCGACCGGATTAACTTAATGCCCGGATATTTTATGGCCCAATCCGGTACCGGGTTTATTTTGCTGGCATTATCAACAATAATTATTTCAATATTGGTGTAGGTGTTTGTTTTTTCTATTGATGAAAGCAGTTCTTCGGTAATAGTTGGCTGGTTAAAATTTACGGTAACAATAGAGATTTTTTTCATCTATGCTGATATAGTGATAGCTACGGTTTTACGGATTATGGGTACTAAAAGTTGACCATTTATTTTGATAAATGAATTGGATAAGATTGTCATTGTGTGATTTTCTGGAATCTTTTTTTTATCCTTAAAAATGGTTTTTCATAACCATAATAAGATGCGGAAGCCAAAGCAATAACGCCGGTTATGGTTGCTCCATAAATAATTACGTTTTCAATGATCATGCTTCCTTGTGTAAAATATTTTTGAACAAGATATAATACCAAAAACAACACAAATTTGTGTAAAAGATATATACCGTAGGAAATTTGCCCTATATAGTTAACGTATTTATGCTGAAGTGAGTAAATACTTGTTTTTGTTTCGCAAAGGTTAACAATTAGCAAAGAAGCCAATAGCGCTATCAAAACATCACCATGAGGAATATCGTAACATAAATACAGTACAAGGTACGCAGCAAAAACAATCAGCAATGTTACCTGAAACCATTTTTTAAATATGCTATTGAACGTGTTTTGAAACTTAAAGTCAAATTCCGGATGTTTTGTATTGTAATATAAAACTGCTACGGCAGCCCCAATCATCATATTATCAAACCGTGAGTAATACATTAATTGATGTAATGATGAATACATTGGGTGATGTTGCAGCAAATGATCAACCGTCAATTGCAGTCCCCAAATGAACAATATGAATATTAACAGGGCGTAAAAAATATGCTGGAGTTTTTTAAGCCTGAAGAAATGAGGATGAAATATGTAAAATTGTTCTTCGGTACCAATAGACCAAATGGGGTCAAAAATAGAGGGGAGCATTTGCAGGCAAAAAGCTAAGTTGGGTAAAAATAAAACCGAAAGCCAAAAAGCAGAGGTTGAGCCACCGGGGAAAAATGAAAACCCAATAAAAACCACCAGGAAATATAAAGGCCATATCCTCAAAAGCCTTCGCATGTAAAAGCCTTTGAAATTGACGGTGGTAAAATTTCGTTTTTCTTCGAGCAATAAATAGGTTATCAGAAACCCGCTGAGTGCAAAAAAAATAGTAACACCTGTTTTGCCAAAATTTAAAAGGTCGACCCCGGGAATTCTATTTAAATTAAAAATGGTTTTATGAAGCTCGATATGTGATACTACAACCATGAGCGCAGCCAAAGCCCTTACTCCATTTAAATTGGGGAAGAATACTTTTGTCTTATTTTTTTCAAGAACTGCAGTGTTTGGCATACCTAACCTTAGTTATCCAATTTTGGCACCATTTATCTAATTAATGTTACCACTCCATACATATACCTTAGCTTTTTGTTACCTTATCCAAACACTCTTGTAATACAACAGCAAATTCTTTATCATTTGGTGGTGCAAATATGGTATTGTGTTCGCCGGGTATTTCATGTACGTTAACGCCTTTTAGTGCAAACGGGCGCCAACCCAGGAAATCAAAATCAACCATGTAAAAGGTGCGTTTTTTTGCTCTGAATAATTCAATCGCAATATTTAGCGGTGTTAAAATATAATTGCGCAAAGCCTTTTCGCTGGCTTCGTCTATCTCATTATCATAAGCAAAGAAGCCTTCTTTCTTTTCATCTTTACCAGGAAACAGCTTCCAGAAAAATTTGATGATCCTGCGTTTAATAACAAGGCTTTTATACTCAATGGTTCGTTTGGGGTCTTCTGTAAGTAAAACAAGGCTATGGCCTATTTGCTTCAGCAGAAAAGTAGTATTATTAATGGTTCTCTTTAATGCAGGGTCATTAACGGTTGATTGCTCGGCAAATGTATCAAACATGGCCAGCATTTTCACCTCTTTACCGGCAGCCATTAATTGTTTTGCCATTTCAAAAGCAATAATTCCTCCCAGGGAGTATCCCGCAAGGGCGTAGGGCCCATCCGGGTTTTTGGCTACTATTTCGGTTATATAATTGGTGGCAATTTCTTCCATTACATCCAATGGTTCGTCAACACCGTTAAGTCCTCTTGCCTGTAAGCCATACACGGGTTGTTCTGCATCCATGTTCATGGCCAGCGCGTTAAAAAGCAAAACGTTTAAGCCGGCACCATGCACAATGTATAAGGGCATTTTGCTGCCGCTTGGCTTAATAGGCACCAGGGATTCCCATGTAATTGATGACGGGTCGATCTCGAGCCTTGCAGCCAGTTTTTCAATAGTAGCGTATTCAAACAAAGTAGCCAGGGGCAGGCGTTTACCGGTTTCTTTCTCAATGCGTGCCATGATCTGCACGGCCACTAATGATCTGCCACCCAATTCAAAAAAGTTATCAGCCATGCTGATGTTCTCAATTCCCATCAATTGTTGCCATATTTCTGCAACCAGTTTTTCATTGGCAGTTCGCGGGGCAACAAATTCGCCTGTGCGTTGTATATTGCCGTAATCAGGTTTGGGTAGCGCTTTCCTGTCTATTTTTCCATTGGGAGTTATCGGTATAACTTCCATTATTACAAAATCATCGGGCACCATATACTCTGGTAATGCTGCAAGTAAACCCTGCTGCCAGGTATCAAACTGTTGTTTTAAATCAGCGCTGTTTATCAGTTCGTTTACAATAACATAGGCTACCAGACGTGGGTTTCCGGGCGTATCTTCTCGGGCTATAACAACAGCCTGTTTTATATTTTCTTCTTTTATAAGATTTTGCTCTATCTCCTCAAGTTCGATGCGGTAACCCCTCACTTTCACCTGGTGATCAATCCGGCCAAGGCAAATTATCTCACCGTCTTCACGGATTTTTCCTAAATCACCGGTACGATACATTTTGCTGCCCGCAATCCCTGAGAATATATCATCAACAAATCTTTCATCAGTCAGTTCGGGTCTGTTTAAGTAGCCTTTAGCAACACCATCACCACCTATATAAATTTCGCCAATGGTTCCATCGGTAAAGTTATTAAGCTTCTCATCCAGTATGTACACCTGTGTGTTATCAATTGGTTTGCCAATGGTGATGTCGGTATCGTTCACGATCAGTTTTACTGTGGACCATACTGTAGTTTCGGTAGGGCCATACATATTCCACAATTCTAAACTACGTGCAATCAGCTTATTGATCAGGTCTTTTGGCAAAGCTTCGCCACCACAAAGTATTTTAAGAGGTAGTTTCTGTTCCCAGCCAGCTTCCAGCATTACGCGCCATGTGTAAGGAGTGGCCTGCATAACGGTAATTTTTTGGCTATTGCACAGATCGAGCAATGCGCGGCCATCTTTTGCAGTTATGGCATCGGTAACTATAAGTTTTGATCCAACCAATAAAGGTAAAAATAATTCAAGGCCAGCAATGTCAAAAGATATAGTAGTTACCGCCAATAGGTTATCAGCAGGAGTGAGGCCCGGTTCTTTGGCCATACTCAGCAAAAAGTTGACCAGGTTATGGTGTTTTATTTGTACGCCTTTAGGTTTCCCGGTGGAACCTGAGGTAAACAAGACATAAGCAAGATCATCCCCGTTAACTACTGTTTCGGGCTCATCTGCAGAGTAGTTATCAAATTTATCAAAAGCATCTTCTATCAACACCTCCTTTGCAACCGTGATAAAATGATTTTTAAACTTTTCAGACGTCAACAATATTTTTGCCGCCGAATCTTCCATCATAAACTCAACGCGGTCTTTCGGGTATTCAGGATCAAGAGGTACATAAGCGGCACCTGTTTTTAAGATCGCCAGCAAAGAAATTACCATCTCAGGCGATCTGTCGAGTGCTAGCCCGATAATGTCGCCGGTTTTGATATTGTAGGTTAGTAAATGTTTAGCCAGTTTGTTTGCCGCTTCATTTACATTTTTAAAACTTAGCGAACGGTCTTCAAATACAATAGCTATTTTATCAGGGTTCTTAAATGCCTGTTCGGCAAGCAGGTGATGCAGCGCTTTATCTTTAGGATAATCAGCCACGGTATTGTTTAATAAGCTTAAACTATCGGTTTTTTCGTGAGCATCCATATTGGGGTATGTATCTAATATTTAATCTGAACAACATGGGATTTACATAATTAAAATATATATATCCACCGTTTATATTTTCATACTTACGATTTATACTGCTGTATGGTCGTGCGGTGTATGAATAAATTTTTTATTTGCACCTTTTAATTTAAACAACAGCAATAACATCGTGAAAAATATGAGTGGCAATTTAAGTGCAGCATTGAATAATTTGCTATTAAAGTAATCACCGGGTATAGCAACAACAATAGCAATATAACAACATAGCGTAGCTACAAGCCATAAATGCCATGATGGGCCGATGCCTGGCGTTAATATTGATATGAATAACATAAATGGCATTATTCCCAACATCAATACCCGTGGCAATATCGACATTTGATATATTTCATTAAAATAATCAAAGTTGCCGTTCATGAATAATTCACGAAGGCCGCTCAAACCATATACACGCAATAAATTGAATTGTGCAGATAGCCATCTTTTACGTTGTTTTTTAAATACCTCGGGGTTGCTCACCTTTTCATCGTATACAAAAGCTTTTTCGGCATAGGCCACGCTTATTTTTTGACGGGTAAGTATTAGCCCCATTTCCTTATCAAAGCCACCAACCGCATCAATTTGACTCATGGTAACCTTAAATAAATTATATTCAAGCGCCATCCCAGAACCAATAATGGCTGCTGAAAGGTTTAATACCCGTTGCGATTTCCTGAAAATATGGTTATTGATCTCTTCGCTTATCGCATCAAGTATGGCAACGTTTGTATTAGTGTTTTTTGCTATCCTGTGCCCTTGAACCACCTTTTCACCAGCCTGTAGATAATTGTTGATCTGGTAAAGGTAATCGGGGGCGGCAACGTTATCAATATCATATACAATGGCCGCATCAAAGCCATCTGCGGTATTTTCAATGGCTTTATTCAGCGCTTTTGATTTTGTACTATTCTCAAAAAAAACTTCCACTACCTGCAGGGGCAGTTTTCTTAGTTTTTCAAGTGTTTCGGGTTGAAGCGAATCGGCTATAATGCAGATGTGAAATTTATCAGCCGGGTAATCAAGTGTCAATGCACCCACCGCCGAGTTTAATAAAATTTCGTCTTCTTTATAAGCGCAGATATAAATAACAAATTTACTTAACGAGGTAGCAGCGGGTGGGTATTTAATGGGAACTAATTTCCCCAATACAGAGAATATAAACAGATAAATACAATATATACCGAGATATATAAAAGCTATACTCATTATTAAAGAAGCAATAAACCTAATAATCTCCATGCTTTAATATGTTATAAAGACTTTTACTGTCTTTTTTAGGGTAATGTTGCATTATTATGAATTTAATGCGTTATTGTTAGTTTCTAAATTTAATGCCAAAAGCTTTTCTATTTCAATAATTCTATGCTCCCAGGTATTTTCTGCTGCAACGGCCAGTCTTCTTTGTTGCAATTCAGGTGTATCCTTTAACGCATTGTTTATGGCAAGTGTAAACTCCGTTGATGTTTTGCAATACGCAACAGTATCGCCGGTAAATTCCTGTAAGTCGCTGTTAAAATCAGATGACACTACCGGTTTGCCCGAACCCAGGTATTCAAATAGTTTTAGCGGAAATATAGAATTGCTCACGTCATCTTTTTTAAATGGAATAATAGCCACATCAAAGCCCTTTAAAACGGCCGGCATTTGCTCATAAGGTACAGCGCCTTTTACATAGGCGTTGTTTTCTTTAAACGCGGGCATATCAACGTAATCAACATCAACCGGGCCGATGAAAACGAAATTTTTATCCGGATTTTGTGCTAATAACTCTGTAAGTAAATTATAATCGATGCGGCGCTCAATATTGCCAAAGTAACCTATTACAGGTTTATTAATACCTGATAAAATATCGGCAACGGGCAATTTAGGATCAAGTGCTTTTTGGCTATGGCTAATGTTTGCCGCATTGGGTATAAAATGCGAATTTGGGTTTAATTTAAGTTTGTTATCCCTTAACGCTTTACTGGTGCAAATTACCAGGTCGACACTTTTAACCACGATATCCTCTGATATTAAGCCATGTTTAGTTTGGTAGATCTCTACCAATGGGTCAACACAGTGATAAACCGTTAACACCGGCTTTATCAGGTTGTGAAAAGTAGGGTAGGTGTAATTGTAAGAGTTGATGTAAATGTAATCGGCGATATTTAAATTTTTGATCACTTTTTTTAGTCTCCGCCCAACTATCAATTCATTAATCCTTGCTGCAATACGGTAAAGTTTGCCTTCGGGCAGCATATTAATAGATGGTACCGGTGGAGATATAACAATTTTAAGATTGGGTATCTCTGTTTGAATAATACTATTCGCCGAAGAAAAAAAATGAGGCTTCCTGATCTTAAATTCTGGGGTATCTTTAAATTTAATATAATCTTTCCAGGTAAAGGGTCTGTCTACATAGTACACATTGTTATGCTCGGCCAGGTGCCTGGCCATAGTGTAGTTTGTTGATTCAAGACGGCCATCAAACTGCATCTGCGAAAATATGATGATATTACGGTTCCTGAGTTCCATATTAAATTTGACCGGTTTCCTTTTTTCTGATCTTATTATAAAAAACCCCCAATAATTCTATCAACTCAAGGTATCCTAAATAGAATATATCTTTAATTGAAAACTCTAAATGTTTTTTAAGGGCCCAGTAACCAAAAATAGCCCCGGCAAAAAATGTGAAAATTGATGCTATTGCTACGCCATACAAACTGTGAAATATAAATATGCCTGCAAAATCGGCACTTACATTTACAGCCAGCATGATGAAAACTTTTATCATATTTAAATGGGGCTTTCCAATAATATCAAGTGTTATTCCAAAAAACCTGTCAATAGGTAGCAGCATTACAAAACACATAAATATGCGGAAGATATTACCTGCGTCTGAGTGCTGGTAGGCACTGCCAAATAATAAACCTATAATCAAATCGGCCAGTAAAAAAGCAACTACAGCTACAGGTATCAGGGCGATGGTAAGCATTCCTGCATACTTTTTCATGATGTAGGATACATGCTTTTTATCTTCCCGGTGCACTGCTGCCGACATAACAGGTAATGCAGTTGCAATAAATGCTCTTAACGGAATCTCAAAGATCTCCATCAACCGCTGCGGAATATAATAAACACCCAGCAAGCTATCAGCAAACATCATTTTAATAATAATGGTATCAGAACTGCGCAACAGATAGGAGCTGATGGATGTGCCTACACTAAATTTACCAAAGTGGGCAAGTTCTTTTACAGATGCCCAACTTTTACTGCTTATGGTTTTTATTTTTGACCAGCCATTAAAAACAGTGATTAAGCTGCTGATGATGTTATTTAAACAGTAGCAATAAATAGCATTTTGAAAATTGGCACGATGAAAAACTATAAGCAGTAAAATAAATATAAAGAAGCCACCCTGGTTAATAAGTTGTAACAGGAAAAGTTTATCAAAACGTTCCTCGGCCTGTAATATCCAGGTTGCTATTGCGGTTGGTAACGAGCACAGGTAAGTGATACCGAACCACATTAATATGGTAAACATGTTGGGGCTGGTGCCAAAGTAGCAAAAGAAAAGGTATACCAGCAAATTACCCAAACCAAAAGTAAATACGATAGTTAAACCGATGTACCAGGCCGAGCCAGCAACATTTGCCGCCCTTTCGGGACTGGTACCGGCATAGTATTTTATAAGGGATGTTTGCAGGAATCCTGTTCTGAAGGTATCTGCCAGGGTGAATATAACCAGGAAGAAAATGTAATCGCCAAAGTCGGTTTTGGTGAGATGGCGCGCCATTAGTGCTAATATAGCCATGCCCAAAACAGGCATTATGGCATTACTTGCTAAAGAAAGAGTGTGCTTGTTTATAAGTTTTTTTAAAACCCCCATTAATTGTTTATTACGTTTTTTCCCAGTTGTTTGTTGTGAAATTGTACTTTTTAATCACTTTTGCCGGGTTACCCACAGCCACCGAATATTCGGGAATATTCTTTGTAACCACGCTGCCCGCACCTATAATGGCATGCTTACCTATAGTTACGCCTGCGGTGATTACGCTATTGGCGCCTACCCAAACATTGTCACAAATGGTTATCTGTTTGGTTACCACTTTTTGTACCCTTGGTGGGAGAGTTACATCCTCGTAGCCGTGGTTAAGACCCGATATTACAATGTTTTGAGCAAGCATTACATAGTTGCCCATATTTACCGGGCCAATGATTACGTTGCCTATGCCAATACCACAATTATCGCCTATTATCACGTCTCCAACGCCATTATTAATAGTCGCGAAATCTTCAATGATGCTTTTACTTCCTAATGAAAATTTATTGAAAGGGAATATATCTAAACGGGCATAATATCTTACAACTGCGCCTTTACCGCGATGGTGATAAAAAGGAGTAATAAACCAACGTACCCATAGCCTTGGCCTTGATTCGCCGGTAGGTATCAGCATCCAATGAACTAAACTTTTTAACCTCGGGTTCGATTTTATTTGGGTTATTACTGACATCCGGTTTAATGCTATTGTGGTAATAATACTTTACTGATATTGTTACTTTCTTCCAGGCGTTTTTGTTGCACTGTATCCAGGCGTTTGCAAGCTACTATTATGGCAATTGCCAAGTAAAATATAATATTTGAAGGGTATTGTACAATAGCCTGTTGCGGAAAGTTACCTATGTTAAAGGCAAAAATTACCAGTACCATAGCCATGCAATAGTTTTTAAGGCGGGGATCTTTAATGAGGAAGAAATAGTTGATCCCACTGCGTAATACGACAAAAAACAAGGTGCAAAAAAGGATTAATCCTACCCAGCCCATTTCAACAGCCACACGCACGAAACCACTATCCGGTGGAAATTTAGCCAGCATGGAATTTGGTGAGAAACGCCTGCCCCAAATACCTACCGAACCAAGGCCTCCGCCCAATGGGTGAGATAAAATAAAAGGCTTTATCCGCTTTTGATTTTCGGCCCTTACATTATACGAAGGATCATCCGATGGGCTAAAAGCGGTTTGGAACCTTTTAATTGATGGATTTGATGTTGGTACTACAATTAAAAAAGTAAGCATTAAACCGGCTATAATAGTTGACATCAATACCTTTCGGTTAAAATTAAGCACAGCTAATATAGCAAGCGAGGCCGGCAGCAAAACATAAGCCGCCCTTGTGCCCGAGTAAAGCATCACGTACAGAAAAAATGCTGCTGTGCAACCTAAAATTATTTTTTTACGGGTGGCTATATTGCCCATGGTAAGCGCTATACATAACAAGGCACCTATAACCATGTTATAAGAGAAGGTAACCGGATCTGAAAAAATGCCGAACTTACGCATGTGTCCGTTTATAAACAGTAAACCCACCCTAAGAGGATCGGAGTAAAGCCATTTTTTTTCAAAAGGTAAAAAGCCAAAGTTTTCCTGCTGAAAGGCCGAAATAGCGGCAATAACATCAAGTAAAATCCAAAGTTTAAAAACGTATTTAATGAAGCTAACCGAGCGGATATGGTAAACAAACACAAAGTACATGAGCATAATAAAGCCAACCGTGCGCACGGTATAAATCCATGCAAGTACGGATGAGGCAGATGGATTGGCTACCTCCAGTAGGTTGTACGCCAGCCATATTATAATTAAGGTACTGATAGGGTTTTTAAAGTAAGTCCAGTTATTTTCGCTTTTTTGCTTGATAAAAAAACCTAAAATAAGCAAGTAGGTTATTGCATCAAGTAAGGTTCCTATCGGTACCGCATCAGGTAAAAATTCTGAAACGTAATTGATAAAAAAGGAGGTGACTATTAATACGGTTATCCCAAATTGGGGGTAGGCCACAATACCAAATAAAATTGGTAAGCCGAAGGTAATTACTACAATAGCGCCGAAGCCAATAATGCCGAGTTTATAAACTATCAGGCTGATAAACACTACTGCAAGTGCTAAAAAAACAAGCACAAACGGGTTAGAAAACTTTTGGATAAGTAGCCTTTGCCCAAATGTTACTTTTGCCTCGGTGTTATTTGTTTTATCATTCTGCATTTGTGGTAGACAAGGAAATTATAAAACCAAAATTTTTATTACCCAAACAAAAACACCTATAAAGGCTATAGCGATAGCTGCCTTACGCGATCTGTTTTGCAGTGGTGTTAAATTTTCAAAAGGATCTGGTTTTGCTTCAATAGGGTCTATTCTCATAATATTAAAGCTAAAGGTGTATCAACAATAATTTAGAAATGGTTGTAATAGTAACTATTTCTTTTTGAGATCAAAAGTTGCTTTATTTAACACCCAGCCGCCAAACTTACCGCCAAGATTTTTTAAAAATGCCAGGTGAGCTTTTTGCGCGTTTGTTAAACTCCTGTTGGCCTCAAAAACAGCTATTGTTTTATTGGCAAACAACAACCACTCTTTCGATTTGTTTAAGGAGCTTAATGGCGCTGTATCAATAATTATTATATCGTATTTTGATCTAAGATTATCAAAGCGGCTTTTAATAAAAACTTCGTCGCCAATTTCAAGTAAGGTTACATCACCGGCATGATTACCTAAAACGTTTGATGTGCTGCTGCTTATTTCAACGTTATTAAAGGGCGTGTTTTTGAAATATTCTTCCAGGAACAAGGTCGGTTGCGTGGCCTGTGTAAGGGCGGGATTATCAAAGTTTCCATCAATCAGCAACACTTTTTTATTGATCATGGAGTAGGAGTAGGCCAGGCTGGTAGCAAACACGGTTTTACCGTCATGAGCCCCCATGCTTGTAACCGCTATCACCTTTTCTCCGCGAAGCTCCTGGTCAATTTCAAACCTTATTGATCGTAAAAGTTCTTTATACTGTCGCATTTTATCGCGGTTCTCCACGTCCCAAAGTTTTCTAAGATCAAGGTTTGATCCGTGTACTCTATTAAGATAGCCCAGCAACGGTAATTGTGTTTTATTAACCAGTTCGGCAGGTTCCTTAATGGTATCATCAAGGTAGAACAATAAAAATAAAACAAACAGGCAAACAAAAAGTACTGCTACGGCGCTTAAGCCAATAAGGAGCATTTTTTTTGATGGCTCCGGCGCTTCTGGCGCAGCTATTTCTACCTGTATCAGTTTAATGGAAAAGTTTGATTTAAGGTTAGTTTCGTTGTACTTGTTTAAAACCTCCAGGTATTCCTTACTGGCGATGTCGATATCAAAATCATAAGTTTTAACCTTCGCATCAAAGGGTACCAGGCGGGCAAATTTTGTGTTTAGATCTGATAACTCACTATTGATAGATTGAATACTGTATTTAGCCAGATCGCGCGATACTTCCAGCGTTAATTTTTGCTTAACCAGGTCGTCTTTAGCTATAAGGGGGCTGCTTATGTATTTATCTGATGATTGATTGATTTCTGACGCTAATGCTTTTTGAACAGAATCTAATGCCGGTTTATATTTAGGATCGTAGTTGCTGCGTATATACCTGTTTTGGATGTTATGAAGTTCATCCTGGGTTGAGGTAATGGCCTGGTTATATTTGCTTATGGTTGACTCTAAATATTTTCTATCCGAAGGCTCAAATTTGCCATTGATGGTTTTAAGGGCGCCCTCAAATGAAGCAATATTCTTTTCGGCTTCTTGTTTTTTATCATTATAAACAAGTATCTGGCTAAAAATAGCTTTTGACTGCTCATCAAGGTTTAATATGCCATTATCTATCTTGTATTTTTGAAGCTGAGTTGTTTTATTATTTAAGGCATTCCTTTTTTGATCCAGTAGTTCTGATAGAAAAGCGACCGCGTTTGATTCGTTTTTCTTTACTGTTTGCGTGTAGTAACTAATAAATTGCGTACACAATACGTTTACCACCGTTGCGGATAATTGTGGATTTTCTGAATCAAAACTTACGGATATAAAGTCACTTTCATCATCCCTGAATATTAACAGTTCCTTACGCAGAGAAACGTCATCATACTTCATGGAGCGCAGCAGTTCGTTTAAAATGCTTTCCTGTTTGTTATAAAGCAATAAAGCTTCAAGGTGATCAAACTTATACTGGAAAACCTTTAGCGCCTGTTCCCGTTCATATTCATGCATTTCTGCAAATTGCTTGCTGGGTTTTCGAAAAGGCGCATTTGGATTCTTGAGGTCATGTATAATAAGCGAATAAGAAACCTGGTTAACCATTTTCTTTAACTTCATAATGGCCATGAGGTTACTAAACTCACTTAATACCTGTTGTTCCTGAACATTAGTATTGGCATCCTTATCAAGCAGGTGGCGCGATGCATCGATAATACCGGTTGCTATTTGCGCATGGGATACATAGTTATCCGGTAGTTTTTTAACAAAGTAAAATGATACAACTATGGTTGCAAGCGGTAAAAAAATTAGTATTAATCTGTATTTCTTTAAAAGCTTAAAAAAATTGGTTATCTCCATTTTTATTTAATATCCTCTAATTTAACACCTAATAGTTCTTCAAGATTAGTTTTGGTGGTCCACGTTGCTAATTCAGCTTGTACCATAAACGAATTTTGATTATAATAACTATTTAATTGCTCATTATAGATCTGAAAAGTTGTTTCTCCTTTTTGAAAGGAATATTTTAATTGCTTAACTGCGCTACTGGCGTCGGTTACCGCGCCCGAGCGTAACCTCAATTCGGTCATGGCAGAAAGGTAAGCAAAATAAAGTTTTCTTACCTGGGCTTCAAGGTTGAGCATGTACTCAGCCTGCTGGTATTGCGCAATTTTATAAGTTTCATGCGCTGCATTAGTAACTGCAGGGTTTTTAAGTAATTGACCGATACTCAATGTTATAGCCAGCTGGTAGCCTTTAAATATGGTGGGCTGCGCCTGGTTAACTAAATTTTGCGGACTATAAATATAAGATGCAGTTAATCCATCCAGCCAGGCAAATTTTGTTGCGTTGTAATTGCTGTGAGCAGCATTTACCTGGCTTTGCCTTACTTTAACCTCGGGATAATTCTTTTTTGCAACGGCTACCAGTTTATCAAGATAGGCGAAATTAACATTGTTTATAAAAGTTTCCTGTGCATGTAATTGGTTAGAAAACAGGGTGATAGTTAATAAGAAACAAAAAATTCTTAAATGTTTAGTCATTGTTTATACTTTTTCTTTTTGAAAGAGGGCTGGCACCGTTCCAACAATAATCCGTAAATCTAACCAAATAGAGTACTTCTGAGCATAAAAGTTATCCAGTTTTTTCCGCTCTCTTTCAGACATATCCTCTTTGCCACGTTTGCTGATTTGCCACAAACCTGTTAGGCCGGCAGGGCCCAGGAAACGCATCGACCATTCGTTCGAGGTTAACATTTCGGCTTCATAAACAGGTAATGGTCTATTGCCAACTACAGACATATCGCCAACTAATATATTAAAGAGCTGCGGAAGTTCATCTAAGCTGGAGTTGCGTAAAAAGTTGCCAAGCTTTGTTATACGCGGATCGTTTTTGATTTTAACAAATGCAGCTTTATTGCCGCCGCCTCCTTCTGTTGCGTATTGATTATTCTCTGTTGATAATTGAGCCAATAGCTGATCCGCATCAGTCCTCATCGATCGGAATTTGTAAAAATCAAATACTTTGTAGCCTGTGCCAACGCGCTTACTTTTATAAAGCACCGGCCCTTTTGAATCAAGCTTTATAGCTATCGCTATAAGCAGGTAAAGTGGAGATAGGAAAAACAACATCGAACCTGATATGGTAAGGTCAATAATGCGTTTTCCAAACGGCATTTTATAAGTAGTATCAACCTCTTTTGAAAGTTCAAGTAACCTTGGCTTTATCAACTTAAAGGTTACCAGGAAATTCAATCTTTCGCGCAGGTCATCAATAGAAAATGGGAGGCTATAAAAATCATGCACCTTCAGCTGCATCGCCTTTTTCTTAAGGGTATTATCGTTTTGAACAGATAGTAAAACAATGATAGAGCCATTGAGTAAAAAGCTTTTTTTAATTTCTTCAACCAAAGCAAAGCATTTTCCATGAGCATCTACTTCCATCAGGATAATATCCGGAACTGTTAAAATCGATTGCTCGCCCAGATAACGGTCAAGTTCGGCAATAGAATCGTTAAGATGGATATTGAAATTACTAAGGCCGGTTAATATAAGGTCTTTTAAAGCCAACCCAGCGTAAGCGATCTTAATGTGCGAACCGGAGTTTTCGTTCCAATCAGACGTTTGGTGATTCATAAACTTGTAAGAGTTGATTAATGGCTGATTTTAGCTCGTTAGGTTTAAATGGTTTGTGCATATATCCATCGATTTTAAATGGCATATTGCTTACCTGCTCATCCAAATCATGAGCAGCAGACAATAGCAGAACAGGAATGTCGCGATAAAAACCACTTATCTTAACATTTTTTGCAAATGACTGGCCATCAAAATAAGGCATTTGAAGATCAGAAAGTATCAAGTCGGGCATATTGCCATCCTCCAACCAACCAAAGGCATCGATGCCATTGTTTTTAACAACAACATCATAATCTTTAGAAAGAATAAAATTGAGTAATTTTAGTATGCTTAAATCGTCATCGACAATTAGTAAGGTTCTCTTCATGTTATTGATTGGGGGTGGATCTGAATTAAAAAGCAGTTATAAGCATGTAATTGTTATCAATTTAATAAGTAGATCAGGCTTTAGGGTTTTTGCAAATGAATATTTAATTTAATGATTTGCAAAGCTAATAGGTGTACGTTAAAACAATGCACAGAGTTTTGTTTTTTGTAAATATTCATAAAATGTTTAACCTGATGTAGTGATTTAATCCATGTAAACAATTACTGTACCGAAAATACATATAAAATGCTTACTATATTTATATACGATTATTTTATTTACTATTAAGCAAATATGCCAGTTGCCGCAGTGTTTAAAATTGACTAATTATGGGTTATAAGTAACGTATTATATTGGTTTATTTTCCCTATTGTGGAATATATTCCCGTTTGGGGTTAAAACTTATAAATTGGGCAAGTTTTTTCCTGATTGCTATTTAAAGGCATTTTGAAGTTAAGTTTTCGCCGCTGTTGTGTTTTCTACAGATGTACAGGTGGGAATATCAACGCCTTGCTGCATTGGGTGTGGCTTTTAAAAAATTGCCCACTAAAATTCAATGGGATATTGAGGCAATATTTGATGATAATAGTAAAAGTTCCTTAAGCTGGCTTAAGGAACTTTTACTATTTAATAAGAATCAAGATATTCAATTAATTTTTTTGTTCGATAACGGATAAAATATTACCTGCCGGATCTTTAAACCAGGCAATGGTAGGGCCGCCGGCCGTAAATATTCCTTTTTCATTGGTTTTAAAATGTTCCTCGTTATAAACAATGAATTTTACACCACGTGCTGTAAGTTCATCAACTGTTTTTTCCAGATCATTTACAGGGAAATTGAGTATGGTAAAAGTGGCAGGCACGTGGTTGGGCTTTGGATATATGATGATATAATTTCCACCGGTAAGTTGCAAACTTATTAAACCTTCCATTGCTTCGTCCTTTACTTCGAGTCCGAGGATTTGACCATAAAACTCTTTGGCTTTTGCAGTGTCGTTTACAGAAAATCCGCTAAATGCTTTACTGTCTTTTAACATAATAGTTCTCCTTTATTATAACAATTAGTCAAGTTGGTTTTTGTTTTGTATGATAGAGCTTAATCTACCAGTACCTCAGCGTGATACCCAAAATCTTTAAAAAAAAGGATTAATGCCTTCGATCTGATAGTGCCCTTTTTACACTGTACACGCAAAATATTATCGCAATCATCAAGATCAAAATTGGCATTATAGCCCGAGAATGTTTTATGAATATGATCTAATAAAATTTTAGCGTATTTGCGCTTGTTTACATTGGTTTTAAAAACTTCTACCGTCATAATAGTTTGTTTTTTATTCCGTGAGTAAGGTGCTTATTTTGAAACGAACAAGGGCGCGTATTTATCCCGCTGGGTATAGGCCAGGAATAAAACCCCAAGTAGCAACGGGATTACACTGGTAAGGCCCGAAGGTGCCAAAAATGCGTTGACTAACACAATATTTAGCATCACCGGGAACAGAACTACCAAAGCCAGCGCAACGTACCTGCCGAATAACAAAAACAATGCACAAACCAACTCTGTTATTTTTATAAGCATCATTAAGTAGCCCGAAGCCTCAAGTCCGTCGTTAAACACTTTCATGTTGCCGGTTACAGGTGGCATCTGGAATGCATGAAAATAGACCATTAAAAACCAGCTTACCGAAGCAAACAGGAACATTAAGGCAACAAGGGTACGTACAATAATTACTGCGATCTTCATGTTTTAAAGTTAAATTATTATTGATTTTTAGTTTTAGGATTTACTTCAATTTGGTTGAACTTTTTCCAGAAATAGTAGGTTGCAAATAAAAATACAACCATTACAATTGGGAGTATAAGATCGGCCGGGCCATCACCAACAAAAGCTCTGGATGCAATTGCTCCAAGGAAATTAAAAGCGAAACCGGCATATGCCCATTCTTTTATTGCTTTGAATTTATTTTGTAATATGGCAATTACACCCAATAGCTTGGCAACCCCAACAATAACCATGAAATAAACCGGGTAACCCAGGTGTTGCAATACGTCAACACCTGCCTGTTGTTTTGTAACGCCGCCGTAACCATCCCCGGCCATTGATAAAGCAAGTAAAACGGTTAATATCCAATAGGTGATCTTAATTGTTTTCGCGCTCATATTATCAATATTTACTGTGGGCGGTTAGGTGAATAGCTTACCATCCATGAAATACCAAATTTATCAGAAAACCATCCGAAAAGATCGCCCCATGAAGCCGGAGAAAGTGGAACCATTATATTGCCACCTGCAGATAAACCATTGAATAATGTGTTTGCTTCTTCTTCGCTTTCTGCAGTTAAAGATAGGTGAAAATTGTTGCCTTGTTTATAGCCCATGCCCATTTCGCCAACGCTATCTGTAGCCATTAGTATGTTGCCTTTACCAATTGGGAGCGCTATATGCATCAGTTTTTCTTTATCTTCTTCGGCTATATGCCCTGCCTCGGGAGAATCTTTAAAGCGCATTACGGTCAGAAATTCACCACCAAAAATTGATTTGTAAAAATTGAAAGCTTCCTCGGTATTGCCGGGGAAATTTAAATACGGATTAAGTGTTGCCATTTTTAAGGTTTTTAGTTTATAATTTTTGTGATTTACAGAAGTAAATTTACGGCGATTAAAGATAATTAAACAGGGCAGAATACGACAATTATGGGGTTAAATTATGACAGAAATTATTTTTCAGATATGAATCTATATAAATAAGGGGCTTTATGGGCTCCACCGGTCCATTTTTTTGCGGTTCGCTCTAATATCCCCAGGCTCAGTATTTTACGCTGGAAAGCTGCGCGGATAAGTTTCTTGTTTAAAATAGTTTCATACAGACTTTGCAAATCGCCCATGGTAAAGTCATCGGTTAATAAATTAAAGCCGATAAGTTTTTGATCGAGGTTTGCCTGTAAAGTTTCCAGCGCTTTTTTAATGATGAGATTATGATCCTGCATCAGCTCGGGTAAATTATCCAAACCAAACCAATCGCAGCTATCTGATATGCTATCGGGAGTGGGGATAGCCTTGGTAAAATCAACCAGGGCATAATAGCCAACAGATACAAAGCGTTTCAACAGCCAATGGTCATCCGGCGGTGTAACCCCTCTAACCGCCATGATAGCCTTTAGCGGAGCAGTATCGTGTCGGCTTTTATCRCCAAAAACATAAAACTGATCCAAAAAGATATTGGTTAAGCCTGTGCGGTCAAACAAAACCCGGCGGGCGGCTTCGTTTACATCCTCAGTATCGTGTACAAAACCACCCGGTAAGGCAAACAGACCTGTGTTTTTGTAGGTGAGCAGCAATACCTTTAGCTGATTATCATGAAAACCAAAAATAACAGCATCAATAGCCAAACCGGGTAAATAACCATGGCCGTGGGCATTAGCTTCCTGGTTTCTGAATTTGTTACTCATACATTATAAATAAAACTTACAGCAAATAACAAAAAAAATGTTACCCCCGGATAAAATTAATTACTATTGTAACAAAATGATACAATAAGATATCTTATCTTCGTATTAAACCAAAAAACTTAATTATACCCATATGATGAAACCATTTTTAGCAGTACTACTGCTGGTACAAATTGCCACTGTAGAGGTAATTGCACAAACAAACCAGGTAACCGTTGAGAATGGTACCCTGGAGGGAATAAAAGATACAGGCTCGCCTATCACTGTTTTTAAAGGAATTCCGTTTGCCCAACCACCCGTTGGCGATTTGCGCTGGAAAGAACCACAGCCTGCAAAAAACTGGGATGGTGTGCGCAAAGCCGATCATTTTGGAAACAACCCAATGCAACGTCCAATCTTTGGCGATATGGGGTTCCGTTCTTCGGGTATGAGCGAAGATTGCTTGTACCTTAACGTTTGGACGCCTGCTAAAACCATGAAAGAAAAATTACCGGTACTTGTTTATTTTTATGGGGGAGGCCTTGCTGCCGGTGATGGATCTGAACCTCGTTATGATGGTGAAAGTATGGCTAAAAAAGGTATCGTTGTGCTTACCGTGAATTACAGATTAGGTGTTTTTGGCTTTTTTTCGCACCCCGAATTAACCAAAGAGTCGCCTAATCATTCATCAGGCAACTATGGATATCTTGATCAAAACGCGGCCTTACTGTGGGTTCAAAAAAACGTAGCCAAATTTGGTGGCGACCCTAAACATGTAACTATAGCAGGTGAGTCGGCAGGTTCTATATCTGTATCGGTACAAATGGCATCGCCGTTATCAAAAGACCTGATTATGGGCGCAATCGGCGAAAGCGGCGCGGGTATAAAACCAACATTAAACTCCATACCACTGGCCGATGCCGAGAAAAATGGAGTAACGTTTGCTGCCCATGTAAAAGCCGGTTCATTGGCTGAATTAAGGGCAATATCCGCGGCAGATCTGCTCGACGCTGTTTTTAAACCAGGCTCAACGCCAATGACGCCTACAATTGATGGTTATTTATTGTCAAAATCATTACCTGCTATTTTTGAAGCAGGCGAACAAGCTAAAATACCTATCCTGGTTGGATGGAACTCGGCCGAAGTACCATACCAATTTTTAATGCGTGCTGACGCACCAACATTGGAGAATTACAAGAAGACACTTACAACTACATATGGTGATAAGGCTGATGAAGCAATGAAATTATATCCTGCCTCAACAGATGAGGAAGTTATTAAATCGGCCACAGCATTATCAAGTGATAGGTTTATAGTATACAGCACCTGGAAATGGGCCGATCTGCAAATTCAAACAGGCGGCAAACCGGTTTATCGTTATTGCTTTTCGCGCATCCGCCCGGCCATGACTGCGCAAATGGGTAATGCCACACCGGGCCTTGCCGGGGGAGTTGTGAAAGGGGATGCTACTAAACCTGCTCCAAAAGCACCGGCGCAAATTGGCGCTGCGCATGCATCAGAAATTGAATACGCCATGGGTAACCTGGCGAGTAACAAAGTGTACGCCTGGACACCTTATGACTACAAGGTATCAGAAACCATGGAAAACTACTTTGCCAACTTTATTAAAACCGGTAATCCAAACGGATCTGGTTTGCCTAAATGGGATGCCAATACTGGTAAAAGCCCGGTTAAGTTTATGGATATCAACGTAAAAAGTGAGCAGAAAACTGAAAATGACAGGGCCAGGTATTTGTTTCTTGATCAGGAGTACATGAAATAACAATTTTGTGCAGGGTGATTTAATGATCCCGGTTGCTGTGGGGGCGCCGGGATTTTTTTTATCTTTTTGTTAACGCGATTTTAACGCCCGTCAGCACAAAAACTACAGCAGAGAATTTATTAAGCCAAACGCCAAATAAAGGGCGCTGTTTTAACCGGATTGAAAGCGAACCAGCAAAAAAAGTGAGTATCATAAACCATACTAAACTCATCAAAGCATAGGTAGCCCCAAGCAATACAAAAGGTAATGCATCATGGATGTAGGCAGGCTGTATAAACTGCGGAAAGAAAGCCAGGAAGAAAATGGCCACTTTGGGGTTTAACGCATTGGTAAGCACGGCAGATAAATATGTTTTCCTTACAGGTTCTGGTACAGCAGGTATATCTTGTTTTACAACTTCATTCTTTGAAAATAATTTGGCAATCCCCAGGCAAACTAAATAAGCGGCACCTGCATATTTAACAAAACTAAATGCCATTGCCGATTGCGAAAGGATTAGCGACAATCCAAAAGCGGCTAGGGTGGTATGTACAAGTACACCTGTAGTGATACCCAATGTTGAGTAAATACCAGACTTTTTTCCCTGGGCAATAGCTTTATTGAGCACAAAAATAGTGTCGATGCCGGGAGATATTATAAAAAGTAAAGATGTTAGCAGAAAAGTAGTGAAGTTGATGATTCCCATAATGCAAAGGTAATTATATGGGAACTTAAAGAAAACTTCTGCTTTTTACTAATTTTTAATAGGTTAGCATTTGATATGAGCACATTTGCAGATAGGATAATCAATTTTAATAAACAGCTTGAATATACGGGCACTCTTCCACCCGGAATCAGTATCATGAATCCCTTTAGAGATAATGATTTTGCGTTTGATGTTTCGTCTCAGTTTTACAATAAGTATTATAACGATAACCATCCAAGGCATTTAATCCTTGGCATAAATCCCGGGAGGTTTGGTTCAGGAATGACGGGTGTTGCCTTTACGGATCCTAAACGGATGATCAATCAATGCCATATTCCATATAATGGTCCTATAACCCATGAGCCATCATCAGAGTATGTGTATAATGTGATCAACGCTTTTGGTGGTATTGCCGCATTTTATCAGCAATTTTATATCCATTCGGTTTGTCCGCTTGGTTTTACAATAACCGGTACTGCAGGCAAGGAAATAAATTATAATTACTATGATACGCCGGCGTTAACCAAAGCGGTGTATCCTTTCATCGTTGAAAATATCCAAAAACAGATAGACCTGGGTTTCGAAACTGATATTTGCTTTTGCTTCGGCACAGGAAAGAACGAGGCTTTTTTGCAAAAGCTAAATGAAGAAAAGAAATTCTTTAAGCAGATCATCGCCCTTGAACATCCCCGCTTTATAATGCAATACAAATCAAAAACAAAACAGGATTATATAGCCAAATACCTCGAACAATTTAATGCGGCTATAATTTAACCAATTTATTTCGAGCTGATATCGCGATGGTGGTCATCAAACTCTTTACCTGTAGCATGATACTCCCTGATGAGTTTGGCCAATTGCTTTAATTCAAAATCCGTTAGTTCTGTACCGCCGGAATAGTGATAACCGGGATCTGCATCATCTAAAAATATAGCGCCCAAATATCCCTTATCAAAAGTTTTCGAGCTGTCAATTTCTTTATATAGTTTATAGGTGCCCGCATTATTACCTTCAACCTTATTGATATCCGCCGGATCTATTGCAATGGTGATATGAGATCCGTCTTCTTTGTTTATACCGAATGTTACGCCACTTGTAATCATGATTAATATATTTAATTATTAAACACCGCAATGCCGCGAATGTTACGAATTGACGCTAAATAATATGAGCTACAGTGCCCGATTATATCCATTTGTTAACTACTTTTTACTGGTTTAGATTGATCGAATTTGTTTTAATTAGCGACAATCAAAAACAGTTAGAGTTGATTGTGAAAAAAAAGTTTGGGTAATTATTTAACTTCATGGCCGCGAGTTTGATTTTAACCAGATCAGAAGGATTTTCCAACCAGATTGAATTTTAACCATGCATTAATAGCCATACTTTGCATACAGTGATTTCGTAACATTTTATTAACTTTTACAATAAAATTAAAAAGTTTTGATATGTTTATAAAATAATTACTATCGATTGTCGCACCCGTAAAAAACATAGTCGTTTGCTTTATTTTGGTAGGCTGATCGATCAGATTTATTTCAGAACTTTATTAATAAAAAAAACCATCAATGATAGCTTTTGCTAAAAAACTTACTCCTTTTAAGCTGGTGATATTGTTAGTATGCGCCTCTTTTACATCAAATGCGCAGGATGCCACTAAGTTTCCGTTAATTCCTTATCCAAATCAACTGGTTATGGGGAGTGGCTCTTTTATAATAACATCAAAAACACCTATTGTAACAGCTAAAGAATTTGGCAGCGAAGCTTTAGAACTCAACAATATACTGCGAAGGGGTTTAGGTAAACCGTTATTGTTGAGTAAAGTTAATAAGCCTCATGCTATAAAATTGATTTATGATGCCAGCATTACTGCGCCAGAAGCATATACCTTAAATATAAGCCAAAGTGAAGTAGTAATCAGGGCGAAGGACGGCGCCGGAGTTTTCCATGCGGTTGAAACTATACGGCAATTACTGCCGGTTTCTGTTGAAACAGGTATGGTACGTAAGCAATTATCTTTACAGGTAGCAGCTATACAAGATCAACCAGCCTACGAATGGCGGGGCATGCATTTAGATGTTTCCCGTCACTTCTTCTCGGTAAGCTACCTCAAAAAGTTTATTGACAGGATGGCGCTTTATAAAATGAACAAGCTGCATCTGCATTTAACTGACGACCAGGGCTGGCGCATCGAAATAAAAAAATATCCCAAACTAACCGAAGAAGGGGCATGGCGAACATTCAACAACCAGGATTCGTCATGTATGAAACGCTCTAAAGATAATCCGGATTTTATTATTGATAAAGAGCACATCATCCAGCGCGGTGGTAAAACCCTGTATGGTGGTTTCTATACCCAGCAGGAGATGAAAGGGATTGTGGCCTATGCAACTGCAAAGCACATTGATATCATCCCCGAAATTGATATGCCCGGGCACATGATGGCGGCAATTAACTCATACCCGTTTTTAACCTGCAACGGCGAAAATAAATGGGGTACGCTTTTTACCAAACCTATTTGCCCATGTAATGAAACTACATTTGAATTTGCCCAAAACGTATTCAGCGAGATTATGGACATCTTTCCATCCAAATATATCCACATAGGTGGTGATGAAGTTGACCGTACAGACTGGGGCAAATCTGATGCCTGTAAAGCCCTGATGGAGCGCGAGGGTATCAAAGATCTGCCCGCGCTACAAAGCTATTTCATTAACAGGATGGAGAAATTTTTTAACTCAAAAGGCCGTAAACTAATAGGATGGGATGAGATAATTGAAGGTGGTATCAGTCCAACGGCAATTGTAATGTATTGGCGTACCTGGGTACCTCAAGCTCCGGTAAAAGCGGTTAAAAATGGAAATACAGTGATCATGACACCTGGCGAACCTTTATACTTTGATAACCAGGCCGATCAGTACTCTATTTATAAGGTTTATCATTTTAATCCTATCCCACAGGTTTTAAATGCCGAAGAAGCGAAGTCGATAATAGGAGCGCAGGCAAATATCTGGACAGAACAAATCCCGTCAGAGCGCCGCGCCGACTATATGTATATGCCAAGGATGACCGCACTGGCAGAATTGCTGTGGACGAATAAACAAGACAAATATGATTCTTATTTAGAGCGCCTGGTACAGCAATATAGCAGGATGGACGCCTTGAAGATCAATTATCGTTTACCTGATCTGCCTAACCTTTTAAACGAATACGCATTTACGGATGAAGGTAAATTAAGCATCACCTCACCATTAAAAAGTCTGACACTCCATTACACCACCGATGGTACTTTGCCCGATGTTAAATCGCCGGTTTTGCCGTATCCATTAATTATCAAAAAATCGGAGTTGGTAAAAGTTGCAGCCTTTACACCTACCGGTACCCGCGGGGATGTTTATAGCCTTAACTACACCCAACAACATATGCTTGGTGCGGTAAAAATAGCTCCACCCAAAGCGGGATTGGCTTGCACTTACTATAAAGCCTATTTTAAAGAAACGGCCTTAATGAAGGATGCGAAAGCTGATAGTGTTTTTGTTACCGATAAAATTGAAGTACCGGCTACAGTAAAGGCGCCCTCATTTGGCATTACTTATAAGGGATACATTGATGTACCGGCTGATGGCATTTATAGTTTTTATTTAACCTGCGATGATGGTGGTGTATTAAACATAGGCCCCAATGTGGTTGTAAATAACGATGGTAACCACTCTGCCCAGGAACGCAGCGGGCAAATTGCTTTAAAGATGGGAGCGCACCCCTTCAAACTTGATTTTATTGAAGGTGGAGGTGGTTTTACCTTGAAATTAAAATACAGTGTTAATGGTTCTGCTCCGCAGGATGTACCGGCCGATTGGTTTAAAAATTAAATACCTATTATGAAGAAGTTTACAGGCATCGCTTTATTGTTACTTATTATCCACCTAAAAGGTTTTAGCCAAACTGCGCCCAAACCTTATGGCGTTTTGCCTACAAAGGGGCAGTTAAACTGGCAGCAGCTGGAAATGTATTGCATTATTCACTATGGTGTTGATGTTTATACCAATAAGGAGTGGGGTTATGGAGATGAAGATCCAAAACTTATTAACCCTTCGCAATTTAGCGCGTTGCAGATAGTAGCGGCTGCCAAGGCTGGTGGTTTTAAAGGTGTGGTGGTTGTAGCCAAGCACCACGATGGTTTTTGCATTTGGCCAACAAAAACAACTGAGCATAATATTTCAAAAAGCCCATACAAAAACGGTAAGGGCGATATGATGAAAGAATACCGTGAGGCTTGCGATAAATTAGGCATGCAGTTAGGTGTTTATTGCTCTCCATGGGACAGAAACAACTCTAACTATGGTACGGCCGAATATATAAAGATCTATCGCGAGCAACTTAAAGAACTGTATACCAATTATGGCCCGCTTTTTATTTCATGGCATGATGGTGCTAATGGCGGCGATGGCTATTACGGTGGCAAACGGGAAGTAAGAAAGATTGATCGCTCTACTTATTACGGTTGGGATACAACCTGGGCAATTACCCGTAAACTACAGCCCAATGCGGTTATATTTGGCGATGTTGGCCCCGATGTACGTTGGGTTGGTAACGAGGAAGGTCATGCCGGCGAAACCTGTTGGGCAACATATACCCCGCATGCCCCCGAAGAAGGTAAGAAACCGGGCAATGGCTTTGTTAAAGATTACGAAGGAACAGAAGGAACCCGTAATGGCGATTACTGGATGCCTGCAGAGTGCGATGTATCATTAAGGCCAGGCTGGTTTTACCACAAAACCCAGGATGATGGCGTAAAATCGCCATATACCTTGCTTGATCTTTATTATAAAAGTGTAGGTCGTGGGGCGGCGCTTGATTTGGGTTTGTCTCCTGATCCGCGGGGAATAGTAAACGAGATTGACGTTAAATCACTTACCGAATTTGGTAAACTATTGAAACAAACATTTGCCGTTAACCTGGCAAAAGGGGCACCAATTACCGCCAGCAATGTGCGTGGTGGTAACAAAGTTAAATATGGTCCGCAGTTTTTGGTTGATAATGATCGTTATAGTTATTGGGCTACTGATGATAAGGTAACAACAGCCAATGTGGTTATTGATATGCACACGCCTAAAACCTTTAATGTGATTAGGCTGCGCGAAAATATTAAATTGGGCCAACGTATTGAGGCTTTGGAGGTGGACGCTTATATAAATGGCAAATGGCAGCAAATAGGCGCCGCAA
The DNA here is from genome assembly GCF_056405015.1 of Mucilaginibacter sp. P2_A4. Taxonomy (NCBI): domain Bacteria; kingdom Pseudomonadati; phylum Bacteroidota; class Sphingobacteriia; order Sphingobacteriales; family Sphingobacteriaceae; genus Mucilaginibacter; species Mucilaginibacter sp. P2_A4. Next base: position 27,641 of record NZ_JBFUCX010000020.1, on the reverse strand, counting down.
CAAGTATTGGTGGAAACAGGCTGATCCGCTTAACGCAGAATATAACTTCAAATAAAATCAGGGTAAGAGTGATCAAATCCCCGGTATCCATTGCATTAAGTGATTTTGGCTTATATAAGGAGCCGGTGCACCTGACAGGTCCAAAGATTGTTCGGAATACAAAAGGTGAGGTAAGTATTACCACCGAAGCACCTGTAAGTGCAATTCGTTATACTTTAAACGGGCAGGACCCAACACAAAGTTCGCCATTATATACAAAACCATTTACGGTAATTGATGATGGAGTGGTTAAGGCAAGGAGTTTTGAAGGCAAATCACAAAAAAGTGATGTAACATTTATATCGTTGGGCTATGCCAAAGCTGATTGGAAAGTTTTGGATGCTGCAGCTGCCAATGATAATGGTAACCGGCCCGAAAATGCTATAGATGAACATCCCGGCACATTGTATAGCACATTGCAAAAGGATGCTGCCACTTATCCACAACAAATAACGGTTGATATGGGTAAAGCTTATGATATTAAAGCCTTTGGCTATTTACCAAGGCAGGATAAACAAGCCGACGGAATTGTTGATAGCTATGTGTTTTACATCAGTAACGATGGCAAGGAGTGGATTAAAGCAGCATCAGGCGAGTTCTCCAATATCAAGTCGAATCCAATTGAGCAACCTGTGGTTTTAAGTAAACCCGTTAACGCAAGATATTTTAAATTTGAGGCTACAAGAGTAATTGCAGGTAATGGTATTACTGTGGCCGAATTAAGCGTTTATTAATAAACTATTATGTGCTGTGATTTAGGTTTGAAAAATATTAAAAATCACAGTACTATCATCTATAATTAAAATGAAAAAACAGATCTGTTTAGCCGGAATGCTGGCACTTTTAGCTTTAAATTCATTTAGCCAATCGCATAAAAAGACCATGGCTACAAAAAATGCCAGTCTTACAAAATATGTTGATCCTTACATAGGTACAGGTTTTCACGGGCATGTTTTTGTTGGCGCAAATGTGCCTTTTGGCGCGGTACAGTTGGGCCCAACCAATTTATCCGAAGGTTGGGACTGGTGCTCTGGCTATCATATATCAGATTCTACCATCATCGGATTTCAGCATACCCACCTTAGTGGCACCGGCATTGGTGACCTGGGCGATATTTCCTTTATGCCAACAATCGGCCCTATAAGAACTTATAAAGGCGGGCTTAAAAGCATGCAAAGCGGGTATGTATCGCTATTTAGCCACAAGGATGAGGTAGTTAAACCAGGGTATTATAAAGTGAAACTTAAGCGGTATGATATTGGTGTTGAACTTACAGCCAGCACAAGAGTGGGGATGCACAAATACACATTCCCGGCATCAAAAGACGCGCATATTGTTATTGACCTGCAGGAAGGTATAGGTTGGGATAAGGCAAAAGAAACCTATATCAAACAGTTGGATAAAAACACCGTTGTTGGTTACCGTTTTTCAAAAGGCTGGGCAAATGATCAGCGTATTTACTTTGCCGCTGTTTTCTCGAAACCAATAAAAACCTTTGCCGTTTATGATAGCACCGCCAGGGCGGGTACAGAGGTAAAAGGAGCAAAGGTAAAAGGCGTTATCAGTTTTGCCACCACAAAAGGCGAAGTAGTTTACGCCAAAGTTGGTATCTCTCCCGTAAGTTCAGAAAACGCGATGCTGAATATCAAAACGGAAATACCGGGATGGGATTTTAATAAAGTTGTAGCCCAGGCAGATGAGGCATGGAACAACCAACTTAAAAAGATCACTATAAAAGCGGATTCACTTTCACAGTTAAAAAAATTCTATACGGCCTTTTATCATTCTATGGTAGCGCCATCTGTTTTTAATGATGTGAATGGCGAGTATTGGGGAACAGATAAAAAAGTCCACAAAAATGTAGGGTTTAACAACGTGACTACTTTTTCACTTTGGGATACCTACCGGTCAAATAACCCGCTATCAACCATCATCCACCCGGAGCATACCAACGATATGATCAACTCTATGCTGGCTATTTACCAGCAGCAGGGTAGTTTACCTGTTTGGCATTTAATGGCCAACGAAACTAATTGTATGGTTGGATACAGTGCTGTACCGGTTGTTGCCGATGCTTTACTGAAAGGCTATAAAGGTTTTGATGCAAATTTGGCTTATGAAGCTATGAAGACTACGGCGATGCAGGATGCACGCGGTATTAAGTTTGTTAAGAAATTAGGTTACATCCCGGCTGATAGTACTGCCGAGTCTGTTTCGATGGGATTGGAGTATGCTATTGATGATTGGTGCCTTGCACAGGTGGCAAAAAAATTAGGCAAAACCGCCGATTATGAGTACTTCAGCAAACGCGGTCAGTACTATAAAAATTATTATGATCCTAAAGCTGGCTTTATGCGTGGCCGTTTATCAGAAACGGCATGGCGTACGCCTTATAGCCCCTTCATTTCTATCCATGAAACCGGAGACTTTACCGAAGGCAATGGCTGGGAATATACTTTTTTGGTGCCCCAGGATGTGGAGGGAATGATTAATATGTTAGGTGGCGAAGCTAAGTTTAATATCAAGCTCGATTCGTTGTTTATAGCTCAGGGCGATATGGGTAAATTTAAATCACCTGATGTGTCTGGTTTAATAGGTCAATATGCGCACGGTAATGAGCCAGGCCATCCCATGACGTATTATTATGCCTACTCTGGTCAGCCATGGAAAACAGCCGAAAAGGTGCGTTATATACTGGATGATTTTTATACCGATAAAACTGATGGTATTATAGGCAATGAAGATGTTGGGCAGATGTCGGCCTGGTATGTTTTATCGGCCCTTGGTTTTTACCCGGTTAACCCCGCAAACGGACTATATGTTTTCGGAAGCCCTGTTATCAATGAGGCAACACTTAAATTAAAGGGCAATAAAACGTTCCATATTGTAATCAAAAACAATGGTCCTAAAAACATATACATCAACGCCATGAAGTTAAATGGTAAAAACTATACCAAAACTTATTTCGCGCATACAGATTTAATGAAGGGCGGGGAACTGGAGATCACTATGGGCGATAAACCAGGTACTGTTTGGGGCGTTGGTGACGCCAATAAAGCGGTATCTGTGTTGAAATAAAAACTGCCAAAAAAACAGGAAAAGCCATGCCGAAACAAATCGGCATGGCTTTTCTTATTAGTGCCAGGATGACTTATTCTTAATACTTCCCACTCCCCGAAATAATCATAGAAGCCAATTGTTCATCCCTGTTGTAAATATCCTTACGGAAATTAAGTTTATTGCTCCTATCGGTAAATGCCGTAAAATAAGCTATAAATACCGGTACTTTTTGTTTTAGGGTTATTTGCTTTTCTATACCCGAGTTCATGGCCTTACTGATATTTTCACTGGTCCAGGTAGTGTCGTTTTTCAATAAAAAAGATGCGAGTTTTGCAGGTTCACCTACGCGGATACAACCATGACTAAAAGCCCGGGATGATTCACCAAATAATGATTTGGAGGGGGTATCATGCAAATAAATACTATAACTATTGGGGAACAGGAATTTTACCAGGCCCAATGAATTTGCTGGTCCGGGTTTTTGTTTAATCACAGGCAGGCCATTTAACTGCCCGGTAATGATCATATTATGTTCATTTATATAATTAGGGTTTTTACGCATAGCCGGTAATACCTCGTTGCGGATAATGCTCTCGGGAAGGTTCCAGTACGGGCTGAATACAACATACTGCATTTGGCCGTAAAAAATAACGGTTTGATGAACTTTTTGGCCAACTACTACTTTGCAGCTCCAAAGTAAACTATCAGCATGGTACACATGTAATTTAAATTCGGGAATGTTTACGGCCAGGTAATCGGTATTTAAGCTCACCGGTAGCCAGCGGCAGCGTTCCATGTTAACAATAATCTGGCGGATGCGGGTTTTCAGAGAAACATTCATTTCGGCGATAGTTCCGGGGCCCGGCAAGCCATCATCAGTTAATCCATGCCGCGATTGGAACCGCTTAATGGCTTCTTGTATTTCATCGTCAAATACATTACTTAGCGTATCGCCTTTAAAATCCTCCAGTTTATAAAGGCGGGTTTTAATTTGAGGGATAACTGAAGAGGTGTCACCGGGTTTTAAACCCTTAGCCGAAGGTATAGCAGGCCATTTTTCTTTGGCATCTAAAGCACTGTATTTGCCAAGAAAGGATTTCAATAAGTCATATTGCCTGTAAACGGGTTCGGATAGGGCATTGCCACCTTTATCAGGTTGTTTTAACAAGGTATCAAGATAATTATCATAGGATACTTTTTTGCGGGGCAGGTACCAGTTTACAGCTTTACTTGTGGCATCGCTCATTCCCTGGAACACCAGTTTTGAAAAAACAAAGTATTGGGCGGTTAGCATTAGTTCTGAAGAAATATTGGGTTTCGCACTTTGATCTTTGGGATGAGCCTCAAATACCAATGAATCTAATGATTTTGGATAGGGGGTAGCTTTATAGATACCTTCACTTTGCAGGTTTGTCAGCCTGTCTGATAAGTTGCCAGCCTGCTCAATCAGCTGTCCGTTCGCATACCAGGCATATGCAAACTTGCGCTTGCTGTAAAACACATGTATGTCATGGGCATAAGACCCAAACGCTGGATATTTTTTAAGGAATTTAATGATCTCTGTACTATCAAAAACAGCTTTGGTCTGATCACTGAAGTTACCCGGAATCGTCTTATTCCATTCTTTAACCATTTTCTTTTTTATAGTGTCGGCCTTTGTTTGTTCATACTGCTTAATAATCTGCTTGCAACTAAATGTATTGAAAATGAATAGGATAAGATATATTGGATAATAATTATGAGCTTTCTTTAGCATCGTTTTTTTATTTGTAAGATAGGGAACTAAAAAATAATAAAATATTTATATAAATGTATACTAAGTTTATAGACATTGTAGTATATTTGTCTCATTAACTCAAAGTCATGCCAAATAAAGTGCAAAAATACAGTACAAATAGTTTTTTAAGATATAATGATCTTAAAGCCATGTGCTGTATGTGTTGTTGCTGAATTCTCCTCCTGCAAAACCCCTCACCATTTAAAAAGTTTACTGACCTCGTTATTTAATATATTATTTTATGAATACTTATCTGTTTACTCAAATTAATACACCGATAGATTGTGTATTACATTACAGCCAGGTAATTTATGGGTTATGCCGTTGTTGAACGTGATATATTGATCACGAAACCCCAACAAAAAATAATTTATATACCCATTATTTCATTACAAATGTTAACTACTAATAATAAGTACCCATTTTTTGATCTTTCGGAAATTGTTCCTGATAATGATATTCCGTTTAAACCATATCAGTCTTTAAAACCGGTAAAAGCAGGTAACTACATCCCCGATCTGAAATTTCTTAATGATTACAGTCGTTGGCAGTCGTTTTTTAACGGCGCGCAAACTCACGGACCTATTTCATTAAGGCAGTTGTTAAATAAGCCATTGGTAATTGCCTTTTATTCGCGCCACTGGGGGCAGCAAGGTTTTGAACTGTTAAAAAAACTGAATAATATTCAACAGGAAATAAAGGCCAACGGTGGCAATTTGTTGATCATTAGCGATGAACGTAATGATGAACTGGGGAAAAAAGCCTGGGAAAACAGCTTAACCCTGAATTTTTATCACGACGAAGAAAAAAACATTGCCCAAATATTCAGGATCTATTCAGATAATGATCCCGTTTGGAACAGGTTCTCTGGCATTGATGTTAATGTACCCTTACTGGCTACTTATATTATTGATAACAATAAACAGGTTATTTATAATCATATCGACCAGGATTTTTTGGGAACATTTTCTGGCGAAGAAATTATTTCTTCGGTTTATGAATCCTCATTAATAGCTAACAGCAGAAGATCTGCCTGATATTTATTAAAAAACTAAAACTATGTCAATCACGATAGATGAACTTCAAAAAGTGAAGACCAAAGTACATCAACAGGTGCTTTTGGCTAATAGTGAATATGTAAAACACTTTGGCGATAAAGGTGAGCTTACCATACCACCTAAGCGTCAGTTTGCTATTTTAACCTGTATGGATGCCAGGCTTGATCCGGCAAAATACGCGGGTCTTGCCGAAGGCGATGCGCATGTTATCCGCAATGCCGGGGGCCGCGCGAGTGACGATGCTATTCGCTCGCTGGTTATTTCGCATAAATTATTGGGTACTAAAGAGTGGTTTGTAATTCACCATACCGACTGTGGTATGGGCTTATTTACCGATGATATCATCCGTAATCTGTTATCTACAAGTTTAGCTACGGCAACTATTGATGAAAATGGCTGGCGTAATACAGATGAAAGCGGCGGCTCTGATGAGGCAAATCATGTGGCGTTCCTTACTTTTAAAAATCTGGAAGCCAGTGTCGTCGAAGATGTTGAACGCATCCGGAATCATCCTTTGGTTGCGGGTAATATCCCGATTTATGGTTACGTGTACGATGTAAGATCGGGCAAACTGATCGAGGTGCCTGAAGCCAGCCATGCCGGGGAGGTTTTAAATTAAACTATATCAACACAGAACTGTTAATTTGGATACCTTAGAGGCACAAAAACCTCTGTACATTATAGATGAACCTTGAAAAGCGCGATTACGATGCGATAATAGTAGGATCTGGGCCAAATGGTTTGGCCGCGGCGATTTTATTGCAGCAAAACGGATTATCGGTATTATTACTTGAAGGTAAAAATGAAATAGGAGGGGGCCTTCGTACCGCAGAGCTTACCTTGCCTGGCTTTAAACATGATATTTGCTCAGCTATTCATCCGCTTTCACTAGGGTCGCCGTTTTTTGAAACATTGCCGCTTGCGCAGTATGGGCTTGAATATATTCTCCCCAAAATAGCAGCCGCTCATCCCTTTGACGATGGAACGGCTGCTGTTTTGTTAAAATCGGTTAGTGAAACAGCAAAGCTGCTTGGGAGCGATGAGCAAGCATATCTGAATCTTATGAGTCCGGTGGTTAAAAACTGGCCTTTAATTGCCGCCGATGTACTGGGGCCGCTTCATTTTCCAAAACATCCTTTATTAATGGCCCAGTTTGGTTTGCCCGCGCTTACCCCGGCAACCTTGTTATCAAAAGTATTTAAAACCAAAGAGGGCAAAGGTTTATTCGGTGGAATGGCAGCCCATGCTATTCAGCCGCTCAGTAACATAGCTACGTCGGCAATTGCACTTGTATTGATGGCCCAGGGGCATTTAAAGGGCTGGCCTATACCCAAAGGGGGCTCTCAGCAAATTGCCAATGCCCTGGCATCGTATTTTATTAGCATTGGCGGAAAGATCGAAACTAATTTCTACGTTCGGTCATTAAATCAATTGCCATCTGCCCATGCAATACTTTTTGATATTACACCGAGGCAGCTACTGAAAATAGCTGGTCATAAATTTTCATCTCTGTATAAATGGCAACTGGAACGTTATCGTTACGGCGCCGGTGTATTTAAGGTTGATTGGGCGCTGGATGCCCCAATTCCATTTAAAGCAGAAAGCGTAAAACAAGCCGGAACAGTACATATTGGTAATACATTTAACGAAATGGCCGATGGCGAACAGTTGATATGGCAGGGAGGTCATCCCGATAAGCCCTACGTACTGTTGGCTCAACAAAGCATATTTGATAAATCCCGAGCTCCCGAAGGAAAACATACAGCCTGGGCTTATTGTCATGTACCAAACGGATCAGATAAAGATATGACCAGCATTATTGAACGGCAGGTGGAACGGTTTGCACCTGGTTTCAGGGATACCATTTTAGCAAAGCATACATTCAATACCGCGCAGTTAGAGCAATATAATCCCAACTATATTGGTGGTGACATTAACGGCGGTGTAATAGATATTGGTCAGCTATTCACCAGGCCTGTGCTGCGTGCCTCTCCTTATAAAACATCTGCTAAAGGGCTTTATATTTGCTCATCATCAACTCCTCCCGGTGGTGGTGTACATGGCATGTGTGGGTATCATGCCGGTAAAAAAGCGTTGAGCGATATTTTCGGTATTAAAGTAAAATAGCCTTGTCCGTTTTTATTCTTTACATTTCTAATTGTAGTTGCCCTGATTAGTGAAAAAAATCAATAGTTTTATCACTGGGGAGCAAGCCTGTGTCAATATATTTATTGGTTATCAAATAAATAAAATCGCCTTGTTTTTTGTTCTCGCTTTGCTCAGTTCCAATCAAAACCAAATTCTATTAAAACCTGTAACGTGATGAAAAGATATCTGCCTGGCCTTTTGCTTGCATTTCTTGTGGCTACTACCGTAAGAGGGCAATCACCAACAATTTCGATAACTAAGGAAAAGCTAAAAAATAAAATAATGGGTGGATGGGCCGGGCAAACCATTGGGGTTACTTTCGGCGGGCCATATGAATTTAGGTACAATGGAACTTTTATTGGAGATTATCAGCCATTAAAGTGGAATGCGGGATATTTAAAGCAAAACATGGTCAATAACCCTGGCTTATATGATGATCTTTATATGGATTTGACGTTTGTTGATGTGTTTGAAAAACATGGGTTGGATGCGCCGGTTGATTCATTTGCAAACGCTTTCGCGCATGCCGGTTATGATCTTTGGCACGCTAATCAGAGTGGGCGTTACAATATTTTGCATGGTATTAAGGCCCAGATGAGCGGCGAATGGAAAAACAACCCGCATGCCGATTGTATTGACTATCAGATAGAAGCAGATTTTGCTGGTTTGATGAGCCCGGGAATGCCAAATACTGCCTCGGCAATAAGTGATAAGGTGGGCCATATTATGAATTACGGCGATGGTTGGTACGGTGGGGTATTTATTGGGGCGATGTATACCCTTGCATTTACATCATCTGATATTAACTATATAGTAAACCAGGCATTAATAACCATACCCAGGCAAAGTGAATTTTATCAATGCATTAGTGATGTAGTAAAATGGCATAAATTATATCCGGCCGACTGGAAACAAACCTGGTTGGAAGTACAAAAGAAATATGCCAATGATATTGGCTGTCCGGATGGTGTGTTTGCTCCGTTTGATATAGATTCAAAAGTAAATTCTGCTTATGTTGTAATGGGTTTATTATATGGCGGAAAAGATTTTACCAAAACCCTTGAAATTGCAACCCGCTGCGGGCAGGATGCTGATTGCAACCCATCCTCTGCAGGAGGCATTTTAGGTACTATATTGGGATATGATAAAATCCCGGATTACTGGAAAATGGGGTTAAAGGATATTGAAGATATTAAATTTAAATACACCACCATGAGCCTTAACGATGTTTATAGGATAGGCTTTAACCAGGCGTTGAAAAATATCCAAAAAAATGGAGGCAATATTAATGGTGAAATAATTAACGTGAAATTACAGCATCCGAAGCCAGTAAAATTCGAGAAAAGTTTTGCAGGAATTTATCCTGTTGGAAAGATTGCCGTTAAATGGTCGGAAAGCAAGGATATGCTAAGTTTTGAATTTGAGGGGACAGGGTTTGTGCTTAAAGGTGAAACAACCGGGTATAATGATCGCAGTAACTTTGTTTTCCATACTGGGCTTTATATAGATGGACAATTAATTGAATCGCCGGATCTGCCTGTAAATTTCACTATCCGAAGAAATGAATTATGTTGGAAATACGATCTTGTTAAAGGAAAACATGTAGTTCAGTTAAAGATTCAAAATCCATCCAGTGAGTATATGAACAGGCTTAATCCGGGGGAGGCAATTATTTATTCGGATAAGCCGATAAATGGTATGACAGTAAATATGCAGGAAGTAAGAGGATCAAAGTGATCTTTTAAATAATCGTTGCTTCGGGCTTTGGCTTAGCATATATTAAACTGATTGTCAGTTTAATATATGCTAAGTAACCCTTTAAGTATTAATTCAACTCCAGCGTTACTACCGATTTTGCAGGTAATGTTACAACCAGTTTGTCACCATCTTTTTTAGCGCCGGTAAAGCCTGCCAGGTGCAGTTTATTTGGCTCACTAAATGTGTTGATATCAGTGATATTAGCCGAAGTTAATACCTGGCCACTAACTGTATTCCATTTCACATCTTTCATGTCTGTGGTAATAGTTATCGCGTTATGGATATCCAGGTTAACCAACGAGATATGCACTTTGCCGGCAGCATCCTGGGAAGCTGAAGCATTTACTGCCTCTATCTTTTTACCATCCACCTCATAATTAGGTACGTTTAGTTTAATTGGAAGGTATTTGGCATCCTGGTGAACCTTGTACATATCAAAAATATGGTAAGTTGGGGTTAGCACCATTTTTTCCTTATCAGTTAAAATAAGGGATTGCAGCACGTTAACGGTTTGTGCTAAAGCAGCCATTCTAACACGATCGCTGTGGTTATTAAATATATTAAGTGTTGTGCCGGCAATCAGCGCGTCACGAAGGCTGTTTTGCTGATATAAAAAGCCAGGGTTGGTGCCCGGTTCAGGGTCGGTCCAAACTCCCCATTCGTCAACTACCAAAGCTACTTTCTTTTCAGGGTCATACTTATCCATAATTGCCGAGTGTTTGGTAACCAGTTCTTCCATTTTAAGGCAGTTAACCATGGTGCCAAAGTATTCCTTTTCGCTAAATTGGGTTGCCGATCCTTTTTTACCCCAGTTACCCGTTGGGATAGTATAATAATGCATAGATAAGCCAGACATCATCCAATTGGGTATGTTCTTCATACAAACTTCTGTCCAGTTATAATCATCAGAGTTTGGCCCGCTGGCTATTTTCTTAAGCTTTGCACCCGGATAATCCTTGGCAAATGCGGCGTAGCGTTTAAACAGATCTGCATAATATTCAGGTGTCATATTACCACCGCAACCCCAGCTTTCATTACCAACACCCCAAAGTGTTACTTTATAAGGCGCGGGGTGGCCATTTTTGGCCCGCATTTGTACAACGGTACTGGTACTGTTGGAATTTAAGTATTCTATCCATTTCGACATCTCTTCAACAGTGCCACTGCCCACATTGCCGGCAACATAAGGCTCGCATTTTAATAGATCGCAAAGTTCCAGAAATTCATGTGTGCCGAAGCTGTTATCTTCGGTAACACCGCCCCAGTTGGTATTTACCATACGCGGACGAAGGGCTGTAGGGCCAACGCCGTCGCGCCAGTGATACTCATCAGCAAAGCAGCCACCAGGCCAGCGCAGGTTAGGGATTTTAATCTTTTTTAAGGCCTCAACCACATCCAGACGGATACGGTTCTGCTTTTTAACAGGCAGGGTTTTATCAACCCAAAAACCACCATAAATACCATGGCCCAAATGCTCGGCAAATTGCCCGTAAATGTGCTTGCTAATGGTTGTTTTTGAATCATTACTGATACTGAGGGTGCCGGTTTGGCTGTATCCGGCTGTCGAAATTAAACACAGCGCGGCAATGCCAAGTGAGGAGAGCAAATTTCTTTTCATTGAAAACAGGTTTATACCGTAAAGAAAAGAAAAATTATTAATAAGTGTGAAAATAACAATAAAAAAAATTAGATAAAAGATTTTCAAATCAAGATGCACTCTTAATGTTTAGCTAAAAATTTTTATTCGCTTCTTTGTTCAAAAAAGTTTTAAAACTATCACTGCTGTAATTACTTGCTCCGGAATGGTTATATTTTAAAACTCCAGTCTTATCAAATACCAGAGTGGTAGGTATGGTGCCATCTAACAAAGTATCGGGCAGTTGATTTAGTGTTGTATATACAGGCAAGTTGTAGTTGTGTTTACGCAGGAAGGCTGTGGCTTTGGCGGGATCATTATCTACATCAACCATGATGAAAACTATTTTAGGATTGTTTTTAAATTTTTCATGCAATTTGTTAATGGATGGCATTTCGGCAAGGCAGGGAGGGCACCAGGTTGCCCAGTAATTTACAAATACTACTTTATGTTTTAAATCGGATAAAGCTATTATATGGCCGCTTGTATCTCTGTAGCGATAATTGGGTAAAGTGGCGATAACTTTATGGTGACGTAAATACCCTTCAGGATCTGGCTGAAAAAAGCCAATGGACATTAATCCACGTATAAAAAAGCTTTTAGCCGTGGGATTTACCAAAGTAACTAAAGCCAACACCATAAGTACAGTAAATATGATGTTTGATTTAGAGAAATGTTTGCTTTTTATCATGCGCGATAGTTTTTGGTATAAAAGAGGGGGGATTCAATAAACAAACCTGATGTATTGCTTTGAACCATAATTAATGAATTGCTTTTCTTGCTTAGCAAATTTAATGAGGCAATTTATCCCTAAGCAGACCATATACCCATGTACCTGCAATGGCGCTAAGCAGGGTTACAGCAGTAACTAAAAAGCCACTTCCAATTTGCGCAAATAAAGGACCCGGGCAGGCGCCTGTAATGGCCCAACCCAAGCCAAATATTAAACCGCCATACACATTACCCCAGTTGAATTTTTTTGGTTGAATGACAACCTCTTCACCGGATAGGGTTTTAATACCGAATCGTTTGATGATTAAAATAGATAACATGCCAACAACAATGGCGCTGCCAATGATACCGTACATATGAAAAGACTGCAACCTAAACATTTCCTGGATTCTGAACCAGGAAATTACCTGCGATTTTACAAGCACTATCCCAAAAAGTAAACCAATGAACAGGTACTTTATATTTTTCATGTTAAAGCTGTATAAGGTAAGGTAAAATAAACCAGGTCATTACAAAGCCGCCTATCATAAAGCAGCATGTTGCTATCATAGATGGCCATTGCAGGTTTGATATCCCCATAATAGCATGGCCAGAAGTACACCCACTTGCATATCTGGTACCAAAGCCTACCATAAAGCCACCTACAACTATAAAAATAAAACCACGTAAAGTGAGCAGCTGCCTAAAGCTAAAAATATCCCCGGGTAATAAACCGCTAAAATCCTGCACACCTTGTTGTTTAAGAAGTGCTATAGTTTTTGGGTTAATATCAACCACCTGGTTGCCGGATAAGTATTGAGCGGCAATTAATCCACCTAAAATAATACCTGCTGCAAAAAACAAGTTCCAGCTTTCTTTTTTCCAATCGTATTTAAAAAAGGAGATGTTGGATGGCAGGCAGGCTGCGCAAATATGCCTTAGTGAAGATGATATGCCGAATGCTTTATTACCCATAAGCAAAAGCGCCGGAACTACAAGGCCTATAAGGGGGCCGGCGATATACCAGGGCCATGGTTGTGTTAATAGACTCATATTATTTAAATGACTGCTGTAGCATATATATTTATTGTATGTGCAAATATACTTTTCAACCCATGTGTATAACGTGAGTTTCTATAATTTTACTTTTTATTTGCTTTAATAGCGTTGTAACAATATATTTACCATTAATTATAAAACATAATAACACATTCTGAGAGGTGAAAAGGATTATTGCGATACTATTATTAAATGTACATCTGTTCAATTTGGGCGGGTACAATTTAGTATTTCAATATTTCATTCATCAGTCTGAAGTGCAGATAGTAAAAGAGATCTACGAAAATAAGATAGACGCTACCAAGCTTGTCGAGATCAAGATTCCTGTACATTTGCCAGGGATACACAAATGGAAAGACTACATTCGCATAAATGGGCAGCTGCAATTAAAAGGTGTTTATTATAACTATTTAAGGTATAAAATGGCGCCCGATACAATGTCATTCATTTGTATTGCTAATAGCGTTAAAACCAGGCTCGTATCTGCCAACCTGGTCATAGCCAAAGAAATAAATGACGTGCCATTGAGTAAAAAAGGGCATGATTCTTCCCTGAAAAAAGTAAATTTAGGTAACGACTATAGTTTTACGGTAATTAATTACCAGTTTTCTTCATTTTCCATACTGCTGAAGACTAATAGCAGCCCTATAATCTACCACCTTAATTCTCCCTACATCGAGTCTCCCGGCAAACCGCCTAACTTTACCTGCTAATTATAGCCTATAGTTTATGATGTTGAATTGTTCTTTATCAAAAGCGCAGTTTGATTTAATTATTGACCGATACTCATTGTTGCGCCATCATTTGCAATATGAGGTGTTGGCCCATTACTTAATTATTACTATATGCTTCTCAATTTTAATGCTGAGCAAATATTTGATAGCCTTATTGAATGCTATTAATAATTTTCTTTCGACCTGTTTATTAATTTACTTATTTCCCTTACTTACTTAAATCGAATGAAACATTCATTGCTGTATTTTTACAGATGCTGTATTGTTGTGGCATGTTGCCTTACTTTTTCAGATTATGCGCAGGCGCAGACAGATGCTGATGCCCTAATGATACCTAAAAACTATGTTTGTGCCGCTGGCGTTTATACGCACAGTCAGTGGGACCACTATTGGGAAGGTACTTTTAAACGTGATGCCCCAAACCTGGGTACCGTAAGTTCAAATTCATATATGCTGGGCTTTGTTTATGGTCTTACAAACAAAATCAACGTATCAATTGCACTTCCTTATGTAACCACAAATGCAAGTGCCGGCACACTGAGAGGTGAGCGCAATTTACAGGATGTAAGCGCATATGTAAAATGGCTGGCTGTTAAACAGGAGATAGGCAAAGGATTACTTAGTTTTCACGCTATACTATCCGGATCAATACCGGCAACTAATTATGAGGCCGATTTTTTGCCTTTGTCTATTGGTTTGCATAGCAAGAATATTGCTTTACGCGGTTTATTCAATTACCAGGTTAATCAGTTCTTTGTAGCCGGCGCGGCACAATACATTCGCAGGGGCAATATCAATATCGATAGGAACTCTTATTATACTACCGAGATGCATTATACCAATGAAGTGAAAATGCCTGATGTTTCTAATTTTTTAGTAAGCGCTGGTTTTAGGAGCTTGCAATTTAACGCGGAGGCTGTACTTACAAAGGTTACAACGTTAGGTGGTTTTGACATCAGGAAAAATGACATGCCTTTTCCAAGTAATAAGATGAACTCCACACTTGCCGGTGTTATATTAAAATATAGTTTTCAAAAGATAGCCGGATTGGAGTTGACCGCTGGTGGCAACTACGTATTAAAAGGCAGAAATGTGGGCCAGGCAAGAACCATTTATGGTGGTGTTTATTACGTATTCAACACCAGGAAAGCTAAATAATTTCATAATACTTAATAATAATCTGATGAAAAGATCTTTACTTCATATAATTCCAACAGTTTTTTTAGGTGTAGCCATTTTTAGCTCATCGTGTAAAAAAGATATAGTTGACCGTACAGCATTGTACCCTGCATTAACACCTGCAAAGCTCGACCTTGATGCAGATACCTGGAAACCGGTATTAGTTAAGGACTTTAGCGTTCTTACTATATCTGCGCCTGATGCAGTGACATCACCCGCTTACCTTGCCGATATTAACGAGATTAAGGCGATGCAAAGGAATTTAACTGATGACCAGAAAGCCTCTATAAAATATTGGAGCGCAGGTGCCGTATTAAGGTGGAATGAGATTATGCGCCAACTGGTGGCTAAGCATAACGTTGCGCCGTATCAAAATATTGATGGTACTTACCCGGCGCCAAGCTCGGCCAATCCGTTTAATTATCCGGAGTTTCCATTCTCGAATCCTCCATATGCCGCACGTGCTTATGCCTATGTGAGTGCTGCTCAATATGATGCCTTAGTAGCGGCCTGGCATTTAAAAAATACTTATAAACGTACTGCACCATACAAAAACGATGCAACTGTACGTGCCCTGGTGCCTGTTTCTGATTTGCCATCGTATCCAAGTGAAGATGCTGTTGTTGCCGGTACTACAGTTGAGATGATGAAGCTTTTATTCCCAACAGAGTTAGCCTTCATTAATGAGAAAGCTCAGGAAGAAAAATTATATCGTATAATGGCAGGCGCCAACACCCGTGGCGAAATTACAGCCGGAGAATCATTAGGTAAGCAAGTTGCTGCCTTATTTGCAGCCCGTGCCCGTGGTGATCGTGCCGGTAAGGCTATTGGTGATGCTACAGTATGGGCAAAACTTCAAACAACAGCATTTGAAAAAGGGAAGTTCTGGGAGAGCTTGGAAACGCCTAAACGGCCGCCGATGTTACCTTTGTTTTCAAAAGTTCTTCCGTTTTTGTTTGATACTTTAACAGTGGTTGCTCTTCGCCCCGCTGCGCCTTATTTATCCAATTCGGTTGAGTATAAGAAAGAAGTTGATGAGGTATTATCAATGAGCAAAAACCATAGCCGCCAACATGAAGAGCAGGTTGCTTTTTGGGCCGATGGTATTGGAACTTACACCCCGGCAGGTCATTGGGATGCAATAGCGGCAGATGAGTTTGTAAAACAAAATTATAGCGAAGTACGCTGGGCCCGTAATTTTGCATTATTAAATATGGCCGAAATGGATGCTGCAATTGTTTGCTGGGATACCAAATATTTTTACTTTAATCAACGCCCATCACAAGTTGATCCTTTGGTAAAAACCCTGACAGGCGTACCCAATTTTCCAGCTTATACGTCAGGCCACTCAAACTTTAGCGGTGCAGCTGCAACCGTGCTTACCTATTTATTACCTGATAGGGGAAGTAAGTTTACTGATCTGGCGAATGATGCTGCTATGTCAAGGTTGTACGGTGGTATCCACTTCCGCAGTGATTGTGAAGTTGGCTTGGTAACCGGTAACAAGGTAGGGCAATATGCAGTTAACAGGGGGAAAACAGACGGAGCCGGACTGTAATAAGTACTATCAAGTAAGCTAGAAAATGCAACGTTTAACCACCGATCAAAAAATATATTATACACTACGCTTTGCCTGTGCCATGTGTTTTATTGGGCATGGTGCATTTGGTATCATAACCAAACAAATATGGTGTAATTACTTTGCGGTAGTAGGCATTGGTCATGATATGTCATATACGCTGATGCCATATGTAGGGGTAATTGATATACTGTTAGGCTTATCTCTTTTGGTTTATCCCTTGCGTGTTGTAGCAGGGTGGCTGATAATATGGGGATTTATAACAGCATCAATGCGCCCTTTATCGGGCGAGCCATTTGCCGAATTAATTGAACGTGCAGGTAATTTTGGTGCTCCGTTTGTGCTGCTGCTATTGCAGGGAGGCTTTAAAATGCCTTTGAAGAAATGGTTTACCCGTATGGATGATCATGTAAATTTGGATGCATCTACCTTAAAAGCAGTAATTAATTGCTTAAGAGTATTCGCTTTCCTGCTACTGCTTGGCCATGGTTGGCTAAATCTTATCCAGAAAGCCGGGCTTATCAATCAATATCATTCTTTAGGGTTTAATGATCCCGGTAAAACGGCATATATAGTAGGCCTATTTGAAATTGTGGCTGCCATCTCGGTGCTCATTCGTCCTTTTGCTAATATACTTTTGGTATTAATTGCCTGGAAAATAACGAGCGAACTTTTTTATCCTAAATATGAAATATTTGAATGGATAGAACGTGGCGGCAGTTACGGTGTATTATTATCATTGTGGTTGGCAGTTAAAAAAGCACCTTCGGGCTTCATTGCGTGGCCTTTTAAAAATACATCTAATTTAAACATCATTAATTAACATAAAATCCTGTATCAAGTCAGGTCGAAACTGGGTCAAAATGACCGGTTTTATCATTCTATCATTTATAAACACCTAAAAAAAACTATGAAATTTATTCTAAAATCTATCTGTGGTATCGCTTTTCTTATCCTTTTTAATTACATCAATGTACAGGCCCAAGGTTGTGTAGCAATCAGAAGCACAGGTGGCTTATGTACCATGGATGAACACCCGGATAGTTCTAATACAGGCAATGGAAGCTGGTTGTTCAATAGCAACAGCAGATATTTCAAATCATACAAACACTTTGTTGGTACCCAGGAACAAAAGCAACGTATTGCTTTAGGTACAAACGTGATTAACCATTCATATACTCAGGATTTAACGCTTACCCGTATTTTTGACAACCGTTGGTCATTTGCGGTTGATGTGCCTATTGTTGATAACAGTCGGTCATCTTTATATGAGCATGGTAATAAAGAGCGTTTAAGCACACATTCTTTTGGCTTAGGCGATATCCGTTTAACAGCTTATGCCTGGCTATTGAACCCGGCAAAGGCCCGCAAGGGAAACATACAGGTAGGCTTGGGCTTAAAACTGCCAACCGGTAATTATAACTACCAGGATTATTTTTACCACACTGGTGCAAACGATACCAAAACGCTTGGTCCGGTTGATCAGTCTATACAATTGGGAGATGGTGGTACTGGTATAACTACCGAAATTAATGCCTATTATAACTTCACCCATAAGTTTGGAGTATATGGTGGTTTCTATTACCTTATTAGCCCGAGAGAACAAAATGGTGTTTCATCGGCACGTGGCGGTACTCCAAGTGCTAAAGCTGTTGCCAATGGCAGTGATATCATGAGCGTACCAGACCAGGTAATGTTGAGAGTTGGTGCGAGCTATGGTGTAGGTAAATTTGATTTTTCTGCCGGTGTACGTTACGAATGTTTGCCAGTAAAGGATCTTGTAGGTGGTAGCAATGGCTTCAGAAGGCCAGGTTACATTATATCTGCAGAGCCAGGTGTTACTTATCGCTTAAAATCGCTTTCAATTTATGCTTTTGTACCGGTTGCTTTAAAACGTGATCGTACTCAAAGTGTTCCGGATAAAATTTCAACACAACTAACGGGAACATATACACAGGGCGATGCGGCATTTGCTGATTACGCTATCAATATTGGAGTTACATACAGATTTAAATAGAGATTGGTTTTATGATTTAAGGAGAGGCCGGGAGTGAGATCCCCGGCTTTTTTGCTTTTTATGGTACCGTATTTATTAAAAAAACAATAGTTTTACGCTATGAACACTCCCGAAGAAAACTTTGCGGCATTGGGTTTAAACCTGCCGCCGGCGCCAAAACCACTTGGTGTTTACAAGCCTTGTTTAGTTGATGGTAAATACCTTTATCTATCTGGACACGGAACGGTACAGGATGATGGTACCCTTATTATTGGCAGAATTGGTGATACCATTAATATGGAAGATGGTAAGTTGGCTGCGCGCCAGGTTGGGTTGGCTATGCTGGCTACTATAAAAGCTAATATCGGAAGTTTTGATAAGGTTAAAAGGGTGATAAAAGTATTGGGTATGGTTAACTGTACATCCGATTTTGAAAAACACCCCTTCATCATCAACGGAGCAAGTGAACTTTTTGCTAAAATTTGGGGCGAAGAAAACGGTATTGGTGTACGCAGCGCAGTAGGTATGGGATCATTACCCGATAATATTCCGGTTGAGATAGAGGCCCTGTTTGAATTAGTGTAGTCATGGCTGATCAACAAGATTGGTTCAAAATAGAAGATATAGACAAGCTGGATACACCGGCCCTTGTAGTATATCCGGCCCGGGTACAGGCCAATATCGATCTGCTTAAAACAATGATAGACGATGTTAAGCGTTTGCGCCCGCATGTAAAAACCTTTAAAAACAAAGAGGTTATCCAATTATTGCTAAAGGCCGGAATCAAAAAGTTTAAATGCGCTACCATTGCCGAGGCCGAATTATTAGCAATGTGCGGTGCTCCGGATGTATTGCTTGCTTACCAACCGGTAGGACCTAAACTTTATAGGTTCATTAAATTGATCAACACTTATCCGCAAACTGAATTTTCCTGCCTGGTTGATAGTGTTATAGCTGCCAATGAAATTTCTGAGGTAGCTAAACAATATAACCTTACTATCGATGTTTACCTGGATTTGAATGTTGGGATGAACCGTACAGGGATTGCCGCCGGGTTAGAAGCCCTGCAATTATATATAGATTGCAGTGTTTTGCCAGGAGTAAATCCGATTGGTTTGCATGCTTATGACGGTCATATTCATGATGTTGATATCAATGAAAGAAAAAAACGTTGTGATGCGGCGTTTGAACCGGTTTTAAAACTGCAGCGGGACATTAAAACTAAGGGTTATCCGGAACCTACTATTGTTGCCGGTGGTTCGCCTACATTTACCATTCATTCCAAAAGGGATTTTGTAGAATGCAGCCCCGGGACTTTTGTATATTGGGATAGAGGATACGAAATAGGGATACCCGAACAGCCATTTTTGCCAGCAGTGCTAATTGCTACAAGAGTAGTTTCCCTGCCGGATGAAACTAAGCTTTGTTTGGATGTAGGGCATAAGTCCGTATCTGCCGAGAACGAATTAAGAAAACGCATATACTTTTTAAACGCCCCGGAATTGGTACCAACCGGCCAAAGTGAAGAGCATTTGGTAGTTGATGCCGGTAAAGACCATCACTATAAAATAGGGGATGTGCTTTATGGTATTCCGCATCATGTTTGCCCAACAGTGGCTTTATATGAGCGTGTTTATACAATTGAAAATAAAATACTTACGGGTGAGTGGCTAAACTCAGCCCGCGACCGTAAGATTACCATCTGATAAAAAAATATGTTTGTAGTTGATGCTCATTTAGATCTCAGCATGAATGCGCTGGAGTGGAACCGTGACCTTACCCAGCCACTTGCCGAACTTAACCGGCGTGAAGAAGGCCTGACCGATAAACCCGATAGAGCCAAAGCCGTGATTACCTTGCCGGAGTTGCGTAAGGGGAATATTGGTTTGGTAGTAGCCACACAAATAGGACGTTATGTTGCACCGGGTAATCCACTGCCCGGTTGGCACTCGCCAGAGCAAGCCTGGGCACAAACACAAGGACAGGTAGCATGGTACAAAGCCATGGAAGATGCTGGCGAAATGGTACAGGTGAATGATCTTGCATCGTTAGAAAAACATTTATCGTATTGGAATGATGGCCAATCCACAGAAAATAAAGCTATCGGTTATATCCTGAGCTTAGAAGGGGCGGATTCCATTATTACCGTTCAACACCTGGAGCGGGCCTATAATTATGGTTTGCGTGCTGTTGGGCCGGCTCATTATGGCCCCGGCAGGTATGCGCAAGGCACCGATGCTACTGGCTATATGGGGCCGAAAGGGCACGAGCTTTTAAAAGAGATGGAGCGCTTGAATATTATTTTGGATGCTACTCATTTATGCGATGATAGTTTTTGGGAGGCCTTGGATCATTTTAACGGCCACGTATGGGCGAGTCATAACAATTGTCGTGCATTGGTAAACCATAACCGCCAGTACAGCGATGAAATGATAAAGGCCCTGATTGATCGCGGAGCGGTAATCGGTGCGGCCCTTGATGCCTGGATGATGGTGCCGGGATGGGTGAGGGGAGTATCTACACCAAAAGGAATGAACTGTAACTTGGAGGTTATGATTGATCATATCGACCATATATGCCAGATAGCCGGTAACGCCTTGCATGTAGGTATGGGCACCGATCTTGACGGCGCTTTCGGTCGCGAACAGTGTCCTTACGACCTGGAAACCATCGCCGATCTGCAAAAGGTACCTGGTCTATTAAAAAAGCGAGGTTATACCGATCTGGATATCGAGAACATGATGCATGGTAACTGGTTGAGGTTTTTGAGGAAAGCCTGGGCATAGGATTTTTAAAATCTCTTTAAAATAAGTTAATGTATTGTAAATCAATGCTGATATTGCGTGGGCGGTATTTTACATTGTACTATATGTTGATCATCAATGTATATGGTTCTCTAAACCCTTAATTGTTCTATAAAAGAGGTTTATATGCAACTTTCTCCCTCTTAAGATCATTGTTTTTTTGTCATTTTATACCGATTGCCTTTGGATAAATCTTATTTCTGATATATTTGCGTAATCGGTTACGTAATTAGATTTATATATGGAATTTTTTAACAGAACCGGCAAGATGGCCATTGGAAGCCGTTTAAGAATGCTTACCGAGAAAATTACCGAAGATGCCGCAAGTATTTATAAAATGTATGATATAGATATGCAACCTAAGTGGTTTCCTGTTTTTTATGTTTTATCGGCGGGAGAAGCAAAAACCATTACAAATATTTCAAAGGAAATTGGGCATTCGCATCCTTCTGTAAGCAAAATCATCAGGGAAATGGTTAAGCAAGGGTTGGTTACCGAACAAAAGGATAAAAAAGATGGAAGATTGAATATGGTTAGCCTGTCTGCCAAAGGGAACACCATTAGTGAAAAAATTAAAGATCAATATATCGATATCAACCGGGCAATTGAACAACTCACGACACAAACCCGTAACGATCTTTGGAAGGCAATAGAAGAGTGGGAGTTTTTGTTAGATCAGCAATCGTTGCTTACCAGGGTTCGTGAGCAAAAGAAAGAACGGGAAAGCCTTAATGTAAAGATCATCGCTTATGATCCGCAATATAAGCAGGTATTTAGGGATTTAAATGAAGAATGGATCTCCAGATGGTTCAAGATGGAGGAAGCCGACTACAGGGCATTAGATGACCCACAAGGCTATATATTAGATAAAGGCGGCTGTATATTGGTTGCTTTGTACAATGATGTACCTGTAGGCGTATGCGCCTTAATTAAAATGAATGATCCGGACTATGAATACGAAATGGGAAAAATGGCGGTATCGCCTTTAGCACAGGGGAAAAATATTGGTTTCTTATTAGGTAAAGGTATCATTGAAAAAGCCAGATTATTGGGTGCAAAAAAAATCTACCTTGAAAGCAATACTATACTAAAACCAGCAATTAGCCTGTACCACAAACTGGGTTTTAATAAAGTTGCAAGCCGTAATTCGCCATACGAACGGAGTAATATTCAAATGGAATTATTAATTAAATAATAATTCCATTTGAATAGGGCCCAGGAAAAAAACAAGATAAAATATTTTAGATGGACTCAAATTTCATTTATAACTGCGCTCTTTTAAAAAACTGTTGTATAGTATCAGGTTTAGTCATCAAAAAGGTTTGTATCCCCAATTTTTCGGCACCAGCCAAATGCTGAGGACTATCATCTATAAACAAAGTTTCAGCAGGTTCGAGATTATTTTCATTAAGCACCAATTCAAATATCCTTGACTCGGGCTTACGTTTACCTGTTAGGTGAGAGTAATAAGTTTTCTCGAATAGGTGATCATTACCATCAAAATCAAAATCAGTTTTCAGGTAGTTCATAATATGATCGTAATGGATGGCATTGATATTACTAAGGAGGAAAGTACGGTACCTGCCTTTTAAATTTAGCAACAATTCATGGTTTCCTGGCTCAATTCCGAGCAACATACTGTTCCACGCCGCGTTTATTTGCTCATCTGTGAGCTTTGGATTACCCGATTTTAGCCGAATATAGTCTCTAAACTCCTCCGCAGAGACCTCTCCTCTATCAAATTTATCAAAAATTTGATCTTGCTGTTTATGGCCAAAAAAATCAGCTGCATTATTGATACCCAACTGGTTCCACGCCTGTTGAGCCTTCAGGAAATCGATGTTGAAGATGACGTTACCGTAGTCGAAGATGATATTTTTAATATTTTGCATAAAATGACTTTGTAATTTGACTGCAAATATGTAAAATTGCACCCGTTAAATAAATATAAATAACCGCGCCTATAGCTCAGTTGGTTAGAGTAGAAGACTCATAATCTTTTGGTCCCTGGTTCGAGCCCAGGTGGGCGCACAAACCTCTCTTTTCAGAGAGTTAAAAACCCTCTAAATAGCTTATTTAGAGGGTTTTCTGATTAATTACCCCTTCAACAACCCCAAAGAAAGCCAAACTTCTGAACACCTAACTGACTACCTGAGATTAGTTTTTAACTTAGGTGTTCAAAAGTGATGTAACGAGCTGATATGTAATCTATTATATAGGTTAAAAATATCGAAAAATCAGAAAATCCAAACACCTTTTGAACACCTGAAAAACGAAGCTAAAACAGGATGTAATTAATTAATAATCACTTAAAAAATGTTATTGTATGAAAACATCGCAGTCATTCCGTATTTATTTCACCATCAAGAGTGATAAGGAAAAGGACGGTAAAGCACCGCTGTATGTGGCGGTCACCATCAACAAGGAGAAATGCTTTATCGCGCTAAAGCAAAAAATGGTTGACACAAAAATCTGGGATTTTGGAAAAGGTGCCCTGAAAGGTACGAGGGAGGAAACCAGGGAATTAAACGCATACCTGGATGAGGTGCGTTTAAAACTAGGCAACTGCTATAAAGAACTACAGTTGAAAGGGAAGCTGATCAACTCTACGGCAATTAAAAATTTATTCCTCGGCGAGAAAGAAGAAGTTTATACGTTGAGCCGCCTGGTAAGCTATCATAATGAAACTTCGACCACCGATCTGAAATGGAGTACCCTGAAACATTATTATGTCACCCAGCGGTATTTAGTGAAGTTTTTAGAAGATCATTACAAAACAAGCGATATGTACCTGCGCGAGCTGAACTATAAATTCGTAAAAGATTTTGAGGTTTATCTTCGTAACCATAAACCAAAAGACCACCAAAAGCCTCTTGCCAATAACGGCGTGATGAAACATATTATCAGGTTGAAGAAAATGGTTAACCTGGCATTAAATCTTCAATGGATAGATGTTGATCCGTTTGCTACTTATAAGTTAAAGATATTAAAAGTTAATCGAGAACCGCTTTCAGATAAGGAGTTGGCGGATATGGAAAAAAAGAAACTGCCTGTTGAACGCCTGGATATGGTCAGGGATATGTTTGTATTCTGTTGTTATACCGGGTTATCTTATGTAGATATGATCAATTTGACGCCTGAACACATTATAGCCGGTAACGATGGTGAACGTTGGGTACGAACCTGCCGGGAAAAAACGCTCATTCCTGTTAATGTGCCCCTGCTACCTCAGGCGTTGTCCATTTTGGATAAATACAAAAACAATATTAGGTCTTTATCAGATGGAAGGGTTTTTCCAACTGTTTCAAATCAAAAGGTTAATAGCTATTTAAAAGAGATTGCCGATTTATGTAGTATTACAAAAAACGTAACATTTCATATCGCGAGACACACATTTGCCACTACGGTCACCCTTTCTAATGGTGTACCTATTGAAACTGTGAGTAAAATATTGGGACACACGAAAATCACAACCACCCAGATTTATGCGAAGGTGGTAGAACGGAAATTAAAGGAAGATATGGACGCTTTAAGAAAACGTATAAGCATTCCACCAGGTAAAAATAAAATTAAGGCAATTAAATAAAAGATTACGCTATGAAAAATGATCAAATTGTAAATCAACAGATAGCAGAGCGAATATTTCTAATTCGTGGAGTAAAGGTGATGATTGACCGCGATCTTGCAGAGATGTACGGAACAATACCAATTCGATTAAGGCAACAGGTTAAACGTAATATGGAGCGTTTTCCCGAACATTTCATGTTTCAGTTGAATGAAAAAGAGGTCGAAGACATGGTATCACAAAATGTGATACCATCCAGGCAGCACTTGGGTGGGACACTGCCTTATGCTTTCAGCGAGCATGGAATTTTAATGTTGGCCAATGTAATCAAAAGCCAGCAGGCTATTACAATGAGCATAAAAATTATTGAGGTATTTGTGAAATTTAGAGAGATGCTTACTTCTCAAAAGGATCTTCTTTTAAAATTCGAAAGGCTGGAAAAATTGGTTACACAGCATGATAGTGAAATCCAAAATATATTTAAAGCATTGAAACAGTTGATTCATCAAAAAAATGAACCAAGGGAGCCCATTGGTTATAAATTAAAGGGATAACGTAATCACAACCAAGGTATTGCATTTTTGCAATACCTTGATTAAATATGATAATTCAAATTGCCTATCCAAGAATAATAAAATGCTATTACCTAAAAGATTAAGACGCGTCAGGAGCAAATTAAAATTTGGGTCGCGGATTCGGGTCCCGGTTAAAGGACTATCAAACATTGGAATATCATTAAAATTCGTCCCCGAACTGGACGAAATTCGGGCAAGTTTTTTGACAAAATTACAGCTTTTGGCTCCAATTTAAATTAAGTTATATCCCCCAATATTTCCACTAGCTCCGATACGGATCAAGTGGAAATATTGGGGGATAGCTTTCTAAGCATAGATTTTAGCTAACCGGAATAAAAAGAAAGTAGTATTTCTAACACCTCTGGAAGTAGCCCGGAACGCTTTAAACTTTGCGTTGAAGGGTCCGGCAGCAGCATTGGTGCTTCGGTTGATGAAGAAGTTCAGGATAGAGAGGAAATGATTTTCGATGGACCTTGAAACGGACTTAAATGATTCAATACCCGCAGCCTCCACATCGTTATTCCAGATCGCAAGACGTTTAAATGCCTGCTGTTTACTCCGGCAGATGGCAAATATATTCCCCAGGCGCATGGCCAGTTCATAGGCTTTATAGAGCTCAGGATATCGTGGGAAGAGGATGTCCGCTCTTTCCTTTTGTAACCCTGTCCATTTGGACCTGTGTTTAAAAAGCAGGTATCGGCTTCTTGCTAATAGTTGTTTTAAGGTATCTCCGTTGGAAAATATGTCCGGCTGATACGCTTGCTTATTCTTTTTGGCTTCTTCAATGAGTTTGTTTTCCTCATCCAAAGCTTCCCAGCGGTATTTGATCCGGGCTTCCTGTATCGCATGATAAGCCAGCTTTTGTACATGAAACCGGTCTATGACCCTTTCGGCATTGCTAAAGCACCTCCGGATAGCCTTAATCATATTAGCTGCCATATCCATCGTAACCTCTGTTACCTTGTTACGGGTACGTAAGGGAATCTTTTCCAGTGCGGCAATAATCTGGTCGGCCTTTGTGCCTTTGACCATGGCGTCGATCGCACCTTTTCGTCCCATAACTGCTTTGCTGGTAACAAGTCCTACAATCAAATGGCGAACGTCAGTATTAGATTTCTTTGAATTCAGGAGGTGGCTAATGAGTAAAATGGCGATCCCATAGAGTTATTTATAACAGGTGCTGACAAGAATTTCCTGCATGCTAAAACGAAAATACAGGGAAACTTCGTGATTGTTGATGACAAAAATATTAAAAATCCGGTTGCTGTAAGATTTGGCTTTAGTAAAGCAGCCATTCGAAATTTGTTTAGCAAAGAGAACTTACCCGTAAATACCTTTGGAACAGATTATTGGAATTTATCCCTCCGAATCTTAAGATTGTAGCCTGCTACGTAAGATAGTCCAATTTTTTCGTTGAATTTTTCATTTTTTAATAGCTGATTAACTAACAAATTTGTTGACCAATTATTTTCACTTCACCTCCTATTATTCAATATGAAAAAAGTCATTTATGTTATTCTTTCAGGCATATTTGTTTGCTGTAGTTTTATCTGCGTCGGACAGGTTGTTCAAAATAAGAAAATCGATCTTTCGGGGACCTGGTCATTCGCGATAGATTCCCTGGACCAGGGAGTTAAAGAAAAATGGTTTGTAAACAAATTACCTGAAACTATTCATTTGCCGGGTTCTATGGCTACCAACGGCAAGGGTAACGATGTAACCCTGAATACGCCATGGACCGGTGGTATGTGGAGTATGCAATGGTTTAAAGATTCCAGCTATGCCAAATACCGGCAACCAGGTAACGTGAAGATATCTTTTTGGCTACAGCCCAATAAATATTATGTGGGGCCTGCCTGGTATCAAAAAGAGGTTGATATTCCACCGGCATGGGCAGGACAGCATATAGAATTATTTTTGGAAAGATGCCACTGGGAAACAACCCGCCACTGGGAAACAACCC
>NZ_JBFUCX010000019.1:0-135570 GCF_056405015.1 Mucilaginibacter sp. P2_A4 | reverse complement strand
TAGGTATAAAGGTGGTGACATCATAGCCGAGTGATACTAATTGCCCGAAGCTTTCTCATAGCAGGTAATAATGGTGAGTGGTGAAATAAGTTGAATGGAGAGTGGTTGTAAAACCATTCACTTAATCAACCCAATCAACCACTCACTCAACACACTAATACTGTTGTTTTCTTTGATCAAGAACTTCTTTCAATAATATGTCATTGTTTAGCTGAAAGCTAAAGGCGTAAAGCCGAAAGCGGAGCAGCAAACAAATAATGAATTGGCAAAAAAGCTTTATGCTTTTCGCTCAAAAGAAATTCAGGTGCCTATATCGGCGGTGTCTACCTCTTCCCATTCCGAACAGAGAAGTCAAGCCCGCCAGAGCCGATGGTACTGCGGTAAAACGTGGGAGAGTAGGTCGGTGCCCAATCTTAAAAGCCCCAAAAGGCTGAATCGTGAAACCCTTCATCTATCTGATGAGGGGTTTTTGCGTTTACAATAAATCCACCCCATCCAGGACAGGTGTTCGCTTTTCGCAAAGTACCCAAGTTAACCTGTACTTTCTGAAAATCAACAAGTTGAAATCCAATACTTTAACTGTTCGCCATATTCCTACCTAAAAACAAAGCCTGCTATAAACCAATAACTTAACCTTTTACTAAAGCCCAGCCCGAACACCCCCGAACACCCGCATGCTCCTGACCCGAACACCCGGGAAAACAATAGTGTACCGTACGTGTTTATTATTCACAGTAGTTACAGAAAAGTAATTGGTTTCTAATTTATTAAAAAAACCATGCTATATTTAACTACTAACGTTATTCAATAAGTTAAAAGCCGGTAGATTTAAAATTAAAACTTAGCACATGTTTATTTACACAGGGAAAAATATAGAAACCGGGGAACAGATCACCAAAGAATTTGATACTGATCATGAAGCAAGAAACTTTATCGACGATAATTTGATACAATACCCACAATACAAGGTATACGAAGATGAAGAGGATTATATTATTTACTCAAATCAAATTGATGATGACGCCGAGGCCTCAGCCCGGGAAAATATGTACCCTGTAGGGGATGATAGTGATTATTGATCATGCTATACCCAGTCTTCGAAGTAAGTAAACAGCAACACGATATATAAATTTCTAATCAATCAATTTGTAACCAAAACCGCGGACATTCAGGATCTGTACGGTTGTATCACTCAACAGATACTTGCGGAGCCTGGTGATATAAACGTCCATGCTACGGGCGTTAAATGGAGTATCATCCCCCCATATTTTGAGCAATGCTGTTTTGCGATCCAATAACTGGTTTTTATGGTCGATGAGCAATTGAAGGAGGTCGGCTTCCCGTTGCGAGAGGCTTACCGCTTTCCCGTTATCCATCAGTTCCAGCCGGTGATGGTCGAAGTAAAAATTGCCTACCTTATTAATTGCCGTGACAGACGAATAAGAACTATTAGCTGGTTCCTGTAAACTCGTCCTGCGATTCAGGCTTTTCAGTCTTAATATTAATTCCTCCATGCTGAAGGGTTTTTTCATGTAATCATCTGCGCCTGTTTCAAATCCTTTGATCACATCCGCAGTTTGTGTTTTGGCAGTCAGGAAAATAATAGGAATCAGCTTATTCACTTTGCGGATATCTTCGACCAGTGAGAACCCGTCCTTACGCGGCATCATCACATCAATTACGCATATATCGGGCTTGTTGTTATTAAAAAAGCTCCAGCCTTCTACACCATTTGCGGCAATGGTGAGTTCAAAACCCCTGGCATCTAAAGTTTCTTTAACTATAGATGCTAAAACTGCCTCATCTTCTACCAACAGCACTTTTATCTTATTCATATTTGAGGAAATTGAATGGTAAGCGTAGTGCCCGAATTTAACTTGCTTTTAACTGAAATAACACCATTTAAACTCGTTACTAATTGCTTAACATAGCTTAATCCAAGTCCGTAGCCTTTAACTTCGTGTAAATTGCCTGAAGGCACCCTATAAAACTTATCAAAGATAAACGGCAGATACTGATGGTCAACACCCGGGCCGTTATCGCTGACGATTAATTGCCAGCCTTTTTCAAAAGGGTTAATTGTTATGGTAACTTTTACATCTTCACCGCCATATTTAATGGCGTTATCCACTAAATTAGTAATGATGGTATCTATGATATAGCCATCTGTAAAAACCTTCTGTAAGCCCGAAGGATTTAGAAATTCGATAGAATAACTGGCATCCAGGGTAAACCTTTCGATAACCGAATTAATTAACTCATTAATATCAGTCAAACTTGGTTTGGCCAGTTTATCGCCATTTTCATACCTGGTTATATCCAGGATCCGGTCTACATTATGATCCAGCTTCTCTAAGATCTCCGTATTGATTTTTAAGTAGCGTTCTGCCTTTTCCGGTTCTGCGATACCTCCATACCTGTATAGTGCTTCGTGCGTTGATTTTAAGATGGAGATGGGGGTGCGGAGTTCGTGCGTGATATTGCTTATAAAATTATTTTTGATATGATCCAGCTGCATTTGCCGCCGTATGATGATCCACATATAGCAAAGACTACCCGCAGAAAGGATGATCAAAAGAAGGGATATAATGGCGGGGACAATATTCTGAGCGAGAAGAACCTGGCCTGTGTTACTAAAAACGGCTTCTATGATAGGACTGTTTTTAGCATAGTTAATATAAGCAGTTATTTTACCAGGTGGAAGATGCTGTCGGTTTTTTAACAACAAAAGATTAAAAGGCAAATCGATGTTGTTCCTTTTTAATTCGTCCTTAAATATGGCCTTCAAAGTATCCAGCCTCACGGTGTTCATTAAAGTAGCCGACATGAATTGGGTTTCGGCCAGCATTACTTTTAGGTGGTATAAATTAGCCGGATTTACTGCAACCTGTTCTATTTTTGCAGTGTATGGCGGGTGTTTAACATCTTCATAAAATACCTTTAAGTGCAGAGATGTATCCTTCTCCACTACTTCTAATACCGATAAAAAAGGCGACGGCGATTTTAACGAAAGCGGAAGCTCGCTGCGTTGCACATGGTAGTTATCGATGCTTTTTTGAAGTGCATCTGACAGTTGTTTGTTGAGATTTAGCTCCCCGGTTTTGTACGTGTTATATACCCAATAACATTGAAACAGGATAATGCCACCGGCTGTAAGCGCGGCGATAAGAAATAAAAAGGTAAGTCTCTTTTTCATCCGGTGGCATTATATAACGCTGCTCAAAGATAAGTTATTTGGTAATGGCTATAAATTTGCATTGATGGCCGATGACAGGTCGCGTTTAATATCGGGACTGATATTGGTAGCGAAAGTGATCACACCTTTCTTATTGATCACCAAGCTGGTTGGCCACCCGCTCACTTTATATTGCTGATCAATGGCTTTGGAGCCAGGAAGTATAGTGTAGCTAAATTCATGTATTTTGAGGAATGCCTGCACCTTTTTAACGTCATCAAAAGTTAGCGCCAGGAAAACCACTTTATCAGGGGTGTACATTTTAGTAATTTCGTTGAGTTGCGGCATTTCCTCTAAACAGGGCGGGCAGGCAGTGTACCAGAAATTGAGCACAACCACTTTTCCTCTCAACAACTTTAATGACCATTGCCGCCCGTGCAGGTCCGTTAAGTTAAAATCTGCAGCGGGTTTATTCACCATCGCTTTTACAACCAGTTCATCTTTGGCGTTTTTTTCATTTATTTCCTTCATATTATCATCCGTTAACCTCACCAGGTGCAATATGCCTTGCGCCCTATCGCTTTCCTGGTGCCCAATGAATAATGCGCCATTCCAGGCGTTCCTTACACTGTCAATCTTGTCTTTGGTGATAAAGTTGCCGTCCGGCATCATATAAGTAGTAGCAGGTATTTCCTGCTGATTTACAGATGGCCTGGCTGAGGAAGTTTTTTGAGCTGCAACGTTGCCGGCACGGGTTTGAGCTTTAGCAGCGATAGTGCAGATGCTTAAAGCAGCGATAAACCAATAAGTTTTCATTTGGAATGGAGTAAATTTTGAGATTTGCGAATTCATATTTATTGTTGAATTTTTATTTAATACAAGAGTTGGCTTTGATACAGATTAGTGTAGCCCTGGGAACAGAAAAATGTATTTTTAATTAGGCTGCCGATTTGTAATAGTTTCATGGTGTAAAACTATTTAGTAATCGACCTCATCTTTGTTAAAGGATAACTAAAGAGTGTTAACTAATGTTAACTGAAAATACTTTGCAATGATGTTGTCCTACTGATTAAGTTCATTTAATTCAAATTCATCCGAAAACTGGGTTGTGTATAACGTCAGCTTTGGTGTTTTTGTAACTCTTACTTCGTTAACTCATACAAAAATGAGTGGTGCTTATTGGCTTTTGTTGGAGTTGTCTCGGTGAGTGCTCGAAAGATTTTTAGGATTCATGTCATTGCGAGGCACGAAGCAATCGCATACTATACAGGGCGTAAATGCAAAGTTCGCGATTGCCGCGCTGCGCTCGCAATGACATACTTAATGACATGCTTGTTGTTGGGTTATAAAACCTATGTATTATCCTCATTTTTTTGGTTCATCCGGCAGGTACCCGTAATGTATCAGCGATAAATCAATACCAATAAAAAACCTGCCGTTGCGGGGCAGGTCTTTCATTCAGTTATAGTACAGTTAATAGTTAGCTTATTGAATAGCGATGATCTTGTACAGGATCCAGCTGTCGGTTTCGAAAACCCGTTTGTAGTTGATGCCGCTGTTAACCACCCGGATTAGGGGGATATACTTGTTATTAAGCTGCGTGTAGCCCGTGAACGGGTTTTTAGGAGTGGCAACAAGTATATAGTCGTCGTAATGGTAAGGGGTTTCTATGGCGCTTAAAAAAACGTTTTGGTAAGGCAGCGTTAGCCTTTTAATGTCGTCGGTAAATGCGGCAATGGGGTACGCTATGGCATCGTCCATCAATACATGCGAATTTTTGGGCAGACTGTTAATGTAGGCGGACACCTCCATTATTTCACTTTGATCGGTATTTGGTTTGCGGTTTATAAGCGTGGTGATGAAGCTCTTCTCATCATGGATAAATGATTTGGACAGAAAAATATACCCGGTATACAATTGCATTAAAACAACGATGAACACGATGGGCTTAAACAGTTTTTGATTTTTGACGGTTTTGGCTTTAAATATGAGGCACAATAAAGCAAGAATCAAAAAGATGAGGTAATACTCATAGGTAAGGAAAAGCTTATCATACTTAATATGCAAAAACTCAACAAAAGCGAATGGCGTTAAAATAGTTAATGCCTGGTAGGTGCTTTCTCTGAAAAGGTAAATGGCTACCAAAATAAGCGGGCAAAAATATATAACCCTTACAGAAACTAATATAGAAAGATCTGGCAGCTGGTAGTTGGTGGCCGCGGTGCTCATATCGTAATTAAGCTTATCTACCAGTACATTCCAGGTGGCGTAAGGGCTTTCGATAAAATAATCCAGGTCACTTGCATGGGTTAAATTAAGCAGTTTGTAGGATATAACCGAAGCTATGGGCAGTATAAAAAGGATGATGTAAATAGCAAATGTTTTGCCTACAAGCTTACGCCGTAACGATGGGCTGTTGAAACTCAGGAACAGCCTGAAGATGGATTCCTTTTCGCCCAGGTTTAAGCTTTGCAGGGTAATGGCTAATACCAGCGGTATAAAAAACAGGCAAATCCATATAAACTTATAATCGCAAAAAATAAGGGTAACTAATGACATGCTGGCCAGCGAAACGTGAAACGTGGTGTTTGACCGGTAAAACTTGAGCAGGTTAAAAAAGAACAGGAAAAAGAAGATTAGCACCAGGTAAATGGCCTTGCCGGATGTGGCTACGTAAAGCATCCCGGGATGAAAAAAGAACAATATGGCCACCATGCACACATAAAAATCATCGTTTTTTATGCGGGTGTTCATGGCTGATGTAATGATGTAAAACAACGCTGCCGTACCCAATGCCGATGCAATTACCGGCGCCAGGAAAGTACTGATGAAGCTAAAAATGATGGCGCAATAAAAAGGCAGCAGCGGTGCTGTAAGGCCCATTACTTTAATGCGGTTACCAAGTCCTTCAAAAATGATCTTGGTTTTCTCGATGTAAAAAATATTTTCCTGGTTATAGTAACCCCAATGGTTCATATAAACACCCACCACCATATAGTATGCGGCAAGCATTACAGTTACTATAAACAGAAATTGACTTTTTGATATGATCATTTAACAACGTTTGTGGGGTTATTAACTTTACTTAAACCATGGTTTGTTTTTTCCCAGTAAAACGGATTGGTTATTAACTGGTATAAACCCATATAGGCCGCTGCCGAGTGCATTAACCAGTAAACGGGATTGGCAATGGCAAACAATATCAACTCAAAATACCTGCGTTTAAATACAGCCATCATGTTTACGTATATCATGAGTATGTTGCCAACCATGAGGTTAAATATGGCCATAAACAAAACCCAATCAGGAAACAGGCTGCGGATGGTTGAAAAATCAAATACCAGGTAACAAATAAAAATGGCCAGCAACAGCGGGTAAACCAAAAATGTAGCCGATGTGGCGCCAATAAAAAAGTTGAAGCCCATAAAACCTTTCCAGCCAATTTTTTTAACAAGCCCAACCGGGTTGCGCATGTGCACCAAATAGGTTTGCATATAGCCCTTGATCCACCGCGACCGCTGACGAATCCAGTTGATAGGGTCGTTGTTGGCTTCTTCGTAAGTAGTGGAGTTGATGATGGCAACTTTATACCCTTTCGCGTATGCACGTACGCCCAGGTCGGCATCTTCGGTTACGTTAAAGGGGTCCCAGGCGCCCAGCTCAATCAAGGCATCCATTTTAAAATGGTTACTGGTGCCACCCAAAGGGATGGGAATATCAAGGGTATCCAATCCGGGTAACATATAATCAAACCAATAGGAGTACTCTAAAGTAAACATACGGGTAAGAAAATTCTCGTTGCGGTTAAAGTAGTTGAGCGCGCTTTGGATACAGATGTAATGCTCAGGTAATTTGGCAAACAGGGCTATTACTTTTTTAAGCTGATCTGTATCGGGAATATCCTCGGCATCATAAATGGTTAAATACTTGCCCCTTGAAAAATGCAGACCATAATTACATGCCTTGGGTTTGGTTTTGGGCATATGAAAAGGCACCACAATCACTTCAAAAACAGCCGGGAAATCGAGGTTTTGAACAGCTTGTAATGTTTTATCATCATCCTCCTCAATCAATAGTTTAACATCAAGCTGCTCGCGCGGATAATCTAAACTTTGCAGGTTCCAGATTAATTTCTTGATCAGTTTATCCTCTTTATAAACTGGTAACAGTACGGTGTAAGGGGGTAGTTCGGCGTCAACAATATGATGCACTTCCTCTTTGGTAACCGCCTGGTGCAGCTCGAAACGCGAACCCACCAATGCCAAGAACAGCTTAAATATAATAGCCACCAGGAAAAACATGCTGATGATAACATTTATAATGATGGATGTATTTTTAAAGCTTAATACCATCCCTATGGCTATGATGGCCAGCAGGCTAAAAATAAAAACAAGTTGCGGTGTTGTAAAGGTGATGGATGCCGAACTTTTCGGGTCGCGGCGTAAAAGTTCATACACCGATGCCTTAACATATTTTTGGCCTAATAACTTATGGCTTAACCAGGTAATATCCAGGTCATAGGCTACAATTACTTCGGGCTCCATATCAAAGGTGAACCGGATAAAATCCAGGAACAGCTGGTTTGTAGGATCGGTCATGAGGGTTATCACCCGGTTGTTTTCAACACGCAGGGGAAGTGCCACATGATCATTGGCAAATTTGAGCTCAACTTTTTTCAGCACTTCGGGATCAAAAGCCTCTTCCCTTATTGGTGCAAAATGATAGCCGGCATTACTTAATGAGCGGTCGTAGTTTTTGCGGGAGATATAACCAAAGTTAAGGGCGATCTTCACATATGACATCCCCGATTTTTCTGAAAATTTTTTAATTTTTTCCTGATCGCCTGGCGTTATAAACCCGTCATTAACCAAAAGTTCAGGAATTGAAATACTCATTATATATAAATAAAAATGTTAAAACAACTTAGAAGCTATCTAAATTTGATTTATTAATGTTTTTATACTCCTGATGAAGCACATCTCCTCGCAATGACGGTCTATTTTTTTATTTTTAGACAGCTTCTTATATAATTAACCCGCCCGCGGTTAACTATCGACTTAAGACTTTAAACTTTAAAAAGTTAATCGTTAAACAGATCCTGTGATTTTTGAACTTTCGACCTAACGTACAGGAATGATAACAATATTAATATCAGTATGCCCAGCAGAATGTACAGATTGTAGCTGTCCCAGAAACGGGTAAGGCCACTTTTGGTATCAATATACTGCAGGTTATCGCTTGATTTATTGATGTTAAACAGGTATTTGTTGGAGTTAACATCAGATATACATACGTTACTTGATAGTGTTGAAAGCTGTTCGGTAATTGATTTTGATGCAGACAGGAAGGCTTCGGCAATATGGGTACCTGTTGCGGTGAGCACCAGGGTAGCGTTATTGCTGCGCCCGTAAAATATCTGAGCGAGGCCTTTCGATACCGTATCTGATAGCGAGTACACTGGCGAATTGTTATCCGTATAATACAAGATGAAGTTTTTATCAAATCTGATTGGCGCATCGGAGAATTCCTTCATCAGCTTATCTTCTTTTGACAACAGCGCAATGATATTATATTTTTTAAGATCAGGTGATGGGATAGAATCTGAGTAAGTAAACTCCGGGAAGTTATTGGCGTTAATGTTGTTATTTAATTCATAAATGATTTCGCCCAGGGCACCGGCAGCATATTTTGCATAATTCCTGCTAACAACTATGCGGGTGGTACCGGTATTAAATGCTTCCGGGTACTGATAAAAGCTCAAATCGCTGGTAACGAAAGGGTTTTTTGATTCCAGGTACGATTTATCTACGTCAACTTCGGCAAAAAAGTTGGTAAAGCTATCCTTACAATGTCCGCTTACCGGGTAAAATCTAAACTCGGCCTCCAGTGTATTATATTTATGGTGCTGGTAACGGTTAATGGTAATGGCGGTATTTAATTTACCGGTTGCATCCAGTTTTTCGCTGCTGATAAGTAAACCGTTAAGATAGATGTTAAAGTAACCGCGGTCGGTAGCGTTTAACGCGCTGTAATTAGCAACAAACCTTATTTCAACTTCTTTTGGGGTAAAGCTAAAGTCGCTGTTTTTAAAGGTATATGCACTTTTTAATGAACCAATTCCGGATAAAAAATCACTCACACCACCTACCTGTTTTAATGAAAGCTTTGAACGGTTCTCATCAATAGTTTTGGCGAAGGTGTTTTGGGCGTTTTGAATTAACAGGTAATCGCCATAAGTTGAATTTAAAATATTCATATTACCCAAAGCGGTAATTGCTTTCTCATATCCGGTATCGTCGCCGCCGGTTACAAATAATATTTCTTTAACAACGTTTTCCTGCGTTGCGGTTTTAACCGGCATGAGCATGCCATTGGTTTCAACCATGCGGATATTGGTATCGGTAACCAGGCTTATTGATTTGTGCAGGTAAAACAAACCCTGGTTGTTTTGCGGGGTAATTTTAACCAGGTCGCGCATTTCTGGTTTTAATGATGCAAAATTACCCACCTTAATATAGTTTCTGACACTATCGGGCAGGTGAGTTTCATCATACACCATAATGTCTCTT
This sequence comes from Mucilaginibacter sp. P2_A4, assembly GCF_056405015.1. Lineage (NCBI taxonomy): Bacteria > Pseudomonadati > Bacteroidota > Sphingobacteriia > Sphingobacteriales > Sphingobacteriaceae > Mucilaginibacter > Mucilaginibacter sp. P2_A4. The sequence continues at coordinate 125,826 of NZ_JBFUCX010000019.1, read as the reverse complement.
GTTTGGGTCTTTTTAAGCCTTGCATAAGCCCATGCTACTGCTTTTAAATCATGCAGGGTAGGGTTTTCGGGGTAAACAATAGCCTTTTTTGAGTCGAAACAGTTGCTGATGTTTACGTTATCAAAAAAGTTTTTGCTGCTGCGGATAAGTGACAGGTATGAGTAATTTTTGATTTTTAACCACATAGCCGGGTTGTCCAGATCACGGCAAACATCGTCTGTTATGGTAAGCAGCGTTTTGATCTGTATTTTCAGGAATTTATCGTTGGATAAATCGGCCCTGGTTAGGTTAAGCGTTATTTTTTGGATAGAATCTTTTGTCATCCTGCCGCTGTAGGCCGGTTTGTTGTTTACAACAACATTGATGTAGGAGCGGTCTTTTAATAAAGCCTGCGAAGGCTCAAAAAATAAAACCACTTTACTGCCATTCATTTCGGTAAGCGGGGTGATCTTAAAATAAAATGAATTGGCGCCACTCATGCCATATATCATATCGTCCTCATGGCCCAGCGTTTTAAAGGTTACAATATTTTGTGCTTTTGATGCCGTGCTAAATAGAAATAAAAAGGCAAAAAGGGCTAAAAATTTATTCATCTGGTTGTAAATAATTAATTTATAACGTAAAATTCTACTCTGAAATAATTACCGTTTTCATCACTACGGTATGATAGTTCGCCACCCATTTCCTGGGTCATAAGCTTGGCTATTGAAAGGCCAAGCCCTAAGCGGCTTTCGGTAATGCCCGATGTATCATTAAGGGTTTTTAATTTGTTGAACATCATATCCAACTCATCCTGCCCTATGGTTATGCCTTCGTCAATTATTTCGAAAACAAAACGCTGGCGCTGAAGGCTGGTTACAACCTTTATAGTATTATTGGTTTGTGAAAATTTTATGGCGTTTGATAAAAGGTTTTGGAACACCTGCCCTGCAAATACCTTATCTAATTTTACGTTAAGCGGCAGCTTTAAAATATTATCAACAAGGTGGATGTTTTTCATCTGGGCGGTTTCAATCAGCCCTTTAAAAACATGCATTACCTCTATATTGATATCAAAAAACTCCAGGTTAAATTTCATCTCCGGCGATTCGATCTCCTTAACATCCATGAGCTTATTAAGCATATACTGCATTTTTTCGGCAGAATCGGCTATAAAACCTACAAACTCTTTCTGATCATTACTTAACCGGTAGTCTTCCTCCTTGATCATGTTATTACTCATCACAATGGAGCCAATGAGGTTTTTAAGATCATGGCCTGCAATGTTGATGAAGCTGTTCTTTTGCCCATCAAGCTTGCGCAACTGCTCATACTGCATATCAATAAGGTTGTTTTTCTCATTGATAGAGGCGTTTTGTTGCTTTAATTGTTCATTTGATTTTTCAATCAATATTTGCGATCTAACCTCCCGCTGCATCACCTTGAAACGGGTGTTTGGTATAAGGCATGATATCACTGAAATGATGAAAAATAACTGACCGCCATTGTTAATCACAATATCCAGGTTAAACTCATGCTGCAAGTTGAAAAATATGGCAAGCAATAATATGGCTAATAAAAACTGAATGATGGAGTTAACAGGTTCCCAAAATACCTGCAGGTTAAAGAATAATATCAGCGTGGCAAAAAGGGAGTAATAGATATTTAAACTTTGTACCGTTACTATGTTACAAAGCACTGCCGATGTAACAGATAACAACAGCATGGCAACGTGAAGTAATATCCGGTAATCGTACTTTTTATACTGGATATAACTATGCAGGCCATATATTATTAAACAGGTAATAATACGTACAATGAAAAATTGTATCCAGATATCCTGTGTGTATATAAAATCAACTATACTAAAGAGGGGGTAAAGAAATATAATCGTCCAAACGATGTTGTTGGTCTGGTACCATGCTTTTTTTGAGGTCTCTTTTATTAATTCTTCTTTGGTGATCTGAACAAACATTATTCGCTATCTTGAAATTATAAATTAAAATTAAGGCCTATGCGGGTTAATGGGTTTAAGGGCAATGTGATGAAAAACAAATTTATATGTTTTACGCAATTCATAAACTTTTTGTTAATATTATTGTCCATAACAACAAATTGCGTTGTTGCAAAAAGTAGTCCAAAAAAGGACGGGCTACGTGCACTGGCTTTTAAAAGGTCATACTCCTTAAATAATGGGATTAGTTTTTCGTGGCTGGAGCAAACCTGGAGCAAAAAACCACTTGAACAGGGGGCTATAAAAGACGCTGATTTTTTGCTGTTAAAAAAGCTTGGTTTTAGAAGTATAAGGCTACCCATAGCTTTTACATTCTTTGAATCAGCAAGGGTACCTGCTGAGGAAATACTGGGATACATTGATAAAGTAGTTAAGCAATGTCATAGATACGGATTTAAATTGATATTGGATTATCATGACGGAAAATTAACAGACGCCAACTACCGTGCAGAAACTCCTAAAATTATTGATTTATGGGTAAAACTGGCTAAAAAGTATCAATATACCAGTGCAAACGACGTTTTTTTTGAGCTGTATAATGAGCCACCCCACATGGATCCCAATGTGTGGAAAGATGCGATTTATAACATAGTAACCGCCATACGTAAGATTGATAAAACACACACTTTTATTATAGGTGCATCAAACTACAATAGTATATATGAACTGAGCCGGTTTGTAAGGTTTGCAGATGAGAATATCATCTATACCTTCCACTTTTATGAACCTTTCTTTTTTACCCACCAGGGTGCTGAGTGGGTAGGGAACCAAGTGGCAACAACCGGGGTATCATTTCCTTATAATGCGGAAAATTTTCCAGTCCTCAACCCTAAAGCGAAGGGTACAAGCGGCGAAATTAATTATGAGCTGTATAAACGCGATGGCAACGAGCAATCGGTAAACGATAAACTATGGATAGCGAAAGCCTGGGCTAATAAATATGATGTGCCGGTTATTTGCGGCGAGTATGGCGCTTATAATAAATATGCCGATGTTGATAGCCGTTGCAGGTATATTAAAGCAGTAAGACTGGCGTTAAAAAAATTGGACATACCGGGGATGCTTTGGGATTATAATGGCACGTTTTCTATATTTGCCGGCAAGCCATTAATGGGTAATTTACCTGCCTGTATGCACGATGCTATTGGTTATAAAGCATCAAAATGATGTAACATTATTAGGCTTTAAATGTTACCTTTGAACATTAATAATTTGTTATGGAATTTTTTGTAGAAAAGCGCAGGGAAGTAATGAGCCATATTGAAAAATTCATGCTCGAAAAGATGTATGATTTTTTAAAGCCTGTAGATACTATTTGGCAACCATCAGATTTTTTGCCTGATTCTTCAAGAGATACTTTTTTTAATGAAATTAAGGAATTACAGGAAAGCGCCCAGGGACTTAGCTACGACCTCATTGCGGTTTTAGTTGGCGATACAATTACTGAAGAAGCATTACCAACTTATGAATCATGGCTTACCATGGTTGATGGTGTATCAAAAGACGAAGCTGGTGGCTGGATGAAATGGACCCGCCACTGGACAGCCGAAGAAAACCGCCACGGTGATTTGCTGAACAAATACCTTTACCTTTCTGGTCGTGTAAATATGCGTATGATGGAGGTTTCAACCCAGTATTTAATTGCCGATGGCTTTGATATTGGTACCGGAACCGATCCTTACCGTAACTTTATATATACCTCTTTCCAGGAGCTTGCAACAAACGTGTCGCACAGGCGTGTGGCTTCACAGGCTAAAAAAGATGGCGATACCCTGTTATCAAAAATGTGTGGTGTAATTGCCGGTGATGAGGCCCGCCATGCAAAAGCTTACAAATACTTTATTGAAAAGATTTTTGAAGTTGACCCCAATGAGGCCATGATTGCCTTTGAGGATATGATGCGTAAAAAAATTGTGATGCCGGCCCATTTCCTGCGCGAAGTTGGTTTAAAAATTGGCCAAACCTTTGGTCACTTTACCGATGCGGCCCAACGCTTAGGCATCTATACAGCCATTGATTATGTGGATATACTAAAAGAACTGATAGAAGACTGGCATATTGAAAGTACTCCCGACCTGAACGAAGCCGGCGAAAAGGCCCGTGATTATATCATGAACCTACCCAACCGCCTGGTACGTGTAGCCGACCGTATGAAAAATCCAATGCTTGAATATAAGTTTAGCTGGATAAACGGCTAAGGGTTTATAAAAATATTAAGAAGAGACGCATGAAAATGCGTCTCTTTTTGTTTGAGGGAATATTATGGGGCCTTGGTTTTATTAATTATCGCCTTCCCTTACACAACGCCCAACTCTATAATCATCTATAACCAAACAACCTTTTGCTCGCTGTTATGAGGCATCCCAATAATGTCCCGATATAATTCGGGCTTGCGGGCGTTAATGTAGCGATAACCACCTGCCTTAACCAACGCGTCGGGCGTAAGCTCGGCAATAACCAGTTCATTGGCTAATGATCGGCATTCGGCCATAATGTCGCCGTAAGGGTCAACAATCATCGAGCAACCATTCTTCAACTGCTCGCCATCCATCCCAATAAGATTACTGAATACGACGTAAATGGCATTGTCGTAAGCACGCGCAGGCAGCCATTTCATCAGCCATTGCCGGCCCTTTAATCCATCAAACTCTTTGCGCAGCAATTCGCTGTTGGCTTCTTTATCTTTCCATAATTCAGGGTCAACAAAGCCGGCACCCGGCCTGGTTGATGGGGTGCACATGGTAACATGTGGCATAAAAATAACCTGGGCGCCCAGCAGTGTTGTTGCCCGTACATTTTCAATGATGTTATTGTCGTAACAAATAAGTATACCGCATTTCCAGCCGTAAAGGTCAAATACGGTGTAACTGTTGCCTGCGGTGATGTGCGGGTTAATAAAAGGGTGCAGTTTGCGGTGTTTAGCAATAAGCCCGGTTTTATCTACACATACATAGGCTTTAAAAACGGTACCTGTATCGTCTTTTTCAAAAAGGCCGGCTAAAATGGCAATGTCAAACAGCTTCGCATATTCCGTTAGTTGAGCAATGCTTGATCCATCCGGAATGGGTTCTGCCAAATCCAGCATTTGTTGTTTTGTAAAGTTCATGGCAAACGAGTACCCCGTTATGCAACATTCGTGAAACGCAATTGCTTTTGCCCCCTGCGCAGCGGCCTGGGCAGTTAGTTGTTTAATTATTTCCAGATTATAAGCCTTGTCGCCGCTTTTGCTTTCAAACTGTGCCGTAGCAACTTTAAAATTTTCCATTTTTTATAGGTGACAATTAATTTTTATCACGTCAAAATTAGGAGCATTCTCAACTTCGGCATTGTAAAAAACCGACAAAATGCTATCAATTTACAGGCATAAAGTTAATGGCCAGCAGGTGGTTATTCGCCTTGTATTGTAGTGGCGTTACGCCGGTATTTTTTTTAAAGTAATTATTGAGGTGGGCCTGGTCGTAATACCCGCAAGCGTAGCTAAGTTCGGTAATGGTTTTTCCGGAGGGGTGCTTTTGTAGCTGTTTTAAAAAGTGTTGAAATTTAATAATATCGGCAAACCTTTTTGGGGAGGTACCAATATGCTCGCTGAATTTACGCTCTAATTGCCTTTCCGTTACCGGGATGCTTTTTAATAGGCTTTCAACGGTAAGCATACCTTTGTTTTTGTAAATGGTACTTAATGCCATTTGCATAACAGCATCAGGGTTTTTGATGGTTGTTAACCGGGCTATCAAAAATTTTTCAATTATAGCAATGGCGTTGGTGATATGGGGGACATTCAAAATTTGTTCCTCAAGATATTCCGCTTCCCGACCGAAGATATCGGCCAGGCTGATAATGTTATTGTTTAGTTCGCAGGCGGCAATGTGCAAAAGGGTAAATAAGGCATAGGGTTGTAATACCACCACCAGCATCCCCAGTTTGCCATGGGATGTGATGCTGTTGTAATTGGTTATTTGTCCATATACAAAACACCTGGGCTGCAAGTGTAAAAGGTTGTTTTCGCTGTGCCGGTATAAAGGGTCTTTAAAGTGAAAAACTATTCCTGGGTTACCGTCCGAAAATAATCGGTAGTTCAAGTTTACAGCCTCTCCGCCATCTATAATTAAATAGTGTTTAACGATGGATGATAGTAGAGGTGTTGGCAATAATTGCATTCTTGGGCTTTACTGTTCAATGCTAATATAATGTTTTTGTTATTCTCGCAATAAAACAATGTGGACGAAAGGGCTTCCCTGCATGCCATTTTTGTATCCTCCTGGTCTCCTTGAAAAGGGACCCTCCTTAGTCCATTTGCAAGGTATCGAACAGGAGCTTTGGATCAGTAAGCGATTATTTGAATTTACTTTATTTTTTTACAATCCACATCGCTTTTGTAGTATCTAATGTCAAACTAATTTCTTTACAGGAAATACAACTCCTCACTTCATTCTTGAAGAGGTTTTCTTTTATTCTAATTATTGAAGGCAGACTTGTTTTCAGCTTACCAATACTGATTTTATAATAGGTTTTAAAATCGTGGTTATCCTTTTGAATTACAAGAATTCGTAATGGGTTATAGTATATTTCTACCGGATTTTGTTCAACCAGCGTTGTATAAAAATGTTCATCCCTTTTTTGTATTATACTATATCCACCATCCGAGTTGCCTTCGCCACGAAATAAATATATGTTATATCCTATCCGAATCTCTTCGTCAGTATTTGGCTTACATTCCGCTAAACAAAAGATTATACAGAAAACTATAAAAAGATTTAATGATCGGTAGCGGTTAAATATTGCTTTGTAGGAAGTGGTTGGCTCCATATGTATCTTTGATAAATGTTTTTGTATCCTCAGGGGCTCCTTGAAAAGGGATCCTGAGGTCATTTGCAAGGTATAATACTATTTAAATTTGATCTGCATGGTACCTCAGAGTCCTCTGCGAGAGACCCTGAGGGGATGGAAGCTGTAGAATCCCAGACTTACGAAGTTTTTAAAACTTCGTAAGTCTTTCGCCGTTTGGCATTTCCCCTTTAGAGTTTTGCCAAATTTTATCACTCAGCAAGACAGTCCTTTTTTGAAACGATCACTATTCTCCCTCCACCTTAAACCCCGGCTTACTATACCCTTCTGCCACATACTCATCCGGAATCTGGATATGATTCCCATCTCTCAATGAGGTATAATGCGGCGACATGATCTCCACGCCGGCTTCGTTAAACTTATCCTGTATGTTTTGGTGCAGACGGGAATAAATTGCGGCCATTTGGTTTGATAAAGCAGTGTAAGCGTTTAGCTGGTAACTCACATTAAAATCATTCAACCCGGTTTGGAGCACAAAGGGTTTTTTATCGGTCATGATACCTTCTGTAGCTTCGGCAGCGCTGATGAGCAGGTTATGTACGGTTTGCCAGGGCACATCATACCCAATAGTAATGGTAGTGTTTAATACCAGCCCCATGGTTTTTGCTACAGTTGAGTAATTAACGGTATGCCCGCTTAATATAGTTGCATTAGGTATGGTGATATCTTCGTTCTTGATGGTGCGCAGGCGGGTTACCAACAAGTTTTTCTCTATCACATCGCCCATAACTTCACCTACTTTTATCCGGTCGCCAATTTTGTAGGGGCGCATATAGGTAAGCACAATGCCCGCTACCATATTTGAAATGGCCGATGAAGATCCCAGCGAAAACAAGATACCCAAAAACACGGTAACCCCCTGGAAAATCTTGGAGTCGGACCCGGGCAGGTAAGGGAAGATCACCACAAACATAAACGCGAATAACAGCACCCTGATAATGTTATAGGTAGGCAGGGCCCACTCGGCATAAAAACCATTAATGGTAAAGTTTCCCTGTGCTATTTCATTGGCTATAAATTTTACCAGTTTAACTATATAACGGGTTACTATATAAATAACCGTTATGGTAAGCAGGTTGGGGATATAATGAACAATAGCCAGCAGAATGCTTTTAAATGGCGTTACCACATAACCCAGCAACTGTACCGCAATAGGTTTTGACGATGGGAAAATAAAAAACAACACCGGCAACGCCAGGTAAACCAATATAACGATAATGATAACCCGCACTATTCTCAGTAAGCCGGTAACTAATGGTAAAAGGCGATGTGCATAAACAACCGGCGCGCCCTGTGCCGCCAGCTTATCTATACGGGTTTCCCAGGCCTTAAGTAATTTGAGCTTTACCCATCTCGAACCCTTAAAAAGTGCCCATATCAACACTATTAGCAATACGATAACTGCAATAGCTTCCAGGATATTGGTAACAACTGTTTGTGTATTATTGCTTGTAAAATAATTGCCCAGCTTTGTTTTAAGGATATTTAAATAGCTGGCAGCAAGCTGCGGGCGGTTCAACTCGGTATAGGTGGCATCCTTATTATTTACTGCCAGCACAATTTGCGAGTTGTAGTTGATTACCGAGAGGGTGGAATCATTTTTTAAAGTAAGCGAATCGGGGTTAAAATCTATCCGGTTTACCAGTGCCTCAATGCGTTTGGTTACAATGGCAGCTCTTTCTGCCGGTTCAAATAAGCCCTGGCCGGCATAAAATTTAAAAAGGGTATCGCGGTTTATAATTACCGGTTCGCCCGGGGGAATAGTCTGTACTATTTTGCCTTTGGTGGCAGTTTGCGCGCTAACTGTTACGGATGCTATTAAAAAGATTATCAGCAGGTAATAAATATTGCGCATAAGTGGTTTTTATGCTAAAGCTAAAAAATATATTCCATTTTTTTAGCCCTCCTGCACCAGGTCGGTACCCCGGCTGCCAGCTACATCCTTAAATAATCTATTCAGGATTGATTCAATGGTTAGCGAGTTTACATCATCTACATAATGCTCATTTCGGGTTATCCACAGTTCAGAACCGTGTATGCTCAGGCTAAACAAAACACCTTCATATAAATCCGGCTGACTTATTTCCAGAACTTCATCTTTTCCGCTTATGGTAAACGAAATATCACTATGCCTGCACTCCTTGAACAGCGGGTTAAGCTTGTGATGCAAAATGTTAAATAATTCATGGATATGAATGGGCGAATGGAGGGTTATAATTTTCATGGCAATACATTTGTATTCCTTAATATTACAAAGCACTTTTGTTATTGTTTCAAATAGGTATGCCATTGCCACGCTGCGCCGGCAATGACATATGTTACGCTTATTATTAAAATCATCACCTATGAACTACAAATTACTCGGCCGCTCGGGCCTTAAAGTTTCTGAACTATGTCTTGGTACAATGGGTTTCGGTACCGAAGCCGGCTGGGGTGCCGATGCGGCAACCAGCTTTGATATTATGGATGCCTACGCCAATGCGGGTGGCAATTTCCTGGATACCGCCAATATGTATAAACTGGGTACCAGCGAGAAGATCATTGGCGACTATATGAGTAACCACGACCGGGATTATTTTGTGCTGGCTACCAAGTATACCCTAAAGGATAACATAACTAATCCCAATGCATCCGGCAATAACCGTAAAAACATGATGCGCAGCGTGGAGGAAAGCCTTAAACGCCTTAAAACTGATTTTATTGATGTTTTGTACCTCCACATCTGGGATAACATTACACCCATTGATGAAGTATTGCGTGCCCTGGATGATTTGATAAAGCAAGGCAAGGTGACCTATGCTGCCATAAGTGATACCCCTGCCTGGGTGGTAGCCAAAGGCAACACTATGGCCGAACTGATGGGCTGGAGCCAGTTCATAGCTTTACAGGTGGAGTATAGTCTGCTGGCCCGTACGGCCGAGCGTGAACTGATCCCGATGGCTAAACATTTTGGGATGACGGTTACACCATGGGCTCCTTTGGCCGGTGGAGCATTAACAGGTAAATACTTAAAAGGCGATAGGGGGCGTATAAAGCCAGAAAGTAAAAGACTGGATGCCCGCAGTGAAGCCATCACCAAAGTTGGAATGGATATTGCTAGAGAGTTGGGAGTATCCGAAAGCCATGTAGCCCTAAACTGGACCCGCCAGCAATATTTTTCATGTATCCCGATTGTGGGTGCTACCAAAGTGAATCAATTGCTGGATAACCTGAAAGCTGTTGATGTTACCCTAAGCGCCGAACAAATGAAACGCCTGAGTGACGCCAGTGCTATTGAACTTGGTTTTCCGGGCGACTTTTTTAATGAAGATGCAGTTAAAAATAACTCCTTTGGTGGGTTTTATGATAGAGTAGAAAAAAGGTAAGCATAAAATTTATGGTTAAAAAAATATTACCTGTTGTTACAAAAGCCGAACTTGAAAATGCTGGCGACGATGCCTGGGATTTCTTATTCCTTTTTATTGACAAGTATTATGATTTAATGCAAACCGGAGATGTTTCGGAAATTGCCGGATTTTTTTATCTAAAACAACAAACGCTAATCTTATTTAACAATTTATATGGGCAGGTAGTTAACGGAGGCTTTTTGCAGTTGATATTTAATGGTCATAGTTATATTTTAAATAAAGCATTTAGTAATAACATCCGGCTTTGGGGGGCCGAGAAGCTTGCTGCAACCGTTGATAAAGCCATACACTTTTTTTTGCTTAAAAAGGACGAATTACTTAAACTGAATACTAATGAAGATTTCTCAAATATGTATAAACAGTACCCTGAGTTTGAAAGTATCGACAACGAGTTTTATGAAATAATGGACGACGAAACCAAAATCATCAGAGGGTATGTTGAGAGCAATATTGATGCATTCGCCCGGATAGTATAGATGTAGCCTTTAAACTGGATAATTATAATTTACCTGGTAATTTTATCATCCAATTTTCTTCGTTCTGTGGTGCTCATGGCGGCGGTCCTCGTAATCATCCTTTTTGTGGAGCTTTTCCCGTTTACGGTTTCTGTAAAAATACCGGCCTACCCGGTTAAAAATGTGTTGGGACTTCTGAATAAAGCGGGAATCCCAATGGTCAAACTTTCCGTTTAGGGCCATTGTGCCAAATATAATGAAGCCCGCAATCATTACAATAACAAAAATATGGAGGCCGTCGGTCAGGAATTCTATCATGATAGATATCAATAAATATAATGTATTCACAACGGCAATCTTTATGCCGTTTTAGCTACGGCCGTGGATAAGTGGATTTTAATGTTTTATCAGGATAACCGGCTCCCTGGTAAAACTACCCAAAATGCAAAGCAATAAATGAGCAGGCTTACTAAAATTGTTTCAAATAAGTGGGGCTAACAAGTGCGCCATACAGGATATAAGCAGGCTCATCAAGGCTAAACCAGGGATCTTCCTGGTATTGCAGCAATTGGATGCTTTGGGCGGGCATATAGCTTTGGGCCAGCAGGAATTTTTTATGATGAGCGGCATTCTCCACCACATTCATCACCATAAAGCAATGCCCCGGCGAACCTCCTTTTATAAACACATCACCGGTTTTAACGTTGTTGGGGTTTTGAACAGTTTTTAGTTCCTTTTGCAGGGAGAGCGTACCTGCATAACTGAAAACCAAAGTCATATAGTTTAAAAAGTTAGGATAGCTGTAATCCTTTTTTGCTTTTAGTATCCAGCGATCTTTACTATAACGGTAGCCATCTGCATAATGCACAAAATCGCAGCGGAAACCACTGGTAAAATTAAAGGAGATATCTTTGTATTTCTTTTGGCTATATAGGTATTCGCCACGCAGGCGCATTACAGCGTCGGCACATTGCTGCAGGTCGTATTTGCCCACACTTATATCCACAATGCCGGCGGTGTAGGCTTCTGTACGCGCCACTTTACCCTGGTAGGTTAAACATTGCGAGCCATAGGGCTTAAGGGGCAAAGCCTGTAACCATGCACCAAAACTACCAGGTGCTGCCGGGCTTTGCTGGTAACCTGCAGGCGTTTTAAAACGGGTTACCACGTTATCCGTTTTTACCGGGCCTGTTACCAACCCAAACAGTATCAGCATTAAAAAAACTTTCATAATGTTTTGGCTTTTTTTAGTTGCTGATAGGGATTGAAAGGGACTGGTAAGTCATTCACCAGTTTAAAGGCTGAAAAATGCAAATGCGTAGGAGACCGTTTTTTATAAGCGTTGTAGCCGGTACGGCCGACTTCGGCAATTTTTTGGCCTGCTTTAACTTCGTCGCCGGGCTTTACAAAAATGTTGTTGTTGTGGGCGTAATAGGTAATGTCACCGTAATTATCGTATATCCAAATATATTTTCCGCCACGTAAGCTGCTGTTGGTTTGCCAGGTATCGCTGCAAGCTATCACAATGCCATAATCAACAGCTACTACATCAACAGTTTTGCCGGTTTTATCGTCTATGCAATCCTGGTTTTTATCGTTAATAAATATGTCATGGGCCGGGTGTGCCGCATGTTTGTTTCCATCCAGGTAATTATAACCCTTATCGGAATAGCCGCTTCCATTGCCTCCTATGGCATGATAGTTATAACCCCGGAGCGGAAATGCCCAGTTATCCAAAGCCTCAGGCACATGCCTGTTTTGAGTAAGTTGCCGGATTAGTAATTTAAATTGTTTAGCAGCATCTGCTCTTTTAATCGATCCGTTTAGTACGGCAGTATTAAGTTCGTTAATGTGGTTACAAATGGCTTTATCGTCTTGAGCGTGGGCCGCAAGCACACCAATTAACATTCCAAAAAGCAGTACAATTTTTCGCATAAGGTTTATCCTGAAGAATAAATATAACTAAATATACTTCAGAATATTATCCCTCAATTTTAATATCGTATTTAGCCAGCAGGCCAGGCAAACCGTGGATAGAGAACATGGCTTTTTTAATCATGTTATCGTCCGGATCGATAGTGTAATTGTAGGAGCTGCGCAGATCGGCAGCTTTCAATATGGTGCGGCTAAAAAAAGCCCGGTTAAGGTTGCAGTTGATGAATTTGGCTTCGGTGAGGTCGGCTTCGGTGAGGTCTGTCTCGGTCATGGAGCAATCTTTAAAAAGGGCCTTTTTGTTCTTCTTTTTATAAAAGATGGCATTATCAAGAATGCAGCCTTCAAAATGTACTTCAAACAAAAAATCGCGGGCCTTGCCAAAGTTCAATCCAACGAGTTTGCAGTGCTTAAATTGGATGTTCTGAAAACCGGTATCGCCTGCATCGGCAAGGGCCAGGTTGCAGCCATCAAACACGCAATCGATAAAAATTACACCATTGAGGTTGGCATGGGAGAGATCGCAGGAAATGAATTTACAGTTTTCATAGGTGCGGTTGCGGCCGGTGAGCTGTGTGGCCGGGGTTTTGGTAAAAGTTTCGTCCTCGATGTGTTGCATTTTGCAAATCTATAAGATCGGGGCATTTTATGGGCCGATCAAAAAAAAGATTTTATAAACCTTGCTCGTACCTGGGCTTTTGATGGTTTAATTTATAACATAAGGTGGTTTGCCTCAGTTTAATTTTTATGATTATATTTATAAAAGAAAATGCGCTCCATAATATTAAAGCGTTTAAAAACATTATTAAAATGCGGTTAAATAGTAAAATTGGACTAATTTGGATTGTTACCATCTGTATAGCTACGCTTTCTTTTAGTATAAAAGCTATGGCCCAACAAAAAAATCAAATGGTTAGATTGGCGAAAATTCAAGTTGATCCATTGCAGCTGGAACAATATAACACTGCGTTAAAAGAACAAATGGCAACGGCTGTACGTGTTGAGCCTGGTGTGATAACGTATTACGCTGTTGCTGACAAAAGCAACCCCTCACATATCACCATCCTTGAAATATATGCCGACACCGCCGCATACAAAATACATATAGAAACCCCGCATTTTAAGAAATACAAAGAGGCAGTTCAATACATGGTTAAATCTTTAGAACTTATTGATGTAAATCTAATTAGTTCTGCAAAAAAGCCGGGCATGTAATTGTATGCTCGTACCATCTTATGTCTCATGACCCATTACCAAGGGGGCGTGGTCATCCTTGCGATGGGGCGGGTACTTGGTTATTAAATATAGGTGTAATTATTATTATGGCATCCGTTTGAAACGATTGCTGATAAATCCCTTTATATCGAAATAAATATCATTCCTGCGTAAATAAAAACAGCATGGGTCCAACCAAACGTAACTTTATTGCGTTAATTACATCGTAATAAAGATTAGTACTATAATTGTTTTATGAGTTTAGATGGATCAAACAAAAAGGCTGGAAAATATATCAACGTTATCCCTACGGATGAAGCCGGTTTTGGCAAGCTGATTCCTATTTTGAGGGAGTACATGGGCAACAAGGCCGAAAACTCACCCAAGAATCAAATAGGGCCTTTTAAAACCGATGTGGACGTTTATAATACACGGCCTGCAAGCGGCCTGCGCATTACATGGGTAGGCCATTCCAGTATATTAATTGAAATTGATGGTAAACGGATCCTTACGGATCCTGTTTGGGGTGATAGGGCATCTTTCTCCAAATTCTTCGGGCCTAAGCGCTTTTTTAAACCGCCCATCGCGTTAAATGATCTGCCGCACTTGGATGCGGTTATTCTGTCGCATGATCATTATGATCACCTGGATAAGGAAACTATAAAATTCTTTGCCGGCAGAACCATACCATTCTATTGCTCTGTAGGCGTAAGTACATACCTTGAACAATGGGGGATTGTTAAAAACTTTATAACTGAGATGGATTGGGGCGATAGCGTAATGATAGATAATGATATTGTGGTAACCTCGGTTCCGGCAAGGCATTTTTCGGGCAGGGGGGTAGTTAACCGTAATGAAACCTTATGGGCGAGTTTTGTAATAAAAGGGCCAAGGCATAATGTCTACTTTGGTGCCGATTCTGGCTGGTCGCCAAGTTTTGCGGAGATTGGTGATGCCTTTGGTCCGTTTGATTTGACTATGCTTGAAGTTGGCGCCTACGGAAAATTCTGGCCGGATATTCACATGGGGCCAGATCATGCTTCAAACGCCCATATCGCTCTAAAAGGCAAACTGATGATGCCTATACATTATGGCACTTTCAACCTGGCGCCCCATGCCTGGTATGAACCGGCCGAACGACTGGAGAAGTTAGCCCAAGATAAAAACATCAAGCTTTTTGTACCTGAGCCTGGCAAACCTGCCGAGGTTAAGGGAGAGTACAATTCTGAGTGGTGGAAGAGGTTTATGTAGGCTCGAGCCAAAACCTTCAAATTGATGAGTCGACTCACCCGACATCGCTGCGCTTGTCACCCTCTCTCCGCTTCGCGCATAGAGGGGATTTAAAATTCGGCACAAAAAAAGTTTTGACCCTCTTTCCAACGAAGTTGAAGAGAGGGTCGACCTGCGAAGCCTGGTCGGGGTGAGTCGTAGCCGCCATGCATACAAACTTTGTTATATAATCCCGATATTGTAACATTTCTCCCGTTCAGCATTCCAACAATAAACCAAAGCAAATGCCCCAGTCCTATATATTAGTTATTAATGGCAAACCCGAAGGTCCGTTCAGCATGGATGAGCTCAAGGCTAAAAAAATAAAGCCGGGCGACTTTGTGAAAACTCCCGAAATGGATGATTACAAAGAAGCCCAGGAAATTGCCGAACTAAGGGAGCTTTTAGGCTTTGCCAAACCACCGTTGCTAATGCAATACTTTGGCAGTTTTGATCAGCGGTTGCTGGCTTCGTTTTTAGATTGGTTTATTGTTTTCGGTGTTTTTGTGATCATCATTTTTGTGGTAGTGATTGTATTTATGCAGGATAAAGAGAACCGTATTGTAGTTAGCCTTAGCTTGCTGGCCTGTGTGCCCGTCGCCAAATTCATTTACCACGTTGTAATGGAAAGCTCGGCAAGCCAGGCCACTTTTGGCAAGCAGATGCTTAAAATAAAAGTAGTAGATATGCATGGAGATCGCATCAGCGCAGGCAAGGCCATAGCCCGTAACCTTTGCAAAATATTTTCGGTAATGACGTTTTTTATCGGTTACCTGTTAGCCTTTTTTAACAAGCAGCAGCAATGCCTGCATGATATGATGGCGGGTACAGTGGTGATTAAGGAACGGTTGTTTTGAGGGAGGTTGATGCTTAAATTTGATTATGGAAACGTTAATTATACATCCCCAAAATAAAGAACAACTGGATGCTTTAAAAATATTTATGAAAGCATTTAAAATTTCATTTGAAGAAGAGAAGCCGTACGATCCTGAATTTGTGGCAATGATTCTTCAGGGAGAAGAAGATTTAAAAGTCGGAAAAGGAGTTAAGGTGGATATTGATAATTTATGGAAGTAGTTTTACTCCCAAAGCTTTGATTCATCTTGATGAATGGCGACAAATTGGTAACGTTGGTATTCAAAATAAAATACATGAACTTCTTGTTTCTATAAAAGAATTAACCGCCTATTAATTGATGATTTACATCCAAACAACTTAATCCCCAACATAATCATTAAATTTGCAG
This sequence comes from Mucilaginibacter sp. P2_A4, assembly GCF_056405015.1. Lineage (NCBI taxonomy): Bacteria > Pseudomonadati > Bacteroidota > Sphingobacteriia > Sphingobacteriales > Sphingobacteriaceae > Mucilaginibacter > Mucilaginibacter sp. P2_A4. The sequence continues at coordinate 109,464 of NZ_JBFUCX010000019.1, read as the reverse complement.
CTTATTAATTATCCGCTGCATGAATACTGATGCTGTTAAATTACTGCAAGGCCGTTATTGTAATTCGTTAACCGAATATTCGCGTTTTGTTACCCGCGAGGTGAACATTGGCGATGTGCCTATGGGGGGTAATAATCCCATCCGCATACAAAGCATGACCACTACCGATACTATGGATACCATGGGTACCGTTGAGCAGTCTATCCGGATGGTTGATGCCGGTTGCGAATATGTACGCATTACCGCGCCCAGCATTAAGGAAGCTAAAAATCTGGCCGAAATTAAAAAGCAGCTTCGTGCCCGTGGGTATAATGTACCCCTGGTTGCCGATATTCACTTTACGCCAAACGCAGCCGAAGTGGCCGCCCGTATTGTTGAAAAGGTACGCGTAAACCCCGGCAACTACGCCGATAAAAAGAAATTTGACCAGATAGATTATACCGACCTGGAATATCAGGGCGAACTGGACCGCATTTACCAGAAATTTGCGCCATTAGTAAACATCTGTAAAGAATATGGCACCGCAATGCGCATTGGTACCAACCATGGTTCGCTGAGCGACAGGATCATGAGCCGCTATGGCGATACCCCGCAAGGTATGGTTGAATCGGCTATGGAGTTTATGCGGATGTGCGAGGCGCTGAACTACTATAACCTGGTGATCAGCATGAAATCGAGCAATCCGCAGGTAATGGTGCAGGCATACCGTTTACTGGTTGAAACCATGGTTGCCGAAGGTATGAACTACCCGCTGCACCTTGGCGTAACCGAGGCCGGCGATGGAGAGGATGGTCGCATCAAATCAGCAGTAGGCATAGGTACTTTGTTAGAAGATGGCCTGGGCGATACAGTTCGCGTTTCTTTAACCGAAGAACCCGAAGCCGAAGCACCGGTGGCTATTGAATTAGTTCGCCGTTACACGGAAAGAAAGAATCAGGAGTCAAGAATCAAGAGTCAAGAAGAGCTTGCGGGATTGGCTATGAACTATGGGCAAAGCACACCCGAGACGAGCACCTCGCAACCCGCAATCCACAACCCTTACGAATACAAAAAACGCCATACCTACGAGGCTAATGCTTTCATTGGTGGCCATATGGTACCCAGGGTAGTGATCGATCTATCGGAAAAGAACCTGAAGGATCCATCTATTTTGGCTGATGCCGGATACCTGTACTCTCCGTTGCTGGATAAATACAACATGGCCGAGCAGTCGGTTGATTTTGTTTACCTGGCCGATGAATTGCCATCGTTTAACCTACCCGGTAACTTAAAGCAGCTTTATAATTTTAACACCTGGCAAAAGCTAGCCGATAAAACCAACTGTCATCCGCTATTCACGCTAAAGGAATATATTGAGGCAACAGATCATACATCCACATTAAACCTGGTTAGGATATTACCTGCCGATATTGATTCGGACGAGTTTGGCGCATTGCCTTTTGATCATTCGCTGGTATTTGTACTGGAAACAAACGCGCTTAATGGCATGGCCGATCAGCGTGCATTTTTCTTTAAACTGGAAGAGCTGGGGCTAGATGTACCGGTGATAGTGAAAAGAAGCTATAAGTTTGAAAGCGAGCATGGTCCATCGACTATGGATCATGGACAAAACACAACGAACCTCACTACTAAACTACAACTGTACGCAGCTACCGATTTAGGTGCTTTGCTGGTTGATGGTTTTGGCGATGGCATCTGGATTGATGCGCCCGAACTTCCATCCAACATCATTACTTCTACCGCATTTGGCATTTTGCAGGCTACGCGTTCGCGCATTTCCAAAACAGAATATATCAGCTGCCCAAGTTGTGGGCGTACTTTGTTTGATCTGATGATCACTACGCAGATGATCCGCAGCCGTACAAGTCACTTAAAAGGCCTGAAGATTGGTATTATGGGCTGTATTGTAAATGGTCCCGGCGAAATGGCCGATGCCGATTATGGTTACGTAGGCTCTGGTACCGATAAGATCACCCTTTACCGTGGTAAAGAAGCAGTGAAGAAAAACATTAGCGCGGCCAACGCGCTTGATGAACTGATTGGTATCATTAAAGAAGATGGTAACTGGATAGAGCAGGAATAATTGGGCAAACCATAATTTATGAGCGACAAGATCACTGTTTCAACCATTCCCTTAACCCTTAAACGGCACCTGGAATTGGTTAATAATAACGCTGATTTTGGAATTGTTAATGATGGCTGGAACCAGGATGACTTTGCTGTAGTAAGCAACGAGCCGGGTTTAACACACGGTTTACCTATTAAAACAGATTACTACTCAGTTATTTTATGCCTTAGGGGCAGTTGTAAAAAAACAATCGGGCATTTTGTATTTGAGGTTTATCCAAATTCTATTCATTTGGTGTCGCCTGCATTTATCACTTCTTTTGAAGATGCTTCTGCCGATCTGCTGTTGTACCAGGTAATGTTTAAAAAGGAGTTCCTGCTCAATAATCTTCTTAAAGAAAACATTCTGAATAATCTGTTGGAGGTAAACCCCGAGTATCCGCCAATATATGGCCTCTCGCAAAAAAGTTGTGCATCCCTAAAATCGCTTTACGAAAAAATGAGCGACGAAAGCCGGGAAAAAGGTGCTTTCCATTTGCAGATACTCAGGCTGTTACTCACAGATCTGCTGTATGAAATGAACCGCGCCTGCGAAAATTGTTTGCTACACTCCACCCGCCATTTAAGTAAGCAGTATCAATTGGTTTACAAGTTTAAAAAATTGGTAGAAGATCAGTTTTTAACCCTTAAAACGGTACAGGAGTACGCGGATGCCTTATTTATATCTGCCAAGTATTTAACCGAGATAGTAAAGGGCGAAACCGGGCAAAATGCCTTGCATGTTATCCACAACCGCCTGTACCTGGAAGCACAATACCTGTTATCGTCATCGGGCCTGAGTATTAAGGAAATTGCCGAGCGATTAAACTTCGACAATAGCTCGCACTTCAGTCGTTTTTTCAAACGCTTTGCCGGTAATAATCCTTCGGAGTTTAAGCAACTTCAATAAAAATATTCCTGTTTTAAAGTTCAAAACCCCCGTTATGACTATTGCCTGACGGTAATAATATCCATTCGGAAAAATTGGTTGTTAAAACCGATTTATTGAGATTGATGGGCCTCCATATCGACCGTACCTTTGATGTATCAAATCAACACAAGGGACATGAAAAAGCAAAGCATCGAGTTAATAAAAAGTAGGTTACTACAAATTTACTTCGAAACCTATCAAATTTTGACCATCATTTACAGGTAATTAATTTAAGGATTCGACTAAACGCAAATTATATATTTAAACAAATACTATGAAGTAGTGGATTACTTTGGGGTAGGTTACAATCGCAAATGCATCGTTATTTTGCACCCATCGGAAACACCGAAATTTTGTTGACCCAAAGAAAATATTATTCTTTCAGCGGTTAATTTAATATAAAAACTACCAGCCTTTGCAGGCTTCGCTATATATGGACATATGAAAAAAAGGCAGACTTACTACAAGTTTGCCTTTTTAGCTTTCCATACTTTGCTAAATAAAAACAACCGGTGCGCTGAAGGATGCTCTGCGGATAACACCGTTTAGCGAACCTGGTTTCCACTTTGGCGAAAGCTTAATAACCCGTACCGCTTCTTTGTTCGCTTCGGGAGTAAGTCCTTTTATAACTTTAACGTGGTTTAGTTTGCCGCTCTTTTCCACCACAAAATAAACGACTACTTTTTTTCCGGCTAATCCTTTTACCGGGTGCAGTTTTGATTTGATAAACTCAGCAAGTTTTCCCTGCCCTCCCGGAAACTCCGGTAATACTTCATTACGCGGCGCAGAAACCGCTGTGTTGGCCGTATCTTTTTTTGTTTGGACCAGCGCCCGCAGTTCCGACCCGCAAAAGGTAAAAATTACCCCAATTAGTACAAGTTTAAATTTCATGGTATGTAATATTTGTTTGATGATATCGATGTTGTTTGTAAATACGGAAACCCAATAACAACGAGATAACAGCTTTGTTGTGGCCGTATGTTAATAAAAGCATGATGCATTTTAATAGATAGGTTAATCCACACTATTAAACTCTGCAAACATGTTACCAGCTTCGGCGAGGCTGCTAAGGTTTACATAATCGCATAGTTCGGCGTATTCTGCCCACAGCTGGTGCACTACTTTGTTTTGGTGAGCTTGTTGTATAGCTTCGGCAGATAGCCACTCAAAAACTTCTACTATAGTGCCATCAGCAGCTTCCATAATTATTGCTTCACGGTCAGTTACCAACCCTTCTGCCTTTAGGCGGGGTACGTGCGTTTTGGTCAATTCCTTTAGCGCTTCGCCTTTGCCGGGTTTGGGTTTGTAAGCTACTATTACTATGCGTCCCATGGGTTTGATTATTTGACGAAGCAATTTACAATTTTAAAAACTCTTATAGCAATACCGGGTTTGGTTTATAACAATAACCAAAACAACATGGCAAAGAAAGTTGCAGACCAACTGGTAGAGATGCTGGTAAATGCCGGTATAAAAAGAATATACGCGGTTACGGGCGACAGCCTGAACGAGGTAAATGACGCGGTAAGGCGCGAAGAAAGTATTCAATGGATCCACGTGAGGCACGAGGAAGCCGGGGCTTATGCCGCAGGTGCCGAGGCACAGTTGAACGGTCTTGCCTGTTGTGCTGGCAGCAGCGGGCCGGGTCATGTACATCTCGTTAATGGTTTGTATGATGCACATCGTTCAGGTGCGCCGGTTATTGCCATCGCCTCAACTATAGCCAGCTTTGAGTTTGGTACCGGCTATTTCCAGGAAACCAATACCATTAAGCTATTTGAAGATTGCAGTTACTATAATCAGGTAGCTACTACGCCCCGGCAATTGCCGCGGATGCTGCAGGCTGCGATACAAAGCGCAATACATCAAAAGGGTGTCGCGGTAATTGGCTTGCCAGGCGATGTAACGAGCATGGATGCCGTTGAAATAGATTCTGCCACTCAAAACTTTAATCCTATCCCGGTTATCAGGCCAAATGATGCAGATTTGCAGCAACTGGCCTCAATGTTTAACCAGTTTTATAAGATCACCATATTTTGTGGTATTGGCGCGGCCGACGCCCATGACGAAGTAGTCGCACTATCGCAAAAGCTGCAGGCAACGGTAGCTTACTCTTTTAGGGCCAAGATGGATATTCAATATGATAACCCTAACGAAGTGGGTATGACCGGCTTGCTGGGTCTACCATCGGCCTATCATAGTATGCATGAGTCGGACCTGCTGATTCTTTTGGGTACCGATTTTCCATATACGCCATTTATGCCCGGCGATTGCAAAATTGTGCAGGTTGATACCAAACCAGAGCGCATTGGGCGCAGGGCCAAAGTTGATGTAGGTTTATGCGGAACCATAAAAGATACCCTTACCGCCCTGCTGCCATTGGTTAGCCAAAAAGAAGACGACAGCTTTCTTAAGGCGCAGTTAAAAATTTACGCTGATGTAAAGGATAAAATGCAAACCTATGTTAGCGATAGCGGGGAAACCGATAAGATCCACCCCGAGCATGTGGCCAGCATACTGGATAAGTTTGCCGCCGATGATGCCATATTTACGGTAGATACAGGTATGTCATGCGTATGGGGATCCCGCTATATTAACGCTACGGGTAAGCGCAAAATGATAGGTTCTTTTAATCATGGATCCATGGCTAATGCCATGCCGCAGGCTATTGGTGCAGCCCTGGCACGCCCCGGGCAGCAGGTTATCGCGCTTTGTGGGGATGGAGGTTTATCAATGATGCTGGGCGACCTGGCAACTATCGTTCAATACAAATTACCTGTCAAGATTATCGTTTTTAATAACCGCTCATTAGGAATGGTAAAGCTGGAAATGGAAGTGGCCGGCCTGCCCGATTGGCAGACAGACATGTATAATCCCGACTTTGCGCTGGTTGCCCAGGCCATGGGTATTAAAGGCATCAACGTTACAGAGCCCAGCCAGGTAAAGCAGGCTATCAGCGATGCCCTGGCTTTTAACGGTCCTGCATTGCTCAACATATTCACAGATCCTAACGCGCTGGCCATGCCACCCAAAATAGAACTTAAACAAGTTGCAGGCATGGCCGTATCAATGACCAAACTCATGCTCAACGGACATATGGACGAGGTGTTAGATACCGTTAAAGCTAATTATAAGCACCTGAAGGATTTGTTGTAGGAGGGGGAAGGTGAAAGGTGAAAGGTAAAAGGTGAAAGGTGAAAGGTAAAGGGGTGAAAGGTAAAAGGTAAAAGGTTCAAAATAGCGAAGCATCTTCTATACCCGTCATTGCGAGGTACGAAGCAATCTCTACACAGGCAGGTCCGCCTCAAAAGTTTAACACCTGTTTGTTCGCTCTGTATAGTATAGAGATTACTTCGTACCTCGCAATGACGTGTTTGCAAAAAAAAGTTTCTACAAAGGGTGGACCATTGCGGTAGCGGCGTAGTTCATAAAAAACAGCAAGTTATTATTAACTATATTTAAAAACTAAAAGAGTCCACTGTCGGAATAAACCATCACACCAGGGGACGGTTAAATACTATAAAGTTCGACACGTGGAAGGACAAAATTTTAAAACAAAAACACTGTTTTCATTAATTATAGCGATAAGTTTCTCCTTTAACTCTTTTGCTCAGGTGAGTAATGGGGACAGCTTAATGGAGATTCATATCGTGACTCCCCAAAAAAGGTATTTAGAAACCGATAAGATAAATCTGTCAATAAAAAATAGATCAAAAAGACGCTTATGGTTCGTAGTTGAACAACAAATTAAAAAAAAAGATGGATGGGTTACATTCATTCCTAATATCAGCATTCCAAAATCTGAGATACTGCGTTTTGAGGAATTAAAGGCGAATGGCGAAGCCATTGTAAAATACCAACTGAAATGGACTAAAAAAGATTTATTATTGCGAAATTCTTCAGTAAATATCTTTAATTACAGATATAGATTCTTGATAGAATTTAATAATTCGCAGGCAACAAAAGTAGGCGAATCCTTTAGTGAAGAATTTGAATTATATAGTCAAAAATAAATCAAGGCAGGCATCTGCAAGTTGGAGCGGAAAATTGTTTTGTCCGTCCGTCCGGTTGTGTTGGGCTGCAGTTGGCTCATGAAGTGCTTCTTCGCCCAGTAAAGTCTGCGAATAGATCCTTCACTGCGTTCAGGATGACAAACTTTTTAAACGTTTCTTCTTCAGATTCTAAAACAGACTTACTATAATGATGGTATTAATATAGCTATTAAATCCTAAAACAACCCAAACTTGTCCCTCATCCTATGTCCTTCTTCAAGAACATAAACCATGGGTACTTCGTGGCCAAGGTCTTTAAAAACCATGATGTCGCGGTATTTTTTGTTGATGAGGTTGTAGAAGGCGTACTCGTTGTTGGGTGGCGCCAGGTGATCAAGCAGGCCGATGCCTAAAAGGATAGGGGTTTGTATATTCTGGGCAAAGTTCTTGATATCGAAGTAATCCAGGTTGTCCAGGATCTTATCAAATTTATATCCCTTTTCGCCGGCGTACTTCCGCAGGTCATACATCGGCCAATCGTCCTGGTCGGTAAGGTTACGGATATCGCTGAGGATGGGGTTTTGTGAGGAGATGAGTTGGGCGCGACTATCCAGGCCGGCTACGGCCGCCGCCAGGAAACCACCCATACTGCCACCTGATACTTCAACGCGTTTGGGATCAAGCTCCGGGCGCGAGTTGATGAAATCAATCGCACGGATACAATCCATAATGGCGCCGCGAAGCACATATTTGTTTTTGTCCTCTACATTAAGGCTGATAAATTCCAGTCTTTTAGGGTGTATCACGTCGCGGCTGTTGCCTTGCCCGCGTACGTTAAGGGCAAGTATGGCAATGTCATCATCCTGACCCAGCATGGGCTTTAAATCAACCTGGTAACCGGGCAAAGCTAAAAACGTGGTGAACCGTTTATTTTTAACCGTTGTTTTTGGGATAGTAAGCCAGCCGCGAACAGTAATATTATCCAATGATTTCATCTCGATGAGGTATACCCTGCGGTTCTCTGTCGATTGATCGGTCTTTTCGATCATTTTAAAATCGGGCTTAACCGCTGCTAATTCGGCTTTGGTGCTTTGCCAAAAGCTGTCAAAATCAACCGGACGACCGTGCTCCGACTGGATCTCATCTGGCCGGATGCCAAAAACGCGGCGGGTAGTATCGTCATAATCAGATACGTTCACCATGAAATTTATTTTATAAAACCCTGGTTTTTGGGCTGGTATTGTAAAATCATAACCCGCGCTGCTGTGCTTTGATAATTTTACCTGCCTTGTTTCTTTGGCCACAGTAACGCCGGCAGGGGTGGTAGCAATATATGATACCGTGCCAGTTTGCGGGGCATCCGTTGCATTTTTTACATTAAATGTATAGCTGGCCCGGCTGCTGAAAATGGCATCTTTACTGCCTGCAATAAGCGTGGTTGAAACTTCGTCATCAATTTTATGAACGGGAGTTTTGCCGTCGGCCCGGTTGATAATTAAAAGGCAGGTTAAGCCAAGTACAGTGATGTAAGGTTTTAGGCTGGTCATGATATTTTATTGTGATAGGTAATCAATACCAGCTTACCTGGTATCAATACGGTAGTTTAATGATACGGAGGCACTGCTGCCCGCGCCTGTATTACGGCCGGTGATAAAAGTGCCGCCGGTTAAAAACAGCGATAAGCTTTTACTGAATGCATGCCCGTAACTTAGCGATACCTGGTTAAAGGCAAAGTTTTTACTGTTATTGGGGTTTGTTAAATCAAACTGCTTGTTTTGGCTGGTTGCATAAAAACCGCCGACGCTTACTGATACTTGCTCATGAAAGTTTTTATCCAGTGTTAAACCGTAGGTTGCATTATATCTATCCTGAAAAACAGATTCGGTTCCAAAATATTCACGTACGCCGTTTTCTAAAACAAAATAACTTTGCTTGCCAAATAAATGCCCGCTGCCTGCAAAGGCCAGCTTAAGTTCGGCACCGGCTTGCTGATAGCCAAGGTTTGTATTGGTGTATGCTGGTATAATACCCGATGCTTTTATGCTGAAATAGTATTTGTAATTAATATTGGCCAGGTAGTATTTTACACCAATTTCTATATCCTGGAACCCCGAGCTTTTAAAGCTGCCATTGGTGTTGGTCCGGAAATCGTTCATAATGAAAGGCACCAAAGCCGAGAGCGTAAACTTACGGCTCAAGCCATATTCTGAGTATAGTGAATAGCTGAATGATTGGAAACGACCTCCATCATCAAAAGCTTTTTTATGGCTTACGCTATCCCATTGCTTGTTGGCAAAAAAGTAACTTGCTGATGGTGATAAGGAGAACCTGCCCGGTCTAACGGGGAAGCCATCGGCAAAACTGTTGTTATGCGTTAACGTTAGCAGTATAACAGCGGCAAACAGGTATTTGGATAAGGTTTTATTAATGGTCATAGTTTTATTCATAGGTGTAGGTTAAAATAAGCCAAAGGTGTCGCGCATCCAGCTGCCTTCATAATCTTTATATTTCTGACTCACCTCGTGCCCCAGGTCTTTATAAACCATCACTTTTTTATCGGTATTTAAAGAGTTATAAACAGCATAGCCATTGCTGGGTGGTACATACGGATCAAGCAGGCCTAAGCCCAGCAGTGTAGGGCATTTAACATCTGTAGCAAAGTTTTTGGTATCGTAATATTCCATGTTGTGTAAAACCTGGTCGAATATTACATCGGGCTTTCCGGCAACATATTTTCTGATATCGTTCATAGGCCATTCAGTGGTGCCCACCAGGTTGTGTACGTCGCTTAAAATGGGGTTTTGTGCCGAGCAGATAGTTATCCTGTTATCTAACCCAGCAAGCGCTATAGCCAGATACCCGCCCATACTACCGCCTGTGGCCAGGATCTGGTCATGCCTTAACTCGGGGCGCGAGTAAATAAAATCAACGGCACGTATGCAATCCATAATTACGCCACGCATTACATATTTGTTTTTATCCTCAATGTTATAGGAGATAAAGGCATCGCGTTCGGTATGGATCACATCGCGGCTGTTACCCTGGCCGCGGGTATTGAGGGTGATGATAGCCAGGTCATCATCTTTACCAACAATGGGCTTAAGCACCACCTGGTAACCCGGCAAGCCTAACAGTACCGAAAATTTTTTGCTTTTGTTGCTTGTTTTAGGCAAGGTCATCCATCCGCGGATGGTGAGGTTGTCTAATGATTTCATCTCGATAAGGAAAACCCGGCGGTTATCGGTGTTTTGCGATGGCTGCTCGGTTACTTTAAACTGAGGTTTTACTTTGGCCAGTTCGGCTTTGGCTGTTTTCCAAAAGCTGTCAAAATCTGCTGGTTTTGGGTAAGCCGACTTAATATCATCGGCCCTGATACCAAAAGCGCGGCGGGTAGTATCATCATAATCAGATACGTTGATCATCATATTCAGCTTATAAAACCCAGTTTTTAATGTTGGTATCTCAAAATTGTAGCGCTCATCGCTGTTCCTGCCAATTTTTACCGTTTTATTCAGGGCTTTAACTTTTACACCTTTTTCGTCGGTAAGCACGTATGATATGGTGCCCGTCTGCTCGGTATCATAAGTGTTTTTAACATCAAAAGTAAATGATGCGGTTGAACTAAAAATGCCTTCTTTATTATTGATGTTTAATACGGTTGATACAGTTCCCTCATCTTCTTTAACTACTGCCGGGGCTTTAACCTTCGGAGAATCATGCTGAGCAAAAGCCTGCTGAAAGGCGGTTATTGCCAAAGCAACGAGTATGTATTTTTTTAAATTGATCGCCATAAATAATGATTATGCACTGATCTTTGCCGACTCATTTTCGGGATTATACCGCTTATTCCTGATCAGGAAATCTGATCTGCGAATATAATGGTTGAGCGGCTCCTCAATAAGTTTAAACAAAGTGATTGATATTACATTTAAAACGAGAAAAGCGTACAGAAGGTTTAAACTATCGTACTCAAAGGGCGAGTGCCAGTTAAGCCCCCACTTATCATAAAGCTCAAATGTGTAATCATTTAGCCAGTTAAAACTATAATGCAAAAAGTTATACATGTAACCCAGGTGTACCAGGTAAAATATGTAGGAGCTTTTGCCCAGCAACTCCACAAGCGGGTTGGCCAATATTTTTTTAAGTACGGTGGTTTCGGTAAGTATGCCGTAAAAGAACAGCGCAATTGATAAAGCCAGCAAGTAATTATTGGTGATGATGCCAAATGGGTTATGTAAACCAGCTTCCTGCCCGGCAGGGATAGGTAGGGTAGACATGATCCAAACGCAGAAGAAGATCATGAAAAAACCCAGGTAGGTAAATTTCTTCTTACTGCTCCCATCCAGTTTTTGTTTGCGCACAATGAGCGCCAGCTGTATCCCGGCAAAAAACTCAAAACACCTGCCCAAAAAGGTGTAAAGCATCATAAATGTAAAGTTGCCGAAAAAGCCATACCAGTTTACATGACTGCATATCAATACCAGTACCGCGCCTAAACCGGTAACCGCAATGGGTTGGATATAAAACTTTTTGTATTTGGTGGCCACCAGGAAAATAAACGGTGCCGAAAAGTAAAAGCATTCCTCTACCGTGAGCGACCAGCCCTGTGCAATTCCCGTAAATTTAAACTGATCAAAAAAGCCCCTTAAAAAAACAATGTTCATCAAAAACATCACAATAGGGTTGTGCCCGGCGGTAACTATTTGGTTATTGGTAAAGTAATAGGCGATGAAAGCCCCAATGGTTAAAATAGCGTACATGGGGTAAATACGGGCCACCCTATTTTTTAGGTATTGCTTAAACCAGTTTTTAGTAAGTTTAAAACTATCGAAATAACGGAAAGCGATTAAAAAGCCAGAAAGCACAAAGAAAATAGTAACCCCGATGTGGAACTCATTAAAAAAGCGTTGCACAGAGTGAGGAAATTTTTCATCAAAAACGTAAGCAAAGTGCGATATGAACACCAGGTAGGCAGCCATTGCACGTACGCCAGTTAAGGCCGGAATATAATTTTGTTGCGCTCTTTGTGACAAAATAATTATAAAATTAGAAAATTCAATCAGTTTTTTCAACCATAAGTTAACAAAACTAATACCAAAGGTTACAATGCCCTTAAACGGACTAAGCGGGGAATAAGTTTTTCAAATGACTTTGTTTAACTACTTGAAATTTCATTATTTTGCGGCATACCAAACTTTATGCGCCAAACTTTACTCTCGCTGTTTTTCATTATTTTATTTAATAACCTGCAGGCGCAGGAAATCATTGAACAATTTCTGGGGATAGACCAGTTTCCTGATAAATTTATAATAGCAAACAAAATTGTACGCAGGGAAAGTTACGAGTATAGGCTGAACCGCAAAGGCATCGCCGACTCAACCTATATAGGCGCAGTAAATTTTAACTATAACAAAGAAGGCCAATTAACAGATCAGGTGCATTTTGACAAGGAGAATTTTTTAGATAAGAAAAATGTGTACACCTATTATGATTTCGGCTTGATAAATAAAAAAGCAGAATATTTTTACTCGAAGAATAAGTTTTATCGCAAAGGCTTTAACCCTATTCATGAATATACCTATGATACGGTAGGAAGGTTAGAAAACCACGTAAACTACACCACAGATACCTTATTTGTTAACAAAGAGAAAAGAGAATACGACGCCATAGGAAGATTATATCGTATCACTAAAACAACAGGTAATCAGCTTCCTTACGTTGCCAATATGGCAAGGTATAATGATGAAAACAAGCTGGAAACTATAGATTATTTTTATAAAAAAGATACTCCCGACTACAGCTTTAACATGCAGACAGACAGTACAGCCAATGGTGATAAAATCATCAATATCAGCAAATTAAAACCGAGGCAGGAGGAAGAATATTGGTGCACCTATAAATTCAACCGGTACAATCAATGTGTTGAAATCATTGGATTTGAAACGGTTGGATTTCAGAAAACCCAATACACAGACAAATTAATTTATAATACTGATGGCACCCTGTACACTTCTATTTTTTATGTCAATAAAAAAATGGAGAAAATGTATAAATACTACTACCATAAGTAATTGTTATCCGTGGTATTTACAACTAAGCTTTCAGCTTAATTTGCAAATGCTTAACTCAAGTATAATCAATGATAGGTTAATTTAAGTTGAAAGCTTAAATTAGGTTGGCCACGAGTTACGCTGCGCTAAACTCCGGCAGCTATTTATTATAATGCACTTCCCTGCACCACTCCCCGGCTCAAGATTCTTTGGTCGATATAGTATTGGATCTCTGATTTTTTTAATCCCCAGTTGGGGGCTATCAGCAGTTCACGATCGCTGAGACCGAAGAGCCTTTGAATCACGATATCCGGGCGAACGCGTGGTAATAACTCGCACAAAAAGTCGGCATATTCATCAATGCTGAATACCTTAAAAGGTTCACGCTTATATTTAACACCCATTACCGAGCCTTCTACAATATGCAGGTGATGGAATTTTACAAATTTTATCTGAGGGAAACGGTTAATCTCGTCGGCGTATTTCAGCATCATTTCATGCGTTTCCCATGGGAAACCAAAAATGGTATGTACACACACATCAAGTTTACTGTTCTCCACCAGTTTTAGGGCTTTCACTAATTCCTCGTGGTTGCATCCACGATTGATCTGGCCCAGGGTTTCGTCATAAATAGATTCCATACCCATTTCCAGGTCGACATCAAACCTGTCGGTATAGCTTTCCAGCAGGGCTATTTTTTCCGCGTCAATACAATCCGGGCGGGTGCCAATGCTCAGGCCAACAATATCTTCGGTGCCATAGCTCAGGGCCTCGTCATACATCATTTTTAAATAATGCGTTGGCGCATAGGTATTGGTGTTGGGCTGGAAGTATATAATAAATTTATCGGCCTTGTTACCCGTGCGTGCGCGCTCCATCCCTTGTATCACCTGCTCGCGCACAGTAGGGGCATTGCGGCTAACCGATGGGGTAAAAGAATCTACGTTGCAATACGTGCAACCACCATAGCCTTTACTGCCATCGCGGTTGGGGCAGGTAAAGCCGCCATCAACAATTACCTTAAATACACGATGGCCTTTATATTTCTCCTTAAGCCACGGGCCATAGTTGTTATAGCCCTTCTCCCACGTTGATGTTGTTTCTCCTGTTAATTGCATTATGCCGCAAAGATAGTGAATTGATAAGCAAATGCATGTGTTACTGTAATAGCCTATAATGATTTACAGAATGTATGGCAGGCATGTTTATTTATTGATAAATAATAATATCTTCATCTTATCAAGTTTAAACAACCCTAACTTTATGCGTCGTTATATCATATACACCATTTTACTTTGCACAATAACGCTTACTACGTACGGCCAAAAATATGGCGATTATATTCCCGGTTGTATTTACGACCTGCAAAATGTGAAATCGATAGGCTTAATTAAATGGACGCCGCCAACCATAAGCCCGTTCACCACCGTTGGAGATCATGTTTTTTTTAAGTTAACACCCGACGATCAGCGACAAAAGGTAAAGACCGCGCAGTTCAGTTCTTTTGTGATGAAAGCTGACAGTTTTGTTGTTTCTCACGCAAAGGAAACAGAGCAGTACCCTATTCTGAAAGTTGTTTTTGATAAAGCTGTAAAACTTTACGCCCGGTACCGGACTACAAATTTTAACGGACCTGCCGGTGTTTACATGGCTAACCGTTATGATATCGATTATTATTATGGACCCGATCCTGACCATATAACCAATTTGGACCGAAAGAACTTTGCTGAGGTAGTAAGTTCCTTACTTGATGATCGCCCGGACCTGGCAGAGAAGATAAAAAACAAGGAATATAAATATGGCGATCTTGACGACTTGCTGAAACTCTATTTTAAGCAAAAAGATCTTCTTTCCAAAAAATCGACGGATACTCAGAAGCCATAAAGATATTTATGATGTAACTGGGCAACAAGGGCTGGTTTAGGCAATTGTATTATTTTTATAAAACCTCATGTTTTAAACTATATTTAGCAACTGAACATTTTTGTTACAAATGCCGTCAGCCTAAATGAAGTTGTGCCCCAAATATTAAGTAAGATGATAAAGAAGCTGATACATTTTTTTGTTAAGGCAGAAATAAAAATGGCAGATTGGAAAGCCAGGAATGGATTAACCATCCTCAGGGTTTCATTGGGCCTGGTATTTATATGGTTTGGTGTGCTTAAGTTTTTCCCGGGGCTAAGTCCGGCTGAAGACATTGCAGGCAGAACTATTGAAACGCTTACCCTCGGTTTGGTGAAGCCGGCAGCCGCATTACCCCTATTAGCTGTTTGGGAATGTACCATAGGCCTGGGCTTTATTTTAAAAAGGTGGCTAAGCTTAACATTGGTTTTGCTGTATTTCCAGATGATGGGTACCTTTTTACCATTGGTGTTTTTCCCCCACGAAACCTTTACCCATATTTTTGTGCCAACTTTACTTGGTCAATATATTATAAAAAACATAGTGCTTTTATCGGGTGGATTATTAATTAGTGTCACCTCAAAAGGTGGGGTTTTAACATCATATTCCAAAGTTGAAGCGAAGACTCCAAGATTTAAACGTGTTTACAGGCATCACAAAAAGAAGGCTAAAATGGCTGTGGAAGTATAATAATTACGCTAAGTTAACAGCCAATCACAACATGCGCTCGTTTGCAAATGGGGGATAGCATTAAAAGGTAATCTTAGTTTTGGTAATATCACTTGTTTTTACCACCATGGTATCGGCTAATAGGTCGCCTATTCTTTGATGTTTTTCTGTTTTGGAGATGCATATCACAGCAGGTATTCCGTACATGAAAATGTCAACAGGGTCGCAAATGCGGCGTTTTAATGCATCTTTTATACTGATTTTTGATCCATTGGATTTAACCACTTTTAATTTGCAAATGTCATGACCCGGTGTGCCATTTGCTGATTCTAACACCACAAAATAAAGAAACCAAACCAGGAATACAGGCAATGCCGCAACTCCTGTAACCTCCATACTACCATTCTGAGTGGGGTGCCCTAACGTGTATACATAAACAAAAAAGAAAATACCATAAATGCTGTAATCTATCAGTGTGGCCAGTATTCGTAATTTGATATATGCTTTTGAGGTTACCGTGGATAGTTTCATGCCATAATATTACACCTTTTTTCCATTAAAAGTAATATTATAAAGATCGGTGCGCCTGTCCTTTAAATTTTGTACGCTGCCATACTCATGAAGCTCATCCAGTAAGGATAGGTCCACATCGGCAATTACAATCATTTCGCTGTTGGGTGTGGCTTCTGATTGGATGCCGTTGGTCGGGAAACCAAAATCAGATGGTGTAAATACTGCTGATTGCGCATAGCTGATACCCATGTTGTTTACATTGGGGAGGTTACCTACGCAGCCGGCAATGGCTACATAACATTCATTTTCAACAGCGCGGGCCTGCGAGCAAAATTTAACGCGGTTATAGCCGTTCTGCGTATCGGTTAAAAACGGAACAAACAGGATCTGCATATCCTGGCTGGCCAATATGCGCGATAGTTCAGGAAACTCCACATCATAACAGATCAGGATACCTATTTTGCCGGCATCGGTTTCAAAAACCCTCACCTCATCGCCGCCCCGGATACCCCATGAGCTGATCTCGGCCGGGGTAGGGTGGATCTTGTAAACCTCTTCCATGCTACCGTTGCGCCTAAAAAGATAGGATACATTGTACAACGATTCCTCGAAAATTGTAGGCATGCTGCCCGCGATAATGTTCACGTTGTAGGATACCGCCAGTTTTGAAAACTCCTCTATAATGGGCTGGGTGTACTTGGCCAGCTCGCGCATGGCCTTGGCCGAATCCATGTGGTTGTAATCGGCCATCAGTGGTGTACCAAACAATTCCGGAAATAGTATAAAATCTGCCTGGTAATCGCTCACCGCGTCAACAAAGTATTCGGCATGTTTCAGCAATTCGCTAATGTTGCTATAGGGGCGCATCTGCCATTGTACCAGGCCAATGCGTACTACTGTTTTTTGATTAATGGCCGAGCTGATCTCCTCATAATACACATTGTTCCACTCTATCAGCGTAGCGAAACCTTTTGACCGGCTATCCTCTGGTAAATAATTCTTCAGCACTTTACGCACGTGGAAATCATTCGCCAGCTGAAAAGACAGGGTGGGATCATAGATCTCTTTGTACTTTACCTTATCAATATACTGGCGCGGTGTAAGGTCGTTCTGGAATTTTTGGTAATTGGGGATGCGGCCGCCGGCAATGATACTTTTCAGGTTCAGTTTTTCGCACAGGGCCTTGCGGGCATCATAAAGGCGGCGGGCTAAACGCAGGCCGCGATAATTGGGATGTATAAATATATCAATACCATATAATACATCGCCCTTATCGGTATGGGTTTTAAATGTACTATCCCCGGTAATTTGTTTGTAGGTATGGTTATCGCCAAATTTTTGGTAATCAACCATAATGGCAAGCGCGCAACCTACCACAACCCCGTTAACCGTTACACAGATCTGCCCTTCGGGAAATATCCTGATGAGCTTTTTTATGGAATTGGCGTCCCAATAGTCCTCATCCATATCTATATAGGCCGACTTCATCGATTTTTTTAATTCCTGGTAATCCTGTACTTCCAGGTTACGCATTTCAACACTTTGCAGATCCATAATAGTATATATATCTTGATTTTTCCGTAAGGGCGAGAAGATTCAATGAAAATCAGCAAGCGTATGTGCGGGAAATCATAGGTTAATTATTTAGTTTAATGATGTTTTTGTATGCCACGCAACCCACAACATCAATACCGGTTGTAAAGTTAAACGTGCCCAGGCAATAAATGGTGTTACGGTTATGTTACCTAATTTAAAAGGCGCATCAGCTACCATCCCAATATGAACCGGCAAAAAAGCTGCCAGCATTAATATAATACCATAAACAGCCCATAGCCTTGTTTTGTGTGATATCAGCATCATGGCAAATACTATTTCAAATACACCTGCCAGTATGTTTATCAATACGGGGTAGGGCAAATAATGCGGAATAATTGGATAATAAGAAGCCGGATTTCTGAAATGATTAACGCCTGTAAAAGTATAGCCAATTATCAGTATCAAAAGGCTCATATTTTTTATCAAACGCATTACTCAATATACAATATTTTGTTAAATATTGTTTTAAGCAGTTTTAATGTTGTTTTCGGGTCATTTCTCCTAATTTATAACAATTCTAAATACTCCTCTTTGACAAAGTGTTGACATTGCTCCGCTTTTATAGTGATATTTTTGTTCGGTCAAATTTAAAACTGCTTTGAAGTATTTAAAGGTTATTGCTTTTACACACAAACAGATTGAACTGAAGGAAATAGGTAGATTGGTGGTATGCCAGGAAAATCTGACGGAAAAACTTCAACAGGTTAAAACTCAATTTGGGATACCAGAAATCTTTTATCTGGCTACATGTAACCGTGTGGAATTTGTTATGACTACCCCACAGGTGGTTGATAAGGATTTTGCTAAACGGTTTATTGAAGCCTTTAATACCGAGCTGTGTGAAAGTTCGTTAAGTACGTTTATGGATGGCGCTTCTATTTATGAAGACCAGGAAGCCATGGTTCACCTTTTGCGTACTTCATGCTCATTGGAGAGTTTGATAGTTGGCGAAAAGGAGATACTTGCTCAGTTGCGTAAAGCTTATGAGCATTGCAAAGAGGCTGGTTTAACCGGTGATGGCATGCGCATGATCATGAATTGTGTGGTAAAAACAGCAAAAGAGGTTTATACCCATACCAATATTTCAAAAAATCCAATTTCGGTTGTATCATTAGCTTACCGCAAGCTTAAAGATCTTAATCTTTGCTCAAATGCCCGCGTACTTATTATTGGTGCCGGCGAAACCAACCGCAATATTTCAAAATACCTGCAAAAGCATAAATTCAGCAACTTTGCTGTTTTTAACCGTACGGTATCAAAAGCACAGCAACTGGCTGATGATTTGAACGGCGAAGCTTTTGATTTAGAGGCTTTAAAAACATATAGTAAAGGTTTTGATGCTATTATCACCTGCACATCGGCAGTTGAGCCTATCATTACTACCGAAATATACAAAACACTGTTAAACGGTGAAGCTGGCAAAAAAACGATAGTTGACCTTGCCATTCCTAACGATACCGCTCCCGAAGTGCTGGAACAATTTCCGGTTAACTTTATCGAGGTACATTCATTAAACGAGGTTGCCAAACATAACCTGCAGGAACGCTACCATGAACTGGTACACGCAGAAGGTATTATTGAACAGAATATTGCGGAGTTTTTAACCCAGTTAAAACAACGCCGTATTGAAGTGGCCATGCGCCAGGTACCCGAAAAAATTAAGGAGATCCGCAACACCGCCATCAATTCCGTATTTGCCGATGAGGTACAGGGTATGGATCAGCAATCGCGCGAGATACTGGAGAAGGTGATCAATTACATGGAGAAAAAATATATCAGTGTGCCTATGATTATGGCTAAGGATATATTGATCAACGAGAATTGATAGGTTACCCTTACTTTTTATACCCGATTTTTTTAATGTAAACTTTTGCTCAAATTAAATTTGTGTGCTGAGATTATCAGCAGATGTACCGTTTATTCTCCGGCTATTCCTTTTAGTTACTAACGGCTTTTTTGCAAAAGGGGCGTCCTGCTTGTTTTGATAGATGCCATACAGCGGTTAATGGTGCTTTAATAAATGCAATCCCTTGCATAATTTATTCCCCTTTTTATTCCAATCTTACTATTTTCACAGCCTAAACCCTTTTGATCTATGTTTGAAACTGTAACCGTTGACGAGGCCCTGCGAAAAGGAAAACGTACCATAAATATTCCAATTTATATAATATTATTCGGTATGATCGGGATATCTGTTTCTTTTGTGTCCGTGCAAAATTTTTCCGGTTGGTATAATGCTGCGGGTGGTACAGGGGGATTTGTTTTTGCCTGGCTGTATTGGAGCTTTGCCATTACCAAATGGCGGTTATGGGCATTTGAAAACGTAAGAAATGTTCACGAGTTAAAACAGCGGGCAATAAAGGAGAAACTTATTTGGCCTGATGATAGTTTTTTTAACCGAACTGAAATACGGTCTGCCGATCAAATACAACGCCTTCTTAATTTAGAGAATAAGTTTAGCAGGCCAGATATTTTCAATGACGATTATTCGATACCTCCTGAAACTATAGTTTACTACTCAAAAATTAAGGGCTTGCTCCAGGCGTTGACTATGATGTTAGTTTTTGCGGGCAGCTTGTATTTAATAATACAGGAAAACATTTACATCTTTGGCGGGATTGTAAGCGTGGTGAGCGCTATTTTTACTTATACAGGTTTTGCGCATTATAACAACAGGGTTCCTCAAATAGTTATCAGTAATAGCGGCGTTCAAACAGCATCTGTACAATTTTACTCCTGGGAGGAAGCCTGGGGAGAAGATGTTATTACCAGACGGCGGGGTAAATCGAGTACAACCTATTTTATATACCAGTATCCGGGCGGCAATGCTGAGTTGGCTATTAATGAATTTGGTATCAATAAGAGAGAACTCGAAAAGCTGTTACGAATTTATCGGGGTAGAAGTGAAAAAAGCAGGACCTTGCATGAATCAATTTAATATTCCAGCCACTTTCCAACCCGTACAGATACCATATCCCCTTCGTTATAACCACCAGGCACGTCGTTTATAACGCGCAGCAGAATGTCGCCATTTTGGAGGATCAGATCTTCATAAGAACCTTTAAAGAGTACCTCCTTAATGGTCCAGTTTTTTGTTTTGGTGATGAGCTTTATTTTAATCCATTCGGGGTAAACCACCACATAATCTTTAGTGGCTTTAATGCCGCAGCTTTTGGCTTCGGGGGCAGTAAGTATATTGCAGTTGCTAAGCAGTTGCGCTGTATACAGGTTTTGTGGAGTTTGATAAAGTGTTTTGGGAGGACCCTGCTCTACAATCTGACCGTTTTTGATGACCACCAACTTATCAGCCATGGAGAGCACTTCTGCCGGGTCATGCGATACCATGATCACAGTAAGGCCTATTTCCTTTACTATCTGCCTGATATCATGCTGCAATCCCTCACGAAAAGAAGTATCCACCTGGTTAAAAGGCTCATCGAGCAATAACACCTGCGGACGGGTGATTATAGCCCTTGCAATGGCCACCCTTTGCTTCTCGCCGCCACTTAAGTCGGCCACGCGCTTATCGGCCATGTGGGCCATATTAAGCTGCTTTAATACATGTTCGGTTTTTTGCTGTTTGGCTTTCAGATCGGTTGCCGGCAACATAGCTGCAACGTTATCCCAAACTTTGGCAAACAGGTTCAAATCATCGGTATGCTGGGTAACCATTTTCATGGCATCATGACCGGGAATCAGTTTTTCTTCGGGGCCCCAGATACGTTCACCTTTAAACAGAACCGTGCCTTGATCCGGGGAAAGCAAGCCGTAAAGTAACCGTAGTAAAGTGCTTTTTCCGCTGCCGCTTTCGCCTATAATAGCCGTTATTTTGCCCGGCTCAATAGTTATATCCGTGGTTTTAACACCGGCCATTTGTTTACCGGGATATATTTTACTTACCGCAATTGCCTGCAAAAAAGGAGTGTCTGACATCGTAGGCAAAGATAGTAAACACTAATGGCACGAATTGAGGCGAATTACACAAATCTTATTGACACGAATTGATGAACACGAATTTTACGAACCAAAACGAATTTCACAAATTTTAGCTACAAGCGGATTTGTGAACATTCGACACCATTCGTGAAATTCGTGTTAATCAAATTCGTGTGTATTAGAATCCCAGCGTCAATCCAAATGAGAAGTTCTTTAAGCCTTGTTGATCGGGGCTGTTCTCAAACATATCGTTAAAGTAGTATTTGGCGTAGATACCCATGATGCCATAACCCATGCGGACGAACACTCCTTTACGCAGTTTGGCAAAGTGGTAATCATCATCAAACTTTTGCTTGCCACGTTCATCACTTATCTGTTTTACCCGACCGTTCAGTAAGATGCCAACCTCGGGCCCGGCTACCAGGCGGAAATAGTTACCCCGGCTATCCTCATGACTGCGGTAGTAAAACGACAGCGGTATGCGCAGGTAGCTTGACGAAAAACGGTTTTTGCTGAAGTGGATGCTATCCGGAACGAAGGTTAAAACCGGCGCGTTGCGTTGTATGGTAATATCCTGGCGCAGGCGGATGTTGGTCCAGTCGAACCCGCCGGAAACATAGATCTTAAAGGCGCTGTTAAAACGATAGCCGAACTGTACCACATCAAACCCAAAGTTGGCGGTTTTGGCCTGGCGATAACTCAGGAACTTGTTTTTATCAGATAACGTAAAGCTGCCGTTATCAATCAAAGTGGCAAAACCGAGGTCGATCCTTGAAAAGGTAATACCAAAGGAAAAGCCGGGTGCTTTTGAGTGCTGGTGGTAGGTAGTATCATTGTCATTTACCGATACATAAGGCACATCCTGGCCAACACCAAATTTTACTTTTAATCCTTTTTTGGTAACAACAGTATCTGTGGTGCTTTTAGTTGAGTCGGTTGGGGTGGTTTGGGCAAAGCTATAGCTTGCGGCAATGCATAGCATTGCTGTGAAAATAAGGCGTTTCATATTATTTGTGTATATATTTTTCTTTAGATTTTATTTTTCTTTTTTCACTTTAATGATGCCCAGGTTTACGCCTGTTATGGTAGCATCGTCGCCATCGGTATTGCTAAATTCAATAATCTTGTCTTTGCGTTTATCAACAGCCGCTATCATCACATTAAACACATCGCCCAAACTACGGATTTTGTGTTTCTTGGCAGGTGCTTGTTTATTGGCAGTAGCAACCTGTGTTGGTATTACCTGTGGTGTACTTGCAAAAACCGGGACTTCCTCAATATGTTTTGCCATTATTTTGGTTGCCGTATCCGGCACAACGGGCTTTATTACTTCCTGCTTATGCGTAGCCGAAGCTAACACCGGCTGATCATTCTGCTTAACTATATCCTGTGTTTGCGCCGGCCCGGCGATGATTGTTTTTTCGATAACCGGTTTCCTGCGTGCTTTATATATTTTGATGCCTGCTAAACTATTTACCGGGGCTATAACTGCAATCACGTTCTTTTTGTTTGGCTGATTAGCAGGCTGTGCATCAGCAACAGTTTCAGCAACCTGGGCAGCGGGTTTTAATGATTGTTTAATAGCAGCCACTCCATCAGCTTTTGATTTGGTTACCTTAACTTCCTTCGGGATAGATAGCAGCCCGGCGGTTATCAATAATATTACACCCGCGGCAACGCTCAGGAAAGGTGCCAGTGATCTTTTACGTTTACCTGCATTTAATTCTTCGGTAATGCCGGCCCACACTTTTGCAGATGGCTCTATCTCATAACCATCCAATGCCGATTGAAACAATTTATCCAGATCCTTATCCTGCATATCCATAACTTTTACCCTCCATTTTTGCAATTTGTTCTTTTAATATTGTGCGAGCCCTTGATAGCTGCGATTTTGAAGCGCCTTCGGTGATGCCTATGATATCGGCAATTTCCTTGTGCGAATAACCTTCCAACGCGTACAGGTTAAATACAATACGGTAACCCGGCGCCAGTTGTTGTATCAGTCCCATCAGCACCCTGGCATCCAGGTTTGCAGCGGCTATCGGGTTAACTGAAGGCTCTGTACCTGCATCGCCCATATCAACCATCTGCATCATTTTATGATGCTTGCGATAGTATTCAATGGAGCTGTGTACCATAATGCGCCTTACCCAGCCTTCAAACGAACCTTCCCCTCTATAGTCAACCATTTTTTGAAATACCTTTATAAACCCATTCTGCAACATGTCTTCGGCCTCCATTCTGTCGGTAGCGTAGCGCATACACACAGCCAGCATTTTGCCAGCCAATTGTTTATACAACAATTCCTGTGCTTTGCGGTCGCCGGTTTTGCAACGGTCCACCAATTGTTCAAGAGTATATTTAGGTTCCAAAAACATCATTTAAAAGTAAGATGGAAACAGAGGCTAAATGGTTGCATGGGGTATGAAATATTTTTTAATTATGATGACTGCTGTCTAAATCTTCTATAAAGTAAGCTATCTTTATTTATAATGAAGAAAATACTAACCATAATAGTACTCATCATACTATGCCTACCCTTATTCGCACAAACTAATAAAAATGAAACTTACATCCTCCTTAAACCCGATCGTGTTTTTGACGGCCGACAGATGCACAGCGGTTGGTGGGTACTGGTAAAAGATGATCATATTGAAGCAGTAGGTGAGCCCGCTGCTATCAAAGCACCATCAAATACCAGGGTGATCAACCTGGCAGGCACCACCCTGATGCCGGGCTTAATAGAAGGCCATTCGCATCTTTTTTTACACCCCTATAATGAAACCCCATGGAACGACCAAGTGCTTAACGAAAGCCGTGCCGAGCGTACTGCAAGGGCAGTAAACCACGCCCGCGCAACTTTAATGGCTGGCTTTACCACGGTGCGTGATCTGGGTACCGAAGGAGCTGCTTATGATGATGTGGGATTAAAGACAGCCATAAATAAAGGTATAATCCCTGGTCCGCGGATGCTGGTGGCTACCCGGGCTATTGTGGCAACAGGTAGTTATGGTCCTAAAAGCGAAGTTGCTGAAGCTGAGATCATAAAAGGGGCGGAAGAAGCGGATGGGGTAGATGGCATTACCAAAGTTGTACGATCGCAAATTGGTCATGGTGCCGATGTGGTAAAAATATACGTTGATTACCATTGGGGACTGAACGATACTGCCGCCCCAACTTTTACCGAAGATGAACTGAAAGTAGCTGTACAGGTAGCCAAAAGCAGCGGCCGTATAGTCGCGGTACATTCATCAACTACAGAAGGCATGCGCCGGGCTATTGCTGCAGGTGTAACCACCATTGAGCATGGCGATGGCGGCACCCCGGAACTATTTAGGTTGATGAAGGAAAAAGGCATAGCGCTTTGTCCAACCATAAACGCAACCGAATCGATATTGGGTTACCATGGCTGGAAGAAGGGTATCGACCCTGATCCTTCCGCTGTTAAACAAAAACACTACATTTTTACCGAAGCGCTAAAGGCCGGTGTTACCATTTGTATGGGTGGCGATGTTGGTGTGTTCAGCCACGGCGATAATGCACTGGAAATGATATTAATGGCCGAATATGGCATGAAACCATTGGATGTGCTGCGTTCTGCAACATCGGTCAATGCTGCCATGTTTGGGTTGACCGATGTGGGAAATATTAAGATTGGTTACCTTGCGGATCTGGTTGCTGTTGTTGGTAACCCTGTTGAGGATATAAAGGTTTTGAAGGTGGTGAAGCTGGTTATGAAGGGTGGGGTTATGGTGAAGGAGTGAGACAACTCATAAGTGCTAAGTTACAACGGTAAGCTGTGCTATGGGATGCTGAAACAAGTATCCGGCATTACTTTTAGATTTTTGCCAATTGTGTCATATACCTTGTATATCAATACTCCGTAGCCCCAATATCAAAAGCAGTCCCATTAGGGCGTTTGATGCCATAATAATCAAAACTCACACCGTATGATAACACGTTTGCGCCTTTGTTGATAAGCGGGGATGAGGATAGCAAATGAAAATCGCCGGCATTGTAATTCACAAATTTACAGGTGCTTACATTTGCATTTACATAATTATTGGAGGCTGTAAGTTTAACACTGGTGCTTTTTCTGATGATGGCGAGGCTGGTGTTTGCCTGTATAATAACGTTGTTGATAACGGTATTCATGGGGATGGTTTCGGAATTTAATTTGATACCGCCCAAAACGGAAGCAACGATGGTGTTGTTAATAAACTGAAAATGTGGACCGGGGGTGTACCTTGAATCGGCAAAAATGCCGTAGCTTTTTGAATTGATGATATAGTTATTAAATACCAGGTTATCGCCAAGGCCGAGAACGATAATGCCGTTACCGGGCGCATTCCTGATCTGGTTATTATAGCATTTTCCGCCGGTACCTTCTCCTATCTGGATACCGTTATCCTGGTAGGCCGAAAAAGGACTTATTCCCGGAGTTTTAACTAAGTTACTATAAATTTCGCAGCCGGAAGTGGCGCTGCCCACCTGGATACCTTCGCTGCCGGTAGAGTCGGTAAGGTTTCTGTAGATCTTGGCATTCACCACATCATGAGGTAAAACCTTACCGCAGGAAATCGATACCCCATCGGCATAAAAGGAATTGCCTATATACAAGCCTTCGCCACCTGTTTTGTGTACGTAGTTATCGCGGATGATTACATTTTTCATGGTGAAATGACCACGCCATGTTGCAGGGTCGCACGATGGGTCGGTTTTGGCCATAATACCAGCAAAGCCACTGTTACGAACTTCCACATTGGCGATCTCAAAATCTGTACTCAGGTCATCCATCGTCATCCCGATATTGCCGCCGTTTACATCAAAGCCATACTTAATAGTTGAAACCCCATTTCCGAGGATCTTAAAATATTGGCAATTTTGTGTTTTAAACCCGTACGAAGCAGTAATAGCTGTAGAAAAAGTTACTTTACCACCTTTGTTAACAACGATAATAGGGGCCGCCGCCGTTCCTTTAAAATTTTTAAGCAGTAAGGCACCCCTTTTCCCTGCGGGGATATACACTATGGTTCCTGCGGCTATCTTAGTGCCATCAACCATCCATTCAGAAGGCTGAACAGTATATGTAGCGATGGCAGTGGCCTGGGTTTGTAAATTGGAGGCTTCGGCACCCTGAGCCGGGCTAAGCGGTTGATCAATTTTATTAATGCTTTTGGTACACATCGCGAAGGATGATAAAACCAGTGCACCGGCTATAATGCGGATCAGGGAGTTTTTATTTGTCATCTATAAATTTCAAGTAGAAGTAAAATATGCCGAATGCAAAGCATCAGCATATTTCGGGTTTTTCTGTTTTTCGGATTGGTATACGTTACTTTTAGAATTATGGTTACTAAAATATGTGCAACCGATTTATGGATTGGTGATTTTAGGGAGTAACCAGACTATCTAAAACCCTATCTTCGCTCATACTTCACAAAACTCTATGGCGTTACGGCAAACGATCTCTTTTTTTGATAAGCTAAGTAAACAGGTGATCAGCATACAGGTTGCCGAGTCGGCACAGCTGCCCCAAAGCGCCGGCTACTGGAATACCGAAACTAACCAGATTTTATTAGGCCCCGAGCGGTTTAGCGAATGGGAAACACTAACCGGTCACCTGGAAAAACAAATAGAATTTATATTCGGCCTGCAAAAAGTGACGAGGCCGTTGGTGGGGTAAGAGGGGAAAGTGCTTTTTGTGGTAGGCTATCTGGGATGATTCACAAAAAAACTTTTTGTCATCCTGAACGATAGTGAAGGATCTGTTAGCAGACTTTACAGGGCGAAGAAGCATGGTGAATAATAGATCCTTCACTATTGTTCAGGATGACAAACTTTCTAAAATGTCAAATTCCCTTTAACCTCCTTAACCTTTCGCTTTCCCCTTTCACCTCCCCCCTTTCCCCCAAAGAAACCCACATAAAAAGGTCATATTGTTATAATTCCCACTAATAAGTGTAATAGATGTTTATATCATCCTTATAAAAAATTAAATTTGCACCTGCAAACAAACATTCTTTTGGACAGAAAACTGATAATTGGAACAAGAGGTAGCGATTTAGCGCTATGGCAGGCTAATTTTGTTAAAGACAGCCTTGCTGCTTTAAACATAACAGCCGAACTAAAAATCATTAAAACCCAGGGCGACCGCATACTCAACCTCAGCTTTGATAAGCTGGAAGGGAAGGGTTTTTTCACTAAAGAATTAGAAGAAGAATTACTGGCTGGCACTATTGATCTTGCGGTTCACTCGCATAAAGACCTGCCAACTGAAAACCCTCCGGGACTCATAATCGCAGCAGTTTCAGAACGGGAAGACCCCTCTGAACTGTTGTTGATATTGAAAGATTGTGTTGATGTGCACCAAAAGCTATCGGTTAAATACGGTGCTACCGTGGGTACATCATCCAACAGGCGTAAGGCCCAGCTGCTGGCTTACCGTCCCGACCTGGAGATAGAGGAGCTGCGCGGTAATGTGCCTACCCGTATTGGCAAACTGCGCGATGAAAAATATGATGCCATTATGCTGGCCAAAGCCGGTGTTAGTCGTTTAGGGATCGACCTGAGCGAGTTTCATGTAGAAGAGCTTACCCCCGCCGAGTTGATCCCTGCACCTGCGCAGGGCGCTTTGGCTATCCAGATTCGCGAAACAGATCATGAACTTTTTGAGGCCCTGCAAGCCCTGCACCACCCGGATGTTGCCGAGGAATTAGCTGTTGAACGTACTGTACTTAAATTATTTGGTGGTGGCTGCCACCTACCCCTGGGCGTTTATTGCCGCAGGGATGAGGGCATGTTCCAGGTATTTACATCTAAAGCCAACGAGGGCGATGAATTTCCCGATCGTTTGTTTGTAGAAGCTGCAACTACCGAAGGTTTGGCTCAAAAAATAGTAGCCAAGTTTGCTAAAGACAGGAAGTTTCCGCTTAAAGTTTTCATATCGAGAGAACTATCTGATCAAAGTTATTTTAAAAAGTCGATGGAAAACCGTGGCATCCAGATAGAAGCCCGTTCCCTGATCCGCACCGTACCGGTGATGACCAAACTCGACTCCTATATATTAAAAAATATCGACTGGGTATTTTTCTCCAGTAAAAACGCGGTGGAGTATTTCTTCCAGCTGAACCCGCAATTCCCTAAAAAGGTAAAGTTTGGCGTTATGGGCAGCGGATCTGAAGAGATGCTGCGCCGTAAAGGTTACTTTACCAACTATGTAGGCGAGGGTACCGATACTGCCGACGTAGCCGAAGAATTTGCCAAACTGGCCAATGGTTCCATTGTACTTTTCCCCGGTGCCGAAAGCCCGATGAGGAGTATCCAGCAGGGTTTATCTGCCGATACAAAAATTATTGACCTGCCGGTTTACGAAACCGTGCTTGAAGAAGATGTGGAAGCCAGCGGCGCTGATGTAATGGTGTTTACCAGTCCATCAAACGTAGAGGCTTATTTTGCCGGCAACCTGCTTGATCCATACCAAAAAGTGGTGGCGATAGGTAAATCAACCGGCAAAAAGTTTGATGAAATGGGTGTAAAATACACGCTGCCTTACTCGCCCGATGAAGTTGGACTGGCAGAAGCAGTGTTTGGATTATAAGACGTTCATTGGTTCACTGGTTCATTTGTTCATTGGTATCGCTTTTAGAAGCCTTGCCAATGTGTTAGGATCCATGAATTAAGGAACAAAAAATCATATAATGCTCGTTGGCTCTTTAGCTCAGTGGTTTATGCAGGATCAGCCTGAAAAGACCAATAAACTAATGAACCAATGAACTAATGAACCAAAAAATGTTACAAAGACCACGTAGAAATCGTAAAAGTGAAGTAATACGCCAAATGGTGCAGGAAACGCATGTTAGCGCGGCTAACCTGATTTTCCCGCTGTTTATTGTTGATGGTACATTCCAGAAAACAGAAGTTGCTTCCATGCCGGGTATATACCGCTATTCTATTGATAATTTGCTGCGCGAGATCGAGAGCTGCCTTAAACTGGGTTTAAATTCGTTTGATCTTTTCCCTAATATCGATGAATCTTTAAAAGATACAATGGCTACCGAAAGTCACCGCGAAGAAAGTTTGTACCTGCGGGCTATCCGCGAGGTAAAGAAGAACTTTCCGGAGGCTTGTGTAATTACCGATGTAGCGATGGACCCATACAGCAGCGATGGCCACGATGGCATTGTTAAAAACGGCGAGATCCAGAATGATGAAACGCTGGAAGTTTTGGGTAAAATGGCCCTTGCTCATGCGCAATGCGGCGCGGATATTATTGCTCCATCAGATATGATGGACGGTCGTGTAGGATATATTCGCAATGTGTTGGACGAAAACGGCTTTACAAACGTTTCTATCATGTCTTACTCCGCCAAGTATGCAAGCGCGTTTTATGGCCCTTTCAGGGATGCATTAAATTCGGCTCCTAAATTTGGCGATAAAAAAACCTACCAGATGAATCCCGCCAACCAGCGTGAAGCACTGATAGAAGCCAATTTGGACGAGCTGGAAGGCGCCGACTTTTTAATGGTAAAACCGGCCCTGCCTTACCTGGATGTAATAAAACTAATAAAAGATAATACCGAACTTCCGGTAGCTGCCTATAATGTAAGCGGCGAATATGCCATGATTAAAGCTGCCATACAACGCGGCTGGCTTAATGAGCAACGTGCCATAACCGAGGTGCTTACCAGCATCCGCAGAGCGGGCGCCACAGCTATTTTGACTTATCATGCCAAGGAAGTTTTGGAGAATAAATGGATTTAATTGAGGTTGAAGGTGAAAGGCAAAAGGCCAAAGGGAAAAAGCCAAAAGTGAAAGGTTAAAATAAAAAATTAAATAAACCCGTCATCGCGAGGTACGAAGCAATCCCAAACTATCCAGAGCGGATTTGCAAATCGGGGATTGCTTCGTACCTCGCAATGACGGAAATTTTAAACTTTAGGATTTTAAAAAATTAGAGTTTAGAAATTAGAATTTAGAGTTTAAAAAGATGTTAGATTCAATAAAAAAGATGTTTTCGGGGGATACTAATGAGCCTGTAAACAGTACCGGTAAACCAGATATCAGCAGGGAAAAATCTGCCGAATTGTATGCGAAAGCCAAAACTTATTTCCCTGGTGGGGTTAACTCACCGGTAAGGGCTTTTAAATCAGTATATGGTACACCCCTGTTTATTCAAAAGGGCGATGGCAGCCATATCTGGGATGCAGACGGTAACGAGTTTATTGATTTTTGCTGTTCATGGGGACCGCTCATCCTTGGTCATAACAACACTAAGGTACGGGAAAAGGTAATTGAGGTGATGCAACATGGCATGTCTTTCGGTGCGCCAACGGCCCTGGAGAATGAACTGGCAGAGCTGATACTGAAGAACAATAAATTTATTGAAAAGATCCGTTTTGTAAGCTCGGGTACCGAAGCCGTAATGTCGGCCATCAGGTTGGCCAGGGGTTACACCAAACGCGATAAGATATTAAAGTTTGAAGGCTGCTATCATGGGCACGTAGATGCGCTGCTGGTTAAAGCAGGCTCGGGCCTGGTAACTTTTGGCGAAACCTCCTCGGCAGGCGTACCAAAAGCCTTTGCCGATGAAACCATCGTAGTGGCACTAAATGATAAAGCTGCGTTGACAAAAGCTTTCGAGGACTTTAAAGACCAGATAGCCGCGGTAATTATTGAACCCGTACCGGCTAATAACGGCTTGCTGTTACAGGAAAAAGAATACCTGCAATTTTTACGCGAGCTATGTACCCAAAACGGCACCGTGTTGATATTTGATGAAGTGATATCGGGTTTCCGTGTTGGCTTTGAAGGCGCGGCTGGCTATTACCAGATCAAGCCGGATATTATAACCTATGGTAAAATTATAGGAGGTGGCTTGCCTGTAGGCGCTTATGGCGCATCGGCAGCTATCATGAGTAATGTATCGCCAGAAGGTTCAGTTTACCAGGCTGGTACACTATCGGGCAATCCGGTGGCTATGGCGGCGGGTATTGCGCAGTTGAGTGAGTTGTTACGCATGGGCTTTTACCGCGACCTCAATAACAAAACTGAAGAATTTACCGAGGCTATACAGCGTTTTGCTACCGCCCGCAATTATAAATTTAAGGTATTTGGCATCGGTTCGATATTCTGGTTTGCTTTTACAGATAAAGAGTATATTCGTAAAGCCGAAGATATTGATGCCTCCAGTATGGAGAAATTTAAAAAGTTTCATCGTGAATTAATTAACCGCGGTATTTACCTCGGTCCATCGGGTTATGAGGTTGGTTTTATATCATCGGCACATACTAAAATTGATTTAGAGAAAACAAAAAGAGCTATTTTTGATAGTCTTGATTTGGTATTTAACGGGAAGTAAGCTGGTGGGCAGTTTTCAGTTGGCAGTTCTCAGTTTGCAGTTCGTAAAAAAAACAGAACTTCAAACTGCCAACTGAATACTACCAACTGCAAACTGCAAACCGAGAACCGCAAACCGCAAACTAATAAAACAAAGTAATGAAAAGGACATTTGTAATTTTTTATGCGCTTATCATATATGCCGTTGCCGAGCTGATTTGGTGGGGATATATGCTGGTTTCCCTGCAGCCAAAGCGTACCGGTATGATACTGGGCGAAGGTTGCATGTTTATCACTGTATTTGTAATTGGGGCCTATAACCTGCACAAATCATTTAACCGCCAGCAAAAGCTATCTGAGCAAAAAAAGAACTTTTTGTTATCGGTAACGCATGAGTTGAAATCGCCGCTGGCATCTATCAAAATATTACTGCAAACTATCCAGAAACGCAATCTCTCCAAAGAGCAAATACTCGATTTTATTGGTAAATCGCTGAATGATGTAGAGCGGTTGGATGATATGGTTGAGAATATGCTGCTGGCATCAAAAATTGATAACCGCTCATATAGTTTTCCAAAAGCCAGTTTTAACCTGTCGGTATTGGTAGATAGCATTGTAAACCGCCTGCAGGTAACCAAGTGCGATTGCAACCAGCAGATCATCGATGCCGAAATTGAACCTAAGATTGAGATCACCGGCGATAAGTTCGCGCTTACATCGGTAGTGACCAATTTAATCGAAAATGCGGTTAAATACTCAAGCCCATGCTCGGCCGTTGCAGTAAAACTCTTCTCCAAAGACGATAAAATTTATCTTGAAGTTGCCGATCATGGAATTGGAATAGCAGATGATGAAAAACCCCGTATTTTCGACAAGTTTTACCGTGTAGGAAGTGAAGATACCCGCAATACCAAGGGTACCGGCTTGGGCCTTTATATAGTAAAAGAGGTGCTTGATAAGCACCATGCCAGCATCAGAGTGAAAGACAACCGCCCGGCAGGCAGCGTTTTTGAAGTTGTTTTTGGATTAACCTAAATTATAGTATATGCAAAACAAGAAGAGAATTTTATTAGCCGAAGACGAAGAGCATTTGTTAGAAGCCATCAAACTTAACCTGGAGCTGGAAGGTTATAAAGTTTCTACAGCTAAAAACGGTAAAAAAGCTTTACAGTTATTTAAAGAAGAGCGCTTTAACCTGGTGATATTGGATGTGATGATGCCCGAGATTGACGGCTTTGTTGTGGCTGAAACTATCAGGCTGGAAAATACCGAAGTGCCTATCATGTTTTTAACTGCTAAAAACACCAACGAGGATAAAATTGCCGGTCTTAAAAAAGGTGCCGACGATTATTTAACCAAGCCGTTTAACCTGGAAGAATTGATACTAAGGGTAAACAACCTGGTAAAACGCAGCCTGAAAGGTGATGACCTTAAAGAGTTTAACAGCTATAAGATAGGTGAAAAAACCATTCACTTTAACTCGTTTGAACTGGTTAATGAAGATGAATCAATCACTCCGCTTACCAAAAAAGAAACCATGCTGCTTAAGCTTTTAATTGAGCGCAGGAATGACGCGGTATCTCGTGAGCAAATATTGGAAACTGTTTGGAACTATGACGTTTATCCGTCAACACGTACCATTGATAACTTTATCCTTACGTTCCGCAAGTATTTTGAACCAGATCCTAAAAACCCGGTTTATTTTCACTCTATCCGCGGTGTGGGCTATAAATTTACAGATAATCAGCATTAATGTTCAGTAACAGGACACGTATATTCATCGCCTTTATTTTCCTGTTATCGTTGGGTTTACTGCTGTACCTTGGTATTTATGAGTTGGCCGCGGTAGCGGTATTGATGATTATTTTATTGATCTGGGATTACTTTAGGCAAGGCACCCTGGTGGTTGCGGCTAAGTTTTTTCACCATAAGGATTTTGACAGGGCCGAGGCCTTGCTGAAGGAGATGAGTAACCCGCGGTGGCTTAGCAAAAAACGTCGCGGTTATTATGAGTATATCTACGGTGGTATCTGCATTAATAAACAGGATTTTGAAGCCGCCGAAAAGCATTATGAAACAGCGGCGCAATATCCGCTACAGTCATTAAATGATCATGTGGCGGCATTGGTTACCGTAGCCAATATTAGTATAAGGCATGGCGACTATGAAAAAGCCAATGCCTACCTGCTACTGGCCGAGCAGCACGATGATAAAATTACAGCCAAAATGAAGGATGTGATCAGCAAGCTTCACAAGGAAATTAAAACAAAAAATAAGGGTTAAGAATCAAGAGTCAAGAATAAAGACTGGAAAATGTATAGCGGATAGGCTCAGGCCATGATCGCTCCTTACAAAAAGTCTTAACTCTTGATTCTTAATTCTTGACTCTCTTTTAAAAAATATGAGAGATTCGTTATTAATAAAGGCAGCTTTTTCCGAGAAAACAGAACGCCCGCCAGTATGGATGATGCGCCAGGCTGGCCGTTTCATGAAAGAATATTGGGATATCAAAAACAAGTATTCCTTTTTGGAAATGTGCAAAACACCAGAGCTTGCTGCTGATGTTACTATGCTGCCGGTTAATTTATTGGGTATTGATGGCGCCATCCTGTTTTCGGATATATTGGTTACAGGCGAAGCCATGGGTGGCGATCTGAGCTTTAACCAGGGTGTTGGCCCTAAGTTTGCCAACCCGGTACGTACTCAAAAAGACATCGATAACCTGCAAACCGATGTGGGCGACAAGCTGCAATACGTGGCCGATGCCATTAAAGTAATTCAGCAGCGTTTAAATGGCAGCATCCCGCTTATAGGTTTTGCAGGCGCGCCATTTACCGTGATGAGTTATTTGGTTGAAGGCGGATCATCAAAAGATTTTAAACTTACCAAACTGATGCTGCATAATGAGCCTGCAATGGCCCATCAGCTGTTATCAAAAATTGCCACCGTTACGGCAGATTATCTTAACCTGCAAATTGAAGCCGGTGTAAATGCCGTACAGATCTTTGATAGCTGGGCACAAGCCCTGGCATGGGATGATTATAAAGAATTTAGTCATTATTACATTCAACAGATCATCAGCAAGCTGAACAGGAAAGATATCCCGGTGATCTCCTTCTGTAAAGGCAGCTCGGTTTTTGCACCCTTAATGGCCGAAGCCAAACCCGATGTGATCTCGATAGACTGGAATGTTGATCTGCTGGATATTAAAAAGCGTTTACCTGCCGGCATAGCTGTACAGGGCAACCTTGATCCGCATATATTATACGCCGATAAAAAAGTAATTAAAGACCGCATCTACCGCCTGTTCGACCGTATGAAAGACGAGCCCGGCTTCATCTTCAACCTGGGTCACGGCATTATGCCCGATATCCCTTTTGATAATGTAAAGTACGCGGTAGAAATTATAAAGGAATACAGGAACTAAGCCCCCCGACCCCCCTAAAGGGGGAGTTATCGTTGGGGTAAAATAAATAATGCAAATCAAAAAGTTCCCCCTTTAGGGGGTTAGGGGGCTCTGCTTCATGTACCAATACGTTCTCGCCATTCATATCATTTTTGTAGTCTGCTGGATGGCGGGGCTGTTTTACATGGTGCGCCTTTTTATTTACCATACCGAAGCGCAGAACAAGCCCGAACCCGACCGCAGTATCCTATCTGCCCAGTTCGAGATCATGGAGCGCAAGCTATGGTATATCATCGCTACGCCATCCATGTTAATCACCATTATTGCGGGTTTAACCATGGTGTACCTTAAACAAGGTTGGCTACTCATGGCCTGGCTTCAAATTAAATTGGTTTTTGTAGTTGGCTTAGCCGTATACCATCACATTTGCGAAAACAAAATGAAGCAAATGCGCAAGGGCGTATTTAAATGGACTTCAACCCAGTTACGCCTCTGGAATGAGTTGGCTACTATATTTCTCTTCGCGATAGTTTTCCTCGCAGTTCTCAAAAACGGAATCAGCTGGATATTTGGCGTTGTGGGGCTGGTGGCTTTCGCGGTAATATTGATGATAGCGGTGAAGATTTATAAGCGGTTTAGGGAGAAGAAAAATTAGAATCAATGCATTAGAGTTGCGATAAAAGAAACGCTATCGCTTGTCATTCCACCTGCATTTGCTAAAAAACTTTTTGCCATCCTGAACGGACTGAAGGATCTATTCTACGCTATGCTTGTTCGCCCTGTATAGTCTATGAATAGATCCTTCGTTCCTACCCATGACGTATTGGATTTTGAGGCGTGTCGGCCTGTCAGTCTGAGCCTGTCGAAGACTCGCGCAGAGAGGCCTTTGCCCGCTATACTTCGACAGGCTAAGGATGACAGCCAGTTTTGTTACGTCATTTCCCCTTCAGAGGCCACCGGATTTTGCCACTCAGGATGACAAGTTGTAGAATCCCAGACTTACGAAGTTTTAAAAACTTCGTAAGTCTTTCGCCGCTTGCCATTTCTCCTTCCGAAAATTCTGAATTTTATCAACTCAGGATAACACCTTTTTAAAGGCATTTGGCTCGGAGGTGACCCCATTTTAAAATCAGCAATAACACAGCTTTTAATCCTTTGTCCAAAAGTCCTTCATCCAAAAGTCCTTTGTCCAAAAACAATGGCAATGCCTGTGGCCCGGGCTGTACATTCATACTACACCGGCCTTAGTCACAGGGCCGGTACCCATTTCCATCCCTATTGCGAAGAATTGCCCCCACCGTCCGGGTGTCCGTCCGTTTCCGGGTGTCGGCACATTTGCGGACGGTTGCGGACACCTTTATTTACATTTGCATATTCAATACCTTGCATGTGGGCACACAAGCCTGGAGGCTTGCGGCAGCTGAGAGAAACTCTGAAGGTGAAATGACGTTTTAAAAAGGGCTGTCTTGCTGAGCTTGTCGAAGCATGTGGGCAAAGGCCCCCGTTTTAGTCGGTTTTAAATACACTTTAAAAGATTTTTAATTTGGCTTTTTGTGGTTCATAAAAGGCAGTTCAAAAAGTCGGTAAAATAGATAGGACGCAAGCACAATTAACGGAGTACCTACAAATACCATAAGATAGTACGAAGCGACTTCGCTTAAACGGATAGGGTTGATTATATATTGCCAAATAAGCTGTATAAGCGGGGCATGAATAAGATAGATACTAAAAGCAAATGTCCCCACAAAAACTAAAGGCCGAATGGATAAGGCACGTTTAATAATAGGCACTTTATCGCCACTTATTAATATTAAAAGGGCTAACGACCAGCAACCGAACAACACGTCGGAAAATTCAAAGAAGTAAGGCCAATCGGCAACTATAGATAGACGCGGTATGATAAATACTAAGATTAGCAGGACAACACAAATTGCAATCCAGGGTAAATTATTTCTCAATTCAACCACTCTCTTATCGGTTGACAACGATATGTACGCGGCTAACATACCTAAAGCGAACAAAATTATATAAGGGTTTACGCCGTCTAAACCTTGCTCAATTCCCCAATTAAAATGCTTGTTTGCGAACGTAGCAATACCAAAAATCAATGTTGAAATAAATACGGTTGATAACAAAGTAGCAAACACACCGAACTTACGCCATATCCACAAAAGCAACGGAAAAAACAGATAAATTCTAAATTCAATTGATATAGTCCAAAACGGATGATTGATCTTAAACATTGTATCGCTAAACACATCCTGAATAAGCAATATGTGTGCTATAATATCCTTACCAGTTACCGGCAAGCTAAGATCCCAATGCCTTCCCATTTTTACGCCGATTACACTTACAATTAGCAAAAGCGACAATCCCAAAGCAAAGTAATACGGTACTGCAATTCGCTTAAATCTTTTCTTGTAAAACAACAAAATACCGCCTTTTAGATTTAAGCTGTTATGCGTTATTAGTGGAATTGTTAAGCAAAAGCCCGATAGTACTATAAAGAAATTAACTGCATAATGACCGTAAAAAAAGCATATTATACTATACTTTTCAAGCCTTGTTAAGTTAGCGTAATCAAAATGAAATTGTGAGATTGTATGATGAAGAACGACATATACCGCGGCAATTGCCCTTAAGCCATCAAGATAAGGTAAATAAAGAGTTTTTTTTGCCGACTTTGTACGCATATAGTTTGAACAAACTTAACACTCTTTAGCCAAATTACAGCCTTGTTTCAACTATCTGAAACGAATAAAATGGGTAGTCTATCAACTCCAATGCAAAGCCTTGTATCTTAGTAATGCGTACCAATAGCCTCTAAAAATACAAAATCCCGGATCAAATAAACATCCGGGATTTTGCATCTGCAATACCTTGTAAGTGGGCACACAAGCCTGGAGGCTTGCGGTAGCGAAAATGCTTGCGGGAGCAGGGAACTGTTCATTCTTTTTAAGCTTAAAGCTTAATCATCTTGCCATTATACACAACGTTCCCGTTTAAGGCAATTACATAAACATAGATGCCGGGATTAAGATTTACGGGAATAACATTTTGAAGGTTATTGAGTACTTTGGTCATGCTAAGCTTACCACTTGCATCATAAAGTTTAAAATCATAATTGTTAATATCGCCGCTTAAAACAGTAAACTCTGTGTTTACCGGATTGGGAAAAACGGCAAATTGCCTGCTTTGCAAAACAATGGCCCTCACCAGGTCCGAATAAATAACCTGGTTATCTGTTGTTGTTAATTTGGCCCGGTAGTATTGAACATGCTTTGGTGCCGCATCTGTAAACTGGTAGCTAAGCTGGTTGGTTACTATGGGCGTTGTACCTATTGCTGTAAAGGTATTGGCCCCGGTCATTTTTTCCCAGGTGATTGTTTTAAGGTTTAACACACTTCCCAGGCTAAGGTTTAGCAACACTTTATTATCAGCAACGTTTGCCAGCAATGTTTTAACATAACAGCCAACACCTTGCACCGTAGCATCTATGGTATAGCTTTTTAAGCCTTCAAAACCATTCCCTTTAGCGCTTACCGCAAAATATTTTGAGGTTTGCTGCTCTGCCGGAATAATGAGCATAGTATCGGTTGTTGTTTTAAGTTGCTGTAACAGGTTATCCTTTATGCTGTAAACAACATAGCCTGTATTGCCTTGTTGGGGCAACCAGTGCAGTAAGGTTCCGGTTGTGCAATTATAACCCACCTTAAGATTTATGGGTTTTGAAATGTTAAATTCTGCGCTCACCAGTGGTTTACCATCAATATCCATTTTAAACATAGCAGTGCTAAATATATCTGGAGCTGTCCAGGTATAATTATTGTTTTTTAGATTGATTGTATTGATGGCCCGCCAGGTTAAGCCATGATCATAGCTTACGCTAAGCTTGCCGGTTGTGGTGGTAAATGTGCTTTGCCAGCGCAGGTAATTATCATCAGCTGCAAAAAACTGACTGTTGATGGTCGGATATATCCACTCAAACTTATCGGCTGGAGCTGCCTGGTAAACAAAATAAAACATTTGCGAACCCGAAGGAACTTTGCTTCCCTTTACATGTATGGTATATGTACCGGCTGCTGGGTTTATAATGGATATTTGTTCAGTATTATTTAATGTGTCCCGCTGCCGTTGCGCTGGCTTTTGCAGGGAGTCAATAGCGGGGTAGGAGCTTAACGTCCAGGGTAAAATAGTTTTCCCATCGGGAGTTGAAACAGATAGGTCGAGATCATTAACCAATGCATTGGGCGCATTGAGCGCCGCAGGCAAATCAGTCCATGCAATTGATATTTTAAGTTCACGGCAATTTGATGGCACCGTTATACTGATGTCTTTTTGCTGGCCATTAGTTACCGGGCCATTGCCAAAACGGTTCTCCTTTATGGTACGCAAAGCTTCAAGCGCATTTAGCCTGCCGTAGCCGGTTTTAAAATCAACCGCCGTATTGCCAATATCATCCGCTGCATTAATAAGTACACTCTTAATTAAAGCAGCCGAAGGCAAGCGCCCATATTGTAATTTATAGGCCTGTTGCAATAAGGCAATAGTACCCGATACCAGCGCTGCCGCGCCCGAGGTTCCATCTTCACCATCGGCCACCAGTTCGGGCTTTATACGGCCGTCATAAGCCGGGCCGGCAGAACTCAGGTCCTCCGGTACATTGGTACGACCTGTTCCGCCTATTACAAAAACGTTTTTAGCCTGTTTAAAATCGCCCGATAAATTTGCTGTACCCGCTAAACCGCTATAAACCCCGGTTGATGGCGCCGTTGTACCAACATTTCCAGACGAAAATACGTGGATGATGGTGTCATTATCTGCTACCTGTTTATCATAGGCTACGGCTTCGGCTCCATAATAGTTTTCTATGCCTGTTCCATAGGAGTGATTTTGCAGACTGATATGAAATGCATTAAAAATGGCTGTGCTATCGGGGAATAAATTGCTAAAGTTTGAAGATGTAAAGCGCACGTGGGGTGCAGCACCAAGTCCTTTTATAAATGAGTTTCCATTACCGCCAACGAGTGTGGCCATAGTGGTGGCATGCCCCGAATTTGTTGCAGATGCCGGAAAAGAATCAAATGACCTTCCAAGCAAATCAAGATCATCATCGTACCTGTCTTCTTTAATACTTACATTTATCCCCTGTCCATTAATTTCGGGATAATTACTGCCTATAGCATTTATAGCGTTGGCACCCAGGTCAATATCGCTTATTGACAGTTCTTCATGTGCCTTCCGGTTATTATCTGCAAAAACCACATATGGCTGCTGCAATATTTCCTTTAACCTATTTATTGGAATGCTTACTTTAACTCTATTTCCATTTGTGGCTGTTATATTACCATACTGCGCCACCTGGTTGATAGCGGCAATACTACTTACGGTAATATCAACATCAATCCGCTTATTGCTGTTTGGACGTTTTTGAGAAAACAGAACCAGGTTATCTGATGCTTTCCATAAGGAATTAGCCGGTGCCGAGGCAGCCACATTCCCGCCTGGCTCAACAGGTATAGTTGAGGCTACTATGTAATAGTTATATGAAATTCTTTTAACAATACGACTTCTTTCCAGCCCGGCGACTGTCGGTTTTAAGAATTTAACAACATAATATTTAAGCGAATCGGCTGCTGGTATTTTATTTGCCGATGCGTAAAGATCAATAACCATTTTATCGCTGATGGGTTTTTGCGACCAGGAATATTTAAAGCATAAAATTAGAATAACGCAAAACAGGAACTTTTTACCCATGCTTTAATAAATAAAAATAAGGAAGGGCAATGCCCTCCCTTATAGTATATCATATTGTACAAATGTATGAGCTGAGTACTTTTTTAATACAAATAATTTAAAGCAATTTTATCGTTTGGATTAAAAGTACGGTCGGTACCGTCAGAGCAAGCCAGCATCCATGACGCCGCATCAGCTTTAGTTGGGGTGCCTGGGATATTAATTGCACCAATACCAGCGCTTCCTTCATTTGATCTGCGTCCGCCGCAGCTAAATGCGCGGTTCATGTAATCGGTATGCCTAAAACCAATGCAATGCCCTATTTCGTGCTGCAAAACCGAGGTAAGGTAATTTACATCCGGGTTGGTGCCATAAGCCTGGGCATTGGTATTCATTTGAATTTGGTTGTAAGGATTG
Organism: Mucilaginibacter sp. P2_A4; assembly: GCF_056405015.1. Classification (NCBI taxonomy): domain Bacteria; kingdom Pseudomonadati; phylum Bacteroidota; class Sphingobacteriia; order Sphingobacteriales; family Sphingobacteriaceae; genus Mucilaginibacter; species Mucilaginibacter sp. P2_A4. The sequence goes on along the minus strand of NZ_JBFUCX010000019.1, from coordinate 67,872 downwards.
CCTGATGATGTAGGAAAACCCGAAGAGCCCAATGTGATATAACCACCGCTTGGTCCTTCGTTAAACCCAATAACCTGGATATTGCCGCCGCTGCTTACTATCTGAAAAGTGATGGTTAGGCCTAAAGCATTGTAGCGGGCAACTGCATTACTGGTAGCCGTTGCGTAAACTGTTGGTAAATTAGAAACAGAGACCGTAATTGTTCTTGGCAGGCTTTTAACCAGGTTTGTGGTTCGGTATTGCTCTGTTTCGGCAATCCTTAAATTGGGGCTGGTGCTGGTTTCAGATAAGTTGGCTGTTGTTAAGAGAATATCGCCCTCAACCAAATAACCACCGTCCCGTTTTTTGACCTCATCAGTACTAAACCCAAGGTTGGCTATGCTTTTTAATACATCGGCCGAAACCTCGTCGCTCTTTGGAGCCGGTTTGCTGTTGTTCTTTGTACAGGAAAAGAACATAGATGCACCAAAAGCTACACCTAAAGCAATTGTTAGTAATACCTTTTTTTTCATGATTTTTTGTGTTAAGTTATTTTCATAAAGTTTCCCTCTTAAAAATCACATTTGGCTGGCCAGCAATTGAGAAAGATAACTTTACCAGAAAGCTTCACCTCTCAACATTAATTTATAATTTACAATTTGATTTCTAATTAATTGTAAATTAACTTTAATTTTTCAAAATACAAATGTTGGATAAAAAAATTTATCGGTTTTACAGTTTATCCATATCGATGAAGAATAAACTGTAAAAGTGTAAGGGCACACAAGCCTGGAGGCTGCGGCAGCGAAAAATGCTTGCGGGAGCGGGGGGGAGTTTTAAATCGTTCGAAGTCGGAGACATTCGAACAGCGGGAATACTTCAGATAGCAAGCGCTATTTTTGAGATCAAAAATTCAATAAAATTGTCAGCATATCTTTTTAATGTCATGTCACTATAAATAGGATATTCTCCTTTATCATTACTTTGGTTTAAATCGAAAAAATAAGTTTCGCCCTGATTATTCTCCATAATGGCTAATTGACTGTCCGTAAAAGTCTTATTGTTTCTGTTTAATTCATTTACATAAACAATATCCCCTCCGACGACCTCATCGAAATCAATTTCATAAACACTAAATATTTCTTCACCATAAATTTCTCCTCCTCCATAATTTTTTAACCACCAAATATATGATGGAGGGAATTTTGTATTAAGTCTGGTTTGGGCTTTATTTATCCACTCATCAGAAGCCCCTTTTCCATAATCTCCGAAATTGATATCGTCTGGTTTTTCTTTTATTAATTGAATTAATATTTCGTATTGTTCCATGTTTAATGCTGTTATCGCGCTAAGGGCCCACCCTTGTGTTCCGGATGCTAAGTATACGCCATGTTCCGATACAGTCGGCTACAATTCAAATTAATGCGTCCCTCTAAAAATACAAAATCCCGGATCAAAATAAACATCCGGGATTTGCATATTCAATACCTTGCATGCGGGCACACAAGCCTGGAGGCTTGCGGCAGCGAAAAATGCTTGCGGGAGCAGGGGGAACGGATGGGGCAGATGGATTTTAGTGTTATATTTAAAAAAAAAAGTATGAAAATTAAACACAACGATATAGATATTCCTGAAAATGAACCTTTCAAATTTTGCAAATTGGATAGGAAGAAATATGGTGAAATTTTAACTGATATTATCGGTTCCTATTCAGATGGTTTCGTGTTAGCTATTGATAGTAAATGGGGAACAGGAAAAACAACATTTGTTAAAATGTGGAAACAGCATATTGAAAATCAAGATTACAAGACTTTATATTTTAATGCTTGGGCAAATGATTTTGATAATAGCCCCTTGGTGGCATTATTAGCAGAACTAAAAACAATAGCTACCGGCAAAGGCGATGAAACTTTTAAATCATTATTAAAAAAGGGAGCCGTTATAACTAAAAAGATGGTTCCTGGACTTGTAAAGGCAATAGCAGAAAAATATATCGATACAAAAGTACTAAACGAAGTCATAGGAAATTTAGCTGAGTCAGCAGTGGATATTCTAAAAGACGAGGTTGATGAATACACAAATAAAAAGAAAGGTCTTATCGAATTTAGGGAGGAGTTAGAAAAATTTGTGGTGCAGAATACCGATGGAAAACCACTAGTATTTATAATTGACGAATTGGACAGATGCAGACCTAACTACGGGGTACAAGTATTAGAACAGGTAAAACACTTTTTCAATGTACCTGGGATCATCTTTGTTTTAGCAGTAGATAAGCTACAACTAAGTAGCGCTATAAAAGGATTTTACGGTAGTGACCTTATTGACGCCAATGAATATCTTAGACGTTTTATTGATATTGAATATTCAATCCCTGCACCTGTAACGGGGGTGTTTTGTAAATATCTTCACGGCTATTATAACTTTAATGAGTTTTTTAATTCCCCAAAACGAAGTTCATTTCAAGAATTAAGAAATGATAACGAGAACTTTATAACCATTGCAACAAAAATATTTGAAAAGGCCAAAACTACACTGAGGCAACAAGAGAAAATCTTCGCTCATGCCAGGCTTGTTTTAAATTTATTTGAACTTAATAATTACGTATTTCCCGGTACTTTTTTTCTGTTGGTTTTTATAAGAGACTCACAGAGAGATTTCTACGAAAGTATAGTGAATAAGACACTTACTATTCAAGATGTAGCTGACAAATTAATAAAGCTTTTTCCAGCGAATATTGATGCTTATGATATAAGTTATTTTATAAATCAAGAAGCCAACTTTTTGCAATTTTACAATAATTATTATTCTGAGCAATCTCGAATATCTAACCTTCTTAAAAGGGATGAACATGGCAAAGATTTATTGTTAATTACATCTGGCTTTAAAAATGAAGATTCGGATCAACAGCTTCTAAATGCCTTAATAAATTTAAAAACTACAGATAAAAAAAGCTTTAATTTAGGCTTTCTTTTAAAGAAAATAGACTTATTAGATGATGTTATAAAATAACTTACGATCCCAAGCTGTTCGAAACCTCCGACTTCGAACTAATATGTTAGGTAGTCTCTAGGCTACTTGTGCCGTGGCCTTAGCTTATATATAAAGTAGTTCTAAATTACAGGCATAGTCGTTTGAAGTCAGAGACATTCGAACAGCGGGGAATACTTCAGATAGCGAGGTAGTTTATCCCCCGCATTATCAGGTTAGGTATTATACTGATAACTACAATTGCAGCCTGGGTAATTGCGGAAACCAGAGAAAACCCTCACGTAAATTTTTTCTTTTAAGAAATGCCTTTTACGTGCGACATTATACATCTGTCATGATTTATTCGTGCCTGAAGACCAATGAACACCATACCCCACTGTTTACGCCTTTATTTTAAAATGTTGCGTCGAGCCGAATTCAGATTACTATACATTTTGATGATTGTGGGTGGTATCGAACCATCGCACGTAAGCTTTACCTGTACTGCTATACCAATTGAGATACACATCAACCAATTTACCAATGAGCAATAGTTCAAAGTTGTAGACGGCTATTTAATCACAGTTACAACATGTAGAATCAGCTTCACGCTCTCTGTGAAATATTATGACAATACTTATTGATTTAATAATTGAGGCGCTCATCCTGTACTATCTGATTTTTTCATACTTTCGCGAACGATGATTACAACGTGTATAGTCGCCGGGGCCGTTTGTGCGGTTCTTCAACTGGCGACGACGTGGATAGTCCTGTATAACAACAGGAAATAAGGCACAAACCTTATTTGAAAACAAGATAAACACTATATAATGAGATCATTCAGAAAGGGAGCAAGCAGTAATGTGAACTCCCTTTCGCCATTTTAATGAAATGTTTTACCGCAGCTAGTGCACACCTGCCGCATACCCCCACATGCAAATCACGAGGGTCTTATAAGCGCAAAAAGTTCAATTCTACCGCACATTCTCGCGTTAGGGGTTGCAGCGGATACCGGCCAATGTGGCTAAGGCCTGTGCAGTATGAGCGTAAAACCCGGCCCGCAGGGAACGCCCTTGTTAGTAGCAAGTAATTGGTATCAAGTAGGTGATGCCAGGCTGCGAACATTGCATGCGGTTTACCTGTCCTGTGGGGTGCCGAAACAAGTTCGGCATGACTTTAGGGGTGAGTAAGGGCATGTGGCAAAACAAAAAGCCTCCCGGAGTTTTTAGCTTCGGGAGGCTTTTATAGTTGGGAGGTAATGGTTAACCTGCAAATTCGCTCTGTATAGCCGGGGATTGCTTCGTTCCTCGCAATGATGGGTGGGGAAGGTATGGCGGTTAAGCATGGTGCAGAGGCCTTTGCCCGCGTGCTTCGACAGGCTCAGCATGACCGGTCCTTTTTACCTTTCACCCTTTACCTTTCTCCCTTCACCTTTTACCTTTCGCCCTTACACCAAATACTCAAACAGCGTTTGATCTTTATTCAGCTCAATTACATTGAAGCGGTGGGCTGCCATGCGTTGTAACAGAGCGGGGTAATCATCTGCGGTTTTTAGTTCGATACCTACCAGGGCGGGGCCGTTCTCTTTCTCGGTTTTTTTGATAAACTCAAACCGGGTAATATCATCATGCGGACCTAATACGTTGTTCACAAACAGCTTTAAGGCACCTGGTCGTTGCGGAAAGCGGACGATGAAATAGTGTTTAAGGCCTTCATACAGCAATGATTTTTCTTTAATCTCCTGCATGCGGGCAATATCATTGTTACCACCGCTGATCACACACACTACTCTTTTGCCTTTGATTTTATCCTTGCAGGCATCAAGCACCGCTACAGATAACGCGCCTGCGGGCTCAACAACAATGGCATCTTCGTTGTATAGCTTTAATATGGTGGTACAAACTTTACCTTCGGGTACCAGCAGCATATCGTCAAGTACTTCCTGGCAAAGGTTATAGGTTAGGCTGCCTACGCGTTTTACCGCAGCGCCATCTACAAAACGGTTAATCTCGGGCAGGGTAATGGGGCCGCCATGTGCAAATGCTTCCAGCATGGAGGGGGCGCCTTCGGGTTCAACACCGGCAAGGTAAATACCGGGTACGTTTTGCTTGAGATAGCTGCCTGTTCCGGCTGCTAAGCCACCGCCACCTATGGGCATAATAATGGCTTCTACATTGGGCAGGTCCTGCAATATCTCCACACCTACGGTGCCCTGGCCTTCAATAATGCGGTAATTATCAAAGGGAGGGATAAACGTCATCTTGTGGGCTTCGGTATATATCAAAGCCTCACGCAGACAATCATCAAAGGTATCGCCGGTTAATATAATTTCGATATTACCCTTACCATGCATTTCGGTTTGGGTAACTTTTTGTTTCGGGGTAATCTCGGGCATAAAAATTACGCCTTTGGTGCCCAGTCGGCTACAGCTAAAAGCCACGCCCTGCGCGTGGTTACCGGCACTGGCGCAAACTACGCCGCGGCTCAGTTCTTCCTCGTTTAACTGGCTGATCATGTTGTAAGCGCCGCGCAGTTTGTACGAGCGTACAATTTGCAGATCTTCGCGCTTTAAATATATCTCGCACTCGTATTTTGCCGATAGGCCCGCGTTATACTCCAGCGGTGTGCGCTTAACAACCCCTTTCAATCGTTCGTAAGCCGACTCGAAATCAAGCAGGTTTTTAGTTTCAGTTTCCATTATTAATTTTTTACCAGCCTGTGGCTCATTAAAGCCTGCAGGTCGAGGTCATTGATATCAAGCTTGACATCGGCAAGCGTTAAAAATTTACTGTATACGTTGGCCAGTTCTTCTTTATCTAAAACAAAACCCAATCGTTCCAAATGGAACTTCAGAGCATGCCTGCCGCTGCGCGCGGTTAGCACTATTGTGGCGCTCGGAAAGCCTACATCTTCAGGGCGAATAATTTCATAGTTCTCGCGCATTTTCAGGAAACCATCCTGGTGAATGCCAGAGCTGTGTGCAAATGCATTGGCGCCTACAATAGCTTTATTGGGCTGTACCGGCATCCGCATCTGCGTACTGATCATATGGCTCAGCTCGAAGAATTTTTTTGCATCGATATTGGTATGTAAGCCCAAAACCTGGTGCACTTTCAAAATCATCACGACTTCTTCAATAGCGGTATTGCCCGCACGTTCGCCAATACCGTTGATGGTACCCTCAATTTGGCGGGCGCCGTTTTGTAAGCCGGCTATAGAGTTGGCGGTTGCCAAACCTAAATCGTTATGGCAATGTACCGAGATGATGGCTTTATCAATATTTTTAACGTTCTCTTTCAGGAAACGGATCTTGCTGCCATACTGATCTGGCAGGCAATAACCATTGGTATCCGGGATATTAACTACGGTGGCTCCGGCAGCAATAACGGCCTCGACCATCTGTGCCAAAAACACCACATCGGCACGACCGGCGTCCTCGGCATAAAACTCGATATCTTCAACGGCGCGTTTGGCATATTTTACAGCTTCAACCGCACGCTCCAGGATCTCTTCGCGGGTGCTGTTGAATTTATGCTTGATGTGCATATCTGATGAACCAATCCCCGTATGGATGCGTGGGTGTTTGGCGTATTTTAATGATTCGATAGCGGCATCAATATCACCTTTGTTGGCACGGGTTAAGGCGCAAACGGTAGGGTTCTTTACTGCTTTCGAAATCTCGACAACACTCTGAAAATCTCCCGGACTTGAAACCGGGAAACCGGCTTCAATAATATCCACGCCCAGTAATTCCAGTTCTTTTGCTATCTCAATCTTTTCGGGTGTTGTTAACTGGCATCCTGGTACCTGCTCGCCGTCGCGAAGCGTGGTATCAAAAACATAAACGCGGTTGGGATCGTGTAACATATCTTTTTATTTTAGTAGCAGGTAGTTATTGTTAGTACATAGTAGCAAGTATCAAGTAACAAGATTTTTTGCTTTGTATGTGTATATAACTACCGTTGTGTGTTTAATTAATCTATAAATATCGTTAATTCAAGCATCAATTAAAAGTCTTGATACCTGATACTAACTACTAATATTATTCTTTAACCGCCACAAACATCAATCGTTTATAATCAGCGTACCATTGGCCGCCTTCGTTATAATAAGGTTCAAGTTTGTCGGTTATTTCTTTTAGTATTTGTTCTTTTTCGTCTTCGGCAATGCCTTCCAGATATTGTGCGCCAAACATGGTTACCCATTTAGCTACGCCCTGGTCGCCATCCTGAAGCGGTGTTTTACGATCATAATGCGCCGCAAACGTTACCCTGAAGCCATGCTCTTCCAGCATTTTGGCATATTCGCCGGTAGAAGGGAAGAACCACACTTTGGTATCTGCCTGCACGTGGTAGCCATGGTTATGCAGCACCAATTGCGTTGCTTCAACCAGTTTGGCCACGTTGCCTTTGCCACCCATTTCGGCAACAAAACGACCGCCATGTTTAAGCACATTGTACACACTGCGCATCATGCCATTTTGATCTTTTACCCAATGCAGGGCGGCGTTGGAGAACACAGCATCGTATTTATCATCGGCAAAAAAGTCGACAGCATCCTCAACCGCGAAATCAACATCAGGGTATTTTTCTTTTGCCTGTTGAATCATATCAGGCGATAGATCTGTACCTTTAACTATGGCGCCTTTATCCTGTATTAGCTTGGTTAAATGACCCGTACCGCAGCCCAGGTCGAGGATATGCTCACCAGGTTTAACATTCAATAATTCCAATACATCTTCTCCGTATTGAAATACGAAGGCATGTTTCTGGTCGTATAGATCAGCGTTCCACTTCATGTTATTAGTCATTATGTTATTGGTAATTAAGTCATTTACTTAGCAGGGTTTTAACCTTTCGCCTTTGACTTTTTGCCTTTAACCTATAAGTACTCCAGCACTTTTTGCCCCATGGCTTTGGTGCCTAAAATTTTGCTTTTATCGGTATTGGCATCAGCAATATCGCCGGTGCGGTAACCATCTTTCAACGTTTTATCAATAGCCGATGTGATCAGTTTGGCTTCATCTTTAAGCCCGAAGCTGATCTCTAACATCAAAGCTACGGATAATATAGATGCCAGTGGATTGGCCTTATCCATACCCGCAATATCATGTGCCGAACCATGGATAGGCTCAAAAAAGCCCGTGCCATCGCCAATTGATGCCGATGCCAGCATCCCCATTGAACCGGCAATCTGCGATGCTTCATCAGTTAAAATATCACCAAAAAGGTTGGCGGTTAATACCACATCAAACTTTTTAGGGTTTTTAACCAGTTGCATGGCTGCATTATCAATAAACATATGCTCGGTTTCAACCTCAGGATAGTTTTTGGCCATTTCCTGAACCACCTCGCGCCACAGGCGTGACGACTCCAGCACGTTGGCTTTATCAACAGAACATAATCTTTTACCACGTACCATGGCAGCTTCATATGCTTTTATAGCGATGCGCTCCACCTCGTAACGGGAATAGATCATCAGATCGGAAGCCGTGTTGCGGTCCTCGCTGCGTTTTTTCTCACCGAAGTAAACATCGCCGGTAAGCTCCCGGAAGAAAAGAATGTCGGTTCCTTTCAAAATTTCCGGTTTCAGGCTTGAAGCATCCAGCAGCTCATCAAATAACATGATGGGACGAAGGTTGGCATACAAGCCCAGTTCTTTACGTATCTTCAATAATCCCTGCTCCGGGCGCACCTTTGCAGATGGATCATTATCATATTTAATATGACCAATAGCGCCAAATAATATGGCATCACTGGCTTTTGCTTTTGCTAACGTTTCATCGGGCAGGGGATTGCCTGTAGCTTCGATACCTGCATGGCCCATCAGGGCTTCGTCAAAGGTAAACTCATGGCCAAAATCCTGACCAATTTTTTCTAAAACCGCTTTACCCCAGGTGGTAACCTCGGGGCCTATCCCGTCGCCGGGTATTACTAAAATATGTTTCTTCATGAGCCCCCTAACCCCCTAAAGGGGGAATTTTTTTGTTATAATTAGATATTGTTACGCGGGTTTTGTGCCGCGTATTTCTTTTAATTTCATTGTCATGCGCTCCGCGTCATTTTCTACCCATTCGGTATACTCATCTATCGCCAGCAGGCGCAACTCATCATCAATATAGCCTTCTTCAACCATTTGTTTTGACATGGCTACCTTTGCCCAGATACCTGCTTTATTGACGAAGTTCGGCTGGCCTTTTTTATAAACCTCATCCGCATCAAGTGAAACAATGCCCGTAAAACCGGCCTCTTCAAAATAACCGGGCAAATCCTCGGCTATGTGATTATTCATACCGGCATCACCGCGCCATCTTAAAAAGGTAGCATAAAACCGCAGCATACTTGGCGGCGGTTGTGGCTGCCATTCCAGCGCCTCGTGGTTATAATCTAATATAGATACTATTCCGCCCGGTTTCAACAACGAGTACATTTTTTTCAATGCTTCAACAGGGTTGTTTAGCCATTGCAAAACTCTTGCCGCTACAATCAGGTCGAACTTTTCTTCCGGCTCATAGGCAAACAGATCGGTATAAATCAGCTCCAGGTTTTTAACATCAGCATAAGTTTCCTTACCGCTTTGGATAAAATACTCGGTGTTATCAATCCCCGTTACATGACCGGCAGAACCAACCTTAGCAGCTATATCCTTAGAGATAGCACCCGTACCACAACCCACATCCAAAACCCTGAGGCCAGGAGTGAGGAGGGGCGATAACGTTGCGTAATCAGCCTCCAGTCTTCGCTCGTCAAATAACTTAGCGGTGCCTTTTCCTTCTCGTTGGATTGTTTTGTTCATTAGTTCACAGGTTTATTAGTTTAGTCCATGGTCCATAGTCGATGGTCCATGGTATTTTTTCCATGGTCTATCGACCATTGACCATCGACTATCTCTTTGCTTCAAATTCGGCTATCAATTCCTTTTTGCTCAGGATGTAGTCGATATCATCATAGCCGTTGGTCATACAGGCTTTTTTGTAGGGATTAACCTCAAAGGTTTCCTGCTCGCCGGTTGCTACAATTTTAATAAACTGATCAACCAGATCAATCTCAACCACGGCATGCTCATCGGCATAAACCGCATCAAAGATCTTCTTTAAAAAGTCATCGCTCACCTGTACCGGCAGCAAGCCGTTGTTTAGGGCGTTGCCTTTAAAAATATCGGCAAAAAAACTGCTTACCACGGCATCAAAGCCATAATCGGCAATGGCCCAGGCAGCATGCTCGCGACTACTGCCGCAACCAAAGTTCTTGCCTGCAACCAATATTTTACCACTGTAATTTGGGTTATTGAGTACGAAATCCTGTTTAGGGTTGTCGTCGCCGTCAAAACGCCAGTCGCGGAATAAGTTATTGCCAAAACCATCGCGGGTAGTGGCTTTCAAAAACCGGGCAGGAATGATCTGGTCCGTATCGATATTCTCGATAGGCAAAGGCACCACGCTGGTTTGGATATGTTTGAATATTTTGGTACTCATGATATTTGTTTTTTTCTGAACCGGAATTTGTCGAATTTTTGGAATTACACGAATTTTAGAATTTATTGAATTAGAATTTTAAAACTCTTATTCATTCTTTAATTCGTTTAATTTCGTTTCAGACAGTATCTGGAATGTATTTTTTATTCAGTAGTCTTTTAAATTGCAGGCTCTTACTTCCAAAATTTATAAGTAATCCTATTTTAATATTATAAGCTTCAAGATAGTTAATGCCTTGTGTAAGGTGAACATCCTCTAAAAGAATAAGGGCTTTCAACTCAACCATTATTTCGCCTTCTACAAAGAAATCAACCCGCCTTGCTCCAATCTGCTCATTTCTGTAAAAGATTGGCATTTCCATCTCTCTTGTAAAAACCAACCCAGCTAAGGCCATCTCTATCTCTAATGCCCTTTGATAGATCACCTCTTGAAAGCCATTGCCTAAAGAAGAATGGACCCGCATTGCACATCCAATGATTCTGCTGCTGCAATCTTTAAATTCTTCAGGCGTCTTTTTAAAGGTGTCCATTTATCATTTTATTTTTCTGAACCTGAATTTGTTGAATTACCTGAATTTTAGAATTCTCGAAGCGATGTTTTAAAATTCTGTTAATTCAACAAATTCGTTTAATTCCGGTTCAGACTTATGCTAATTCTGATTCAGACAAAAATTCCCTTATATCCGTCACCTTACCTGTAATTGCAGAAGCAGCTGCGGTTAGCGGGCTTGCCAGGAAAGTGCGTGAGTTTGGTCCCTGCCTGCCTTCGAAGTTACGGTTGGAGGTAGATACACAGTATTTACCTGCGGGGATCTTATCCTCGTTCATGCCTAAACATGCGCTGCAGCCTGGTTCACGCAGAGGGAAACCTGCTTCACCTAATATCTTATCAAGACCTTCGCGGATGGCTTGTTCCTGTACTTGTTTGGAGCCGGGAACTACCCATGCTACTACGTTATCTGCCTTGTGTTTGCCTTTTACAAATTCGGCAACCTGGCGTAAATCTTCTATACGCGAGTTGGTACAGCTGCCGATGAAAACGTAATCAATAGGCTTACCTAATAATAGTTCGTCATCATGCAAACCCATGTAGTCAAGGGCTTTTTTGTACGATCCCTGTTCTTTTGCCTCAAACGAAGCAGTTTCGGGAACGTGTTGTGTTATGCCGATACCCATACCCGGATTTGTTCCGTAGGTGATCATTGGCTCAATATCTTCGGCATTAAAGGATAATACTTCATCAAAAGCTGCATCAGCATCTGAGTATAAAGTTTTCCAGTAAGCTACTGCTTTATCCCACTCTTCGCCCTTTGGAGCAAATTCGCGGCCTTTTACATATTCAATAGTTGTTTCATCGGGAGCAATCAAACCACAACGGGCACCCATTTCGATGCTCATGTTACAGATAGTCATGCGGCCTTCCATACTTAATGAGCGGATGGTATCGCCTGCATATTCCACAGCATAACCCGTACCGCCTGCGGCCGAGATCTTTGCAATGATGTACAGGATGATATCTTTAGCGCCAACGCCGTTATGCAGTTTGCCGTTAACTTCAATCTTCATGCGTTTTGGGCGCGATTGCAGTAAACACTGTGTAGCCATTACCTGCTCCACCTGTGAGGTGCCTATACCAAATGCTATGGCACCAAAAGCGCCGTGTGTTGAGGTATGGCTATCGCCGCAAACATAAGTGCCTCCGGGACGGGTGATACCCAGCTCGGGCCCTATTACGTGTACAATACCCTGGAAAGGATGACCTAATCCATACAACTCGATACCAAATTCTGCACAGTTTTTGGTGAGCATATCAACCTGGTAGCGGGAAAGTTCTTCTTTAATGGGGAGGTGCTGATCAATTGTAGGAACGTTATGATCGGCAGTGGCCACTGTTTGTTTGGGCCTGAAAACCGGTAAACCTCTTGTACGCAAACCATCAAATGCCTGCGGACTGGTTACCTCGTGAATAAAGTGTGTGTCGATGTATAAAATGTCAGGAAAACCCTCGTTGCTACTGACGACGTGCGCATCCCAAATTTTATCGAATAATGTTTGTCCCATGGTTTTATTGTATCAAGTAGTTAGTATCAAGTATCAAGTACCTGACAGCGGGCGGCCAGCTTGATTTTTGATACTGCATTGGTATTTATAACAAGTAGTTAGTACCAGCAGCAAGTCAAAAAAGTCTTGCTACCTGATACTAACTACTTGATACTTATTTTAAGCTTCTACAACCTGGTTTTCAGGACGTAAGCTGCGTACAGTTTTACCTGCCTGCCATAATTCGCTTTCGCGTAATTCTTTTAATTCCGCGTCTAATTTTTCGCGGTAATCAGGCTGGCTGTTTAAGTCGATTGAACGTTGTGACTCAACACCTGTTGCAACGCTTTTGTATAATTCTTCAAATACCGGTTTAGTGGCATCGCGGAATTTTTTCCACCAATCCAAAGCACCACGTTGTGCTGTAGTTGAGCAATTGGCATACATCCAGTCCATACCATTTTCTGCAACTAAAGGCATTAATGATTGGGTTAACTCTTCAACAGTTTCGTTAAAGGCTTCAGATGGAGAGTGACCATTGGTGCGCAATACTTCGTACTGAGCAGCAAAAATACCCTGGATACAACCCATTAGTGTACCACGCTCGCCGGTTAAATCGCTGAATACTTCTTTTTTGAAGTTGGTTTCGAATAAATAACCGCTACCTACAGCGATACCTAACGAAATAACACGATCAAATGCTTTACCTGTTGCATCCTGGAAGATTGCATAGCTTGAATTTAAGCCACGGCCTTGCAAAAACATACGGCGTAATGATGTACCAGAGCCTTTAGGGGCAACCAAAAATACGTCAACATCAGCCGGTGGAATGATACCTGTTTGCTCGTTAAAAGTAATACCAAACCCGTGAGAGAAGTATAATGCTTTACCCGGAGTAAGGTGTTTTTTAACAGTTGGCCATAAGGCAATCTGTGCTGCATCACTTAATAAGTAGCAAATTACTGTTCCTCTTTCTAAAGCTTCTTCAATTTCAAAAAGGGTTTCGCCCGGTACAAAGCCATCACTTACAGCTTTATCCCAAGTTTTGGTGCCTTTACGCTGACCAACAATTACATTAATGCCATTGTCTTTTTGGTTTAACGCCTGACCCGGACCTTGAACGCCATAGCCAATTACTGCTACAACTTCGTCTTTTAGTACTTCCTGAGCTTTTGATAAAGGGAACTCATCGCGGGTAACCACATTTTCTTCGGTACCGCCGAAATTTAATTTTGCCATGATTTTTAATTTTTGTGATTTCACCAATTAAGGATGATTTCACCGATTTTATTGTTAAAGTTTATATTTTATTTTTTGATTTCACCGGTTAAGGTGATTTCGTTGATTAGGGTTGGGCCTTTTACCTTTCAGCTTTAGCCTTTCACCTTTTCCTTACATCGTAAATACTTTTTGTCCCTGGTTTAAATATTCGTTTTCGATAACGTCTTCGCCCGGTTCAAGGCGCTCAAACTCGCGCAATTTACGGTTAAATCCATCACTATCTTTAATAATTGCAACACGTGCGCTACGTACAAATTCTATCAAACCGTAAGGCTGTAATATGCTGATCAGGTTATCGGTTTCCTCGCGGTGACCGGTAGTTTCAAACACCGTGTAATCCTTACGAATCACTACCGCGCGGGCACCGTTCTCGCGCAATAAACGCTCAACGCTCACCTTTTCGGCAATAACATCTGTCGATACTTTATATAACGCCATTTCCTGCCAAATCACATCTTCGTTGGTATGATAATAGCATTTTAATACTTCTACCTGTTTCTCAATCTGGCGCGTTAACTTGCGTACCACATCTTCCGATTCGGTGATCACAATATTAAAGCGGTGAATGCTCTCTATCTCCGAAGGAGAAGTATTCAAGCTATCTATATTGATTTTACGACGGGTAAATATAATGGCTATCCGGTTCAATAAACCAATCTGGTTTTCGGTATAAACCGTGATGTTAAATTCCTGTTTTTCTATATCCTGGGTCATGATTTCTTTTTTTTAAGTTCCCCCTTCAGGGGGTTAGGGGGCCTATTTTAACCTGATCTCGCTTACACTGCATCCTTGTGGCACCATCGGGAACACGTTGTTCTCTTTGGTAACCATTACTTCCAAAAGGAATGATCCTTTGTTGTTTAGCATTTCATTTAATGCCGATGGAAGATCCTTACGGTCGTTGATCACTCTACCGGGGATGCGGTATGCTGCTGCCAGCGCCACAAAATCGGGGCTTTGGATATCAACGAACGAATAGCGGCGAGAGTTAAACAGCTCCTGCCATTGCCTCACCATACCCAGGAAACGATTGTTCAGGATAATGATCTTTACATCAATGCCGCATTGCATAATAGTACCCAGTTCCTGGCAGGTCATTTGAAAGCCACCATCGCCGATGATAGCCACAACTGTACGGTCCTGAGCGCCAAATTTAGCACCAATGGCAGCTGGTAGGGCAAAGCCCATAGTACCTAAACCACCGCTGGTAACATTGCTGCGGGTATTGTTGAATTGAGCATAGCGGCAGGCCACCATTTGGTGCTGACCCACATCGGTAACTATTACCGCTTCGCCTTTGGTAATTTCGTTCAGTTGTTTAATAACCTCACCCATTGTCATTTCTAATGAGGTTGGGTTTAATTCGGGCTCAATTACCTGCTCAACTTCCTGGCGGGTATATTCATTGAATTTGGCCAGCCATTCGGTATGTTGTTTTTGCTGGATAGCGGCTGTAAGCAAGGGTAAAGTTTCTTTACAATCGCCCCAAACAGGCACGGTTGATTTTACGTTCTTGTCTATCTCGGCCGGGTCAATATCCAAATGGATAACTTTAGCCTGTTTAGCGTATTTATCCAAACGACCGGTTACACGATCATCAAAACGCATACCGATAGCTATCAATACATCACATTCGTTGGTTAATACGTTAGGGCCGTAGTTACCATGCATGCCCAGCATGCCCACGTTTAGCGGATGACTTGTTGGGATAGCACCGGCGCCTAAAACTGTCCATGCTGCAGGGATACCACTTTTTTCAACAAAAGCTTTAAATTCCTGCTCGGCGCTGCCTAAAATAACGCCTTGTCCAAAAAGAATAAATGGTTTTTTGGCTTCGTTAATTAAAGCAGCAGCTTCCTGTATGTATTGCGGGCGAACTATAGGTTTTGGCCGATAGCTGCGGATATGGTTGCAAGGTGTATACCCTTTATAGTTAAATAACTGGATCTGCGCATTTTTTGTAATGTCGATCAATACTGGTCCGGGGCGGCCGCTTTTGGCGATATAGAAAGCCTTGGCAATTACTTCAGGGATCTCATTGGCGTCAGTTACCTGGTAGTTCCATTTAGTTACCGGGGTTGTAATATTGATCACGTCTGTTTCCTGGAAGGCATCGGTACCTAAAAGATGCGCGAAAACCTGCCCGGTGATACATACCAATGGTGTGCTGTCAATTTGCGCATCGGCCAAACCGGTTACCAGGTTAGTAGCACCCGGACCGCTTGTAGCAAACACAACACCTACTTTGCCAGATGAGCGTGCATAGCCCTGCCCAGCATGGATGCCACCCTGCTCATGGCGAACCAGGATATGATTCAGCTTTTCTTTGTAATCAAACAAAGCATCGTAGATGGGCATAATTGCGCCACCCGGATAGCCGAAGATGGTATCAACACCTTCAACAATCAATGCCTCCAATAATGCTACCGACCCTGAAACTTCAACTATTGGTGCTTTCTCAGATTCTCCTGCGATTTCACCGATTTCCTGAACTATTGTTTGCGTCTCCATTTTTATCTTGATTTCACCGGTGATTTTTGATTTCACCGATTGTTCCTATATCTTTTTTCTATTAATCCTTGTTCCTTAATCCTCTTAAGGCATTTCATCTGTTACGCAACCTTCAGCAGCAGAGCTTACAGTTTTGGCGTAACGGTATAATAAGCCTTTGGTTGCTTTTAAAGCGGGCTGTTTCCAGGCGGCTTTGCGTGCTGCCATTTCTTCGTCTGTTAATATCACATTGATGGTATTGCTTGTTGCATCAATAATGATCTTATCATCGTCGTTAATTAAACCTATGGCGCCCCCGTCAAAAGCTTCAGGGGTGATGTGGCCTACCACAAAACCGTGCGTACCACCGCTAAAACGTCCGTCGGTAATTAATGCTACAGAGCTACCTAGACCTGCGCCAAAAATGGCCGATGTTGGCTTAAGCATTTCGGGCATACCCGGTGCGCCTTTAGGGCCTACGTTGCGGATAACCACCACATCACCTTTTTTGACTCGACCACTTTGTATGCCATGTATCAGTTCAAACTCACCATCAAATACGCGGGCAGGGCCTTCAAAATGAGTGCCTTCTTTACCGCTGATCTTGGCTACACTACCACTCTCGGCAATGTTGCCATAAAGTATTTGTAAGTGACCGGTAGCTTTTACAGGGCTTTCAACCGGCCATATAATCTTTTGAGCATCAAAATCAAGCTCAGGAACTTCGGCTAAGTTTTCGGCAATGGTTTTGCCGGTAACGGTAAGGCAATCGCCATGCAGCCAGCCTTGTTTAAGGCAATATTTCATTACGGCGGGTACGCCGCCAACGTTATGCAGGTCTTCCATCATGTATTTACCGCTTGGCTTCATATCGGCCAATACCGGGATACGGTTGCTGATGGTTTGGAAATCATCCTGGGTTACCTTAACATCAACACTTTTAGCCATCGCTATCAGGTGCAATACCGCGTTGGTGGATCCGCCCAGTACCATGATTACCACTATGGCATTTTCAAATGCCTGGCGGGTCATGATGTCTGATGGTTTAATGTCTTTCTCTAATAATATTTTGATA
This sequence comes from Mucilaginibacter sp. P2_A4, assembly GCF_056405015.1. NCBI lineage: Bacteria > Pseudomonadati > Bacteroidota > Sphingobacteriia > Sphingobacteriales > Sphingobacteriaceae > Mucilaginibacter > Mucilaginibacter sp. P2_A4. Next base: position 50,567 of record NZ_JBFUCX010000019.1, on the reverse strand, counting down.
GCCTTACCTGCTGCCAGGCATTCAGCTTTTTTATCTTCGCTTAATGCGGGGTTTGATGATGAGTAAGGCAAACTCATGCCCAAAGCCTCAATAGCGGCAGCCATAGTGTTGGCCGTATAAACGCCACCACATGCACCCGCGCTTGGACAGGCATTTTTAATGATGCCCATAAAATCAACATCCTCAATAGTACCCGCCATTCTTTTGCCCAAAGCCTCAAATGCCGATACAATGTTCAGGTCTTCACCTTTCCAGTGACCAGGTTTAATAGTACCACCATATACCATGATAGACGGGCGGTTTAAACGGCCCATTGCCATAATGGAGCCCGGCATGTTTTTATCACAACCAGGCAAAGTAATCAAGCCATCATAATACTGGGCGCCGGTAACAGCTTCGATAGAATCGGCAATGATGTCGCGGCTCACTAAAGAGTAGCGCATGCCTTCGGTACCGTTGCTCATACCATCACTTACGCCAATGGTGTGGAATATCAAACCTACCATGTCCTCATCCCAGATACCTTGTTTAACCAGTTTAGCCAAGTCATTCAGGTGCATATTGCAGGTATTGCCATCGTAGCCCATACTTGCCACACCAACCTGAGCTTTGCGCATGTCATCGTCTGTTAAACCGATGCCATAAAGCATGGCCTGCGCGGCAGGCTGTGTTGGATCCTGGGTGAAAGTTTTGCTATACTTATTCAATTCTATAGCCGCTGTGGTATCTGATGATGAACTCATTTTATTTTTTAGATAGACTAACTTTGTAAATTATTCTGGTTGTTGATCAGGTTTATGTGATTACGCGAATCAATAAACGTAAGGTAGATATAGCAACCGCGAATAACAATAGTTAAGATTTATTTTTTCAAAAAGTATATTATATTGTATTTTCATGTTTAATCAATATAAAGTTACGTTAATTTATGTTTATTCAATATATAAATTTTCATAAAATAGACCAAAGTTCAAAACGGTATTCGGTACGTGTTTTATGCATGCATAGTAAGTTGCCGATTTTCTTCCTGAAATGGGGTAGATGACAGGAAAAGTTGTTTAGATATGCAGATTTTAAATGTGCAGATATGCAGGTGAAGCTGCATTTGCTTCGAGTCAAAATTTGCAAGTCTATATTCCAAAATTCACACATCAAAAAATTCACATCTGCACATTTGTAATCTAAAATCCGCACATCTATCCCGCTTCTTTTGCTAATTTTACGAAGGCTTAAAGGGCCACGGTAAAGTTTCTTATTGATTATTGTGATAGACATTCATTTAAATATATTAACAACTGATTTACTGGGCGATTTTTTGCAGCAGGTTGATGATTCTTTAGCTCAAAAGTTTAGCTTTTTAAAAGAAAGTGAACTCTCTGCCGATACCTTTAGTTTCTATACTTCGGTATCTGCGGTATTTTCCTCAAAAATAGAAGGGGAAAATATAGAGCTCGATTCTTTTATGAAGCACAAAATGCTTGGTGTAAAATTCCTGCCCGATTATACCCAAAAGATCGATGACCTTTATGAAGCTTACCAGTTAGCCCAACGTTCGGTATTGAATGCTGCGACTGTAAATCAGGTCCATGCCTTACTTACTACACACATCCTGCAACAACATCGCCGGGGCTATTTAAGAACCGGTAATATGTTTGTAATTACTCCCGATGGTAAAATTGAATATGTTGCATGTTTGCCCAACCTGGTTGAGAAGGAATTAAACAAATTATACGCTGATATTGAAGTTCTGCTAAAAGCGGAGTTAAGCACAGCAGAAGTATTCTTTTTTGCCGCGCTAGTCCACCTGGTATTTGTAAAGATTCATCCCTTTGAGGATGGCAACGGCAGAACAGCCCGGTTACTCGAGAAATGGTTTGTAGCGCAAAAATTAGGCGGAAAAGCATGGTTCCTTCAATCAGAAAAATTGTACTACAATCAGCATCAAACCTATTACAACAACATCAGGTTGCTGGGCCTGGAGTATGATACTTTGGATTATTCAAAAGCTTTGGCGTTTTTATTGATGTTGCCGCAGGCTTTGGAGATCAGATAATTTCTTTTAATTATGACCGATTATTTTAAGTTGTATAAGGACATCGTATACTTTACTCTTACAGCTTTTCCATTATTAATTCCTGGCTTCCATTTGGATGAATGGGATATTATGTAAAGTATTTTTTGATTTAGCTGATCATTTGTCCCTCTTCCAATTTTTTCATCAGTTAAAGTACCGTCCTTATTTACAACAAACGAAATAATAATAGGGGCGTCAGGAGGAGAAGGCAGATTCATCTTCCTATAAATGTATTCTTCGAATGCTTTTCGTCCTTTTGGATAATAAGGCGGATTCTCAACCGACATGAAAATCATATTTGGGTCATCTATATGTGGTTCAGAAAAACGTTTTTGAAGGTGATTAAACTTTGCTACAGATATCCAAAATGGCCGGTAAACTGTGGGTGCTATATGATCCGGACTTACCGATAGTATCCTCTCATCAATAAAATTTATCCTTTGCTCTTGTGTTAGTCCTGAGAGCGTAAGATATTTAGTGTTTTCGCCTTCGTCTCCGTAGGTGTAAGTGAAAATTCTTCCAACCGTTACATGGTATTTCTTTTCAAAGTTGTTGATGTACTTTGTTAAAGTATTTGTATCTGGCTTAATATCACAGCATGCAGAGCTTGCGTCATCTTCCGAGTAATATATTAAAACTGAATCTGTAGAGGAAGATGGCTTAACTATATAAAGATATTGACTGTTATAGACATGATGATTTACGTCAGCAGCAGAGTCTATTTCGAAATCTCTACCTCTTTTTGAAGTGATTAAATAAGCTCTCATGTGCCTGTTGGTTAGTGCTTTTTTTTCCGGTGATACGGGTTTTACTGGTCGGAGGATGATTATGGAATCTATTGTTTTAAGCCAGGGACCAGCGTATTTTGTAAAAGCAACAATTGGTACCAATCCTTGCGGGTCTGATATAAACAAGGTTTTAACTTTTGGCTTTACCGCAATATCAATCATGTACGATTGGTTATGCTTGAAGGTATTGCTGCCATCCAATTTTATCGCATATTGCGACCATCCTAATTTGGGGATAAGACAACTTACTAATAGAAACCACCCAAATTTTTTCAGTGCGATATTTTTTAACATTTTAATTGTTTTGTTTAACCTTATTGGTTACATAAAATTCACGCTTATTTTCAAGTAAAGGAATTGTTTGTTGGGCGAGTCAAAAGTTTCCTTGTTTCTTGAATTTTTGACTAAAAGGATATGTAGCTTCAATTTTAAATACCGAATATCAATTGTTAACAACCCGTTTTGAAATTACCGATCATAAATAAAGCCGGTGTCATAATGCCCTGTTAAACTTGAATCGGAGGGTGGAAGCTTAGTTAACAACGTATTATCGACACGGACTTCATCTATCTCAAATCCTCCTGGTGGAGATAAGTATTTAAAATTTATAAACAATTTGTGATTTTCTAAAACATTGTTTTTTTTAAATTGAACGGTGAAATTTTTGACGCCTTTGCTGCATGCGTCAAACAAGTATTTAGAAGTAAAATTGCCGGTGGCCAGGTATGTAGCATAGCCCGAATCGGCAACATTTTCTGCAATGGTCCAAGGCCGTATCTTAACAACTATTTGTTGATTACTAATACTATCTATGTAATAAACAGATAATTGTTCATTATCAACAGTTGCAACTTTAAATGAAATTAAGTGGTCTGGTAGTGCTTCTTTTGCACCATCACCTTTTTTACAAGTGCTTATAAAAGGAATTAACGTTAAGATTAAAATTATCTTTTTCATTTTAATTGTTTGGAGATGGTGTTCCGGTGCCTTTCCATATATTTATTACTTCTGACTGATTGTGTAAAAAGTGGTCTCCCTCCGTGATCTCGTTTTGGACAGGGATCCAAGTTTCTGGAAATAAGCAAAATATGAAGTTTCTTTTCATGTGATTGGTTTGGTTTCGACAATTCTAATAATATTTATTGCAATAGATACTAATATWAAAAAAACGATMAAAAAAAAACGTCCGGGTGTTATACCCGGACGTTTTTTCTGAAAAATAAGGGTATAGTTTATTTATGCAGAATTCCTTCGGCTAAAATAATGACCTTATTGTTTAGTACTTCAACAACACCGCCTTTAATAAAAAACACTTCTTCTTTAGCAGCACTGCCGCCACGAACGGTTAATTTACCATCCTGTAAAGTTGAAATGATAGGGGCGTGGTGATTTAATATTTCAAATAATCCCAAAGTACCAGGAACGGTTACCGATGTGGCTTCGCCCTCGTAGATCTTTTTATCGGGAGTAAGAATTTCTAAAGTCATGTTTTGTTAGATTCAAGAATCAAGAATCAAGAGTTAAGATTTTTCTCTTCTCTTGATTCTTGATTCTTATGTCTTGATTCTATTAGTTATTAGCTTCTGCTAATAATTTTTTACCTTTTTCAATGGCATCTTCAATGCTTCCAACTAAGTTGAATGCACCTTCTGGGTACTCATCAACTTCGCCATCCATGATCATGTTGAAACCTTTAATGGTTTCTTTAATGTCGACCAATACACCTTTTAAACCGGTGAACTGCTCAGCAACGTGGAACGGCTGTGAAAGGAAACGCTGAACACGACGCGCACGTGATACAACCAGTTTATCTTCTTCAGATAACTCGTCCATACCTAAAATCGCGATGATATCCTGAAGCTCTTTGTAACGTTGTAATGTTTCTTTAACGCGTTGAGCTGTATTGTAGTGCTCATCACCTAAAATAGCTGGGCTAAGGATACGTGATGTAGAATCCAAAGGATCCACAGCAGGATAAATACCTAACTCGGCAATTTTACGGGATAATACAGTTGTAGCATCTAAGTGGGCAAATGTTGTTGCCGGTGCAGGGTCAGTTAAATCATCCGCAGGTACGTAAACGGCCTGTACAGATGTAATTGAACCACGTTTGGTTGAAGTGATACGCTCTTGCATTGTACCCATCTCAGTTGCCAGTGTTGGCTGGTAACCTACCGCAGATGGCATACGACCTAATAACGCTGATACTTCAGAACCTGCTTGTGTAAAGCGGAAAATGTTATCGATAAAGAAGAGGATATCGCGACCTTTACCATCCTCATCACCATCACGGAAATACTCAGCAATAGTTAAACCTGATAAGGCCACACGTGCACGTGCACCAGGAGGCTCGTTCATCTGTCCGAAAACAAATGTCGCTTTGGAATCCTTCATAGCTTCTTTGTCTATTTTAGACAAATCCCAGCCACCTTCTTCCATTGAATGCATAAATGCATCACCATATTTTATAATGCCTGCTTCAAGCATCTCACGTAAAAGGTCATTACCTTCACGTGTACGCTCGCCAACACCCGCAAATACCGAAAGACCGGCATAAGCTTTCGCGATGTTGTTGATCAGCTCTTGAATTAATACTGTTTTACCTACACCAGCACCACCAAACAAACCGATTTTACCACCTTTTACATAAGGCTCCAGTAAGTCGATAACTTTGATACCTGTAAACAATACTTCAGTTTCGGTAGATAGATCTTCGAAACGCGGAGGAGTATTGTGGATAGGGCGGCCATTGGTTTTATCAAGGTTTGGTATACCATCGATAGCATCGCCTACTACGTTAAATACACGGCCTTTAATGTTTTCGCCAACCGGCATTTTAATAGCCGATTCCAGATCCACAACCGGCATGCCACGTAGCAATCCGTCTGTTGAATCCATCGCAATCGCACGTACACGATCCTCGCCTAAATGCTGTTGAACTTCTAAAATGATTTTTTGGCCATTATCTTTCGTGATCTCTAACGCATCATAAATTCTGGGAAGATGAGCGTCATCAGCGAAACTTACGTCAACTACCGGACCGATGATCCGTGATATTTTTCCAATGTTTGGCATATATAACCTGGTGTTTTTAAAAATTTTCCTTTTTAATAGTTCCTACGTAAAAATATAAGATGCTATTTCAGAGGCGCAAAGTTATGATTTCTATCCAAATATTTAAATACCAAAAGCAACATTTTTGCACGATAATTTCTACCCGCTTAAATTATTGTTCCAGATGCTCGAAATTGAGTATAATTTTGCCAATATGAGTACTGCTCTCCATCAGCTCGTGGGCTTTGCCGGCGTCGGCAGCCGCGAAAACGGCGTGGATAACCGGCTTAATATCACCACATGCCAACAATGGCCAGATAGTTTCTTTTAAGTTTTGGGCTATTTTTCCTTTAAATTCCACTTCTCTTGAACGCAGCATCGAGCCGGTAATTACCAGCCGCTTCCTCATCACCTGGGCCAGATCAACCTGTACATTGTTGCCATTCATGGTATTGATTAGTACCAGTCTTCCTTCCGTTGCAAGCGATTTAATATTACCTTCTGTATAATTGCCGCCTATCATATCCAGGATTACATCAACTCCTTTCCCATCCGTCATTTCCATAATCACATCGGCAAAGTTTTCTGTTTTATAGTTGATGGCTTTTACAGCGCCCAAAGTTTCGCAAAAACGGCATTTATCATCAGATCCGGCTGTAACATAAACTTTGTGTCCCAGCGTTTGCGCCATTTGTATAGCAGCTACACCAATGCCGCTTGAGCCACCATGAACCAGCAATGTTTCTTTTCTTTTTAAGGCGGCCCTATCAAACACATTACTCCAAACGGTAAAAAAAGTTTCTGGCAGTGAGGCCGCTTCATCAAATGAAAGGCTATCAGGTATGGGCAAGCATTGCGCTTCAGGCGCGTTACAGTATTCGGCATAGCCACCACCCAGTACCAGGGCGCAAACCTTATCGCCAACCATTAAGTGGGTTACTGTTGCGCCAATTGCAACTACAATACCGGCAATTTCCAACCCAGGAATATCCTGCGGCGCACCTGCAGGTGGTGGGTAATTGCCTTTCCGCTGAGAAACATCGGGGCGGTTTACGCCTGCTGCCATCACCTGTATGAGTACTTCATTATCGCTATAGGCAGGTTTGGGCCTTTCGGCTATTTGCAGAACAGAAGGCCCGCCGGGCTTGGTTATAATTACTGCTTTCATAGTAAAAATGATATGCGGCAAAGGTAACCTAAATTAAAAACTCCAATACCCCAACCCCAAAATCTTAGATTTTTGACTAATGGATTACTCATTTTTTAGACTATCTACCGGGTTGCTCATAGCGGCTTTGAATGACTGAGCGCTTATGGTAATAAAGGCGATAACAAGAGCACCCAGACCCGAAAGTACAAGTACCCACCATTGGATGTTTTGCCGGTAGGCAAAGCCCTGCAGCCATTTTTGCATGACCAGCCAGGCCAGCGGTGCTGCAATAACAAAAGAGATCAATACCAGTTTTATAAAATCTTTTGAAAGCATGGTTACTATGGCCGATGCGCTTGCTCCCAATACCTTACGGATGCCGATCTCTTTATTGCGCTGCTCGGCAGCATAGGCAGCCAGGCTAAACAAACCTAAACATGCAATAACAACGGCAAGGGTGGTAAATGTTAAAAATAGCGTTCCGGTGCGTTGCTCGGTGCGATAGGTGGCGTTAAAATCCTGGTCCATAAAGGAGTATTCAAAGTGTTGGTTGGGCGATATGCCGTTCCATTTATGCTCAACCTGTGCCACAAATGCCTTCATATTTGTTGAACTGGTTTTAATGCTTAATGCGCCTTTATCTTCGCTCAGCAGCATCACAACAGGCGTAATATTATCCCGGAGCGAGCTGAAATTAAAATCTTTTACTACGCCGATAACATGAAACTCCTTTAAGGCTCCTCCTGTTGGGCGATATAGTTTCTTATCCAGCGGATCGTTTCCATAACCCAGCATCCGCGCAGCCGTTTCATTAATGACGATGGCAGCCGAATCTGTAGTAAACTGGCTGGAAAACCCCCTGCCTTTTGCCATGCTCATGCCCATGGTACTTAGGTAATCTTCGTCAATGGGCCATATTTCGGTAAAGAGGGCGTTTTTAGGGTCGGGCGTTTTATTTCGGAAAACAGCATCGGGCTGCCTTACAACCCCGGTTGGTAAAAAGCCGCTTAATGAAGCGCTTTTGACTCCGGCAACCTGCATTACTTCCTGTTTAAAGGTTTTGGCGTTTTGTAAAACATCCACATTTTTAACAACCAATACCTGGTTACGGTTAAAACCTAAATCCTTATGCTGGATATAGGTTAGCTGATTATAAATCACCAAGGTGCCGATGATCAGAAAAATAGAGATAGCAAACTGGAAAACAACCAGGATGTTGCGGAAATTGCCACCCTTAAAGCCCGTAGCAATTTTGCCTTTTAATACCGCGATGGGGTGAAATGCCGACAGGTAAAACGCAGGATATGAACCAGCCAATACGCCCACAACCACAATAATAACCAGTAATGATGGTAGCAGCCACATAAGCGTTTGCGTAGTAATAGCCAGTTGCTTGCCGGCAATTTGGTTAAATAGGGGAAGTAATGCCCATGCCGCTACTACTGCAATGATGGCCGCCCCTATGGTTACCAATAAAGATTCGGACAGGAACTGTGCTATCAGGTATTGCCGCGATGATCCTAATACCTTGCGTACGCCTACTTCTCTTGCGCGGTTGGCCGAGCGGGCGGTAGACATGTTCATGAAATTAATGCAGGCTATCAGCAATACAAATAGCGCGATTGCAGAGAAGATGTACACGTAAGATATACTGCTGTTTGCCCCAAGCTCATACTGGCGGTTTGATTTGAGGTGGATATCAGTCAGTGGCATGATGTTTAGCTTAAAGTAATTGCCGCTTTTTTCAAGCCTGTCATAATTTGCTCCAAGCTGTTTTTTCATCAATGCCGGTAATTTTGCTTCCAGCTTTTTAGGATCTGCTCCGGGTTTAAATAAAATGTAGGTGCTATAACTGAAGTTATTCCAATCGTTGCTTTTGGCATCCTCGCGTGCGGCAAGCGACAGGAAAAAATCAAAATTAAAATGCGACTGATTAGGGATATCGCGCATTACCCCGGTAATTTTATAGCTGGTATTGTTGCTTAGTGTAAGCGTTTTACCCACAGCATGCGTATTGTTAAAATATCTTTTGGCAGTACGCTCGGTAATTACGGCGGTATTGGGTGCCGATAGCGCGGTTTTAGCATCACCCTCTGCCAACGGTAAGGTAAATACGCCAAAAAGCTCAGAGTCGGCGTAAACTACTTTTTCTTCCTGTATATATTCGTCGCCTTTTTTAATTCGCACGCCGGTGTCATGTATCAGCCGGGCGCATTTTTCAACCTCGGGGAAATTAGTAACCAATGTTGCAGCCAGGGGTGGGGGAGTAATAGCAAATGAAGCTACATTGCCGCCATATTTAAGATCCATATTTACGCGGTATATCCTGTCGGCTTTAGTATTAAACCTATCGTAGCTTAATTCATCAACTACATAAAATATAATCAGCAGGCAGGTTGCCAGCCCTAATGCTAAGCCCAATATATTTATAGCTGTGAATCCTTTGTTTTTTAAAAGACTGCGAAATGCGGTTTTGATAAAGTTTTTAAACATGTTATGTAATTTAATAAGGCTCGTGGATCAACAGGCAAGAGTTTGCAGCCAGGGGCGCATTTTCTGCATCACTAAGCTATGTAATGCTTTGTAAAACTGATTGTTAAATAAAGTTAAAACTACAGAAGGGTCTGCGCTGACTAATGGCGTTGATATAAATTGACATTTCAATTATGAGCACGATTAGTAACTGCGGTTCAAATACAATTTATTTGCAATAAAAAAACAATATGTCATTACAAACCGGCCAGGCGGCGCCACAATTTACGTTAGTATCATCATCATTACAAAGTTCATCACTGGCCGATTTTAAAGGCCGTAAAGTAGTGCTGCACTTTTTTCCGTTTGCATTTACAGGTGTTTGCACCACGCAACTATGTACCATGCGCGATAGTTTTGGCTATTATGATGGTTTAAATGCCACCATATTAGGGATTTCTGTTGATTCGCCTTTTACACTGGCTAAGTTTAAGGAAGAGAATAACTACCAGTTTGATCTGCTGTCGGATTTTAACAAGGAAGTATCAACTGCTTACGGTGCTATCTACAGTAATTTTGTAATGGGCTTAAAAGGTGTATCAAAGCGTGCTGCTTTTGTAATTGATGAAGAGCAAAATATCATTTACGCAGAGGTTTTGGAAGTAGCTACCGATTTGCCAAATTTTGAAGCAATTGCAGCTATAGTTAAATAAAGGCTTTTAATTTATATAAGGTGGCCAAACATAAAGTTTGGCCGGCCTTCTTTACGCGGTTATTTAATTTTTTTAAAAGGTATAAAAACAATTAAGTAATTCATACACAATATAAATGGATCGATATCAATAATGGTGAAGCATGAAATTGTGTATTTTTTTGAAAAAAAATGTGATAGATTGAAAAGTAATTCTATCTTTGCATTCCATTTCAAAAAGCACGGAAATAAGGAAGCTTCCTATTTTGTGTGAATAGATGAAATAATGCACTTGTAGCTCAATTGGATAGAGCACCTGACTACGGATCAGGAGGTTAGGGGTTCGACTCCCTTCAAGTGCACCCTTAACGTTAAGCCTTTCTGTGTTGTACCGAAAGGCTTTTAATTTATTACGAGCATGCTAAACCTGGTATTGTTTGGTCCTCCCGGAGCCGGGAAAGGGACTCAGTCACAAAAGCTTATTGAAAAACATGGTTTAATCCATTTATCAACAGGGGATCTTTTACGTGGCGAAATTGCGCAGGGAACAGCACTTGGGTTAGAGGCTAAAAAGCTGATGGATGAAGGGGTGCTGGTTCCTGATGAGGTAGTTATAGGTATGATCAGCAATAAGCTGGATGCCAATAAAGATGCAAAGGGATTTATTTTTGATGGTTTCCCGCGTACAGTTGCGCAGGCCGAAGCCTTGGATAATCTTTTGATCAGTAAAGGTGAAGCCATATCCGGAATGATAGCGCTTGAAGTGGACGATGATGAGCTTGAACAACGTTTATTGTTGCGGGGGAAAGATTCTGGCAGACCAGATGATGCTAACCCAGAGGTGATACGCAAGCGTATTAAAGAATATAATGATAAAACGGCACCTGTGGCCGGGTTTTATAAAAACCAGGATAAATTTAAAAGCGTTTACGGTATCGGCTCTATCGACCATATTTTTGGCCAGATAGGTGAAGTTATCGAAGCGTATTAAGAAGTCGGGAAAGTAATAAGTCAGTAAAGTCCGAAAGTTAAGAGCGTTAAAAATCTTAAACTTCCGGACTTTACTGACTTTCGGACTTTCCCTTCAAAAAAAATAAAAGTTATGTCGCAAGGTTCCAATTTTGTTGATTATGTGAAGATCTGTTGCCGTAGTGGCCACGGAGGGGCGGGTTCTGCGCATTTACACCGTGATATATTAACTTCAAAGGGCGGTCCGGATGGCGGCGACGGTGGTCGTGGCGGTCACGTGATTGTTAAAGGTAATGCCCAGTTATGGACAATGCTGCACCTTAAATACCGCAAACACGTAATTGCCGGTGACGGCGATTCTGGTGGTAGCTCACTAAGAAGCGGTAAAACCGGTAGGGATGAAATACTGGAAGTGCCTTTAGGTACCACCATTAAAAATGCCGAAACCGGGGAAATTCTCTTTGAGATAACCCAGGATGGTGAAACCAAAATATTAACTCCGGGTGGTCGTGGTGGCTTAGGTAACTGGCATTTTAAAACACCAACACAACAAACCCCCCGCTTTGCCCAACCTGGCGAAGATGGTAAAGAGGACTGGAACGTACTCGAACTAAAAATACTGGCCGATGTTGGTTTGGTAGGCTTCCCCAATGCAGGTAAATCAACCCTGCTTTCGGTAGTGTCTGCTGCCAAGCCCGAGATTGCCGATTATGCCTTTACCACATTGGTGCCTAACCTGGGTATCGTATCTTATCGTGATAACCGTTCATTTGTAATGGCCGATATTCCGGGAATTATTGAAGGTGCTTCACAAGGGAAAGGTTTGGGATTTAGATTTTTGAGGCATATCGAACGTAACTCGGTATTGTTGTTTATGGTACCTGCTGATACTACCCGCACCATAAAAGAGGAATACGAAATATTATTGAACGAGTTGCAGGAGTATAACGCCGAACTGATGCATAAGCCCCGCGTTTTGGCGGTTACCAAAATGGATTTGCTTGACGAGGAATTGCAGGCAGAAATGCAGCACGAATTACCCACCGGGATTCCTTCCATATTCATATCATCAGTAGCACAAAAAAATCTTATGGGTTTAAAGGATCTCCTTTGGGCCGAGATAAATAAATAAACTTATCAGCCATCAAGGCGATAGTTTTTCACCCTGTACAGTCTCCGAATAGATCCTTCGTTCCTTGCAAAAAAAATACTTTTTGTCATCCTGGAACGCAGCGAAGGGTCTATTCTTCGACATGTTTCTTCGCCCTGTACAGTCTGCGAATAGATCCTTCGGTCCTCGTAAAAAAGTACTTTTTGTCATCCTGAACGCAGTGAAGGATCTGTTATTCGCCATGCTTCTTCGCTCTTTACAGTCTGCGAATAGATCCTTCGTTCCTCAGGATGACAGACTTTTTAAAAGGCCGACAAGCTTTCAAAAACGTCATTTCTCCTTCAAGTTTCGCGAAATTTCATAACTCCCCATGAGTATGAACACAGAAACAACCCCAATATGCAATTTTAAACAAGTGTGGAATAAATTCCCTTAACCGGGGATATATGCCCCGATCGCTATGTTTTATAGCTAATGTAAATTATTGAAAAAGGCATGATTAATAGCCTTGATTATCGTTCTGAGGCTGAATTAGAATAATGGTAAGGTTTATGTATCTGTACAGTATCCAATGTTACTTTATTAACTAATTAGGTTGCTATGAGGGCAGTGGTATAAGTATAAAAAGGGTGAAACAGGCTTCGAAGCCTGTAGTTTGAATTATAAGAGATGCTGAAAAGTATTAAAATATTTAATTTCAAATTAAACCTTTTTTATGATAATTACGTACTAAGTCGGGGCTAATAAAACTGAACAGATCTAAATACCAAGTATGATTGAACTTTTACATTCGTATCATTTTATTTACAACGTTTTAATAATAGCTTTTTCAACGTTGATCACCTTGTTATCTATTCCATCCATTTTACATGTGGCGCGTTCAAGACACCTTTATGATGATGTGGGCCATTTCAGAAAACAGCATGATCATGGTATACCGCGTTTAGGTGGGGTGGCTATTTTTGTAAGTTTTACCATTACTATTTTATTATTTAGTATAATTGATAAGGCCTTGCCTATTAGTTACCTGCTTTTGGCTTGCATCATTCTTTTTACAATGGGGCTAAAAGATGATCTTTCGGGGGTAAATTCAAGTACAAAATTTTTTATTCAGTTTGTGGTAGCAGCTATATTGGTGTTATTGGGAGATATTCGCCTAACCAGTATGTACGGCGTATTCGGTATTTTTGAGCTGCCGTATATTCCAAGTGCTATATTCTCCATACTGCTTATTATGCTCATCGTTAACTCCTTTAATTTAATTGATGGTATTGATGGTTTGGCGGCAGCTACCGGTATTATCGTAAACGGTGCTTTTGCCCTGTTATTTATGTATATCCATCAATATGAGCTTGCAGCTATTTCGTTGGCTATGGTGGGTGCTGTTATTGGTTTTTTAAAGTATAATATTACACCCGCCAAAATATTTATGGGCGATACCGGCGCATTGTTAATAGGCCTTGTATCGGCGGTTATGGCAATTAAATTTATCGAGGTGAGTAAAATTACCGGTGTTGGTATACCTGTAATAAGTTTTGGCCCGGCCTTAACAATGGCTGTGTTGGTAGGCCCTGTTTTTGATACTTTAAGAATGTTTACGCTAAGGATTGCTAGCGGCAAATCACCATTTGAGGCTGATAGAAACCACATGCATCACCGTGTTTTAAGGCTGGGTCTTAATCATTTGCAAACTACCATATGCTTATCGGTAATTAATTTATTATCAATAAGCATGGTGTTTATATTTAGTAACCTGAGTAACTCCTTGCTAATAGTTATCATATTGTTAATTTCGGTTGTATCCAACTGGGTAATAACTTTTTGCCTGCGATCAAAAGAGCGCGAAAGCCGGGCTTTACGCAATTTTTTGGCTTAAAATAAGCTTTATACAATAGTACCTTAAGTAGTTTTAGCGTCACTAAATTTCAGTTACTGGTAAATAGCCATTCCTCTTCATTAACTTTGTTGCCTTTATAAAATAATGATGAAGATCGCCATAAATGGATTCGGCCGTATAGGTCGTATATTTTTAAGGAATATATTATCCCACACAGAAATACAGGTTGTAGCAATTAATGATCTGACAGATACCCAAACGCTTGCGCATTTATTTAAATATGATTCTGTTCACCGGGGCTATAAAGGCCAGGTAAGTTTTGATGCCGATAACTTAATCATCAACGGGCAAAAAATAAAGGTACTTGCCGAACGTGACCCGCTGTCCCTGCCCTGGAAAGATCTTGATATTGATTTGGTGATTGAAGCTACCGGGAAGTTTACCTCAAAGCAAGGAGCGCAATTGCATTTAACAGCCGGAGCTAAACAGGTGATCATATCGGCCCCATCAACAGATAAAAGTGTACCCACCGTAGTACTGGCCGTTAATGACGGGCTGGTTGATCTTACATCTCCCATATTATCAAATGCATCCTGCACCACTAATAACGTGGCTGCTATGGTTAAGATTCTTGACGAAAACTGGGGTATTATTGATGGCTATATCACAACGGTGCATTCTATGACCGGTGATCAAAATCTTCACGATGCGCCGCATAAGGATTTGAGGCGTGCGCGTGCTGCATCGGCTTCTATCATCCCAACAACTACGGGTGCTGCAAAAGCCATTACGGCCATATTTCCTCACCTGGAAGGACGCCTTGGTGGTGCTGGTATCCGGGTGCCGGTACTTAACGGCTCCTTAACAGATTTTACCTGTAGCCTTAAAAAGCAGCCCACTATTGACGAAATTAATCTGGCATTTAAACAGGCCGCCTATGGCCCGATGAAAAATGTACTGGAATATACCGAAGATCCTATAGTATCAACCGATATACTTGACAATCCGCATAGCTGCATTTTTGATGCGCAGCTTACTTCAATAGTTGGCGGGCTGGTAAAGGTGGTTGGTTGGTATGATAATGAAATGGGCTACAGCAGCCGCCTTGCAGATCTTGTTGTAAAAATAGCAGCGCTAAAAACAGAAGTAGCCTAAAGTTTTCATTTTTAGTATCAAAATTTAGTGATAAAATTTATTGAGGTTGAGGATTTATTATCTATCCGCAACGATGTATTACGCGAGGGCAGGCTTACATTAGATGAATGCCGTTTCCCAACAGATAAGATAGTTGGCGCTTTCCACTTAGGATATTATAAAAATGATGAACTGGCCTGCATCGTATCATTCCATCCGCAAACTTATGGCGAATTTACCGGTGTAGGTTACCAGCTGCGCGGTATGGCCACTATTGATAAATATCGGGGGCAGGGCCTGGGCAATCAATTGGTAAATTTTGCACTTACTTACCTGCGCGGACAAAAAACAAACTATGTTTGGTGCAACGCGCGCAAAAAGGCGGTTCCTTTTTATCATAATACAGGCTTCGAGATAGTTTCAACAGAGTTTGACGTGCCTGGAATTGGGCCCCATTATGTGATGTATGTTAAATTAAAATGAAGTTTTAGCCAAAAAAGGACTCCTTTTTTACTTTTTCATTAAGAATTTAGAATAAAATGCTGAATTTGCAGCCCTCATACATAATGACCCATATAATCATATGAAAACTGTAGATCAAATTAGTTTCGCAGGCAAAAAAGCCCTAATCAGGGTTGATTTTAATGTGCCTTTGGATAAAGACTATAACATTACCGATGATAACCGGATGACCGCCGCGTTACCAACCATAAAAAAAATATTAAAAGATGGTGGCCGGGTGATCCTGATGTCGCACCTGGGCAGACCAAAAAATGGTCCAACAGCTGAATTTTCATTAAAACATGTAGTAGCTCATCTGTCAGATTTGTTGGGTCAGCAGGTTGAATTTGCCGATGATTGTATTGGCGAGCAAGCTGTTGAAAAAGCAAAGAACTTAGGTAATGGCGAAGTGTTGTTATTAGAGAATCTTCGTTTTTACAAGGAAGAAGAAAAAGGCGATGTAGCCTTTGCCGAAAAACTATCAAAATTAGGTGACATATATGTGAACGATGCTTTTGGTACCGCTCACCGTGCACATGCTTCAACAGCTATCATAGCGCAGTTTTTCCCTGATGCCAAATACTTTGGCTACCTGATGGCAGCTGAGTTGGCCAATGCCGAGCGAATACTTAATGATGCTGCAAAACCTTTTACAGCTATCATGGGTGGCTCTAAGGTATCTGATAAAATAGAACTGATTGAGAAGTTGTTGGATAAAGTAGATAACCTGATTATTGGTGGCGGTATGGCTTATACCTTTGCAAAAGCAGATGGTGGCAGTATAGGTACCTCACTGGTAGAGGCTGATAAGCTTGACCTTGCAACCAGCCTGGTGCAAAAAGCTAAAGACAAAGGTGTAAAGCTTTATTTGCCATTAGATAACGTAATTGCCGATGCTTTTTCAAATGATGCCAAAACCGGCGTTGCCAAAACCGGCCAAATTCCGGATGGTTGGATGGGATTAGATATTGGCCCCGAAACAGTAGCAATATTTAGCAAGGTGGTTGAAGAATCAAAAACCATTTTATGGAATGGCCCTATGGGGGTATTTGAAATGGAAACATTTTTGGTAGGTACCAAAGCCATTGCCGAGGCAGTAGTAAAAGCAACTGAAAATGGCGCATTTTCATTAATTGGTGGTGGCGATTCGGCAGCAGCAGTTGCTAAATTCAACCTTACCGAAGAGGTAAGCTACGTATCAACCGGCGGTGGTGCATTACTGGAATACATGGAAGGTAAAGAGCTTCCGGGTGTGAAAGCTATTAACGAATAATATTTTTAGCAATATAAAAATGAAAAGTTCAGCCCTAAACGGCTGGACTTTTCGTATTTAAAAGAAAAATAAAATGATTGGTTTGCAGATCAGGGATTTTAAGGAAGATGACCGTCATGCGCTTCGGGATATTTATCTTTTAAGTCGCAGGGATACATTTACCTGGTTTGATACTTCGGAATATGCCTTAACCGATTTTGACAAGGATACCGAAGACGAACAGATCCTGGTGGCCGACTACGGTGGCGCAGTAGTTGGCTTTATATCCTGTTGGTTGCCCGATAATTTTATCCATCACCTGTTTGTTCACCCGGCTTATGTAAAGCAAGGAGCAGGCAAACTGTTGTTAAACGCCGCCATTGCAATGCTCAACAAACCCGTTACCCTTAAGTGTTTAATCCGCAATGAAAATGCGATTGCTTTTTACCGCTCGCAAGGCTGGCAAATAGAGGAAAAGGGGGAAGGTAAGCCCGGCGAGTATTTTTTAATGAGCTACCGGTAAATTATATTTCACAAAGACTTTTTGTTGTATCCGCAGGCTATTATAGACAGCGATTTTTTTTTTAGTTGTAAAATTATCCTAACTTGACTTTTATAAGGCGTTTTGGGATTGGTTAAAAAGCTAAATTGTGGTGAATATAAATTCAAATGGAACTGACGGGCATACTTATGATGCAATAGTAATTGGATCGGGCATAAGCGGTGGATGGGCAGCAAAAGAATTATGTGATCAGGGCTTAAAAACCCTCGTGCTTGAACGTGGGCGAAATGTTACTCATTTAAAAGATTATCCAACAGCAACAAAAGATCCTTGGGATTTTCCGCATCGTGGGCATGTGCCATTGACCGTGAAAACGGAAAACCCAATAGCCGAAAAATGTTACGCCTTTTCCGAAGCTACAAACCATTTTTTTGTTAAAGATAAAGAACATCCCTACGTACAGGAAAAACCTTTCGATTGGATTCGCGGATATCAGGTTGGCGGCAAATCGTTGCTATGGGCCCGGCAAACCCAACGCTGGAGTAAATTTGATTTTGAGGGGCCTGCCAGGGATGGTTTTGCTGTTGATTGGCCAATCAGGTATGATGACATTGCTCCGTGGTATAGTCACGTAGAAGCTTTTGCAGGAATCGCAGGCAATAAGGATGGTTTGGAAACATTACCCGATGGTGATTTTTTACCGCCCTGGGAAATGAATGTGGTTGAAAAAACGATACAAAAAAGAATAATGGCTACTTATCATGATCGCCATGTGGTGATTGGGAGATGCGCCCATTTAACTAAACCTAAAGGTATTCACCTGCAACAAGGCAGGGGGCAATGCCAAGCCCGTAGTTTATGTGATCGGGGCTGCCCGTTTGGCGGTTATTTTAGTTCAAATTCATCAACATTACCTTGGGCTGCAAAAACAGGGAATCTCACACTTAGGCCAGATTCTGTTGTACACTCCATTATTTATGATGAAAAAAAAGGTAAGGCAGCAGGGGTAAAGGTAATAGATGCGCATACCAAAAAAGTAACGGAATATTATGCTAAGATCATATTTGTAAATGCAGCCACATTAAATACCAACCTTATTTTACTCAACTCAACATCATCCAGGTTTCCCCGGGGATTGGGGAATGACAACGGACTGCTTGGTAAATACATCGCTTTTCATAATTACCGGGGATCGTTATCTGCAAGTATGGATGGTTACCTGGATAGCTATTATTACGGCAGGCGGCCTACAGCTGTTATGATGCCTAATTTTAGGAACGTATACAAACAGGAAACAGACTTTTTACGCGGGTACATGACTTTCTATACGGCAACCCGTGCAGGCTGGGGCCATCAAACCGAAGCTGAACAGGTGGGAGCTAATTTTAAAGATAGTATTGCCGAAGCGGGAAACTGGGGGATTTATATGATGATGCAGGGTGAAACTATCCCGAAGGTAGAAAATATGGTGAGCCTCAATCATGACCAAAAGGATGAGTGGGGTATGCCGTTATTGTCATTTTCGGTAGATTATGACGATAACGACCTGAAATTGCTGAATGATTTTTTGCAACAAGGTGCCGAAATGCTGGATAAAGCTGGGTGTAAAAACATCACCACAAATGATAGTAAACAGGCTCCCGGGCTGGATATTCACGAGGTGGGTGGTGTACGCATGGGGAAAGATCCTAAAACATCGCTTTTAAATAATTGGAATCAGCTGCGTAGCTGCCCTAATGTTTTTGTTACCGATGGCGCTTGTATGACATCTACCGGAACTCAAAATCCTTCATTAACATTTATGGCTTTAACAGCCAGGGCAGCAAATTATGCCGCCAATGAGCTAAAGAAGGGAGCGCTATAATTATTAATAATCCCCCAAAATTTATAAACGCAAAAGGGACTTTTCAAGAAGTGTAACAACTACCCGAAAAGTCCCTTTTTTATTTATTGTATTTTAACTGATGTTACTACATCATTCGCGTTTGGCGATAGGGTGGTGAAATTGGCAGTATTTGCCGTACGTATCCAAGAGGTACCGGTAAAATTATCGTTGCTGTACATGGTCACCGTCCACCCGGATGGCACCGTCATTGAGGATGCCCAATCATTAACAAAGCCGTAAGCCTGCAGCTGGGCCAGGGTATAATTGCCTTTAGGTATAGCAGCTGTTGCAGTGCCGGCATAGTTTGTATTCTGATAAAAATTAACTCCTGTAATGGGCGTGCCCGTGCTAAAAGTGGTAGCCTTACCATACAGCACATTTGATACGCTGGTTAAATAAGTATGCGAATCGGCATTTGGCAAGTTGTAATACAAGTAAATCCCATAGCTGTTATTTACAGTTTGTGTAGCCAGTGATGCCGCTGTTGATGAACTGGTACTTTGGATATCAATAGCCGCCGGCCCAAGGTTGCTGGCTGCAAGGCCGGGTACATTTGGTACCGAGTAAGTGCCATAAATGGCATTCCAGCTGTAATCAACTTTTGAACCAACTGTTACACCATTAAAACTTAAACGGGATGCTGCTGGTCCGTAATAGTAAAATGATATGATTTTTGTTGGCATTAACTGGCGAAGCGCCGTTACCAGGTAAACAAACGAACTGGAATTGGGCTGGCCGGTTCCGTTGGTGCCATAATCAGCATATTCATCATCAAAATCAATCCCGTCAAGGCCGTAGGTTGTAACGGCGTTACTCAGCAGCTGCGCATAGGCTGTTGCCGAAGCCTGATCTGGAAAATTGCTGATACCGGCGCCCTGGTGGTTACCCAAAATGGATAACAGTACTTTAATACCTTTTGCCTGCAAGGGCTGTATATAAGTGGCTTTGTTGCTCAGTACATTGGTTACCTGTGTATTAAAAAATAGCTCGGCCTTTTGAGTTGCAGTGTTGAAGTTGATATTAGCTGCAAAAATAATAGCAATATCAAACAATTGCTGGCCGGTTGAAAGGTAGTAATTACCCACGTTACGGATATCATTATTATTCACCTCCACATAACACACGCTTTTTGGGCCACTTACGCCAATAGCATTGGTACTGAGTTTTGATGTAGCGCCTGATTTGATTGATTCGGATGGAGCGGGGGCGCTTTCTTTTTTACAGGCCGCATTGAGTAGTAACAATAAGCCAAATGTGGCGGTTAGCGTTTTGTTTAGGTGTAAATTAAAATTTGTTCTCATGGTTTTTGGTTGGTTTTAATTTGGTGAATAAAAATTTAGATGCTGGTTGAGCATGACGCTGTTTCATAGGCATGTTTTTAATTGGTTGTTAACAGAGAGGTATGTATAAAAGGAATTAAGCAGCGGCCATAGCGTGGTTATTGGCATAGCGTTTTTGTATTTATTGAGTTTAGGTTGCCTGTACATATTTGGGAATATGTGCGGAATGAATTGGTTTGTAAAGGAATAGACAATTATTTTGAACAAATTGCCTACAGGGTTAATTATTATTTATTTAAAATAAATATTGATTAATATAAAATATAGTAATAGTTTAAAATAAAGATTGAGGCAATCGTGTTTGTAACAAAACCAAGAGTTTTCATAAATCCGGCTTTACTGGGTTGCCCTTTTTGTTTTATTCAATTACTTTTAGGGATTAATAGATTTTATGAAAAAACTTCTCCTCATAACTTTAAGTGTTTTGCTCTCTGCATGCTGCCTGCAGGCACAGCCAAAAGGCCCGGATGCCGATTATATAAAGGCCAATTATATTAAATACGAGTACCAGGTACCCATGCGCGATGGTAAAAAACTGTTTACATCGGTGTATGTGCCCAAAGATCAAACTAAAAAATATCCTATAATGATGGATAGGACGCCCTATAGCGTTGCACCTTATGGGGTTGATCTGTATAAAGGCGGCCTGGGGCCGTCATCATTATTTGTGCATGATGGTTATATTTTTGTTTACCAGGATGTGCGCGGCCGTTGGATGAGCGAAGGTATTTTTGAAGAGATGACACCCGAAAAGGAAGTGCACAAAACCAAAAATGATGTTGACGAAGGCACTGATACCTATGATACTATTGATTGGCTGTTAAAACACATCCCCAATAATACAGGTAAAGTTGGTGTTTGGGGTATCTCTTATCCCGGCTTTTATACTACAGCCTCATTGCTAAGCCGTCACCCGGCATTGGTGGCTGCATCGCCACAGGCCCCAATGGCCGATTTGTATCGTGATGATGCTTTTCATAACGGCGCGTTTATGCTTACCGCCAATTTTGGGTTTTACCCTGGCTTTACCAACAGGCAGGACGATAAACCTACCCAGCGCCGTGGATCGAGATTTGATGCCGGTACCGAGGATGGCTATGATTTTTTCCTGAGGATGGGCTCGGTGAAAAATACTAATGATAAATATTATAAGGATACCATCCGTTTATGGAACGAGATGTTGGATCACCCTAATTATGATCAGCATTGGAAGGATAGAAATGTACTTTATCATCTGCACGATATTAAAACAGCTGTACTGGTTACCGGAGGATGGTATGATGCCGAAGATTTGTATGGCGCAATTAATACCTACAAAACACTGGTTAAAGAAAATCCTAAAACGCCGGTTTACTTTACCATGGGCCCCTGGGTACATGGTGGTTGGTCACGTGGCGATGGCGACCATTTGGGCGATGTTAGCTTTGGCGGCCCAACTGGTCCGTTTTACCGCGAGAAAATTGAGTTCGCTTTCTTTAGCCATTATTTAAAAGGAACAGAGTTAAGCCTGGAACCTATATCAACTTTTGAAACAGGGATTAACCAGTGGAAAACCTATAAAACATGGCCGCCGAAAGAAGCTATCGACAAAAATTTATACCTGATGCCTGGCGGCAAATTATCATTTGATGCTCCGGCTGCGGGCGAAGGTTTTGATGAATTTGTTTCGGACCCTAACAAGCCTGTTCCATTCATCAATACTATTGATAACGACATGAAGCGGGAATACATGACTGGCGATCAGCGTTTTGCTTCACAACGCCCGGATGTGTTAACTTATGAAACTGATATACTGGACAAGGATGTAACGCTTGCCGGCAATATATGGGCAAACCTTAAAGTATCAACCACCGGTACCGATGCGGATTGGGTGGTTAAGGTAATTGACGTATATCCCGACTCAACAAAAAATAACAAGTTTACGGGTAAAGAAGTTTATTTATCCGGCTATCAGCAAATGGTACGCAGCGAGGCTATGCGCGGCAAATTCCGTAATGGTTTTGATAAGCCCGAGGCCTTTGTACCCGGCAAAGTTACACCGGTTAACTTCGAGCTACAGGATGTATTGCATACATTCAAAAAAGGTCACCGTTTGATGGTACAGGTTCAAAGCACCTGGTTCCCGCTTATCGACAGGAATACCCAGCAGTTTCAGGATATTATGAAAGCCAAAGATACCGACTTTAAAAAAGCTACCCATAAGGTTTATACCTCCAAAGATGAGCCAAGCTTTTTGAAGGTTAGGGTGATGGAATAATGACCACCAAATTTCACATCAGAAGTAGTTTTGTGTTCTCTTCACGAAACTACTTCTCGATAATTGGGAGAACTCAACCGAGGGCGATAATGTTCAGATCTCGGCAACAGATCCATCCAGCCATCAAATTAAAACAGGCATCGTAAAAATAGCAGGTGGATGCGCCTGTCATATCAGCAAAGTTTCCGGACCGGATACGGTGGTTTTTGATTAGCCTGCCAGGCTAAATTCGGCTATTGCTGTAGCGTTCGTGTTTTACTCACCGTAATATCATAAACCCATTATGATGATGAAAAAAATTACATACCTGCTGTTGCTCATTGCTTTCCTATCAGCGTGCAAAACCGATAAACAAAAAAACGGATGTGGCTTGCAAACTTGTACGGCCAATTATGCTTATTTAGGGATTAGGTTTATTGATAAGGAAAGTAAGCCCGTTTCGTTTTCAAATTTTACCGCTGTTAATTTACGTACCAACAAGTCCTTAACGCCGCTTCAATACCCGCCTAACATTAATATTGATTTTGTAGCAGGTTTTGTATTATTGGCTTCAGATGCCAACATCAAAGATTTTTCTACCGATGGGGATGATGTTAAAATTTCTGCAACAAATACGGCAACAAATCAAACCAAGACAGCAACTTTAAAAATAGCAGGTGGTTGTGGCTGCCATGTAACCAAAGTTTCTGGTCCGGATAAGGTTGTGTTTGATTAAGACAATCGAGCGCTTCCCGGGCACAATTAATTCATCTTTATAAAAGGTTTATAGTTTTGTTATAACCACAGGTATGTTGGCTTTTACCTGGTAAAGTAGGTAGTCGCCTTTATTATCCGTCATAAATTTAACCTCAATTTTTTTACTGTTCTGCATAACGCCCACTTTTCTCCATCCTGCAGGCAAATAAGTTTTAAGCGTAAGGGGGATATCATAAAAACGCTTATCCAGCGGGTGGCTAACTTTTATAGTCAATTTGCCATTTACAACACCAGAGGTCAGGTTTGCGCTTTTCCGTTCGCGTATGTATTTGGTGACATCGGCAAAGGTGGCAATCCAAAGCTTGTCTTCGTGATTTTTGATGTAGGTGAAATACTCCGTAAGTTCTGTAGCAGGCAGGGCTTCCCAGCCAATTCCTTCTACACCGTGATGAGTAAGCACCAGCCATGTATCGTGTCGGTTCAGGGTAGTATCAACCCAGGCCTTCATCATTGGCAGTGGCGTTTTGGTGGTAGCACCGCGCTGGTATTGAACGTACTCTTTATTAGTATTGCCGGGCGTCTCTTTGTTGCCGCGGCTTATTTCCTTTAGCCAGGGCTCGGGCATGCGGTTACGCAGGGCGGGGTAAACCTTGCTTAAGTAACTCACGGCGCGTTCATTTTCGGTTCCAAATGGGCCTTCGGCGCTAAAAGTATAACGCAGGCCCAGGTTGTGCAAAATATCCAGCCTGCTTTTTTCCATCTCGTACATAATATTCGGTTCATCAAGCGCGGCCAGGCGGGGATGGGTTATCATGTGGCTGGCAAACTCATGACCCTGGGCGGCGAACTTTTTTATCTCGGGCCAGGTTGTACCGTGCGCATCATTATATTCGGTGTTATGCTCGATGCCGGGTTTAAAATCGCCATGGCGTACCTTGCTGTATAGATCGTCAATCACTTTATAAGCCGCTTCGGGCTTGTTATCATCAATTAATGAGCCGGCTTTGTAATGGTAATCCAGTGTGCCAACAAGCCCTAAATAACCGGCCGCCGAAGCGCGTTCATAAAAATTGGTTTTATTGGTAGGTATAGTTGCTGTTTCTGAAATGATCTCTTTTACTGGTCGGCCAATAAACTTACCATGATATTGCGAGCCGGGTATCTGCCCGGTAATAATAAAAAAAGTGCCTTTGATATTAAGCTTGTTCAGGATAGGGATCGCTATTTTAAATTGGTTGATAGAGCCATCATCCCAGGTAATGGAAACCGCGCCATTACGGGCGTACTGCCAGGGTGTTATTTCCGTTTTACCCGGCTGTGCTTTTAAATAACCTGTAAATGCCAGCGAAACAATAAAAACGAGTAGTGACTTTTTCATAACAATAGGTTTATGAGGCTAATATAATCAGAAGATAAAGGCTTTAGGGGCGTGTAACGAAATAGTTATCCCATTGACTCAGGCTAATGTTATTTAAACTAATTCTAAATAAAACTTGCAGAAAAGAAATGTCTTCTTATTTTTGCGCTTAATTAGACTTAATATAAATAGAATGGCAAACAAATTACATAACTACCTGCAAAAATTCACTCTCCTAGTTTTATTTGTATTTATAAATATCCTCACTTTAAAGGCCGATGACGATGGCAATAACGGTAAGATAAGCGGTTTTGTTAAAACCAACGATGGCAAACCGGCCTCTCTTGTTAATGTAGCCATAAAAGGGCTTAACAAAAGTACTGTTACCATTGATGACGGATCATTTACTTTCTTTAATATAAAACCAGGTGCTTATACATTGGTGATTAGTTTTATAGGTACCAAAAGTGCCGAGCAGGCAGTTACCGTTATTGCCAATCAAACTACCCGCGTAAGCATTACGCTGAACGAAAGCGCATCGCAGCTTGATGAGGTGATCATAGCATCCACAAAAACTATTAATCGTAAAACGCTAAGCGCAGGCAAGATGAACGTGGCACCTATGGATCTTCCGCAAAGTGCTATGGTTATCAGCAGCAATACACTTGTTCAGCAACAATCCATTCGTTTAAGCGATGTGATCAGGAATGTTAATGGAGTTTACCTGTACAGCGCACGCGGCAATACCCAGGAAACATTTGGCGCAAGGGGATATAATTTTTCAAGCACCAATATGTTCAAAAACGGGTTTCGTATTAACTCCGGCGTAGTACCGGAAGTGAGCTCTTTGGATCGTATTGAGGTTTTAAAAGGCAGCGCGGCTTTATTATACGGCAACGTTGCACCTGGTGGTATTTTAAATATGGTTACCAAAAAGCCATTGTTTGAACAAGGCGGCAAGGTATCCATGACTTATGGCAGCTATGACCTGTATCGTCCTTCGTTTGATGTTTACGGTCCTATATCTTCTAAACTGGCGTACCGCGTGAATGGTACTTATGAAAAAGCAAATAGCTTCCGCGATCATGTAAAATCCGAAAGGGAGTATATCAATCCTTCGTTCCTGTATAAAGTAAGCGATAAAACAACCATCATTGTTGAAGGTGACTACCTGAATTATAATTTTACCCCCGATTTTGGTACCGGCCAAATTAATAACGTAATAGCCAATGTACCACGTAACCGTTACCTGGGCGCATCATGGTCAACCGGTAATACCAAGCAAAGTACAGCCACTGCTACTATAAATCACCAGATAAATAGCTTATGGCAAATAAGTGGAGGTATCAATTACCAGCACTTTAACAGGCAGTACCAAACAACAGAGCGTGTATTGCCAAATGCAACCGGCGATTGGGGCCGTACCCTTAACCGTGCAAAAACACTGGAAGATTATTACACCGGCCAGTTTAATGTTACCGGCCAGTTCAATACAGGTTCCATTAAACATAATATTTTGGTAGGGGTTGATGCGGATAGATATAACAATACAGCTTATACCTATGTAGCTACAGTTAATAAGGTTTCGAGCTACTGGGATCAGGGTACTTCTATAAAATCAGCCGTTTATGACACTATTAATATTTTTAATGTAGATAAATATAACCTGCGCACAGATAAGCCTGTGATGAATCCTTTTTATAGCATCCTTACAAAAACCAACCGTTTTGGCGCTTACTTTAATGATCTCATCAGTGTATCTGATAAAGTAAAAGTACTTGCGGGTATCCGTTGGTCATACCAGTATATTGCACCAACTGCGGTTACTAATTATTATTTACCGGCTTTGGCTGCGCCTGCATCAAGCAAAACAGATAAAGCATTTTCGCCAAGGGTTGGTATAGTGTATAAACCAATAAACAATACATCACTGTTTGCCAGTTACTCCAATTCTTTTATAACCAATACAGGTACAGATGTTAACAACAAACCGCTTTCTCCATCATTGGTTGATCAGTTTGAAGCAGGCATAAAAAATGATTTCCTGAATGGTAATCTGGCGATAAATGTAACGGCGTACCGTATCATCAATAATAATCTTGCGCAAACAGCGCCATTTTTGGCCGATGGTACAACGGTAAACATCAATACCAATATTAAAGAACTTGTTGGCCAAACCAAAAGTGATGGTGTAGAGCTTGATATTGCCGGGCACCCGGTTAAAGGTCTTGATCTGTTGGCCGGTTATAGCTATACCAACGCGCGTTATTCAAAAACGTCAACTTCTGTGGGCAGTAACATAGCTGGGCAACCGTTAATTAATGTGCCAAAGCATACTGCCAATGCCAGCGCATTTTATAATTTTTATAACGGCGACCTGCGCGGTTTTAAAGTGGGCGCATCAGTATATTATTTAGGTAACCGCATTGCAGGGAATGCTAATACCGTGGGGCAGGCACAAACTATATCAAGGCTGGTTAACGTACCGGGCTTTACCACTGTTGATGCATCAGTAGGATATACTTATAAAAAGATCTCCATTATAGGTAAGGTATCTAATATCGGTAATGTGTTAAATTATAACGTGCATGAAAATTACAGCATCAACCCAATTCCTCCGAGACAGTTTTTAACTACCCTGGCATATAGCTTTTAATAAATTTGCAAAATAAATGTAAAACCGGGATGTGCTTAGGCATACCCGGTTTTTGTAATAAAAAATTATGAAAGTATTTTTCCGCACCATACACCTTTACCTAAGCCTTGCGGCAGGTATTATCATTTTTTGCTCGTGCTTTACCGGTACCCTGCTGGTTTTTGAAAAGGAGATAGAGCATACGCTGCACCCCAAACGGTACTATGTGGAAGCGCAGCAAGTACGAATGCCTTTAGCTCAACTGATAAAAGGTACTTTAAAAGAAAAGCCAAAAGCTAAGTTTGCTACGGCTATGGTTTATGGCGACGCCCGCAGAACTGTAGAAATTGGTTTAATAGTGCCCGGGAATAAAGACAAAAAAGAGAAGCCGGCCCAGGCAGATGGAAAAAAACATGCAGGCGCACCGGGTAAAGCAGGTAAGGATGGTAAAGATAGTGGCAAGCCCAATTTAACGGTTTTTGTAAATCCGTATACCGGCCAGGTAACGGGCGAATATAACCGCAGGCAAACGTTCCTGTATAACGTTGAGATGTTTCACCGGTTTTTGTTAGCCGGGAAGGATAGTGTTGGCGATTGGATAGTTGGAATCTCTACCTTCATTTTCCTGTTCATACTCATAACCGGAGTAGTGTTATGGTGGCCAAAAACTAAAAACATTATGCGCCAAAGGCTAAAAATAAAGTGGGATGGCAGCACTAAACGACTGGTGCATGATCTGCATATAGTTACCGGCTTTTACACTTCGGTTTTTTTAATCATCATTGTTTTAACCGGGTTAATCATGACGTTTAAATGGGCCAACCAGGCCTTGTTTGTCATTACAGGTTCAAAGCTTGAAAAAGAGCAGCCTAAGTCGCCACAGTCAAAATACCAGGTGGGGGTTGAGGCATTAACTGTTGATGCCGCATTACAAAATGTAGCAGCTAAAACCCAATCGGCCGAATACTATACGGTGCGCATACCAAAAGATTCCGCCGGAACTTACAGTGTAAATATTTTGCCCCAGGGTGCTATTGAAAACGCGGGCGATACCTATTATATAGATCAATATAGCGGTAGCCTGGCTGGGTCGCAAACGTTTGCTGCCAAAAGTTTAGGGCAGCGGGTACGGGCATTGGTAAAACCCGTGCATACCGGTTCGGTATATGGTTTGCCAACCAGGATCATTAGTTTTATAATATGTTTACTATCGTTGATATTCCCGGTTACCGGGATAATGATGTGGCTTAACCGCACAAAGAAAAAGGGTAAACAGGTAAGTAAGCTGACTTTGGTATAGGTGTTTCATGGCCTAAGGTTGGTTCATCGCCGTAAGTGTTCAGGAAGTTTTGTTAACTTTTTTTTAATTTCCTCCCAACGGGAGGGGTGCGGCCGAAATGCCCGCAATGGCAGGGAGGGGTTTCGCCGACATGCCATCCGTAGCGGTACTTGAACGCCTGATCTAACCCCTTCCTCCTCCTTCCCCGAGGAAGGAATCACACATTGCCCCCGCTTTTTATATCTTCCGAAGGCCTATGGTAACCACATCATAGGCCTTCAGAAAGTTTTGTTAACGGTTTTTTATTCCCTCCCAACGGGAGGGGTGCGGCCGAAATGCGCGCAATGGCAGGGAGGGGTTTCGCCGACATGCCATCTGCAGCGGTACTTGAACGCCTGATTTAACCCCTACCTCCCCTTCCCCGAGGAAGGAATCGCACATTGCCCATGCCTTTTTATATCTTCCGAACACCTATACCGAGGCCACAAACAACCGCGACGCAAGCCTATATGTATAGGTTATATATACTACTTACTTACCCCTTCTATAATGCTAAAGGGCGACATTGTTGGTATTATCCTGGTTAAATGGAAACCTCCATTATCAAACAATTGCCTGTATTCATTTTCTGTTCGTTCGCAGCCGGGGAGATATTGCAGCATTTGTAAATCAAGGAGCTTTGCGGGCGATGGTTCATTACCTTCGGGTACTACCATTTCTACCACCAGTACCTTGCCTCCATCGGCCATGGCTTTACGGCAATTTTGGAGCAGTGTAATACATTGCTCATCATTCCAATCATGAATAATATGTTTCATGATGTAGGCATCGTAACCTGCCGGTACGTTTTCAAAAAAATTACCGCCTACCAAATCACATCTGTCTGATACGCCATGTGCCACTAATAACTTTCTTGCTTCCGAAACAATAGCCGGCCTGTCATACAGCACGCCCTTTACTGTTTCATATTTGGCAAGGATGGATGCCAGTAAAAAGCCATGCCCTCCTCCTACATCAGCCAGGAGCTTTATGGACGAAAAATCATAGCCATTCACTACAGCCACACTCGAAAAGGCGCTATTGCTTGTCATGGCATCATTAAATACCCGGCCGGCTTTCTCGTTGCTCCAGAAATAATCAAAGGCGGGCATACCATGCACTTTTTCAAAAGAAGGCTTCCCTGTTTTTACGCTATAGGGTAATTCTGCCCAGGTTTGGAATTGCCAATCGGTAGTGATCATTTCTGCAAAAGCACGTAAACTGCCCGGTGCATCGCTTAATAAAGGCTCAGCCAAAGGGGTAAGTGAAAATCTTTTTTCAGCATCTTCTGAAAAGACGCCCACACTGGCACAAGCCCGCAATACCCGGTAAAGGGAACGGGCATGAACACTTTTTTGCCGTGCTAATTCTTCCGCTGTTTTTGCTCCGTCTTTTAAAAGATCGGCAATGTGCAGTTCCGCGCTTACACCAATGGCACGTGAAACAGCAAAACCAAAAAGCAATTGCATTAACTGAACTGGGGGAGGGGTTTCTTGTGTCATAAGAGGTTGTTTTATAATGGTATAGCAATTTACAATAAGTTTTTGGTAAATAAATGAGGTTTAAAAATGATAATATGTTTCCTGTGAAGGTTTCTCCTGCAGGAGGCTTGTGGCGGGTTTGGCGTTCCTTATTCAAATAAATTGTGTCACGTCGTCTAAAACAAAATATTGTCTTCTCGTTTTTTTTGAGAACTTTACTTATGAACTACATATAAATAAGTGGAAAAAATAGTTTGCTTTATATCTATACTACTATCATTATCAACAGAGTTATTAGGTTCTACGAGTCCGCGCATTTCTATATTAATTTGCGGCAAGGGGAATGATTTATATTCAATATTTGGCCATTCTGCAGTTCGAATAAAATGCGACACAAGTGATGTGGTTTTCAATTTTGGTACTTTTGATATTGAAACTCCTGGATTTGGATCTAAATTTATTAGTGGTGATCTAAACTATTTCCTTTCTAAAGATAGCTTTCATTCTTTTTTAGATGAGTATGTTAGTGAATCCCGAAGTGTTACAGAGTATCCAATCATACTCACTTCAGCCGACGCATTGAAACTAAAGAAATCTTTGGAAGCCACTTATAGTAATGCTGCTGATAGGATTTACAAATATCAATTTCTTAAAGACAACTGCTCAACGAGGATTTACGCTTTACTCAATGGCAATAATCATTCGTTTAATTGGCCAAAAAAGGTATATAAAACTACTTTTAGAGAATCGATTAACGCTAACTTAAATAATAGCCCGATGTCGAGATTTGGCATTAATGTTCTTTTGGGAGTCTTAGGTGAAACGAAATTAAATTCTACCACTAATTCTTTTCTTCCCGATTCACTCGTTACAGAATTATCTAAAGTTTCAGCGAAATCTACCTACAAATCGATGCTTGGCCCACCAAATATCTTATTTGATAAATTGCTCAAACGATCAAATAGCTACCTATTGGAGATTATATTGGTAATAACCATAATTTGTGTGATGGTTTGGTCAAATTTCAAGTCACAAGCCATCATCAATCTGATCTTAGGTAGTTTCTTGATAGGCTTGATGATATTTAGTTTTCGAAGCGAATTTAAATTTAATTACAGTATCTTAATTTTTAATCCAATAGACATATTTCTTATTTTTAAACTTCGCAACTATAAAGGCTTTATTCTTATTTCTCTTCTGTTCAATGTATTATATATATTGTTGTACTTTTTTCTAAAAATAGATTATCCTCCACTTATAGTGCTAAATGTTTTCATTTTGCTATACAAGTTAAAGAAATATATGATCAGTAATTTGGACTGTAGCGGACAAAGTCACTCAATAGATCATCAACCTACGTAGAAAGCCAAGTTCTCTTTTCCACCATGGTTAGCTGTCTTGTAAAACATCAATTATTGCAGGAAAATCAAGCGGTTAACGAAATAACGGCAAGTTATGCGCCTATTCCTATTGTGGGAATTGGCAATTTGATTTCTCGCATTTTGTTTAGTATTAATTCTCTTTTTTGCTGAACCGGTTGAGAGGTGTGCTACCGCCGCGTTCTGGCAGTTAACTACCTGTATCCAGGCCTGATCTCGAACAGGTACGCCATCGGCTTGTCTGTATTATCTATTTAATAATCAGGTAATTATGTGGATAAAATGATTGTTTGATATTAGGAACTATAATCTTTAACCAGGCGCCCGCCCGGTTTTTTGCATTTATGTGTACAGCCTTAAACCCACCAAAAATGTTGAAAACTTTTTGGTGGTAGAAAGTGGTAAAAAGTGGTAAAAGAAAATTACTTTTACCTATTAAATTAAGCCATAGTCTAATAATGCCGCATTTAACCGGAGAATTTGAATGTAAACTGGATACCAAAGGGCGGATGATGATCCCGGCGGGCCTCAAAAAGCAGCTTCCTGAAGCTGACGGAGAGGGCCTTATGATCAATCGCGGCCTGGAGAAGTATTTGGTTATTTACACAAAATCCGAATGGGACAAAAGACTGGATGAATTAAGCAAACTTAACGAATACGACAGACAAAATCTGCGTTTCATAAGATATTTCACCGGTGGCGCGACGGCTTTGATGCCAGATGCAGCCGGCCGCGTACTGTTGCCAAAGGGTTTGCTTGAATTTGCAGGCATTGGCAGCGATGTAGTGTTAACCTGTGTATTAAACAAAATTGAAGTGTGGGATAAGGCTGCCTATACCGAAATGATAAATAATGAGCCCGATAATTTTGCCGAGTTGGCAGAGGCGGTAATGGGTAGTAAAGCAAGGAGGATAGATGAGTGAGTACCATACACCGGTAATGTTGCAGGAATGCATCGAAGGACTTGACATCAAAAAGGATGGCACTTATGTGGATGTAACTTTTGGTGGCGGTGGCCATTCGCGCGAGATCATGAAGCATTTAGGGCCTGAAGGGACATTGCTTGCTTTTGATCAGGATGCTGATGCGCAGCAAAATGCAATTAATGATGAGCGGTTTGTTTTAATCGATCAGAATTTTAGGTATTTGAAGAATTTTTGTCGCCTGCATGGCGCTATACCGGTTGATGGTATTCTGGCCGATCTGGGTGTATCATCATACCAGTTTGACCAGGCCGAGCGCGGTTTTTCTATCCGTTTTGACGCCGAGCTGGATATGCGCATGAACCAATTGGGCGACCTGACGGCTAAAGATGTTGTAAATAATTATACAGGTGCCGAACTGCACCGCATTTTTGGCATTTACGGCGAGATTCAAAATGCGAAATCGCTGGCCGAAACTATTGTTACCGCGAGGCTTAACGCGCCTATAGTAACCATAGCCGATTTAAAAAATGCGATAAGTGCACGCATCCCGAAGGGAAAAGAAAATAAATACCTGGCCCAGGTTTTTCAGGCGCTGCGTATTGAAGTTAACCAGGAGTTGGAAGCCTTAAAGGAGTTTTTGGTACAGGCAGCTGATATATTGGCTGTTGGCGGCAGGTTGGTAGTTATGAGCTATCATTCACTGGAAGACAGGCTGGTGAAAAATTTCATAGCCAAAGGTAAATTCAGCGGAGAAGTAGAGAAAGACTTATACGGTAACAATAATAAACCGCTTGATGCTGTAAGCCGCGGGGCTATCACAGCATCGGCAGAGGAGATCAGTAACAATAACAGGGCACGGAGCGCTAAATTAAGAATAGCTGTAAAAAGATGACCAATCGTTTGCGTACAGAAATTCAGGAGGAGGAAGAAGAAGCGGAAGAGCTTGTTGTGGAGGAAAAACCCAAACGGGAAATTCCTGACAACTTTTTTACGCAATTTTTCACCAAACGTTTTATTAGTAGCGAAAAGGCTACTAACGCATTACCGTTTGTGTTGTTCCTGGCTTTTTTAGGTATGGTGTACATTGGCAATATGCACCTTGCCGAAAAAACTATCCGTGATATTGATGATCTCACAAAAGAGGTAAAAGAGCGTGGTTGGGATTTTAAAACCACCAAAGCCGATATGGCTTTTAAAAGTACATTAACCGAAGTGGCCAAACGTGCCGATACCATTGGGATCAGGCAATCTGTTGAGCCGCCGAAGAAGATAACTGTGAAGGAGGAGAAGGATGAAAATTAGAACCAATATATTGCTGAGGGTGTACATCGCCTTTGGCCTGATATTGTTTTTCGCGTTTGCGGTTGTGGTGCAGCTTTGCCGGGTTCAATTTGTACAGGGTGCAAAGTGGAGGGCTAAGGCTGTTAATATGTCTGCGCAATTCAGGGATGTTGAAGCAGCACGCGGTAATATTTTTTCTGAAGATGGCAGCCTGTTGGCTACATCGGTACCAGAGTATGAGCTGCACATGGATATGCTGGCCGGCGGCATTGCTGCTGATAGTGTTTTTAATGATAATGTTGATATACTGGCGGCAAACTTATCCAAAATGTTTGGCGACAGAACACCCCGTGAATATTCAAGGGTACTGCGTGATGCCCGAAAGGACGGTTCGCGATACCAGTTATTAAGACGCAGGGTAACTTACCAGGAGTTAAAAAAGATCCGCGAGTTCGCGATATTTAAAAGCAGGAAAACCAAGAACTGCCTGATTGTATTACAGCAGAACAGGCGTATACTTCCCTTCCACTCATTGGCTGCGCGTACCATCGGTTATAAAAACGAAAATGTAAAAAACCCGGTAGGGCTTGAAGGTGCCTATTCCTCTTATATCAATGGCGAAAACGGCAGGCGTTTAATGCAGCGTATTCCCGGTGGTACCTGGATGCCTGTAAATAATGATGAGGATGAAATAGCCGCGAAAGACGGAGCTGATATTATATCAACCATTAACGTAAACTTCCAGGAGATAGCCCAGGCTGCTCTTTTACGTCAATTGGATTCAAGCGCGGCCGATCATGGTTGCGTGGTGTTAATGGAAGTGGCCACCGGCGAAGTACGTGCTATTGCAAACTTTACAAGATCAAAAGATGGTTTGTACCAGGAAAAAATGAACTATGCCATCAGCAATGCTATTGACCCGGGTTCAACTTTTAAGCTGGCATCGTATATGACCCTGCTTGATCAGCATAAATTGGATACCAGCACTGTTGTGAATGCAGAGGGAGGTAAATACAAATTTCCAAAAGGCCCAACCATTACCGATACGGAACATGATAACTACGAAATGAGTGTTAAGCGCGCTTTTGAAGAGTCATCAAATGTGGCGGCGGCAAAACTGGTTTATAGTAACTATAAGGATAATCCATGGCAGTTTATCAATAAGCTGTATAGCTATCATTTAAATGAGAAACTGGGATTGCAGATTCAGGGTGAAGGCAGGCCAGTCATAAAAAATCCATCAAACCGCAGCTGGAACAAATATTACACCCTGCCCGAAATGGCCTACGGATATGAAATGAACATTACGCCTTTGCAGATGCTCACTTTTTACAACTCGGTAGCTAATAACGGCAAAATGATAGCGCCGATTTTTGTGCGCGAAATTCGTAGAATGGGTAATACTATTGAGCAGTTTAAAGCGAGGGTAATTACAGATAATGTATGCTCTGATGTTACACTGGGCAAAGTAAGAGGTATGCTCGAGGGCGTAGTACTTAATGGTACCGGTAAAAACGTAATCAAGAATAAACTATATAGTGTAGCTGGTAAAACAGGTACTGCACAGGTAGCGGATGGTACAAAGGGATATAAAATGAAAAGGTACCAGGCCTCATTTTGCGGGTATTTTCCAGCCGATCGTCCTAAATATTCTATGATAGTGGTTATTAATAACCCTACCAGAGGCTCATATCTGGCAGCAAAAGTTGCTGGTCCGGTGTTTAGGCAGGTTGCCGATATGGTTTATGCCAATGATATGGAAATAAACCAACCCGCGCCGGTAAGGTTTGTAGGCAATACATCAATGCCTAAAGTAAAGCAGGGTAACTTAAAAGCATTAAAGCATGTGTACAGTAAATTGGGTGTAAAACCACTTTACGCATCTGCAAATGCGGCAAATAACGGTGTTGATACCAGTAACGGTATTCCGTTTGAGGAAGTAAGATTTAAAGAAGGTACCGTTCCGGCAGTAACCGGAATGGGCTTAAGCGATGCCTTGTATGTTTTGGGCAATGCAGGTTATAAAGTAACGGTACGCGGCAGCGGCATGGTAACCACACAATCGGTTACTGGCGGCAGTTTAATACCAAAGGGTTCACGCATAACAATTGAATTGCAATGAGGTATTTAAGTGATTTATTGGATGGATTAGCCTTTACAGAACTGCAGGGCAGTGCCGATGTGGAAATATCTTCGGTAGCTTTTGATTCGAGGCAGGTAACTCCGGGTTCGTTGTTTGTTGCCGTAAAGGGAACTCTGGTTGACGGGCACGATTACATTCAGCAGGCGATTAAAAAAGGAGCTATAGCAGTTATCTGCGAAGATCTGCCCGCGCATACAGCAGGTGAGGTTGATTTTTTAATGGTTGCTGATTCTGGTAAAGCATTAAGCTTGGTTGCGGCCAATTTTTATGGTAATCCATCGGCACAGTTAAAACTGGTAGGCATCACCGGCACCAACGGTAAAACAACTATTGCTACCTTATTATATCAATTGTTTCGTGATCTGGGGTATAAATGCGGTTTGTTATCAACGGTAGAAAACCAGATCAATGGCCAGGTGATCCCGTCTACACATACTACCCCTGATCCTATTGAGCTTAACCGCTTGTTGGAAGAAATGGTAGCACAGGGTTGTGATTATTGCTTTATGGAAGTGAGCTCGCACGCGGTGGCGCAGCACAGGATAGCTAATCTTCAGTTTTCGGGCGGTGTATTCACCAACCTTACACATGATCATTTAGATTATCATAAAACCTTTGATAGCTATTTAAAGGCCAAAAAAACCTTTTTTGATGGTTTGCCTAAAAGTGCTTTCGCCCTTACCAACAGTGACGATAAAAATGGCAACGTGATGCTGCAAAATACCCAGGCCCACAAAAAAGCCTACGGATTAAAAAGCATGGCAGATTATAAGGCCCGGATCCTTGAAAATCAGTTTGGTGGCCTGCTTTTGCACATAGATAGCGAGGAAGTTTGGTTTAAAATGGTAGGCACCTTTAACGCTTACAACCTGCTTGCTGTGTATGCTACAGCCATGTTGTTGGAGCAGGACAAAGCCAAAGTACTAACCAGCCTGAGTAAATTAACAGGTGCCGAAGGTCGCTTTGAGTATATAGTAGCACCAAATAAAGTAATAGGTATAGTTGACTATGCCCACACGCCTGATGCTGTACAAAACGTGCTGAGTACCATACACGATATCCGCAAGGGTACCGAAAAGGTAATAACTGTTATTGGATGCGGTGGCGATAGGGATAAAACCAAGCGTCCTATTATGGCTCGTGTAGCCAGTGAGTGGAGCGATAAGGTGATCCTTACCTCTGATAATCCCCGTTCGGAAGATCCGGCCCAGATTATTAAAGATATGATTGAAGGCGTTGACCCGGCATTTAAAAGGCATACCGTAAGTATTGTTGACAGAAGAGAGGCCATTAAAACCGCCTGCATGCTGGCTCAACCCGGTGATATTATTTTAGTAGCCGGTAAAGGCCATGAAAAATACCAGGATATAAACGGAGTGAAAAATCACTTTGATGATATGGAAGAATTGGAAGAGCAGTTTAAATTGTTATTGTAATTGTCTGAATCAGAATTTTTCACTTGTTGTTTGTTTCGACGGTGTTCAAGAAGGCGTTGCCGTTAACAGAATTAAAAAATTAACAGAATCAATGATTCACCTTTAATCGGTGAATCATCATATTAAATCGGTGTAATCAAAAGCAAAAGATGTTATACTACCTGTTTACATACTTAAATAAAAATTACAGCATTCCTGGATTCGGGGTATTTCAGTATATCACGTTTCGTACGGCATTGGCTGTTATAACATCGTTAGTAGTAACCACGGTTTACGGTCGCCGTTTAATTGATTACCTGCGTTTTAAACAGGTTGGTGAAACGGTAAGGAACCTGGGACTGGAAGGTCAGATGCAAAAATCGGGTACACCTACTATGGGTGGTCTTATTATTTTGCTGGGTATTTTGGTGCCAACATTGCTGTTTGCCAAGCTGGGTAATATTTATATTATTTTAATGCTCATCACCACCGTATGGCTGGGTGCCATTGGTTTTTTAGATGATTATATTAAGGTATTTAAGAAAAATAAGGAAGGCTTGGCCGGCAGGTTCAAGATCATTGGCCAGGTTGGCTTGTCGCTCATCATTGGGTGGACAATGTATTTCAATACCAATATTGTAATAAGGCAGGAAGTAAAGCTGCCCGTAAAGGCCGATGTGCCGGTTGATTTTCATTTGAAACGTAATGTTCCGGTATATACCCAGGATGTACGGTCGACCAAAACAACCATGCCCTTTTACAAAAACAATGAGTTTGATTATGCCAAGGTACTTAAGTTTATAGGTACAGGTTATGAGCAATACGCGCTGGTGGTATTCCTGTTTTTTGCAATTATCATCATCACCTTTATATCCAACGGGGCAAACATAACCGATGGTATAGACGGACTGGCGACGGGCACCTCGGCCATCATCGGGATTACGCTGGCTATACTGGCCTACGTATCCGGTAACGTAGAGATTGCCGATTACCTCAATATCATGTTCATCCCCAACTCGGGCGAGCTTGTAATTTTCGCGGGTGCTTTTGTAGGTGCTTGTGTAGGCTTTTTATGGTATAACTCCTATCCCGCACAGGTATTTATGGGCGATACGGGCAGCCTGGCAATAGGTGGTATCATAGCTGTTTTTGCTATCATGATACGTAAAGAATTGTTGCTGCCGGTATTATGCGGTGTGTTTTTGGTGGAGAATGTGTCGGTAATTATGCAGGTGGGCTGGTTTAAGTACACCAAAAAGAAATTTGGCGAAGGTAGGCGGGTATTTTTAATGGCGCCGCTACATCACCATTACCAAAAGAAAGGTTTCCATGAAGCCAAGATAGTAACCCGGTTTTGGATCATCGGGATATTGCTGGCGATAATAACGATTATAACATTGAAATTAAGGTAGAAGAAGCCCCCTAACCCCCTGAAGGGGGAACAATGGTGAAGATAGATAGAGAAGAAAAATTAAAAGATTTAAAGAAGAAGGATGAACGAGAATAACAATATACCCAATCAAAAGCACCCCCTTCAGGGGGCGGGGGGGGCTATGCGCCTTGTTATTCTTGGCGCTGGCGAAAGTGGTGTAGGTGCGGCATACCTTGCCAAGCAGCAGGGCTATGATGTTTTTGTGTCTGATTTTGGGGCTATTGCAGATCATTATAAAAAACAGCTGGAAGACTGGAACATCAGCTTTGAAGAAAAACAACATACCGAGGAGTTGATACTGAACGCGGTTGAGGTGATCAAAAGCCCGGGGATACCTGATAAGGCGCCGATCATTAAAAAACTTAAAGAGCAGGGTATTCCCGTAATATCCGAGATAGAGTTTGCAGGCAGGTACTGCACTGCTAAGATCATCGGCATTACAGGATCTAACGGTAAAACTACTACCAGTAGCTTAACCTACCACATCCTTAAAGATGCGGGTTTAAATGTTGGGCTGGCGGGTAACATAGGTAAAAGCTTTGCCTACCAGGTAGCTACCGAAAAGTTTGACCTGTATGTACTGGAACTAAGCAGTTTTATGCTTGATGATATGTTTAAGTTCAAGGTGGATATAGCAGTATTGCTCAATATCACGCCCGATCATTTAGACAGGTATGATTATAAGCTGGAAAATTACGCGGCATCCAAATTCAGGGTAACGCAAAATCAAACAGCGGCAGATTATTTTATTTACTGCGCCGATGACCCCGAAACCATAAAAGGTATGGCTGATAGGAAATTTGAGGCACAGCTATTACCCTTTTCCATTGAAAAAAAGATTGAACCGGGAGCATATCTCGAAAACGACAATATTGTCATCAACACAAATCAAGAACATTTTACAATGTCAATTAAAGAACTGGCCCTGCAGGGTAAGCACAACATTTACAACTCTATGGCATCAGGTATTGTAGCCAGAGTGCTGGAGTTGCGCAATGAAACGATGAGGGAGAGCATGGGCAACTTTAAAGCCATTGAACACAGGCTTGAGTTTGTTGCCAATATTTCAGGCATCCGTTTCATCAACGATTCAAAAGCCACCAACGTTAACTCAACCTGGTACGCTTTGGAAAGTATGAGCAGCGATGTAATACTGATATTAGGCGGTGTTGATAAAGGCAACGATTATGGTATGCTTAAAGACCTGGTTAAACACAAGGTAAAATCCATTGTGTGCTTAGGTAAGGATAACAAGCGCATCCATGATGCATTTGAGGACGATGTAGATGTGATTGTGAATACATTTTCGGCACAGGAAGCAGCACAGGTGGCGTATCACCTGGCTACTAAAGGCGATACCGTATTGTTATCACCGGCTTGCGCCAGTTTCGATCTGTTTAAAAATTATGAAGACAGGGGAAACCAGTTTAAAGCGGCGGTAAGGGAATTGTAAATGTGCAGATTTCAAATAAGCAGATGTGCAGATGATGAAAAAGTAAAGTTTGACTATAGAAGAGATTATTAACGAACATAAAAGAAAAAGTCTCACCCTTCAGGGGGAGATTTAGAGGGGGCTCAATGCATAGGATATTAAATAACACAAAAGGCGACCGGTGGATATGGCTTATAGTCATATTGCTTTCTGTTATATCCTTGTTGGCGGTATACAGTTCAACCGGTACACTGGCTTATAAGCGGGGTGTAGGGGTCGAGTCGATATTGATGAAGCATTTGGCTATGGTAGTAGGTGGTATTATGCTGATGTATATTTCGCATAAGCTGGATTACCGTTACTACGCCGGCCTGTCGAAAATTATGATGATCGTTACTATACCATTGTTGATATATACATTGGTATTTGGTAGCCACATCAATAACGCCAGTCGCTGGATCAATATCCCGGTGATAGGTTTAAGCTTCCAGACATCCGATTTGGCCAAATTGGCTTTGATCACCTACCTGGCGCGTACACTATCGCGCAAGCAGGAGAATATTAAGGATGTAAAGGAATCGTTTTTACCTATCATGGGTTCTGTTTGTTTGGTATTTATATTAATAGCGCTGGCTAACTTATCAACCGCGCTGATGTTGTTTGGCGTAAGCATTTTGCTGTTGATCATAGGGCGTATCAGTATAAAGCAAATAGCCATAGTATGTGCGGCAGGGTTTATATTATTATTGGGAGTTATCTTTTTGGGGCCGAGAAGGCATACTTACGTATCACGCGTAAATACCTTTCTGCATCCGGATTCAACTAAGACTGATAAATCATTTCAGGCCGATCATGCCAAAATAGCTATCGCCAGTGGTGGTCTTTTTGGTAAGGGCCCTGGTAACAGTACCGAAAGAAATTACCTGCCCGAGTCATACTCGGATGAGATCTATGCCATCATTGTAGAAGAATATGGCCTGTTAGGTGGTTTTGTATTGGTAGGTATTTACCTGTTTTTACTATACAGGTGTATTAAAATAGTAACCAAAGCGCCAAAGGCGTTTGGCGCATTGCTGGCCTGTGGGCTAAGCTTCAGCCTTGCTATACAGGCGTTCGCGAATATGGCGGTAGCAGTAGGGCTTGGTCCGGTAACCGGGGTGCCGCTGCCTTTTGTAAGCATGGG
This sequence comes from Mucilaginibacter sp. P2_A4, assembly GCF_056405015.1. Lineage (NCBI taxonomy): Bacteria > Pseudomonadati > Bacteroidota > Sphingobacteriia > Sphingobacteriales > Sphingobacteriaceae > Mucilaginibacter > Mucilaginibacter sp. P2_A4. The sequence continues at coordinate 8,872 of NZ_JBFUCX010000019.1, read as the reverse complement.
AGGGACATCGTTATTATTCACGAGTGTGGCTTTCGGCATCATACTATCGGTAAGCCGCGATATTGAAGAGCCGAAGAAGGTAGTAGTTGGAGAGATAAGGACGGTTTAGGTGGTGAGTAGTGAGTAGTGAGTAGTGAGTAGTGAGTAGTGAGTAAGAAAATGGGCTGCTTAATTTAGGATTTAGAAATTAGAGTTTAGAATTTTAAAAAACATGGCAAAGAGAATTATCATCAGTGGTGGCGGAACAGGAGGACATATCTTCCCTGCTATTGCTATTGCCAATGCTTTAAAAAATATTGATCCGGCTACCGAAATTCTGTTTGTGGGGGCTTTAGGTCGCATGGAAATGGAAAAAGTTCCGGCGGCGGGGTATAAGATCATCGGGTTGGATATCCGGGGTATTCAGCGCGATTCTATCTGGAAAAACGTCCTGTTCCCGGTTAAGCTGGTGAACAGTGTACGCAAGGCCCTGCAAATTATTAAGGATTTTAAACCCGATGCCGCTGTGGGTGTTGGAGGATATGCCTCGGGGCCGCTGTTGTATGCCGCATCCATGAAAAAGATACCGTACCTGATACAGGAGCAAAATTCGTATGCCGGTATTACTAATAAATGGCTGGGCAAGGGCGCCAAAAAAATATGTGTTGCTTTTGATAATATGGAGCAGTTTTTTCCTGCGGGTAAAATCATCAAAACAGGTAACCCTATCCGCAAGGATGCGGTGAACATTGGCGGTAAGCACATGCAGGCGCTGGAGTTGTTTAAGCTATCAACGTTTAAAAAAACCATATTGATAACCGGCGGCAGCCTTGGCGCACGTACTTTGAACAACAGCATCATGGCTGGTTTGGATAAACTCATAGCTGCGGATGTACAGATTATATGGCAAACAGGGAAATTTTATTATAAAACGATCATAGAGAAACTGGGCGACGATCATCATCCGGATATTAAAATAAAGGAGTTTTTAACCCGTATGGACCTGGCTTACGCAGCTGCCGATATTATTATATCAAGAGCCGGAGCGGGCACTATTGCGGAGTTGTGTATGGTGAAAAAACCGGTGATCCTGGTGCCTTCGCCAAATGTGGCAGAGGATCATCAGACTAAAAACGCTTTGGCGCTGGTACAGGAAGATGCTGCCATTTTTGTTGCCGACAGAGATGCCGAAGCAAAGCTGGTTGATAGGGCGCTTGAATTGTTGGATGATAAACCATTGCAGAAAAAACTAAGCACCAACATAGGTAAAATGGCTATGCCAAATGCCGATGAAGTGATAGCAAAAGAGCTTATACAATTAATAAATAACAATTAAAATTATGGTCCTCTTCTCCCAAAAGGGGAGGGCCTTTTTTAAAAAACACTAACATGGAACTACGCGACATACAAAGGGTTTACCTGGTGGGCATTGGCGGCATCGGTATGAGCGGGCTGGCCCGCTATTTCCAACATTTGGGCTGTATTGTTTGCGGTTATGATAAAACGGCGACGGATTTGACTAACGATTTGCATAACGAAGGTATCCAGGTGGTGTTTGATGATAAGGCGGATTGGATACCAATGAGTTTTCAGGAGCCATGCAATGATACGCTTATTATATACACGCCAGCTATTCCTAAGGATTCGGCGATATTGAACTATTTTAAAAATAAAGGCTTCGAACTATTTAAGCGTTCGCAGGTTTTGGGTTTAATAAGTAAAAGTTCTTTTACTATTGCTGTTGCGGGTACCCATGGCAAAACTACCACCTCAACTATGGTAGCGCATTTGCTTAAAGCTTCGGGTAATGATTGCTCGGCGTTTTTGGGGGGTATATCATCCAACTACCAAAGCAACGTGTTGTATGGTAAAAATAATGTAATGGTGGTTGAGGCCGATGAGTATGACCGCTCGTTTTTAACACTGTACCCGGATGTTGCCATCATCACATCGATGGATGCCGACCATTTGGATATTTATGGTGATCACGCGCATTTAACAGAATCATTTAAGCTGTTTGCTTCGCAGATAAAAGTAGGCGGTACATTGGTACATAAAAAGGGTTTGCCTTTAGATACCGGTTATACCTATGCTATTGATGATGCAACCGCCGATGCGCATGCAGCAAACATTCGCATTGAAGGGGGGGATTTCTATTTCGATTTTGTGAACGCCGATTTAAGTATTAGCGATATTAAAATGGGTATTGCAGGCACGCATAACATCGAAAACGCTGTAGCCGCCATTGAGGCTGTGTTGAGGCTTGATATTCCTGCCGATTCCATAAAAAGCGCGCTGGCATCTTTCAAGGGAGTTAAGCGCAGGTTTGAATACATTGTGAAAACACCAGAGCATATTTATATTGATGATTATGCCCATCACCCCGAAGAATTAAGGGCCTGCATATCATCAGTAAAAAGATTGTATCCCGATAAAAAGCTGACCGCTATTTTTCAGCCGCACCTGTACACCCGCACCCGCGATTTTGCCGATGGCTTTGCCGAAGTGCTGGATATGGTAGATGAGTTGATATTGCTGGATATATACCCGGCCCGCGAGCTGCCTATTGAAGGGGTAACATCAGATATGTTATTAAATAAAATGCAGCTGGTAAATAAACGTAAACTAACCAAGCAACAAGCATTGGATACCGTTAAAAATGAAAAGCCCGAGCTGCTGTTAACAGTAGGCGCCGGTGATATTGATACATTGGTGCATCCTTTAAACGAAATATTACAACATGGATAGAAAGCTCATCTGGAAGCGCCTGTTAGTAGGTTTTGCCTGGGTAATTTGCCTGGGTGGCCTTGTGGTGCTGATGAGTTTCATTGAAAAGAAAAAAGCTTCGGTGGTTTGTACTGCCGTAAAGGTAAATATTCCGGGTAACCAGTATTTTATAGATAAGCAGGAAGTCGACCAGATTTTGCAGACAAACAGTCACACGCTTATAGGGCGAAAACTGGAGAATATAAATATTCAGGAACTGGAGAACAAATTGAAGGCAAATCCATTTATTGAGTTTGCAAAAGTTTATACAGAGATGGATGGGATATTGAGGGTTGAGGTAAGCCAGCGCCAACCCATATTGCGGGTGATGAACCATTACGATATGGATTTTTATATAGATCAGCATGGTTTAAAAATTCCGCTTTCATCAAACTTTACCGCAAGGGTACTGGTGGCTAATGGTTTTATTGATGAACTTTTTACCAATCATGTTGATTCATTACACACACGGTTGGCGAAGGACCTGTACAGAACGGCAGATTTTATTCGCAAAGATTCGTTGTGGGATGCACAGATAGCGCAGATATATGTAAATACCGATCGGGAGATTGAGCTGATCCCAAGGGTGGGCAGCCAAAGGATACTGATAGGGAATGCCGATTCATTAAATATAAAGCTTAGAAACCTGGTAGCTTTTTACAAACAGGTGTTGCCACAGGTAGGCTGGGATAAATACAAAACAATAAATGTTAAATATACCAACCAGGTTATTGGTATAAAAAACGAATTGACAAAAGCAGATTCGGCTAAAGCCAAGGCACTTAAGCTGGATTCGCTAAAAATGAAAAAAGAGAAATCTCAAATAAAATTGTAATATGGACAAAAGCTCAACTCAAGAAAAAAGTTCACCAATTGTAGTAGGATTGGATATCGGGACTACTAAGATATGCGTCATTGTGGGTCGCAGGAGCAAGAATGGGAAGATTGAGGTATTAGGAATTGGTAAAGCAGAATCTGCGGGTGTTACCCGTGGAATGGTATCAAACATAGATAAAACTGTACAAGGTATTACCCAGGCGGTGGAGATTGCAGGCGCGCAATCAAATGTGGATATAAAGGTAGTATTTGTAGGTATCGCCGGTCAGCATATTAAAAGTTTGCAGCACCGCGGTTTAATAACCCGTCGCGATCTGCAATCAGAGATAGGGCGTAAAGATATTGATAAGCTGATAGAGGATATGTACAACCTGGTAATGCCTCCGGGCGAGGACATCATCCACGTATTGCCGCAGGAATTTACTGTGGATAATGAGCCGGGCATTAAAGATCCTATTGGTATGGCAGGTGTTAGGCTTGAGGCCAACTTCCATATTATATCGGGCCAGGTTACAGCAATTAAAAATATTGTTAAATGTGTTAATAAGGCCAACCTGGATAGCCAGGACCTGATATTGGAGCCACTGGCATCTTCTGAATCTGTGTTGAGCGAAGAAGAAAAAGAAGCCGGTGTGGTGTTGGTTGATATAGGTGGCGGTACTACCGATGTGGCTATTTTTCATGAAGGCATAATCCGCCATACGGCAGTTATCCCTTTTGGTGGCAATAGTGTTACCGAGGATATTAGAGAAGGTTGTTCCGTAATGCGCAACATTGCCGAGCAGCTGAAGGTAAGGTTTGGATCGGCGCTGGCTGACGAGAACAAAGAGAACGAGATTGTTTGTGTACCGGGTTTACGTGGCCGCGAACCTAAGGAGATCAGCGTTAAAAACCTGGCTTACGTTATCCAGGCTCGTATGGAAGAGATTGTGGAGCATGTTTATTACGAAATTAAATCATCAGGCTACGAGAAAAAACTGATTGCCGGGATAGTAATAACAGGTGGAGGAGCACAGCTGAAACACTTACGCCAGCTGGTAGAGTTTGTTACCGGTTTGGATTGCCGCGTTGGTTACCCAACAGAGCACCTGGCTAAGAACGAAGTGTTACCTAAAAATATTTACGAAGAGCTGCAAAGCCCAACGTTTGCAACAGGTATAGGCTTGCTGATAAAAGGGATCCAGAAAACAGAATATATGAATGTAGATATACCTGTAGAAAAAGCATTGAAGCCTAAGTTTGAAACTAAAGGTAAAGAAGGTGGTTTGTTTGACAGGTTGCTGAAAAAAAGTATCACATTTATTAAAGACGATATAAACGACGAGGATTTTTTGAAATAATTATACACAACAGTTAAGGTTTTCCACATATTGACATTTGTGGAAAACTATTGTTGAAAAAGTATTATTATTACGATGGTAAAATCTAAATATTGGTTGAATCACATATAGCTGAAAACGAAGATTATGCAGTTTGAGATGTTAAAAGAAAAATCGTCAATCATCAAGGTAATTGGTGTTGGCGGTGGTGGTGGTAACGCGGTAAACCATATGTACAGGCAAGGAATTACCGGTGTTGACTTTATTATTTGCAACACTGATGCCCAGGCATTGGAGCTTAGCCCCATACCTAACAAAGTACAATTGGGTGCCAGCCTTACAGAAGGAATGGGAGCCGGTTCGATACCCGAAGTTGGGAAAAATTCAGCTATTGAAAATATCGATGATATTAAGCAGATGTTGGGTGTTAATACCAAGATGCTGTTTATTACCGCAGGTATGGGTGGTGGTACCGGAACAGGTGCAAGCCCAATCATAGCCAAAGCTGCCCGCGAAATGGATATATTAACGGTTGGTATTATAACCACGCCGTTCTCTTTTGAAGGTAAACGCCGTAAAATGCAGGCCGATGCCGGGATGGAGGAATTAAGAAAATATGTTGATTCATTCCTGGTGATATCAAATGACAGGCTGCGCCAGATATTTGGTAACCTAACTATGAGCTCGGCTTTTGGCCAGGCTGATGATATATTAACCACAGCTGCTAAAGGTATTGCCGAGATCATAACCTTACCAGGTTATATCAACGTTGACTTTAAGGATGTGCGCACTGTAATGAAAGATAGCGGTGTGTGTATCATGGGTAGCAGCACAGCCGAAGGCGAAGGCCGCGCGCTGAAAGCCGTTGAGGGTGCATTGTCATCGCCTTTGTTGAAAGATAACGAGATAGAAGGCGCACGTTATATTTTGCTTAATATCAGCTCTGGCCTTAAAGAGGTTACTATGGATGAGGTGAGCATCATTACCGATTATATACAGGAAGAAGCCGGTTTGGCTGCCGACCTGATATGGGGTAATTGTGTTGACGAAAACCTGGAAGATAAACTTTCGGTAACCATCATTGCAACTGGTTTCCAAACCAAAGATGAGCGTGAAAAAGAACACAGCAACAAAAAGATAGTATCGATGCTGGTTCCGGAAAATACACCTTTGGTAAAACCTGTTAATGCTTTTAATGAATTTATAAACCCGGTTAAAGCCAATGCTACAGCCGAGCCTTATATTAAACATCATAAAGAAGAGCCAAAGCAAACCGGTCTGTTTGATATGTTTGCCCGCCCTGATGAGAAACAGGAAACTGTAGTGAAATACAACCTTGCCGATGAAGATAAGGAAGAAGATCACGAACAGGATACAGCTGGTTTTACCTTCAAAATGGCCGAGCCTGAATCATACGCCCCGGTAAAAGAGGAGCGTAAGCCAGAGCCGGTGCCAGAACCAGCACCCGAGCCTACACCTGCTTTTGGCGCTGATGATCATAAAACAAATGAATCAATTGAGGAGCAGCTGAAAAAATCGCGCGAGCGGATCATGCGCTTAAAAGACCTGAGCATGAAATTGCGTACAGGCAACATACAGGAGTTGGAAAATGTACCGGCCTATAAACGTAAGGAAATAGCCCTGCAGGATACACCACAATCTGACGAGAGCCAGATATCAAGATTCAGCCTGATGCCTGATAATGAAGGCAACACCGAGATCCGCAGAAATAACTCATTTTTGCATGATAATGCTGATTAAGACAGAGTAAGGACTAATGGAGCAAAGAGCAAGGATTAGAAGATAAAGGAATATAATAAGAACAGGAAAGCTATCTAAATAAGATAACTTTCCTGTTTTAGTTTAAATAGATTATTATTTAAAGTTTCGCCCTTAATCTATTAGTCCTTGTTCCTTGCTCCAAAAATCCTTCGTCCTTCTTAGTTATAACCTATTCTAAAAAGTTATAGCTATTGTAGTAAGTCGTATTTACAGCTATATTTGCAATTATTCACTATTTAAAAGGTAAATTATTTTGGATTTATTTGATAAAATAACAAAAAGCTTAGGTGGGCCATTGGGTCAGCACCAAAAATGGTCACATGGTTATTTTTCATTTCCTAAACTGGAAGGGGAAATTGGACCGCACATGCAGTTCAATGGCAAGGAACATTTGGTTTGGAGCCTTAATAATTACCTGGGTTTAGCTAATCATCCCGAAGTAAGGGAAGCTGATGCTAAAGCTGCAGCCGATTATGGTATGGCTTACCCTATGGGTGCGCGTATGATGTCTGGCAACTCTATTCACCATGAAGAGCTGGAAAATAACCTGGCTGAATTTGTGGGTAAACAGGCCGCTTTTTTATTAAACTACGGATACCAGGGCATGGTATCAATTATAGATTCATTGGTTGACAGGAATGACGTTATTGTTTATGATGCAGAATCACATGCCTGTATCATTGATGGTGTGCGCCTGCACATGGGTAAGCGTTTTGTTTATCAGCACAATGATATTGAAAGTTGCGAAAAACAACTGGAGCGTGCAACAAAATTAACCGAACAAACCGGTGGCGGGATACTGCTGATCACCGAAGGTGTTTTTGGCATGTCGGGAGCGCAGGGTAAACTGAAAGAGGTTATCGAATTAAAAAAGAAATTCAACTTCCGTTTATTGGTGGATGATGCGCATGGTTTTGGTACTATGGGTAAAACCGGTGCCGGTACACATGAGGAACAGGATTGTATTGATGGTGTAGATGTATACTTTGCCACATTTGCCAAATCAATGGCAGGTATAGGCGCATTTGTTGCTGCCGATGAAGAGATAGTTCATTTTCTGCGTTATAACATGCGCTCGCAAACATTTGCTAAAGCATTGCCTATGCCGATGGTATTGGGCTTGAAAAAACGTTTCGAGCTATTAACCACGCAACCACAACTGCGCGAAAAATTGTGGTTGATCTCGTCAACACTGCAAAAAGGTTTAAGGGAGCGTGGTTTTAACCTGGGTGTTACCAATACCATGGTTACTCCTGTGTTTTTAGAGGGCAACCTTTTCGAAGCCACCAGTCTAACCCGCGACCTGCGCGAAAACTATGGCATCTTTTGTTCCATAGTGATCTATCCGGTTATACCTAAAGGACTAATATTACTGCGCCTGATACCAACAGCTTCACATTCATTAGCGGATGTACAGCGCACCCTTGATGCCTACAGCGAAATGGGTGAAAAACTAAAAGCAGGTTTTTACAAAGAAAACAAACTGGAAATAGCGTAATTTCAGATGTGCAAATGTGCAGATTTTAGATGTGCAGATGATCTGTGCACTGGGATAAACGTAATATAAACCACAAATGGCTTCAATTTTGAAGCCATTTGTGGTTTATATGTCTCCGTTGATGTATTGCTAAAAAATTTTTTGTCATCCTGAACGTAGTGAAGGATCTATTATTCGCCATGCTTTTTCGCCCTGTACAGTCTGCGAATAGATCCTTCGTTCCTACCCATGACGTATTGGGTTTTGAGGCGTGTGGGCTTGTCAGTCTGAGCCTGTCGAAGACTCGCGCGGAGAGGCCTTTGCCCACTATCCTTCGACAGGCTCAGGATGACAGCCATTTTTGTTACGTCATTTTCTCCTTCAGAGGCCAAAACGGATTTTAAAACTCAGGATGACAAACCTTTTAAAACGTCGTTTCATCCTATAGGGTTTCGCGAAATTTCGTGCCTCGCAATTGTAAAGGTCAGATAATTCGGTAACAGAATTAGCTTTAACTAATAAAGCTAAAAGTTATGCGGAACATAAACAACGATCTTACCTTAAAGCGAAATTACCTGAGCAAGTACCGTTTTTTAATCGGTGAATATGAACAGGTAAAGCGTGGTGAACATACTATTTTTAGGTTTGCCAAAGATTTCTATTCAGCTCATGATACCGATCCGAGAAGTTTTTTAAAGTATTATAACATAAC
>NZ_JBFUCX010000018.1:0-154335 GCF_056405015.1 Mucilaginibacter sp. P2_A4 | reverse complement strand
CTCCCAGGTTCCGGGTAGCTGTCCCTTATCGCTGGCCTGTATCTGAACAACACCTAATAATCGCTTTTCACTCGTACCTGTACGGATACGTATGTTCGCGGTCATATCCTGCGGAGCTTTTGTTGAAGGGTTTATCCATCCAAAACCACGCGCATCGGTATAAGCAAAACCATTATCAGCTGTGTAACCTGTAGGTGCAGTGGATGTAGATGGCAAAAATGCTATAGATTTATTGGTTCCTGTTGATTGAGCCACAATAGTAAAAGGACTCGAATTGGTTACAACCTGGTTATTATTGGCATCAACCGATTTTATTGAAATATTGTAATTACCCGGTGCTGTGAGGATAAACGGAACTGTATAATTAACATACGCACCATTATTCACTGCATATTTCAAGGAATCCATGCCTGCTCCCCCGCTATCTGTTCCGGTAGCAAGCACCTGTACCTGGTTGGTGTAGGCGCCTGCAGCATTGAGGGTACCCACAAGCCTTATACTTGCTGTGGGTGCTATGGCATCTATAACAGGATCTGCTGGAGCAATGGTTACAAAATTCATTTTGCTGTTAACACCGCCATTAGCATCAATGGTGAGTTTACCATCGGTAACTGTTACCACTCCTATCGCTATTTTATGTTTGGCCGATGCCGAAGTGATTAAGTCTGCTATAACCGGTAATCCTTCTGCGTTTATCTGCGTATTACTGTCATAATAACCTTCGTCACCCGCTCCTATTGTTACCCGGTAAGTACCGTTCACCACAGCACACTCCCAGGTCCCGGGTAACTGCCCCTTATCGCTGGCCTGTATCTGAACTACGCCTAACAATCGCTTTTCACTCGTACCTGTACGGATACGCATATTCGCGGCCATATCCTGCGGAACTTTCGTTGAAGGGTTTATCCACCCAAAACCACGCGCATCGGTATAAGCCAAACCATTATCAGCTGTGTAACCTGTAGGTGCAGTGGATGTAGATGGCAAAAATGCTATATTAATTGTAGTAAAGCTTGTTAATGCACCTGTCAATTCAGGTTTGGCAACGTTAGACGGGATTGAATAATTCTTGCTGACAAAAACAGCGCCTTTAGCGTAATCAGAAAAAATAAAGCAATATAGAACTGAAAATAGCATTAAACAAGCTCCATTTTTTCTTTTTACGAAATTTTTTAAATTATAATTAGTAATTAAACCCGTCATGTGCATAAAAATTAAATACATAAGTTGCTGATTACCAACAATAATACGCATTTATAAAGCGCCATACAGGTACCCGGAAAACCTGTGATAAGAATGTATAAAAGTGTACATGTAAGCTTTATCGCCTATAATAAATTTGAGAAAAGGCTTAAATTTATTATAATTCTGAATATTATTACATTGCCTTATGGGAAAGACCTTACCGCATATTTATTAAAAAAAAATAATTATTGATTCATAACTGTGAAATTTTGTGCCATTAAAATCAACCTTGTGTAGTTACCTTTGAGTCAGATCAGTTTTAAATCAGTTAATTTTGTAAGGTAAGCCCTCTAACAGGGGCTTATTCAATTATTTTCACATTGGAAAAATTGCATACTATTCCAATGATCCAGGCACCAATCATTTCACACACTCACAGGGCTTAATTTCCACCTACCAAAACTCAACTCATGTTTTGGCGGTTTTTATTTTGGCAATTTTCAGAAAAAAGGCCCCCGCGTAGTAATAACTACTCGAGAGCCTTCAAACTAATCTTAATGAATTACATCGAAAGTTAAGTGTTTTTTTACGTGATTTATTCATTTGTAACTAACCTGTGCAAGAATGTATTTAAAATCGTAAACAATTGAGTATTAGTATTAATACACATGCCAACGCTTACTATAGGTAATGATAAATTTCAGTAGAATTTATTTGCACAAAAATTCACATAATAGCCAACAACTTAATTTAAGGCAATGAATTTTAATAACTTATGATTTAAGTTTACTCTACAATTCTTTATTATAAACCAGTTTATCAAGTAATATTATGAAAACGAAAATAGCTTTATCAATAGCATTTTTGCTGATTGCCTGCTTTACTATAAACGCATATTCATCTCCTGCAAAAAATTCAGGCAAAAAAAAATATAGAGTAACCCATTCTAAATTATACAAACTAACATTAACAAGATCTGTCTCCATGTCAATTGAGGAGATAACAAAAAATCTGGAATTTGATTTTTCACGGGCAGACGTGCACACCCAGTATACAGAACAATTGGATCAGCTTGCAAAATTAATGAATGAAGGAAAATACGCTTTAGCGCTCAGGGGGCATGCCGATTCTATTGGTACCTACGTAGGGAATTGGAAATTATCTGACAAGAGAGCATTAGCTGTTAAGAAATATCTTGTAGAAAAAGGAGTTCCTGAGGATAAAATAGTCACCACGCCGTTCGGAAGTACACTTCCTGTCTCCAGCAATAAAACAAGTGCCGGAAGAAAAAAGAATCGTCGGGTCGAGATCAAGCTACAATCCACAAACAGTTAATTTCTTTTGCAAAAAAAATATTATGGGAATTTACTTATTAATCCAATGAAATATTCACATTGTCTTACAGTTTTATGCTGTTCATTACTGGCTGTTAGCGGCTGTAAAAAGGATACTGCAGTTTCCGGATCGGATATTCCTGAAACAACACAGAATTTTAAAGACGGGTTAACGGCTACCGCTACTAAACCGTTCACGGTAATAACTATTGCTGGAAAACCAAACGTAGAAGGTTATAAAGACGGGATAGGGAAAGACGCCCTGTTTGCGTCTGCTTTTGGAATTGAATTGGCAAATGACGGAAACCTTTTAATTGCTGATGTACGAAATAATAAGATCCGAAAGGTGACACAGGGTGGAGTTGTTTCCACTTTGAATATCCCAAATGCTGCAGATGGGTCAAAGCTTTTAAACCCATATATTGTTAAACAGGCCAAAGATGGTACAATAGCGATTTTTGCCTATCAGTTCGAATATGATTCAAAATATAAATTTTGGATTTACAAGCCAGGAGCCCAACCAATAGCCATTACCGGAAATAAAAATGGCTATTATGGTGGTTTTTCTGCTGATCCATACTACAATTACTATTGGACATGTGGCCTGGAGTTTACTGCTACAGGAATGAGGGGATTTATTGAAAAAATTTTACCGGATGGAAAGCAAGGCGTGGATACTTATTACCTGGCGCCCGACAGGTTGATACCAGAAGATCTGAATTTCCCATCTGTATCTAAGATTTTCTCTGGATATAATGGTGTGAAATATATAGTTGTCAACAATACCCATATTTATAAATACACCCCTTCAGGAGAATTGACAAGGATCTTTTCGAACTTTATCTATGGCGGAGTAGATGACATTATAGGTAACAAGGATAGCAGATCGATTTATTTAACCAGCGGGGGAAAGATATATAGTATTTCAAATAATCAGGTAAAATATCTTGTCGGTCCGCAAGAGCCGAGGGATGGCCATGACGGGATTGGTAAGGCTGCGGATGTTTACGCCTATAATTTGGCCTTATCCCAAGATGAAAATACTATTTACTTTACTGACACGCACAGAACAGTTAGAAAATTATTGCTGAAGTAGTATTATCATTACAGGTTGCGAAAGATTTAGTTGAAGCTGTTACCCCTCCGGGCACATTTAGTATCTATTTTCAACCTCAAATTACTTTTTTTATTTACAAATTTAGGGCTTGAATATTCCATTTACGCTTATTTGAATCTTTCGTCTTTTTTACTTCACTTTAACACCCTCGGGAATACATTACCCTGCCGAAGTTGATCAACTACCTTCGGCAACAATGTCGTCATAATTGACTTACCTGTGGATTGGTCGCGTAAATAAAACTCTATAAAATAAGGGTATTGTTTTAAACGTCAATGCCATTTAGCCTTCACAGGAGCAACGATATCAATTACGCATGCAAGTCTTTCTTTTGCCCTATCTGGTATAAAATAAACATAGTTGTGTCCTGAGTAAAAATTTAACAGGATAACTCTCAACCAATCCTCAGCTTCCCTTAGGGGGAGCTTCTGAAGGTATTGACCAGACCATTCCATGCTATTATTGGGTATTCCGGAGCCATCGACCATCTTATTTTGAAAACCACAAGCAGGAATTTCATGAACCTGGACGCGGGTTCAGTGGCGGCGGCGAGCCTGTTACCCTGGATAAGAAATAATAGAGAAGATATTGGTATTTTTACCTAAAATCTGATTCAAATGGATATGCTTATCGAAAAGATCAAAAATCATGTGCCACTGTCACCGGCAGATGAAGAAATGGTCAAAAAGCTATTCCACAAAAAAATAATACCAAAAGATGAACATTTGCTGGAAGCGGGCCAGGTTTGCCGGCATTTGACCTTTATCGAGCAGGGCCTTGTCAGATATTACCTGTTCACCAGCGGCGAAGAGCAAACGCATTACTTTAATAAGGAAGGAGAATGGGTTTGCGACTACCAGAGTTTTATACCCAAACTTCCGAGCATCGTCTATATACAAGCTTTAGAGGATACGACAATTTGGACAATCAGTTACGACGACCTGCAAACTTTTTACCGGGAAGTTAAGTACGGGGAAAGATTCGGACGTTTAGGATTAGAGCAGGTTTTTATCGACATCATCCGTCAAATTGACTCGCTCTACAGCGACAAGCCTGAAGTACGTTATGAAAAATTCATAAAGGCGTATTTTGATATTGCCCAGCGTATCCCCCAATACCATATTGCTTCTTATGTCGGTGTCAAACCCCAGTCTTTAAGCCGGATCCGTAAAAGAATTTCAAGCCAGTCTTGATTTGTTAACCCAGGTGCATCAATCCTCGCCGCCGTCCCGATAATTTTGTTCCGACATTTAAAAACGAATTATCATGACAACAAAAATTTTTTACGCAATTGCATTTGTAACCGGCCTGGGATTAATTTTTTTAGGTACCCGTTTTCTCTTATCCCCTGAAATAGCTGAAGCAGGATACGGCATACATTTTAATGAACAGGGAGATTATTCATTTCATTATATCAAAGGGATCAGGGATATACTTTCGGGGCTGTTATTGTGCGTTTTTGTGTTGATGAATGAAAGGCGTGCTTTGGGCGTAACCTTATTGGCAGGGACAATGGTTCCTGTTACCGATATGCTTATTGTGCTGGGCAAAAGCTATAATAGTATTCTTCAAGCCATGCCACACATCATTGCTATTCTGATTTGCGCTGTATTCGGGATTATTTTATTGATAACTAAACCTCAACAAAAAGCGCTATGAAAACACAAGGATACATTAAACTGGTCAGTTCAGCAGACACAGGTAACAACAGCGTATTGGAATTGAATATTCTTCCGGGCGAAAAAACGCCCTGGCATTATCACACTTTGTTTTCAGAAACATTTGAGGTTTTGAAAGGTACACTGGAAGTAGGGAAAGGTAAAGACATCCACCATTTATTGCAGGGAGATAAAGCAACCATCGAACCGAACGAAAAACATTATTATCACAATGTTTCCAGCGAGGAATGTGTGATCACAACAACCATTGAACCTGGGAATAAAAACTTTGAACATGCCCTATTCATTTTAAAAGGGTTGGCAAAAGATGGCCTGGCAAACGATGCGGGAACTCCGCGTAAATTTTCAGACTTAGTATTATTTGTCTATTTAAGCAACTCCAAAATGGTCGGGTTTCAAAAAATAGCCGAGCCGATATTTGATTTTTTTGCAAAAGCATTTATCAAAAAAGGTTATTTAAATGCGTTGTTGCAGAAATATGGTAACGAAACAGGAAACAAAATATAAGACCAATAGACAAGGAATAACCAAGCTGAAAACTACACGGCTTGGTTATTAGCTTTTACCCACGTTGATAATTTTCCTTACCCAGTTACTTCCCTGAACAGCATCGAGCAAACATCTGGCACAGTCGGCATGTGGTAAGGCATTGAAGGGAGATATTTGAGCTTTAACTCCAGCTTTATATTTGGTATCATTTAAACCGGAAGCCCTGACAATGATCCAATCCAGTGCGCTTTTTTACAAATTACACGATGTAGGGTGTATGATCTGCTGGCACAGAGGATCATTTTCCTTACTAAAATTCCAATTCAGTCATCGTGACTGGCAATAGATGATTTATAGTAGTTCTTACTGGTGTACCTCACCTTTACGCTGCCATTTAAAGTTTCCCGTTCGCTTTGCGATAAGCCACTGGTTGTCCTCCCGTATGTAACCGTCCTGGTAGATAGCGCCGATAGTAGTCTTCATTTTTTTGCCGTTTTCATTGCCGATCAAGGTAATCAAGCTGTAACACGTTCCTGTAGCGTTATCACCATCGATGGTTACCACCTGCTGGCCGTTAAAATGGAAAACGGTTTCAAAATCTTTAAGAAACTTACCAAACGCCTCCGACATTTCCTTTCGACCTTTCAGTTTTAAAATTGATTTACCTCCCGCAAAAGTTTCCGACAGTGCATTTTCAGAAAACAGCTGTACCTGCGCGTTGAAATCTTTATTATCCCCCAGGACGGAAACGCGGTCAACAAGCTCTTTCAGGGAAATCCTGTCCGCTAATTCTTTGACATTCATAGCTTTTGTTTTTATATAAATTATAAGGATAATTATTGGCGACTTATTATGCACTAATCAATGCCTGCTTATTTTTATAAAGGCTATCTTGAATTTGAGATAGCCTCTTAATAGCAATTGTATTTTTGAACTTTTAATAACTTTCATTTTCAGGATACAGTTAGCACAATCTTGCCTTGAATGTTTGCTTGCGCGGCGCGTTCGTGTGCTTTTCGGGCATCGGCAACCGGAAACGTGCTGTCAATGGCCGCCCGGATCGTACCGTCGTTAAGCAAACGAGCAACTTCCGCCAGTTGGGCTCCGCTTGAACGCACCTGCGTTGCCGAGACCTTGACACCCAGCTGCTCTGCTTCCGCTGACCCAGAGAAGCCCAAAGGGAATATAGGGAACAAAGCGCCGCCGGGTTTTAACGTACGCAAAAAACGGCCGGTGGTCGGTCCGCCAACAGAGTCGATGACAAGATCGACGTCATGCACAACATCCTCGGCTGTGGTCTTGGTATAGTCGATGAATTCATCAGCGCCAATATCTCGTAGGAACGCTTCATGCTTACCGGATGCTACAGCGATCACATGCGCACCTTTCCATTTTGCCAGTTGTACTGCGAAGTGCCCTACGCCTCCCCCGGCGCCATTAATAAGCACCTTTTTACCTTTGAGCGGTACCGGCATATGCTTGTCAGGCTGTAGCGGGTTCTGTACGTCATGTCCCACCTCGATCATGAATTGCCATGCGGTAAGCAATGACATCGGCGCGGCAGCTGCATGCACATGATCAATACCCGCCGGCTTGAGGGCAATTTCCGATGCGGGCGCGGTTACGAACTCAGCATACGCCTGGCTTGGCCCATAGCTGGGAAAACGAACCATAGAATATACTTCATCACCAACGGAGAAGCCCTCAACATCATTCGCGATGGCCTCAATTACGCCCGAAATGTCTGTGCCGAGAATGATAGGAAAGGGTACTTTCGGCTGCCACTCAGGTGGCAACATCTTATATCCTTCACGTAAGTACCAGTCAGGAGGATTCAGACCGATAGCGTGAACGCGAATGCGCACCTCGCCCGGCATTATTTCAGGAATGGGTGCATCCTCGTAGCGCAGTACTTCCGGCCCACCAAATTCGTGCTGGCGGATCGCCTTCATAACCGGCGTATTTTGGATCGTATGAGTTTTTATTGTTAATGGTTCCATTATTTTATGCTTTTATGAACGGCCAAGTTAGATCCTTTGTTTACTTTTGGCAAGTATGTACTTATTTGTATCTTATATACCAAAAAGTATGTATTATTGATTGTCAATTATTTATATTAAATTAATATGAAAAATAAATCAGATATCCCCGATTGTATAATCAATTGCGGGGTTGAATATGCCTTTAAACGCATAGGCGGAAAATATAAAGCGCGGATCTTGTGGCATTTGGGTATGAAGAACGTATTGCGTTATGGGGAACTAAGCAGGACTTTACCTGATATTACTACTAAAATGCTCACCCAAACATTGAGGGATCTGGAAGAAGACAAATTGATTGTGCGCAAAATGTACCACGAAGTGCCGCCCAAAGTAGAATATTCTCTGAGTGACACAGGAAAAGAATTGATTCCGTTTATAGAGCACTTGCATCTTTGGGGTAAAAAGCAACTGGAAACTGAATCATTGGTAAAATAAAATTAACCTGCACGGCGCGAAATTCAATATGCTATTCCGCGCTGTAAACAAGCCTCCTGCAAATCAGGCGGCTTGTTTTTTTATTTCAATCCGAGGCAGACTTTTGAAAGCATCTTGGAGCCCCGTAAACACCAGTGCCCTATCCTCCTCATGCTGTCCCGAACATGTACCCGGTTTCTTTTTTTGCTTCCGACATCACGAAGAAACTTTGCATGTTACCCACATCCGGCAATTTCGAAAGCTTTTTGATCAGCACCTCGTTATACTCATCCATGTCTTTAATGGCCAGGCGCAGCAGGAAATCAAACGCCCCGGTCATATGATAACATTCCAGTACCTCGGGTAATTTGATTACTTCCTCCATAAAGGCCATCAGGCTTTCCTGTGAATGTACCCGCACATGGACCTGGGTATAGGCGATTAACCCCTTACCAACCTTTTTGTGGTTAATGATGGCCGTATAACGCTGAATATATCCTTCCTCCTGTAGCCGGCGGATCCTGGCATGTATAGGGGTGATCGTTTTATGCAATAAATGGGCGATCTCTTTATGTGTCAGGCGGGCGTCCTGCTCCAGCAGTCTCAGTATACCCAGGTCCGTTTTATCTAATACGTGATCCATTTTAAGCGGGGATTAAAGCATTTGCGGTTAATAATAAGTTTTCGGCCTTTTCGACCATTAATTTTAAGCCGATAAGATCGGGAACCGTTGATGTATCCCTATTACGGCGATCTCCAGGATACGTTCGGCGCTCTTACCCACCTTTCCAACTGTTCGCTCTGCCAGGAAAGCCATCGGATTACATTCGTAAACCAGCTGTAAAAGCTCGCCTTTTGCGCAGGGGAAATCAGCCTGTTTTTCAATGAAAAATTGCCCTAAAGTGATCACTTCGGTCATATACTTAGTGTAATTAATACATTAATTAACTTATGAATTGGTAGGTGCAAAGTAAGGTTAAATTCATCGATTTTTCAAAATATACGTATGATATTAACCTTTCAACTACATAAGCTGACATGAAAAACGAAATAGAAAGTGTATTAAACTAAAGGGTTTGTGTACTTAATTTCATGAAATCAGGCACTAATCGTCACCTGTTTGGAAAAATTGACTAAAAAATCAATGAATTTTGGTCATGTTTTCCAAAGTGCAAATGAAGTGTGGTTTTAATGACCAAAACATTAAAACTTTGTATAGAAATCTGGAACCCAATCCTGCATTTTCCAACCAATTATAAAATGCCTGTATGCTGAATAAAAAACACAATTTCGGGGCGGGGCCATGTATCCTGCCGGATTCCGTATTAACACGAGCCTCGGAAGCCGTGAAGCACTGGGACAGGGCGGATCTCTCCATTTTAGAGATCTCCCACCGTTCCACAGAATTTGAGCTGGTCGTTCGCGAAACCGAATTTCTGGTCAGGGAGCTCCTCGATGTCCCCGAAACCTACAGCATCCTCTTTTTACAGGGCGGTGCCAGCATGCAATTTGCAATGGTGCCCATGAATTTTTTGGGCACAGGGCAAAAAGCGGCATACCTCGAGGCTGGTTTCTTTGGCGAAAAAGCCATTAAAGAAGCCAGGATCTCGGGTGATGTTACTGTGGTGGCAACGTCAAAAGATACCCATTACCGATCTATCCCCAGGGAATACAATATCCCTGCAGATGCGGCGTACTTCCATACTACTTCCAATAATACCATAGAAGGAACCGAAATGTTCAACTTCCCGAAATCGCCGGTCCCGGTTGTTTGTGACATGTCTTCTGATATTTTCAGCAGGGTGATCAATATCAGCGATTTTGACCTCATTTACGCCGGCGCACAAAAGAATATGGGGCCGGCCGGCATGACACTGGTTATTGTTAAGAACAGCTTTTTAGATGGCATCAAAAACCCTGTACATGCGATCCTTGATTACCGGGTATACCGGGCCAACGGCTCGATGTACAATACGCCGCCCGTATTCGCGATCTATACCGCCATGCTCAACCTGCAATGGTTAAAAAGTAAAGGCGGTGTGAAGTTCATACATATGGCAAACCTGGCCAAGGCGCAATTACTCTATGACGAGATAGACAACAACCCCTTGTTTTACGGATTGGCCGAAAAGACCGACCGTTCCCTGACGAATGTAACGTTCCGGATGTACGACAAGGAAAAGGAAGAGGAATTTCTAAGCTATGCTGCCAGGCGGGGCATGGTAGGGATCAAAGGTTACCGTACCATTGGCGGGTTCAGAGCCTCCCTTTACAACGCGCTCCCCCTTGAAAGTGTGCAGACCCTGGTGGACTGTATGAAAACTTACACATTCGAAACAAAACAAAACCTGGTTCAGGTATAAAACATAAAGATGGCCACTATCCAACCCTTTCGCGCGCTGCGCCCTAATTCATTTTATGCCGATCAATTGGTATTTCCCGGTGATGAGCAGGTCTTCTTCTTTGGTATAGGTGAAAAAGAACATCCGCTACTGCCCCTGAAAGCCCAGCTGGAAGCGCCGGCCCGTCTCCGTCCGGAAACTGCCCATGGCCAGGAAAAGGCATACCATGATATCCGGGAAGCACTCGAATGTTTATTGCGGCTGGAACGCGTAAGGCAGGATGCACAACCCGGAATTTATATCTATGAGATTGTGCACCGTAATTACCGCCAAACCGGTATCTGGGCATTGACATCTATCCGGGACTTCTTCGATGGCAGAATCAGACTGCATGAACAGACGCTCGCCGACAGCGAACGCCGGATCTGTAATTACCGTAAGCATACCGGTCTGGAAGGGAGCCCGGTTTTATTGACTTATCAGCCGGACATTACCATCAACAGGGTCATTGCGGAAACCTGTGCCAATACCCGAAAATCAACGGTGGGAAACCGGAAGAGCCTGCACCGCATCTGGAAGATAGAAGACAGTGAAACGCTCCTTAAATTACAGGATGCTTTCTCCCGGATCGAAACCGTTTATATGGCTGACGGGCACCACAGGCTTGCTTCAACGGCGTGCCTGGCAGTTGAATCTGGCACAGACGAGTATATTTCTTCACTTTATATAGCCTCCGACCAGTTACGGATCATTGAATATTACCGCCTGGTCCTTCCTGATACTGCTGTAAACGAAGTTGACCTGTTCTCCCGCTTAAGCGAACTATTTACGATCATTCCAAGCGAAGGGAACTTACCGGTCAAGCCCTATTCAGCTAACATCCTGGGGATCTGCATCCACAGTAAATGGCATGAATTACATGCGAAATCCCCCGCAGCGCTGGATGTGGTTCTCTTACAGGATGAGGTCCTGGCAAAGATTTTCCGGATCAGCGATCCCAGGAATGATACCCGCCTGAAATGTATCGGTGGCGAAAAAGCGATGGAAGAAACCCTGGCATTGCTCCGGGCTGAACCTTCGGCCATTGCCTTTACGCTTTGCCCAATGACGGTGCAGCAGTTGATCAGCGCGGCTGATGCCGGACAGATCCTGCCGCCAAAATCAACCTGGATCGACCCTAAAGTACCCTATGGCCTTTTAATGTATCAGCACAACACCGTTGGCTAAGCCCCCGAAAATCTAACAAATTCAGTAAAACAGAAATGGCCGTAAATAAAATAGCAGCCTGAAAAAAGACAAGATCCTCATTATTGGTGCCCGCGGGCAGATCGGCACCGAATTAGCAATTGCCTTAAATAGGCAATACGGCTGTATTTTCCGGAAGGCTTGACCATGGATGTTCAGCACTTTGTGTAAGATGAAAAAACAATGGCTTCTGGATGTAAATAAGTTGATATGGTCAAAGTTTTTCATAAGAACTGGTTTGCTATTTCAGAACAAACGGGGCAAAGGAGCCGGAATCTCTATGCAAACCTCTTTTCTTAAGATAAACCAGCAGTTCTCTTGGCCTGTCTGTTTGAATAATGGTTGCGCCTTGTTCAACCAACCAGTCCCAGCTGTCTTTGATGTTGCTCAGATCAATAGCGGTGTCATCATCATGCCCTGCATTCAGGCTCGCCCAAAGCGAATTGATCCATATTTTTGATCCCTTACGGTTGATAAATAAGTGATTTGCCAAAACAGCTGATGTATCCTTTTTGAAATTAAGTTCAAACGCTACCGGTTGTATGTGTTGCTGGTAATCGTTGATCGTTTGCATAGCATGAGGCTTATCCAGGGCAACAACAGCCATGAAAGTAATGCTATCTATAATGGAAGGATAGCGTTCCTTTACCTGACTATAAACCGCATCTGTTTTAAAAATAGCTTGTTTTAAGATACCGGTATTTTAAGTACCTGGTAAGCTTCATCATAATAATCGTAACTTTTAGTCAGATTACCTCGACCATAACCATGAGGATTACCCTGCACTATTCAAATTCTTCCAACGCTTCACAAAAAGCCAAGTGGGCACCGTAATAAAGTGAGGGTAAAATCTCTTATTTTCTGTCATAAAGTGATGGTAAAATCATTGCTTGCCTTTATGAAGTGTAGTGGTTGATCGACATCAGTATAAAAATATTTTTTGACGGTAAGACGCCCTTTCGCTCCAATTCGCTTATAGGCTGATTTATTCCATCATTAGTCCAATTTCTTCTTCCTCTATAGCAGATGCCTGTTTTGGGCTGACGGTGCGTTCAATCCATTTAACGCGCAAAACAAGCACCAGTATGCATAGGATCAATATCGAATAACTTGCTCCCAGCCAAGCTTGGCTGTTAATATGGAGCGCTTTTACAACGACGAAGCTAAATGCAGAGGTTGAAATGATGTACCCGCCACCGGTCAGCCCGCTGGCCATACCGCCATATTGAGAGAACCGCGTTAAACAATAGGCCAGCATACCATTAAATATAAACCCGGCTGCTGAATGAAGTAAGATGACATAAGCCATCAAAGTATATAAATTATGCACCTGTAAGGTTAGCAGGATTAAGCAACCGGAAAGCAATAGCTGAATGACAGCTCCCGCAAACATCCGTTTAAAGAATGGCCTGGAAAGAACAGCTTTGGAGATCAAGCTGCCACCGAGCATGGCCAAACCGGAGATCATGGAACAATTGCCGGTGACGGTCGCGGGGTAATGCATTACTTGCTCGATCAGAAACGGGCTTGACATATTGTAGACCATCAAAACACCGTAGGAAAGTCCCAAAATAAAGAGGCCTGCTGTGAAATCCCAGGTGCTGATCATCAGGCGGTAAGCTTTCCCGATAGTTTTCAGGCGGAAGGGTACTTTTATGGCAATCGTTTCGCCGCTGAAGATAAGTTCTAACAGGAGAAACACCAGACCGAAACAACCAAGAAAATAGAAGTTGGACTGCCAGCCAAAATGGGTCTGTAGAAATCCCCCGGCAAAGGGCGCAAGAATGGGAGCTGCCGACCAGATGATCGAAAAAAGACTAGTATAGTGCTTTAGCTTATCGCCTGAAAACAGGTCGAAGAAATAAGATCGTTTACTAACCACGATTACGGCGGACATCAATCCTTGTAGGGCACGCATATAATAGATTACTTGCAGGTTACCAGTATTGGCAATCACAAAGCTGGCGACACTAAACCCCGCCAGCGCAATGATGTTTGGCCTGTAGCGGCCATAGCTGTCAAGCACGCCTCCCACCAATAACTGGCCTATGCCATAGGTAGCTAAAAATATGGAAATGGATAGTTGTATGGCTGCCGGCGTTGCACCCAGTTTCGTGCTCATATCTGGCAAGGATGGAATATAGATATCCAGCGCGAAACCGGTAATGGGGATAAGGCAAAATGCCAGGATGGTACCTATGGCTTTATTTGATTCTTTGATGTTTTTCATAACTTGCTTTATATGGTACAAATGTACCCGGGCAAGCCTGTCTGCAGGTAAGATGAATCAAAGCAATGCTTATACAAATCAAATATTAACTTACCTGTCTCCAATGTTCCCTGAACAGCAGCGGCGTGGTTCTTGTATTTTGCTTGAAATACTTATTGAAATGAGAAGGATATTCGAAGCCAAGCGTGTAGGCGATCTGCGCTGCATCCCAATCCGTATGCAGGAGCAATGTTTTAGCCTCTTCCACAATCCGTTCGTGGATAATCCCCCGGGTGGTTTTACCGGTCGCTTTTTTCACAACATTGTTCAAATAATTAACATGGACATGTAACTGGTCGGCGTAGGCAGCCGGTGTGAGGAACCTTAACGGATTTTCAGGTGAATCAACCGGGAACTGCTGGTTCAGCACACCGAAAAACCTGGCGATCAAACGGTCATTGGAACTATCTTGTTGTACCGGCCCCTGCAAACGAATACCTTCCAGTATCATCATTTGCAGCAGGCTCCTGATCATATCGTATTTATAAAGATACTGACTGGCCAGCAAAGCTTCCATTTCCCTGTACATATGGATAAACCGGTCACTTTGCCCGGCGTTTAATGGAATAACGGCAGGTACGGCAGGGTTAAATAGAGCACTCCGGTATCTGATATCCTGCCGTATGGTATTCAATAAAAAAGTATCATTGAAAAGACAATAGTAGCCTGATTGTGAATCTGACATTTTTTGATACGCCGACGGAACAGCCGGATTGTAAAATATAATACCCCCGTTTTTAATCAATATATCTTTATCTGCTGCCTTATGCATACCATCGCCGATGATCAGGCTTATCTTATAATAATCCCGGCGATTGTAAGGCGTTTGTTTAGTCAGGCAAATACGTTCCTTTACGTTAAAATGGCTCACATTCGCTTTGGAAAGCAGCTCAGCTGGCATTTGCTGATGAGTGCGCTGATAAAACTCCGGCAACGTTTCTGTTCCTATTTGCATGGCTTGATTATTATACAAGTCAAATATAAGGCAGATTAATAAGCATAGTTGATGTGTAGGAAGAAATGACCAGTTGTTTACAATGTATGCCTCGCCCCCTTTCAACGATGGCTCTGTTAAAGACACCCAGGGCCATATCTTAGTGGAAGACTTATAAGCTAAACCCAGGGTATAGGATTAACCGGGGTTTAACTTATTAAAATACTGGACAAATCCCCCAGTCTTGCTCAAAACCGGTATGTTCTCGTAAATCGCATTGCCGGTCAGCCACCCCAAAGACGGAGCCGGATTCCCAATGGAAACAGCCGCCTTTTCATTTGCACATGACAGATAAGTTAACCTGCGTAAAAATTCTATTGACTTTGTTACATTGTAGGGGGCTATCTCCCTGCTGATTTAATAATAGATTAATATTGGTGGTCTACTTTTGCCGGTACATCAATGGTCTTATGGTGCCATTTTTTGTAATCAAAAAAATAATTTTCGTAAACTATGTCACCGAAAAAAATTCTTTGCCTGGCCACCCTGTTACTAACATGCGGCAGGTTTGTGCAGGCGCAAGATCTTGCCGCTATTGAACACAACCGGGTAAAACTACCCAATGGTTGGTCGCTAACACCCGTTGGGAAAAGTCTGCCACTGGGCGACTTGCCCTTAAATATAGCCGTAAGTAAGAGCCACCATTACGCCGCGGTTACCAACAACGGCCAAAGCGTTCAAACCATCCAATTGCTGGACGCCAGGACAGACCGCGAACTGGATAAGGTATTGATCAGTAAGGCTTGGGGCGGCCTGGTGTTCAGTGCGGACGAGCAGTCACTCTATGCCTCCGGCGGCGATAACAACTGGATTATCCGTTATGCCATCACCAACGACAAACTGATGGCAGCCGATACCATCAAACTGGGCGAAGCATGGAGCAAAAAACCAAATTCGGAATCTATTTCGCCTACCGGCCTGGCGCTTGATGATAAACGGGGCATTTTATACGTTGTTACCAAGCTGGATAACAGCCTTTATCTCATCGACCTTAAAACAAAAACCATTAGCCAGAAGATCAAACTGGGCACCGAAGCTTATACCTGCCTGCTATCACCCGATCAGTCAAAGTTATACATCAGCCTTTGGGGCGGCGATAAAGTGGCCATATTTGACACGAAGAAAAATAAGCTGCTCGACGCCATTGCGGTGGGTGATAACCCGAATGACCTGTGCATTTCCCGGAATGGGAAATACTTATATGTGGCCAATGCCAACGATAATACGGTGTCGGTAATTGATGTGCGCAAAGCTAAAGTGCTGGAAACCCTGAACACTGCGGTATCGCCCACCCCGCTGAGCGGAACCACCAGTAACTCGGTAGCCCTGAGCAAAGACGACAAAACTTTATACATTGCCAATGCCGATAATAATTGCCTGGCCGTGTTTGATGTAACAAAGGCAGGTTCCAGCCAGTCGCTTGGGTTTGTGCCTACAGGCTGGTATCCCAGCGTTGTGCGCGTTATAGATAACAAACTGTACGTAGCCAACGCCAAAGGCTTTTCGTCGCTGCCTAATCCGCATGGACCTAACCCTGTAGCCAAAAACCAAACTGTTGTACTGCACGGCGGCGACCCATTTCGGCCGCTGCGTACCGAATATATAGGCGGTGGATTACTGATGGGTACCCTGAGCATCATCCCTACGCCAACCAAAAAAGAGCTGCCGGTTTACGCACAGGCGGTAGTTCACAATACGCCTTACCACCGGGAGCAGGAAACAGGCATTAATAGCGAAGCGGGTAACCCTGTTCCGGCTAAAGTGGGCGCTGCATCACCCATTAAATATGTTTTCTACATCATTCAGGAAAACCGGACGTATGACCAGGTACTGTCTGACATGCCCAGGGGCAACGGCGATACCAGCCTGCTGCTATTTGGCAAGCGCATTACGCCCAACCACCATGCACTGGCAGGAAACTTTGTGCTGCTGGACAATTTTTATGTAGATGGCGAGGTAAGTGCCGACGGGCATAACTGGAGTTTGGGCGCCTACGCCACAGATTATATGGAAAAGAACTGGCCTACCAGCTATGGCAGCCGCGGCCCCGGGGCCGCGGGCCCAACGGCTAAGAACAAGCTGTACATCTGGGATCAGGCCAGTCGTTTCAACGTAACTTTCCGCACCTACGGCGAGTTTATTAATGCCGATAATACGCCGCAGATACCCGTACTGAAAGATCACTTTGCCAAAACGTACCCTACCCGCGATCTGCGCGACCCCGATACCCTGCGCTACCAGGCATGGGAACATGATTTTGACTCGCTGATGCGCAACAACGCGCTGCCACAGCTAAGTACTATGCGCATGCTGTCTGACCATACCGAGGGTACAACCGCGGGCAGACCCACGCCTTTTGCACATGTCGCCGATAACGATCTGGCTGTTGGCCGCCTGGTAGAGCACATTGCCAAAAGCCCGATATGGGAAAACAGCGTGATCTTCATTGTGGAAGACGACGCCCAAAATGGCCCCGACCATGTGGATGCCCACCGCTCACCTGCATATATTGCCGGAGGCTTTGTAAAACGGAACTTTGTAGATCATACCATGTATTCTACCTCCTCTGTTCTGCGCACTATAGAGCTGATCCTTGGTTTGCCGCCGATGACGCAGTATGACGCTTCGGCCACAGCCATGTGGCGTTGTTTTAGTAAAACGCCCAACAATACAGCCTTTAGCAGTTTCCCATCCAATATCAACCTGAAGGAACTTAACCCTAAGGGGACAAAACTTGCGGCGATGGCCAAAGGGCTTGATTTTTCGGCAGTAGATCGCGTGCCTGACGAAATCATGAACAACATGATATGGAAGGCCATTAAAGGGGAGGATGCTCCGGTACCAATTCCGGTGCGTGCCGCCTTTGTAAAGGCTGTTCAGAAAGCAGGAGATGATGATTAAGTGATAAGGCATGAGTCGATTAAGCAAATACCCCGGGTTTTACAGAGCCTAGGGTATTTGAAATTAATTCAGATGAGGCTTTTTCTGGTGACATTGGGCCGTTAATCGGAGCATATATGCTGGCAGCTTTTCCACCAAAAAAAAAGCAACATTATCTAAATCCCCTATCAAATCCGCTGCCCGAATAGCTGTTACTTTCTACCCGCTACCAATTTGCCGGCAAGGCAGACCGACCTGCAAAATCATCCAAACGTGCTGACGCGTTAGTTGTATTGGTAGCATCCAAATGCCAGCTCACCTTGATATAAGTCGGATAATTCCGGAAGTAAGCGTTGAATCAAATCATCGCCATTATCAATCTGAGGTTTATTTTTTCAGTTTAAAGCTTAAGTACAACTGAAAAACTCTCCATCATATTTATTTAGGCTGTCATTCAAATATTAAAGATATATCAATTACTTACTCCGGCAAACCCTACCATAAGTTTAAAACAACGCTTTATCTAAAACAGGTAAACATCGTTGTGAATCGACGATATATCACTTCATAAAATTAAACACTTTATCCTATCGAC
This sequence comes from Mucilaginibacter sp. P2_A4, assembly GCF_056405015.1. Classification (NCBI taxonomy): domain Bacteria; kingdom Pseudomonadati; phylum Bacteroidota; class Sphingobacteriia; order Sphingobacteriales; family Sphingobacteriaceae; genus Mucilaginibacter; species Mucilaginibacter sp. P2_A4. The sequence goes on along the minus strand of NZ_JBFUCX010000018.1, from coordinate 135,750 downwards.
TAATTTTCAGGTATTTACAATTGGCACCTCATTGGCTTAAAAGAAACATGACCGGACAGCCCGGCGACTAATCCCAAAATCACCGTTGTTTGCCTTGTCTTATATGAAGAAATTAGTCATATTCCTGGTTCTGTTTTTTTTAATGCAATCAGGTTCCGGACAGGCAATTTTAAGGCATCAGGCCGACTCGTTAATTAAATTGCTACCTTCATTGGGAACGGGAACAGCAGCCACCGAAACTTCATTAATGCTGGCTAATTTTTACCTTTCAAAGGACAATCAAAGTAATGCGGATCGTGATAGTGCGGCATTTTATTTAAGCAAAGCCAAATTACAAAGCAGTTATCTGCATTCACCGCACACACATGGTTATACTTTATTAACAGAATCCCGTTTAAAAAACGCATCCGGAGATCCCGCCGCCGGTAAACGGCTCAACGCGCAGGCCCTGCAGCTACTCAAAAAAACAACGGACAAAACACTCCTGGGAAAAGCCTATTATGAATTATCCCGCTACTACACCAATCTGGACGACTCCCTGCAAATGGCTATACGGGTATCACTGGTTGATACAGCTGTAAATTTACTTAGATCCTCTCCGGATAAAATTGAATTAGCCAAAGATTTACAAATGTTAGGAGACCTGTACAAAGTGCAGGGAAATTACTCGAAATCAGTCAAGACATTAAAATTATCCCTGGCCGTTTATAAATCCATCAACTATAAAAGTTTACAGGGAGTTTATATATTGATGGATGAAGATAATGTTTTCCTGAGCAATTACCAGGAAGCCCTATATTTTGGACTTCTGGCAGAAAAGTGCTGCCTGGAAACTAAAGATAATTCGATGCAGTTGTGCCAGGTTGAAAATATTATCGCAACCACTTATTGTTACTTACTTCAGGAGGACGAGGCAATACCTCATTATTTAAAAGCCCTCACGGTTGCTAAACGGTTTCGGGATACGGCGGCCATCTACCTACTCACAGAGGACATGTGTGGCGTTTATCTGTATAAAGGTAAGCCGCGACTGTTAATTAACCTCTTAAACGAAATATCGGCTAAGTATTCAAAAAATGGAGCCTATGCAAAGACCTGGACCAGCAAGAATTCATATTTGCGCGCGTATATGTTGTTGGATGATTATAAGATGTCGACAATTTATTATGAATCAGTTAAATCAGAATTAAACAATCCACAAGTTCAGGAAAGCCGAAAAACCGATATTTACATGGATTTGATCCTGTACGATATAAAATATCATAAATATGCGCAAGCCTATCGTTATTGGAACAGTTACTCTGCCATTGCCAATATTCGGCACAATGATTACGAACGAACACGCAGTTACCAATTAAGATACCGCCTTGATTCATGCACCAATCAATTTAAATCCGCTTTTCATTATTCGGTGCGTTTTAAAGAACTTACTGATTCAATCTTTAATGAAAAGAAAAACCACCAGTTACAGGAACTCAAAGTAGCTTATGAAACACGTGAGAAAGATGTTTCTATCGAATTACTCAACCAAACTGCAAAACTCAGGGAGGCTGAATTAAGCAGAACCCGCAGAACTAAAAACGAAAGCATTGTTGGTATTTGTATTTTATTAGTAGTAGGTGGCTTGTTTGTAAGGCAATACCGGATCAAGCAAAAAGCGTATCAAATCATCAGCGATCAAAATGAGGTCATTATTACCAAAAATGAAGAAATAGTTTATAAAAACAGGGCGCTTGAAGGGCTGGTACAAGAAAAGGAATATTTGCTGATGGAGATTCACCATCGCGTGAAAAACAATTTGCATACAGTACTTAGCTTCTTAACCTTACAATCAAAATACCTGACCGGCGAAGCCCTTGAGGCTATCAAAGTTAGCCGGCAGCGCATTTATGCCATGTCGTTGATTCATCAAAAGCTTTACCTGGCAGAAGATGTGAAAACCATTGACATTCAGTCTTACCTGCACGAATTTATCGCATACTTCCGGGAGTGTTTAGATCCTGGTAATAACATCAAATTTATACTGGATATTGAAGCGGTAAGGCTTCCGGTTACCAAAGCAATACCTGTAGGATTGATTGTTAATGAGGCAGTCACCAATTCAGTAAAATATGCATTTCCAATAAGAAAAGATGGTGTGATCTCGCTAACGCTACAGCGAAAGAATGATTTGATTGAACTTATTATTGCAGACGATGGTATTGGAATTTCTTTGGATGTAAACAATACCGATTTTAACTCCCTTGGTATAAAATTAATCAAAGGACTTTGCAATGATCTGGATGGCCAAATCATATTTGAGTCCGCAGTGGGAACAAAAATCATGATCTTGTTTAAAGCCGAAATCCCGGAACAAGATATAACTACTTCTTAATAATTCTCCCCAGCAGATCCAATTTCGGCCACCTATCGGGAATAGTTTAATGATCTGGATGCCAATCAACGCCAATAGCCTGGTTCTAAAAGTTTTATCCTACACCCTTAAAGCGAAATTTCGTTTATTTTTTACCGATCATTTTGAAGAATTAGCGATATAAAGTAACGGATTAAAACGCCAAATTAAACTAATAGTCTAATAATCAATAGATTGCATTAATGGCATCAGTTTGGTATAGTTACTAACGGCGGAAAATTAACATTTATTTATTCTAAAACCGGAAAGCTATGGAAACCATATTTGTACTGACCCACACCATCATGATCATTTGCGCAATTGCCATCCTGTACTTCTCTATACTATTAAACAGCGGTAGCCAGGAGGGTATACAAAGACCTCTCATTCCCTATCCGTTATTTAGGGTAAGATCAATAAAAATAGCGCCTATAACTCTTTACAAGACCGCTGCCGGTTTACTTGCTTTACTTATCAGGTAGTGTCCTTCATTTGTTTAAACAATAGCCGAAGCCATGAAAAATACCATTAAAATAGATATCCTTACTCGTGATCTTGATTCAATTAAGCAAGTTAATTGTTTTTGTCATGAACCTAACAAACTGAAAACTAAACCTCAGGGGAACGAATTAGTGACCCGTTTAATTGATCTGCACGAAAGAGGTTACGATCACGACTTTGTTCTGGAACGTGGACATATGCGTTGCATACAATGCGACAATATGATTGTTGAGGAAGATTTCGAGATTACTGAGATATTACACATTCATTATAAACTGTTAGATCATATCATATACAATATATTTGCCATTCAACTGCGAAACTCAGGCATTAAAGGAATATTGATGAACTCTTACCAGTTTCGATGTGGAAATAAATCCATCAGGCCTCAGGCTGTATTCAATAAAAATTAATACTGATGTTTATTCCACTAATTTGGCAACGCAAAAGCTATTGAAAATCCTTTGACAGGCCAAGTTTCTTTATCTTCGCAAACAAGGTATTGGCTGGCATATCCAGTAACTCAGCAGCACCTCCCGTCCCTGACACCTTTCCGTTACAATACTGCAAAGTATTTAGTATATGCTCTTTTTCCAATTCTTTTATCGTTTTGATTTTTCCATCTTGTGGTATCGCAAGCTCTTCTGTTTTTTCATGTTCGGGTAATTCAATATGCTCAATTATACTTCCCTTGTTCAGCACAAGGCTCCTCTCTATAATATTTTCCAATTCCCTGATGTTTCCCGGCCAATTATATTCCAGCAGTGTTTTAAGTGCGTCATCAGAGATATCCTTTGCATTCCTGCCCATTTTTGCGGTAAGGCTGATTACAAAATGCCTTGCAAGTGCCGCTATATCTTCTTTGCGTTGCCTTAAAGGGGGCATGGTTATTGGAAAAACATTGAGCCGGTAATAAAGATCCAGCCTGAACCGACCAGCGGCGATGGCTTTTTCCAAATTACAATTAGTTGCAGCAATGATGCGCACATCAACTTTAATCACCAGGTTTCCGCCAAGTCTTACTATTTCTCTTTCCTGTAACACACACAGCAATTTTACCTGCAGATCCATAGGTATTTCGCCTATCTCATCCAGGAATATTGTTCCCCCGTTTGCCTGCTCAAATTTACCAATCCTCCGGTCGGCCGCACCTGTGAAGGCCCCCCTTTCGTAGCCGAATAATTCCGATTCTATTAAAGTAGCAGGGATTGCAGCACAATTCACTTTGATCATCGGCTTTGCCTTTCTTTCTGACAGATTATGAATTGCCCGTGCAACTTTTTCCTTGCCTGTACCACTTTCCCCTAAAATCAATACCGAGATATCAAATGGGGCTACCGTGGTCACCTGTTCCTTAACTTTCTGAAAATTCGGCGCGCTACCTACCAAACCAAAACTGTCATCATCAATGGCAGGAATCTGAGCAGTCTTTATCGCGCTAACGTACTTTGGCAAGGTGTGCTCCTCCCCTTGTTCCTGCGGTTCTACGCGGCCCAGTTTCTTTATTTCGGGTAAGCAATCAGATATCCTGACCAAAAACAGGTCTAGCCGGTCCAGTAAAGCCGCGTGATGCTTTTTAAACCCATCAGCGTTCTGGCAATAGAGGGAAAAGTTAATCTGCCCCCAGCTGCAGATAGCGAAGGTTTTTATCAGTGCCGAATGCAGGTTAAAACTATCGGCTATCAGCTTATCAAACGAATTTTTACGGCACATCTCAGCAAACTCACTGCCTGTCAGGCAGCTTGACTTTGCTGATGGGGACGAAAATTTCTTTAACAAATTCAGCCCCTCGGGTGCTTTTTGAACCTCTGAAAAAAACGCAGTCTTTTCCATTAATTTAAAATCATCTTCTCCGGATTTGTTGAAAGCGCGCACCTCAGAAAATTCCCCGTTTTTATCTTTCCAACTGATTGTGAAAAAATCAAACGGAATATGATATTGTAACGCGGTAACAATTTTAGATACTTCCTCATCCCTGCTGATTGTCTGCGAAAAGATATTCATTACCTGTTGTTTCAGCACTTGCTCGCTTTGCAGCTGGGTCTCCAAGTCATTTTCATACCTGTATTTGGCAACATCCAGGGTTACCAGAACATCCTGCTCGCGAAAAGGCTTTACCAGAAACCCGTATGGCCGGGTAGTTTTTGCCTCTCTTAAAACGCTTTGATTGGAATTGGCAGAAACATAAATGAATGGAATACTCATTTCTACCAGCATTCTGGCAAGGTCGATCCCGGTAAGTTTTCCGGAAAGATAAATATCAAGAAAAACCCAGGCAGGCCTTTTTAACCTTATTATTTCCAGGGCCTTTGGAACCGACGATGCAATACCTGCAATTTCATACCCGGCATCTTCCAGTATTATCCGCAAATCACTGGCTATTATAAACTCATCCTCTACAATCAATATTTTACCGTCCATGGCAATAGCTTTTAATGTTGCTGAATAACGTTTTCAAACTCTTCCTCTTTAAACACCCCATTATCCTTAAATGTGATGATTAAAATAGTACCGTTATCATTTTTAATATTAAGTTCTCCATTTAGCTGGTCGGCTAATCCATGTATAAGATTTAATCCTAAAGAATTATGCCGAACATCAGCGTCAAATGCTGCCGGTAAACCGATACCGTTATCGGCTATTTCTAAAAAGCAATGGCCGTCGGCATCGGCCTTTAATACAATTAATATCTTTCCGTTCCTTTTATCAGGGAAGGCATATTTGATCGCATTCGTTACCGCTTCATTAATGATCAATCCTAAAGGAATAGCCTGGCTAACATCAAGCTCCAGCCGTTCCAATTGTAATTCAAAGCTGATGTAGCCGCTTCCACAAAAACTATCCTTTAAATAGCCGGTAAGTTCGGCGATATAGGACGCCATGTCGATATTGGTCATATTTTCAGACTGATAAAGCTTTTGGTGAATTAGGGACATCGCCTGCATGCGTCGCTGACTGTTGCGGATGGCATTCAAGGCAGCTTCATTAGAAAGATACACCGACTGCATATGCAATAAACTGATAGTTGTTTGTAAATTGTTTTTTACCCTGTGATGAATTTCGCGTAACAGCCATTCTTTTTCAATCAGTAACAATTGCTGTTTATAGTTTAGCTTTTCCAGCGAATCATTCTTGTGATCTATCTCTTTTTGGTGCGCCTGGAGCGATAGATTACTACGCCGCTTCTGCCGAAAGCCTTTATAGGTTAAACCAGCAATGATTAAAACCAGTACTATCCCTCCGGAAGTTAGATTCCTTTGAACGTTGATTCTTTTTAATTCAGCCCGCTGTACTTTTTCCCGGCTTTGTAAGCCGGCAATTGAGCGCTCTTTTTCCGCCGTTTCGTAACTGATTTCCAGTTCTTGTACCTGTTTATTCTTAGTTGCGTTAAAAATGGAATCGTTTAGTGTCTTGTAAAGCTGAAAATGTTTAATCGCTGTAAAGTAATTTCCCTTTGCAGAGTCGATTTTAAAATATAACAATTGAATATGCCCCAATCGTTCTGCACTTAATCTCCCATAGGGTATTGAACCAACCTTTGCTAAGTAGACAGCTGCTTTGTCATATCGATTCATTGCTACATAAAGATCGCAAATTAAAATATCAGTTACCTGGATCTTAGGTGCAATATTACTCCCGAGTAAATTATATATTTTTTCTACGTTCAGGAAATATCGTTCAGCTTTAGAATATTGTCGAAGTGCCATATAACATGAAGCAAAGCCATTTTCAATTTTCGCAATTTGCATAGAGTCTTTTGGCTGAATTTTTTGAGAAGCACTTTGCATAACTTTAAGCGCTTCTTTTCCTTTTCCGCTATCAATCAATGAATTGACTTTGGCGCACAAAGCAAGAATATGATAATACATTTCGTAGAATACTGCGGGATCAATCGGTTGCGCAAGTGATTTGTTAAAATAAATTATGCTTTTGGCGTTAAAACCTATTTTCTGGTACGCCAGTCCCAGTTTATAATAAAAATAAATTGCAAGGGTGCTATCGCCCGAAATGCTCATAGACTTAACGCATTGCAGGAAACACGACAGCTGTTTATTAGGATATCCTTTGAGTCCGTAAACCTCTCCAAGTAAGTCATAGGTTTCCTGTAATTTTTTATAATTAATGGCATGGTATTCTGACAAAACTTGCAGCAATTCACTTTCAGCCAGATCCAATTTCCCTTCGTTTAAATGGGCATCTGCCAGACTTTTTAGCACGCCTATCTCGAAGCCCCTGTTATGTACAGGCAACAGCTTAAAAAGGGAGATAGCCCTAACGTAGCATTTCTCCTGATCGGCCGAGTGTCCTATAGTGAAACATTGCCCAAATCTCACCCAGGTTTCCATTTCTTGCTTATAATCGCCAATGGAGTGAAAATAATTGGTCACTTGTTGAAAACAATTATCTCCATTCAAAATATCATCCCTTTCAAGATAGCAATTGCCCTTAAGTTTTAAAGTTTCATTTGTCCATTTTACCGAATGCAGATTTTTAGATAAAATTAATGCCAGGTTTAAACAGTTTAAAGCACTGTCGAGATCATATTTGAAATTTCCGGGTTTAAATATATAATACCCCCCAAGCTTGTTCAAAAGGGCGACCTTATTGGTATCCGGCTTGCTTTTTTGAATTAGAGGAATTAAATACTTAGGAGAATCCGGCAAATGCGTTTGGGCATTTGAACCAAATGACAAGACCATCTGAAAAAGTGAAGTAAGTACCAGTTTAAAGATTCTCTTTATCATGTAAAAATGGTTTAAATTATACCCTTCACTATTTTCTTAAATAATACCTGGCACTGTGTACATTCTTATGATTTTAAAAAAAGAGAATGGCGCCCGCATTACATGCAGTAAACGGTGCTGTTTCGTCTTTTTAATAAACCTCAAGACAATAACCTGCTAAACAAGGGCCATGTTTTATCTTATTACCTTTCAGCTTTTTATGAAATAAACAGTTTGATAAAGTCGTCTTATATCGCCAATTCCCCATAAAAATTGGCGATATAAAACATTTTTTGAAAGCAGGTCAGTTCTTTCCAGGAAAAGCTCGCCCTATTTTCAGGCGCCTCATTTTAGAATTTAATGTAGATGCCGGCACTTTAAGTACATCGGCCGCGCCGCCAATGCCGGCAACCTTGTTATTACATTTTTTCAGCACAAACAAAATGTGTTCGCGTTCCACTTCGTCAATCGTTTTTATCCGGATATCCGGTATGGTTACTGCATTTTCCTCAACTTCGGTAAACGATAACGGCACCTGGTTAATTAGCGTTCCGTTTGTCAGTAGCACACAACGCTCAATGAGGTGTTCGAGTTCACGAACATTTCCGGGCCAATTGTATGCAGAGAGCTGTTTCATCACTTTGGAAGAAAAGCCAGTGATGCGCTTTGTGCCCTTTTTTAAATATTTTTCTAAAAAGTGAGTAGCCAAAATCGGGATGTCGTCCTTTCTATCCCGAAGCGGTGGCAGCGTTATTGGAAATACATTCAGCCTGAAGTAAAGGTCGCTCCTGAAATTGCCTGTATGCACTTCATGAAGCAAATTCCGGTTAGTGGCAGCAATGATCCGTACATTGATTTTGATGACGGACGTTCCGCCGATTCTTTCTATTTCCTTTTCCTGCAAGGCCCTCAATAATTTCACCTGTAAGTCTGGTGGAAGCTCACCTACCTCATCCAGAAATAGCGTACTGTTATGAGCCAGCTCAAATTTCCCTATCCTGCGTTCTGTTGCATCGGTAAAGCTGCCTTTTTCATGGCCAAACAGTTCGCTTTCTATGAGGCTGGGAGGAAGTGAGGCGCAATTAACCTTCACCATCAATTTTTTCCTCCGGGATGAGGCATTATGAAGCGCCCTGGCAATCAGTTCTTTGCCGGTGCCTGTTTCGCCCAGGATCAACACCGAGCTGGGCGTATCGGCAACCTGCGAAACCAGGAAAAAAACCTTTTTCATTATTTCGCTGGTTCCTACAATATCACTGTAGTTGTAAGTTGTTTCTATCTCTTCTTGCAGGTAATGGTTCTCTATCTCCAGTTGCTGTTTAAAACCTTTTATCTCATTTAACTGGTTTTCTATCTTCTCGTTAGTTATGATATTGTTTAAGGCGATTGCCAGCTGCGCCGAAACTTCTTTGATCCTGTTAAGGTAAAGAGCAGGTAAATTGATCTCTTCATTAAATAAAACAATAAGCAGGCCAGTGTGAACATTCTGGCTTTCAAGCATCGAAATAATGGCATTTCTCCACCCGTTCTGATAAGTCTCCTTCAGCCAATCCGGAGCGCGCTGGCTGTTAACAATATCTTTAAGTTGAATTATCGCCGGCTGCGAGTGCAACAGATTTTGATCAATCCAGTCACTATCCAGCATGAGTTCGCTATCTTTTAATTGCTGGTATTCCATTGCGACTGCATTTTTCGACGGCAAATAATTGATAAATGGCCGATAGCTTTTACCATGATTGCCGGTACGGTATATGAGTATACTGGCTTTTGGCAAAAAATGCTTTAATTTTTGATATACAAAGCGATTTAGGTCATCCCGGCTTCTAATCGCCGCAATATCACCACTTAACGCAAACAGATCCAGTTTGATCTGGTCATTTTCGGATACCTCCGTTTTTGATAACGATTCTACCTCCTGGCCTGGTACCAAATGATCGTTTTTCAAAAGATGCCGAAACACCTGCTTTAAAATTTCCTCAACAATATTAAATACCGCATTTTCATTGCTGGTAAAGCCATTCTCCCTGTTTGTTCTTAACTGGAATGTTCCGGCAATATCGACGCCATTAAAAATAGGGATGAAATAAGTGTATCTGAACTCAGTTTCCTTTTTATAAAAAAGTGATCCGGGAGGTATTTCGTTAATCCAATAGGATGCGCTAACCTGCCGTGTCCGTTCAGGCCTAAAATGCCTGGTTAGTGCCATCTTGCCTGATTTTGAAAAAAGCAGCGGATCAGCTACATTCAGAAATTCATGAAATTGCCCACTATGATAAGATAGCCTGGTATGCATTGTTGAAGCTTCATTTTCAAATAGCAGCAAATCGGCAGCATTAAAATCAATAATCTCCTTCAAATGCCTCACCACCGTTTCAAACAATTCTCTTACTTCCTGGACCGCAAAAGCCGCTATCCAAAGTTTCAGCAGGTGGCTGGCTTGGTTATTTTCTGTAACCAGCGCTAACGGCTCGTTATCCAGGGACTTGTCAACATCTTCTAAATACTTTTCCATCAGCTATCCCACTTTGAAAATAAAAGCTAAGTAAATATAACAATAAAACATCTCCTTTTTGGCGAAACCTGGTTCCTGACGCCATAGGATGATTGAGTATTACAAAAGCCAATCCAAAAATCAATTTACTGTGTAACAATAACTTACAATATACTTAAATAAATCACTTGTTTTATTTCGCTATTTTACCATTATCTTACCTATGGTAGGGTAATGGTAACTAGGAGAAGCTGTTACGAAATCCCGTGGGTCAGGCCCTTACCCATTCCAAACGAAAACGAGAAAGTTCAGGCCCTACGGGCCCATCTGAACTTAATTGAAGACAATTATTGTTAAGATCGATTTTTCGGATTTGGCGGCTTCCCACCCATTCGGGGTAAAAACTTACCACCAACTCATGAGTCATCAATTTCAGGTTCTCATCAACATAATAAAAGCCGCTATATGCCAGATAACCCAGTTCATTGTATTTCAATTGCTCTTTTAAAAGCAAAGCCTTATCAATGAATATATCCCTGCCAGCCAGCATAATATTCACAGCAACATGGCCTCCGGGCAGGTAAAATAGCGACCCCGTTGCCTCCTTACCCAATGGATATGAAATTACTCCGTCTTTACTCTCCTGTTCAAAAGTGACCAGTGTCCAGGCGCCGATTACCCTTTCTGCTAAAGTGTTTTCCATGGCTTATTTTAAAATCTAAGTATATCAATCCAGCTCCGGGGCAAGCGGAAAATCTATCTTAAACTCACCCAGGGCGGCATACACATAATTGGTTACTCCTCTTAAATTAATTAAAAGTATGGTATCAATCACTGCGCCTTTGGTATATCCCGCTTCAATTACCCGGTCTACCAATTCGCCGTCAATATGTCCCCTCAATTCAGTCAAACTTTTGGATAGCTTCACAAGAGCATCTAATTTTTCATTAAAAGAAGCTGTACCTCTCCTGATTTCCGCCAACTGATCAGCTGTAAAACCAAGCTTTTGTAACGAGCCGTAATGAAAACTAATACAATAACGACAAAAATTAACCTGGCTTACAACAAGATTGACTACCTCCTGTTCCCTATAGGTTAGTGAGGATTTGTCAAACTCTGCTTTAACATAACGGCTTAATGCATTTTCTGAATTGGCGATAACCCCATACATATTGGGAACAAATCCCAGTAGTTTGGTGCTGGAATCGAAAACAGCCTGGTCGGCTGGTGATACCTGTTCTCTTGTCTTAATTTCAAATACAGTTTTCATATTATGATTTTTGAATATTCAATTTATTGTACGTGGTCATGATCTGTGCCTGTGGAAATCTCCAGCCATTCTGTAATATCCTTACCTGTTTTTTCAACATTGTTCCTATAAAATTCAACAGCATCACTACCAAGCGGGAGGTGAAGGGGTATATTTTCAGAATGAACCAGCTTAATGATTGCATTAGCCAGCTTTACCGGATCGCCATTTTGATTACCATGCAATTTGGTAGCATTGGTTCTCATTTGCCCTACCGTATCCTGGTAATCACTAATTATGTTTTTAGAGGCCATCGAAGACTCCGCACTTAAAAATTCGGTGCTGAATAATCCTGGCTCAACAGCAGTAACCCGTACATTAAGCGGTGCAAGTTCTACCGCAAGGCCCTTGGAAATGCCCTCAACTGCAAATTTGGTTGAACCATAAATTCCCCATCCCGGTATCACATCAAATCCAAACATTGATGAAATATTGATGATATGTCCCGATCTCTGCTGACGGAAAAAAGGAAGAACAGCACGCGTTACATTTAATAAGCCGAATACATTAGTATCGTACTGTTGCCTTACCTCTGCATCTGATGCCTCTTCTATTGCAGTCACCATGCCATAACCGGCATTATTTATCAGCACATCCAACTTTCCAAAATGGGCAATAATTTCGGCTACAGCGCTTGTTGCCTGCTCCTCATAAACCACATCCAGGGTAACTACCAGGAGATTTGGATGATTACCCAATTTTTCAACAAGCTGGTTCTTGTTGTTGCGCACGCTGGCAGCAACTTTGTCCCCGGCGGCAAGTGCTGCCTTAACAATTTCAAAACCGAAACCTTTGGAGGCGCCGGTCACAAATAATATTTTTTCCATTTGGTATTCCTTTTTATTATGCAATAAATTTTATGTCATAACCAGCTGTGCCACTTTGATGCCAGTACTAAATACGCTGACTATGAGTATCTTGAATATTAAGTCCATCATTTTATTTGTTTTATTTCACTGATTTACCGCGGGCAATTCTCAAAATGAGATCATGTGCTGCAAATCCAATTCCGCGGCGCGTGAATGTGATTTATTGATAAGACTATTGGTGTTTTAGTGATATAAAACAGGAAACGCCACCTCAAGCCTTCCTAATCATTTGTACATCAAATACTTGCATACCGGCATGTATTTAGCCATAGTCGCGCTACAACAAAATGTAAACACATGGCAGATTTAATTGATCTGGTCATATCAGCCCATGGCGGTATGGACCAATGGAACAGCTTCAATCACATTAAAGCGCACCTGAAGGTGGATGGACACATCTGGAAAATTAAGGGTAAAATAGGCTTACTGAGCGATGGTAATTTTGAGGCAAACACACATGAACAACTATCAGGCTATCAATCTTTAATAGCACCCTATCAAAAATCGACCTGGGAACCGGGCAAAATCATTTTGGAGGATGCTGATGGCAGCGAGCAAAGAACATTATTAAACCCGCGGAAATCATTTGAAGGAGAAGTGCTGGAGACCCAATGGAACGATTTTCAGCCACATTACTTCAGCAACTATGCCTGGTGGACATACTTCACCGCACCATTTAATTTTAAACTACCGGGATACCAGCTTAAGGAATTAACTCCATGGCAACAGGATGGCGAAACCTGGGAAAGGCTGGAAGTTACGTTTCCTGACTATATTGAAACTCATAACAAAGTGCAGGTATTCTACTTCGATAAAGACTATTTGCTCAGGCGTCACGATTACGCTCCGGATATATTACAATCTGTTCCATCATCCCAATATGTATGGGATTATAAGGATTTTATGGGAATTAAAATTGCTACAACCAGGAGAATCTACCTCAGGAATGAGGACTCAAGCTATAATCCTATCCCTGTAATGGTATCGATAGATGTTGTTAACGTAGAATTTAGTCATTAAAAAATGGAAACACCAATTCATGTAACCTACATAGGGGGCCCAACGGTAATTTTAGAAATTGCCGGCCTGCGAATCATTACCGACCCTACGCTTGATCCACCGGGAGTTTTCCCGGCAGGCCCTAATGACTCCATCAAGAAACTTACAGGACCTGCTACTAATGATATCGGGCATATTGACCTGGTATTACTAAGCCACGACCAGCATGCCGATAATCTTGACAAAATGGGGAGAGAATTAATAGGGCAGGTAAAGCAAACTTTTTCTACCACAGGCGCAGCAGAACGACTGCAGGGCGCTGTAACCGGCCTTGCCCCATGGGAATCATTTAAACTAACAACACCCACCGGCGAAACACTAACCATAACAGCGACACCCGCCCGACATGGTCCTATCAATGTTGAAAAATTTGCGGGCGAGGTTATTGGCTTCGTTTTATCGGTAGCCGGAAAAGAGCCCTTTGAAATCTATCTCACCGGCGACACTGTTTTTTACGAAGGTGTAAAAGAGGTAGCAAAACGCTTTAATCCCAAATACGTATTTATTTTTGCGGGTGCTGCAAAACCTCCTATATCCATTAACCTCACGATGGATACCAACGATGCTATTGATACTGCATTCACCTTCCCTGGTGCAACAATTATTCCCGTTCATTACGAAGGTTGGTCACACTATTCTGAAACTGGTGAAATGATCCTCCAGTCGTTTACCGCATTCGGCATTAATGACAGGCTGAGCATACTTGAGGCTGGAAAAAGAACCCTCCTGCCCACGAGTTGAACACGTAATGCAATTGACATCTGAAAGTAAATAAATACATAGACAGACTAATTGGTCTAAATAATAAACCATTTAGTCTATTTTTGACACATATCAATATTTTAATTATGAACGATAAAAAAGTAGCTCTCATCACCGGATCGAATCGCGGTATAGGATTTGAAACAGCCAAACAACTGGGAGAATTAGGTATTACAGTAATATTAACCGCAAGGCAGCTTGAAGCTGCTGAAACAGCGGCACAAGAACTCACCGAAAAAGGCATTGACGCTTACGGTATCCAATTGGATGTAACCAATGACGAAGAAAGGCAAGCCGCTGCCGCATATATATCTTCCAAATTTGGAAAGCTTGATATCCTAATAAATAACGCAGGTGTAGCGCCTAAAGATTCACTCTTTGTGAGCAAGACCGCCGAAACAACAAAAGAGGAATTCAATTATATATATGACACCAACTTTTTTAGTATTGTATACTTAACTAATGAGTTGCTTCCATTGATTAAGAAAAGCCCGGCCGGCCGCATCGTTAATTTATCCAGCATACTGGGTTCTTTAACCATACATGCACAACCAGAAAGCCCTATTGCAGGTTTTAGGGTACTTTCTTACAATTCGGCAAAGGCTGCATTAAACATGTTTACCATTCAGTTGGCGGCAGAGCTTCAGCCACTCGGAATTAAGGTAAATTCAGCTCACCCGGGCTGGGTACAAACAGAATTAGGTGGAAACGAGCAGGCGCCTATGAGTATCATCGATGGGGCAAAAACAAGTGTTGCCCTAGCACTAATTGGCGAAGACGGGCCAAACGGCAAATTGATCCACATGGGCGAAGAACTGCCCTGGTAATTATTAAAGGGTTTATAAAATTAACGTACGGCGGCCGGCATTATATGACCGGCTTTCCGTTTTATCTCTACTTATAAGGAAAATAAAACTCATTGAAGAAGACCATTACGGTATAAGTGCCATTCTTGCATTCTCGCTTATTCCCTTATCTGGCTTTGCTACCGATATTTATATACCCTCATTGCCGCCAAGGGCCAGCCACCTGGGGTTACAGCTACCGCAGTGCAATTAACACTGGTGTTTTTTATGGTAAGTTCAGGTATCGGCCAGTTATTTGTTGGCAGCTTGCTCGATAGCTTTGGCAGATAACCGCATTTGCATTATTTGCAAGGATAAGGAGAAAGATTAACGCCAGGGACCTTTCCTTTGTTCCTGAAACTGTTACCGCTTAAAAACAAAGCCGGTGTTGTATGGCACCCGGTGCCAAGAGCTATAAAAGCTGACACTATAAGTAGATGGACATAAACCATTTAGTCTATATTTGGGCATTTAAATAAACAATGGGTAAATCTGAAACAAAGAAACAATTGATCATCGAAAGCGCCGCGATACTATTTAATGAAAAGGGTATTGCGGGCACTTCTGTTGATGATATTATTGCAGCCACCGATACATCAAAAGGATGTTTTTACGGGCATTTTGAAAGCAAGGAAGAGTTATCTTTTGCATCTGTTGATTATTTGTTGGATAAAATGACCGGGAGAAGGAATACTGCTTTGGATAAACATGTTAAAGCTGTAGATAAGATTCACGCCTTTATGGATATGAATAAAAATCCCTTAAAAAGCTATTTTAAAGGCGGGTGCCCCATAGTAAACCTTTCTACAGAAAGTGATGATACCAATCCTACGATCAAAAAAAAGGTAAAAACAATGATCAATACCGCGATAAGCCAGTTTACTTTAATATTGCAGAATGGTATAGACCGGGGCGAACTATCGGAGAACCTTGCCCCTGCTGAGTTTGCCAATAAGATGTTTGTATCTATTGAAGGCGCTAATGCCGTTTGCAGGGTACTGAACAGCGCGGGCCCGATGCACCTGGTTATTGACAGCCTTAAAAAAGAATTAGCATCATACACACTTAATCCCTGAAATATCAGGATCCCCCTTGCATTTTCCTGTGCCCCTCCCCCCTTTCTGTCATCTAACAATGCAACTATTCGTTGTAGAATAAACTATCGTGCCGCACATGTCATTCGCGCTTTAAAAAGCAGGAAAAGGCTTGGTTAAATAACGAAATAAAACGGATGATTTGACCCTGGCTTAAATCAAGTTGCTGTAATTCAATTATTTAATATATTGGTACGTCCCTTGCCTTTCTGTATTGAAAATAATAATAAACAATTAAAAAAATCAATCATGAAAGGTAAAATCTGGAAACTATTCTACAAAAAAGGAGAAAAAATGAAAATGCTTTTTTCCCTTATCATCATCGCTCTTACCACATTACTAATGAGTGCTCGGGCACAGGCACAGGTTAAAAATATTGTGCTGGTTCACGGTGCCTGGGCGGATGTTTCCGGCTGGGAACCGATCTATAAAATACTTGCCGCCAAAGGGTATCATGTAGATATGGTGAGCAATGCTAACCTAACATTCACCGGGGATGTTGCAGCAGTAAAAGCGGTGCTTGCAAAGCAAAAGGGCCCGGTAATTCTTGTTGGGCATTCATATGGCGGGGCAGTGATTACCGAGGCCGGAGACACATCGAATGTTGTGGGCCTGGTTTACATATCAGCCTTTGCACCGGATGCCGGCGAATCACTTTTAGGCCTTTTAAAGGCCGGTCCTCCAAACCCAGAATCAGGCATCCTGCTACCACCTGTCGACGGATTAATCTGGTATGATGTGGCTAAATTCCATAAGGACTTTTGCCCCGACCTTCCTGCCGGCCAGGCCGATTTCATGGCTCATTCTCAAACGCCATCCGGGTTAGCAACATTTACAACGCCGTTAACTAAAGCGGCATGGAAAACAAAACCAAGCTGGTACATCGTATCCACCCAGGATCGAATGATTCCACCTGATGCCGAACGCTTTATGGCAAAAAGGGCTAAAGCAAAGGTTACAGAAATTCAGGCAAGCCATGTGGCGTTCATGTCACATCCTAAAGAGGTTGCCGATATAATAATAGCTGCCTCTAACAACGAAGCTAAATAAATGACCATAGCGGTAATCTGTGTACACAAAAACTGTTCATGGATTACCGCTATCAAAAAAATCAAAGTTTATGATAAAGCTAGCTATACTTGTTCCCCGCAGGTCAGACCTGACGCTGGAGGAATTTAAAACTCATTGGAAAGATATTCACGGCCCTTTATTTTCAAGCCAGCCAGAGGTAAAGCGTTACGTTAGGAAATACATCCAGGTACATAGTACAGGCGAGCACCTTGATCAGTTCCCGGTTGCCTCCTTTGATGGCATTGCCGAAATCTGGTTTGACCAGATGGAAGATATCAACAAAGTTTTCGGCACGGAAAACTATCTCAACACCATAGCTCCTGATGAAGCCAAATTTATCGACAGGGAAAATATTCTTTGGATATACGCCACAGAAAATATAGTTATTGATCTTAAAAACCAGCAATAAAACATCATGACAGATCAACTATTAACCGACCAGAATAAGGCATTGGTGCATAGTTTTTATGCAGGCGGTACAAACAGCGAAGCCAAAGAATATGGGGAGATTTTTCACCCCGAGTTTAAAGTGACTGCCCCCGATTACCTGCCCTGGGGTGGCACAAGCAATCTTAAAACCTACCTGGAAGATATATTGCTGCAGGTAACAGCAGTGCTTGATTTTAAGCGTTGCGAGATCATTTCACTTATTGGCGAAAATGATTCCGTTGTTATTGTAATAGATATCGGGATCATGGATACACCACATACGGTAAGGATATCTGAGCACTGGTCAATACAAAAAGGTAAGGCCATTAATTTATGGGTAGCTTATTTTGAGCCACAACAGCTTATGGAGGCGATTGAAAAAAATGCCGCCGGGCGCGATATTTAAAAACATATCTCTGGCTTATTAAAAATAAAAAAAGGAACAGGGCCCAAGCCGCGTTCCTTTTTTTAATTTCTGATATGTGTGCCTGGTTATATAGTAACCACGATCTTACCTATCTGCTCGTTGGATTCCAGGAAACGGTGTGCTTCAACAATCTGCTCAAAAGGAAATATTTTGGCAATTACCGGTTCAAGAAAACCTTCCGCAAGTCCCTTAAAAATAAATTTCCGGGCTTTTTCTACACGTTCCGGATCCTTAGTGGTATCCCAAACCGTATGGCCGCGAATTACGGGAATTTTGTTCAATACCTCTATCAACGGCAATGGAGTAACCTCATCACTTAACGCGCCATATAAAAATATTTGACCGCCACGGGCTAATGATTCCAGCAATTTGGCAAACATAGGCCCACCTACCGGGTCAAAAATAACTTCAGCACCTCTGCCATTCGTAATTTTCATTACTTCGGCTACTATATCCTCCTCTTCCGTTGCAATCACGTAGGCTGCACCTGCCTCTAATAGTCTTTGTTTTTTTAAACCAGAACGCGTTATGGCAACAGGTATAGCCCCTACCATATTGGCTACCTGGATAGCAGCAAGCCCCACACTGCTTGAAGCAGCCGGAATTAACACAAACTCACCAGCGGAAACTTTAGCTATATCAATAAGGGCGCTGTATGAAGTAATAAAGGGATTCCAGATAGCGGCCACCTGTTCAAAAGCAAGCAAAGGCGGGCTTTTGATCACTGCGTGCTGCGGCATCAAAATTAATTCGCCATATACACCATAGTCATTTTGTGAAAAAGCCGGGATGGTGCCCACCTCGTCGCCTACCTTTAAATGTTTTACATCACTTCCTACAGCATCTACAATACCCGAGGCATCATAACCCAATCGGGCCGGCAATACCGGGGCTTCAATATAATTTCCCGACCTCCACATGGATTCGGCACGATTCAGCCCGATGGCTTTAACCCGTATTCTGACCTCATGACTTGCTGGCGCCGGAATTTCCAAATTCTCAATCTGGAGTACTTCAGGTCCACCGGTTTTACTAAAGCGTACTACCCGGGCCATTTCTATTCCACTTGTTGTGGATCCTGATTTATCTGTTGTTTTCATTTGAATAGCGTCCATCAGGCTGAAAGTGCTTCGTCTTCTTTGTAAAATGGATAATCGTTATAGCCACGTGCATCGCCTCCGTAAAACGTATCCCTGTCATAGGCATTAAGCGGCAGGTTATTTTTAAGACGGAAAACCAAATCGGGGTTGGCAATAAAATGCCTTCCGAAAGCTACCAGGTCAGCATTTCCTTTTTGAAGGATATCGTTGGCTTTTTCGCCGTCAAAGCCACCGGCTGCAATGATGGTGCCTTTGAAAATTTTACGCAGATGCATAGCAGCTACCGGCTCAAGATCTTCTACTTCTTCAACAGAACCTTTAACACGCGGTTCGATAAGGTGAAGATAGGCCAACCCAAATTTATTAAGCTGTTCTGCCGCATAGCCAAATAGCGCGATAGGGTCGCTATCAAACATGGAAGCAAATGTTCCGCTTGGCCCTAAACGTACCGCAACACGATTGGAACCCCAAACCTCAACCAAGGCTTCAACAATCTCCAGCATAAAACGTACGCGGTTTTCAATAGAACCACCATAGATATCGGTACGTTGATTGGAACCATCCTGAAGAAACTGATCTACCAGGTAACCATTGGCGCCGTGTAATTCTACACCGTCAAATCCAGCCTCTTTGGCTCTTATGGCAGCTTTGCGGTAATCTTCTACCATTGCCTTCACCTCTTCGGTGGTCATCGCCCGGTTCAGGTCGGTTGGCAACCAGCCGGTGGGTGTATACACAAAATCTTCAAATTCTATCGCAGATGCGCCTATCGGCTGATCGCCATTTGGCTGCAGGCTTCTGTGTGATTGACGGCCAACATGAAAAAGCTGATCAAAAATAATTCCGCCCTTGTTATGTACAGCGGCAGTTACCCTTTTCCAGCCTTCTACCTGCTCATCGGTGTAGATGCCCGGGGCACCATAATAACCATGCCCGGTTTCAGAGATGACAGTGCCTTCGGCCACGATATATCCACCCTGGGTAGCACGCTGGCTATAATGCTCAACCAAAAGATCGTTGGGAACAAAATCCGACTCGGTACGCATGCGGGTTAATGGAGCCATAACTACACGGTGAGTAAGCTTGTATGGCCCTAATTGAACAGGTGTAAACAGATCTGTACTATTTACACCTGTTTCAGTATTGTTATTTGTTTGCATTTTTAAATGAATAATTTTTAAACTTTAACCAATCGAAATAACCAGGTTATTTCGATTGATCTTCGGGTCAAAGTTCAGGTTTAATAGGACACACAAAAAGATACAGTTGGCATCAAAAAAAAGATATCAGTTGCATATTTAAGTCTTGTTTATAAATCTGTTAACCAATTGCAATATTCCCTTGTTACCGGGTCTGTCCCCGTTTATTAGGCGTATTTTTGTTAGATATTTATGGAGGTATCTAATGAGTCACAAAGCTTTCCGCTATGAACAGGTAGTTCATAAATTAGAAGAAACGATTATCGGACTCGGGCTGCAACCGGGTGATAAACTCCCCTCGGTACGCAGGGTGAAGGATGAACTGAAGGTTAGTTTAACCACGGTAAACCAGGCCTATGCTATCCTTGAAGCAAAGGGAGCCGTTATTTCAAGGCCGGGTTCGGGCTATTACATCAACTCTTTTAACAAAAACCCACTGGCGAGGTCGGCGGCTAAAAATTTAGTTCCGCTGCCCGAAATTGTTGAGGTAAGCAGCATGGCCGCGGCTATGATAAAAAACACGGTTAAACATAGCGTGATTAATTTTTCATCACTTGCCCCTATTAATGAGTACCTTCCTATTATCAAACTCAACAAAGCCATGCAGGCTTCGGCAAAGGAGGAAAAAAATATTTTTCAATACTCCTTTTTAGAAGGCCATCCCCGCTTGCAAAAACAAATAGCATTACAGTCATTTGAATGGAAAAAGAGCATCAAACAGGAAGAGATATTGATAACCAACGGATCAACAGAGGCCATTGGGCTTTGCCTTGATGTATTGACCAAACCTGGTGACATCGTTGCCGTTGAATCGCCAACATATGCCGGCCTCCTGCAATGTCTGGAAAGTAAGGGCTTAAAAGCTTTAGCCATTAGCATGGATCCCATTACCGGCCTAAATCTTGATGAATTGGAAACAGCATTGGCTACAAATAAAGTTGCCGCTTGCTTGTTTATGCCGGTTTGCCAAAACCCGTATGGCTGCTCCATGTCCGAAGAAAGTAAGATAAAGCTGGTAAACATGCTGGGTGAAAAAGGCATCCCCATGATTGAGGATGATACTTTAGGCGAGCTCAACTTTGCCAAATCAAGACCCTTGCCTGCCAAAGCTTATGACAGTTATAACAACGTGCTCTTGTGTTCTTCGTTTTCTAAATCACTGGTTCCCGGTTTCAGAATTGGATGGGTAGCCGGAGCCAGATTTCATGCTGAGATCGAAAAGCTCAAGTTCTCAGCCAATATTTCAACCAATGGGCTATTGCAGGACACCATTGGCCGATTTTTAGAGAGTGGCAACTACCACGCTCATATTAAAAAACTGCGCGAGTTTGCACAAATTCAAATTATAAAATACAGGAATACGATACAGGAGTATTTTCCGGATACTGTAAAAATAAGCTGCCCCAAGGGTGGCTACAGTTTATGGATAGAGCTACCCCAAAACTTAAACGCGCTGGTACTACAGCGCGAAGCCCTGAAATATGGTATCGGGTTTTGCCCCGGTCAAATATTTTCTGCTTCAGATAGATATAAAAATTGCATGCGCATTAACTGCTGCCCTTTGTGGAGCAATAAAATTGCAGATGCATTAAAAATGCTGGGAAAATTGGTTCACGCCCTATCAGACGGGAATTAATCTACCTTTTCTTAAAAAATAAAGGCCAGCCGCCATTGCGCTTAAAATAGCAATGCCGGCTGGCCTTATTCTTTCCCGTTATTAATTTGAATTAGGTACGATCTGCAGCAACTGCATCTTCACTGTACACAGGGAAATCCGTATAATATTGTTCATCACCACCCCAAAATGCTTCGCGATGGTAATCATGTAGCGGCAGATTTCCCCTTAACCTTTCCGGAAGATCCGGATTAGAGGTAAAAAAGCGACCGAAAGCAACCAGGTCGGCATCGCCTTTCTGCAATATGGCTTCCGCATCATTGCGGTCAAACCCGCCTGCGGCGATAATGGGGCCCTTAAACAGCGGGCGCAAAAAAGAGGAAGCAACAGGCGCACGGCCTTCGTCAAGTGTTTCCGTTCCCATTACGCGCGGCTCAATAACGTGCAGGTAAGCTAAACCGTATTTATTTAGCTGTTGAGCATAATAGCCAAATGTAGCTTCGGGGTCCGAATCAGATATCGCCCCCCATTTGCCGCTCGGAGATATCCTGACGCCTACCCGATCGGCCCCCAAAACAGATACCAGTGCATCTACCAGCTCCAGCGGAAACTTCACCCTGTTTTCCTTAGAACCTCCATAGGCGTCGGTTCTTTTATTGGTGCCATCCTGCAAAAAAGTATCGGCCAGGTAACCATTAGCGTTATGGAGTTCAACACCGTCAAAACCGGCAGCGAGCCCGCGTATTGCTGCCTGCCGGTATTGTTCAACAAGTGAAGGAATCTCATTGATATCAAGAGCCCGGTGCGGCGAAACCGGAACCCAGCCGTTCACTGTAAATGACAGACCTTCAAAAGGCACAACAGATGGTGCTACAGGTGTTTTACCATTGCTCAAATCAACATGTGATTGCCTGCCGTCATGAGATATCTGCATAAATATATAAGCGCCTTTTGCATGAACAGCATCAACCAATTTTTTCCAACCTGCAATATGATGATCTTCATAAATGCCAGGCGCACCAATGTAACCCCTGCTTTCTACAGAGGGATGAACAGATTCCGTAATCATAAAGCCGCCACTTGAAGCCCGCTGTGTGTAATATTGGATCATCATATCACTTACACTATCATCCGGGTTAGCGCGCAAGCGCGTAAGAGGTGGGTGAACAACCCGGTGTGTTAAATTCATTCTCCCCAGTTTAATTGGAGAAAAAAGTTTTAAATTATCTTGTAAACCCGAAGGTTTTTGTTTGTGTTCCATTTTTTTATTTTTTTTGTGAGGACAGCACATCGCTAATTGAACAAGCGTTAAACAGATCCGTGCTATTTACTGCCGTATCAGTATGGTTATTTACTTGCGTTTTTAAATGAATAATAAGCCAAAGTTCAGGTTTAACAAGGCACACAAAAAGATACAGTTAGCATAAAAAAAAGAATATCAGTTGGGTGTTTACCTCTGGTTTTTAAATCTGTACCCATCCCTGCATTTTACTTGAATTGCTATTTACCATAGCGCCTCCAACTCACCTACTGTGTATACACATCTTTTGCTTTTGACACATAATTAAAAAACGTTGTCATTTCGAACGAACCAGTGAGGGATTGCGCGCCGGAGGTGAGGAGAAATCTTGTAAAAGCGGACATTCGAGCATGCAAGACGTCGAAGATTTCTCCTCGCACCTCCCGCTTTCCCCTGCGCATGCTCGTTCGAAATGACATTTTTCTTTATTAAAAAAGATGTGTACACACAGTAGCTAACTCCCGGGGAAGAAATTACATGCAAAACAGGTGGCGCAGTTATTACAGGGAAGCAGTGTTATGGCCCAACATATAAAGTGTATATTACAATACCATAAACAACTATTAGTAACCGAGTACATTAACATCAATTTATTTTCCGATATGAGGTATATTTACCATAAATGGAATTAACGGATAAATTTTATATGAAAAGGAAATCCGTACTTAACTCACTAACCAGTTTGATATGGATGATTTTATCACTTTCATCATTCTTCACCTACGCGCAATCCGCCCTATCTAAGGCAGACTATAGTAAAACACTATTACAGGTAAGCTCTGGATTTTACACGGTAGAAAAAAACGCGACAGTTGATTTAGATAGCAGTTTATTTATAACCAGCAAGTGGCATAAATTGAGCCGCGTACCCGTTATAACCGAAGGAATAGATGGTAACTATACTGCTGAAAATTGCCGTTGGATGGATAAAAACAACAGCGACAGTGTTAGAAAAAAATTACCATTATTAACTGGGGCCAATCATGCGCGGTTATCATTATTAATTGGGGCTTATTATGCCTTCCATCCGGCTTTTCAAACAAAATATATTGACAGTGGCATCTTTTACTTAACACAGGCTAAAAAAGAATGCGATCAATTGCATCTTACTAATTGGTCATTACAATGCGCCTGCCTGTTGGGTAAGTGTTATTTTAAGCGGAATGATATATCCACCGGTACAAAATGGTTCAAAACAATAACAGATAATACAGGGCAAAACCCAGATACAAAAATCATTGCAAAAGCCTGGAATTATGCCGGGATGTATTGTCCTTTTCTGGCAAACACCACAACTTTTAGATTAGATTGCCTTCATAAAGCGTTAACCGGTTTCGAAAGCTTAAAGGATACCAGCAACCAGATCAACACGCTCATGAATATCGCCTACATGAGTGTTGCCAATCAGGACCTTAAAAGCTCAGAAAATGCAGCTTTGAGGTCGCTTTTTTTACAAAAGGCAAGTCATTTTAAATACAACCAATTTACGATTGATTTGCTGGCATATCTGGCGGAAATAAAATCGGATTATCCAAAAGAGTTAGAGCTTGCCTTTAATGCTGTGAAAAACATCGCCGCGAACAAGGATAGTCTGGCACTCGGTCATTTTTACGGAAGGATAGCTTCATCCTATGATTACCTCCAGGATCCCAGCGAAAGCATTTTATGGAAAAGAAAATCATTGGCAGCATTTGAACAACATAGTGGGGATTCGGAAATTTACTCCTGCTTAAGGGACATCGCGCTTTCAACAAAAAACGTCTCCGAAAGCCGTCGAATTATAAAGTTAACAGAGAATGCACTACGGGAATCTCCCCCGAATAACGCCACCGATAAGCAATTTGTTTATATGACTTTGGCGCATTGTTACGAAAATATGAACGAATTGGAAAAGGCGAAGAAATATTATGTTGATGCTGAAAATATTGAAAAAAAGACACCGCTACTTAATGGCGGCATGGCGAACTTTAGATTGGCACATTCGCTGGGTAACTTCTACCTGAAAACAAAAAATTATAAATTAAGTAAAACCTATTTTTCTAAACTCCTTACTGATCCTTACAAGCGGATCACCCCTAAAGAAATTATCATGAATGTTTACTTTAAACTTCATATTATAGATTCCGTTATGGGGAGTTACCAATCTTCCCTTACATACTTCAATAAATACTCGTTGCTAAATGATACCATATTCTCAAAAAACCAAAGTAAGCAAATTGCAATTTTGGATATCACATATAAAACCCAGCAAAGAGAAAAGGATCTTCAATTGCTGCGGGCTCAAAATCAGTTGAATTTGCAAAGAGAAAATACAACCCGGAAATTTTCTATCGCGGGTTTTATCGCGTTGCTATTTGTAATTATCATGATTTACAACCGCTATTATTATAATAAGAAAAGCAATGATAAGCTACAAGCACAGAAAGAGGAAATTGATCAGCAAAACCATGAGTTACAGGTAATGAATCAGAATCAGAAAATGCTGCTGACAGAAAAAGAATGGTTGTTGCGCGAGATACATCACCGGGTAAAAAACAATCTCCAAACCACTATGAGCCTACTAAAAATGCAATCAGCCTATATAAATAATGAATCGGCACTGGAGGCTATGCGGAATAGCCAGCGACGTATGTACGCCATGTCATTAATCCACCAAAAATTGTATCAATCAGATGAAATGACCCACATAAATATTAAGGATTATATTTATGAGCTTGTATATTATTTAAAAGACAGCTATAGCAGTAAAATTAAAGGAAGCTATAGCGACCGTAATAAAATTACTTATGAACTAAATGTAGCAACTGTTGATCTTGACATTGTGCAGGCAATTCCCCTGGGCCTCATCATTAATGAAGCTGTAACAAATGCCATTAAATATGCTTTCCCTAACGAGATGAATGGTGTAATTACTATTCTGTTAAAGCAAACCCATGATGATCATTTCCTGTTAAACATAAGCGACAATGGTGTGGGCTTACCTGCTGATTTCGATTTAAACTCCACAAACTCTTTAGGTATGAACCTGATGAGGGGCTTGTGCGATCAGTTGCAGGGTGAATTTAGTTTAGAGCGATATTTTGGGACAGGGCTAAAGTTTACTTTTAAACGCGTTGATAAAATCATACGGGAAGATCAGCTTTCGTATAATAAAACTGAGATATCCTGATACAAACCGATCTTAATTCCTGTTATGTTTTGGGTCTTGATCCATCACCCGTCATGCATCTATATAGATCTGCCCCGAGCCGTTGCACGTGAGAGTTGCCTTAAGCTGCATCTGCACGTTGGGCGACATTAGAAAGTTATCAGTCACGTGATGGCATATCTACAAAGTTTGATGCAGCATAATTTCTTGATGCCAATAGAATGATAAAAATAATTATCATTGCTACCATTAGCCAAACAAATTTTCTCCCCGCGGAATCTTCCAGGATTTTAGTAAAAATACTTTCTTCAGGTTTGTTTTTAATTTTATACGCCTTGTCTGCATTTTCTATATCTATCTCAGGAACTCCTCTCTTTAAAAGGATGTATTTGATTATGATAAGGGAATGAGTATTATACCATTCTTGCGAATGTTTAAGTATTTGAAGTAGGTTAAACGTAGACTCTGCCTCAAATTTACTTTGTACATTATCAATATGCTTTAATTCGTTGTGCATAGCTTCATTAATTTAGCCATTAGCCCCTATCTGGCGGTAATACAAAATAAGCGTGGAGCCTCATCACCACAACCAACCAAAAGTGCACAGTACGAAAGAAATAACCCCACCACACATTGGTATGCGAATAAGTTCTCCGTAATGTGTTCAGGTTGTTCAAATTTTCAACGTAGGTGATCTTAAACGAGTTCGCTAGTAAAACACTAATATAAATAACAATTATTTATATTAAATAAGAAATTTATTATTTATGAAATATGTAGTTAGATAAGTAACGATGGTGAAATCCGGATACTTTATATCGAAATCAGAAAAGCTCCTTTTTATATTAACCCGACCTGGCTGAAGCTACCGTTTACACGCCGGTGACGTAGGGTGTACAAAACGGTAACAATATTGTTTCTTTGCGAAAATGACCCTCTTTTAACCTTATTCCCAATAAACATTATGCATCTTGCGTGGTAATAAATATCAATTTCATAATGAAACAACAGTACTTACGCTTTCTCCTGCCCCTGCTTTCATCAATCATTTTCTCTACCGCTTCGGCACAACACCAAAGTGTCCCCAGGGACGGCGGGGGGTATCGTGAAGCACCTGAAAAAATAAATGATCTTATAGATACCCGGCTCGATGTAAAGTTTGATTACCAGAAGTCATACCTGTACGGTAAAGAATGGGTGACCTTAAAGCCTCATTTTTATGCGACAGATTCACTGAGGCTTGATGCCAAAGGAATGGATATTCATCAGATTGCCATTGTCAAAGGCGGCAAGCTGCAACCTCTTCAATACAACTATTCAGATAGCCTTTACCTTGACATTAAGCTTGATAAAAAATATAAGGGTGGTGAGCAATACGTAGTGTTTATAGATTATACCTCAAAGCCAAACTTGTTGCACGATAAACCAGGCCACAAATTAGATGGCAAAGGTTTATACTTTGTAAACCCCAAAGGTACAGAAGTTGATAAGCCTATCCAGATCTGGACACAGGGCGAGGCGGTAAGTTCGTCGTGCTGGTTCCCTACCATTGACAACCCGGGGCAAAAGACCACGCAACAACTAAGCATGACGGTACCGGCAAAATACACTACCCTATCCAATGGCTTGCTGATCAGCCAGAAATCGAATACTGACGGTACCCGTACGGATACCTGGAAGCAAAAACTGCCACATTCGCCATACCTTTTCATGATGGCCATCGGCGATTTTAAGGTATATAAGGATAAATGGCGGAATAAGGAGGTTAATTATTATCTGGAGCCTAAATATTTTCCTTATGCAAAGGCGGTATTTGGCCAAACGCCAGAGATGATGGAGTTTTTTTCAAAAGCACTGGGCGTCGATTTTCCCTGGGAGAAGTATTCGCAGGTAGTTGTTAGGGATTACCCTCTTGGTGCTATGGAAAATTCTTCGGCTACCCTACTGGGCGATTATGTACAGAAGAGTCCGTGGGAATTGGTAGACGATCCGAACGGCACGGGTGGAACTACTATAGCGCATGAGCTTTTCCACCAATGGTTTGGCGACCTGGCAACTTGCGAAAGCTGGAGTAACGAAACGCTGAATGAATCATTCGCTGTATTTGGTGAAAAATACTGGAACGAAAAAAAATATGGCAAGGACGATGGCGACGCCAAACGTTATGACGAGTTACTGGCCTACCTGAATAATAAGACCGCCGCTAATCAAAACCTGGTTCCCTTTTATTATACGGAAAGCGAAGGCATCAACGGTTCCAATATTTATGACAAGGGCGGCCTGATCCTAAACATGTTGCGCAATTACCTCGGCGACGAAGCCTTCTTTAAGGGCTTAGGTGTTTATCTTAAAGCCCGTTCGTTTAAAAGTGCCGAAGTACAGGACCTGCGCCTGGCCTTCGAAGAAGTATCTGGCAGGGACCTTAACTGGTATTTCAACCAATGGTATTATGGTGCCGGTCACCCAATTCTGGACATTACCTATAATTGGGATGAGGCCACTAAAACAGAAAAGGTTTTTGTCGCTCAAAATCAGCAAGGCCAAATTTTTCAATTGCCCATTGCTGTTGATGTGTACGTTGGTGGGAAAACTGAGCGGCACCAGGTTTGGTTAAGCCATGTAAAGGATACACTTAGCTTCAAGACGGCCGCCCGCCCCGACCTGGTAAATGTTGACGCCGAAAAGATATTGCTAACAAACAAGACAGATCATAAAAGCCTGGCCGAACTGGCATTTCAATATCAGCATGCCCCGCTTTATATGGATCGCCTGGAGGCTTTTGTTGCAGCCGCGGACCAGCAATCAACGGCGGAAGGTAAATATATATTGACGGCAGCTTTAAAAGACAAATACCACGGTTTACGTATTAAGGCTATCAGAGCCATTAAAGCAGATAACCAGGCGCTCGTGACAGCTGTATTACCTACAGTGGCCGATCTGGCTAAAAACGACCCGAACTACCCGGTACGCGCAGCGGCGTTAAAACTGCTGGGCAAAACAAACTCGCTGGTTTACAAGGATCTTTATGTAGTATCTTTATCAAGCCCATCGTACGGTGTACGCGGCGCAGCTTTAACCGCCCTTAATTCCATCGCACCTGATCAGGCCTTTAAAACAGCTAAGGAATTACAGCCACAGGCAGAGGGACCTTTTGCGCAGGCTATAGTGGCTGTTTATGCCACCAGCGGAGCAGATCCCGAGTGGCCTTATGTAATAGCGGCGTTTAAAAGAGCTTCTGTGCAGGTAAAAGTTGATAATGCTATTCAATCGTTACCTCAAATTATTGGCAGGATGACTAACCGTGCCTACGTAACCGAAGGTATCAACAGTATCCGTGACCTGGCCATCGCTTACAAAAAATACGGCATCGCATCAAGACTGATCGCTTCATTGGAGGAAATCAGTAAGCAGCGTAAGAAAAGCAATGACGATGACTCTTCAAAAATCGCCAATGAAGCCATTAAACAAATAAACGATGCTAAAGCATAAACATTGATCAGAGACCAGCACCCGGTTCGGGATGCTGGCTCTTTCATTTAAGGATCGTGTATAATCAGCCTTCCGGCTTCCAATATAATCGGGTGATAGACCAATTGCATCCGGGTTTTATCTGGCTTTTCTTTTCAGTATCTGATTCTACCTTTTAGAACTGATGCCTAACTTACCGGCGATATATACTATCTACGGCACGAAGGGTAGATGTTTATCTTCAAGGCGCTCGAAATGTGCATCAATGAACGTAAGTAAATTTTGCTAAATACTTGGAATGAAGGGTAATGTTATTTAACTTTGTATAACAAAGTACTTTTAATAATTAAAACACGAGATTATGAAGACCTCCAGAATAAAATTCGTTATGCTCTTCCTTGTTTCAGCATTTGCTTTTCAATTTATCACTACCTCCATTCTGGGACTGGAGACCCGGCTTTTTCCTGCCGGCAATAGCACGTCCTTCCTGGGGATGGGATCGGCAACAGGCTGGAAAAGCATCGTATCCATGATCTTATTACCTGTCAAATTGATACTGATCGGGCCGCTGATACCATTTATTGATTTTTTGCGGCAAGAATCGGATACGCCGCCGCCATTTTTCCTGATCGGTTTTGCTGTCTACTGGACAATCCTTGCCCTGATCATTTATTACCTCGCGGGTAAATTCAAAGCGCGTAAACAATAGTAAACCTGCAG
Source organism: Mucilaginibacter sp. P2_A4 (assembly GCF_056405015.1). Lineage (NCBI taxonomy): Bacteria > Pseudomonadati > Bacteroidota > Sphingobacteriia > Sphingobacteriales > Sphingobacteriaceae > Mucilaginibacter > Mucilaginibacter sp. P2_A4. The sequence goes on along the minus strand of NZ_JBFUCX010000018.1, from coordinate 105,227 downwards.
TGATGAACAGACTTGAAGCGGTCTATTATGAGGCAAAAGCGGACAAGTACTTTATTCGGTTGGCTATTTTTGCCGCATAGCGCTGGCAGCGTCTTTTCTGCCGACTGGCTTCGTGAAGATCATGGGACAACGCTTCGCTCAGGGCCTGCCATCCAATAATCCTTTAGGGCATTATTTCGATGCTTTACATTTGACCGGCTATTACTATAATTATTTTGAGTAAATGTTAAACCATTTATATTGTATGTACATATATATTATGTTAAAATTATTTACACCTTATTTAAAATAAGAATGTGGTATTGCATAATATTTACCATTTAGATGATATATTATCATAGGAGCTAATTTTGGCCAATGGACATCTGAACTTAGGCTTATGGCCAATGCCACGCATACAGAAATGGTTAATTTGAAGGTGCCTCTTATTGCTTAATGAGCTTTAATTTTTTTAACCATGTTTGAATTTCTGTCTCTGCCTGTTTTCCTTTCTCCCCTTCCATCACGATTGATATGCCGTCCCTTTCTATTCCCCCCTTGATGGTAAAACCATCCAGCACCGTACTGTTAGGACAGAATTCTTTTACGGTTTGGAAGGTGCTGCCAATGCCATAACCGGCATTAGTATTAAAGGGGATGACAGTTTTGCCGCTCTGGTCATATTGCTTCAAAAAGCTTTTCATCGGTGGTGGCAGTTGCATGCCCCAGGTCGGAAAGCCAACAAATACCAAATCATAGGATGACATGTTGTCAATCTTCGTTTTAAGCGGAGGTAGAAACCCGGATTCATTTTCCCGAACTACCTGGGCAACAATGGCCTGGTAGTTTTCGGGATAAGGATTAACAAGTTCTAAAGCGACCAAATCTCCCCCTACGTGCTTCTGAATGATCTGAGCGACGACTTTAGTATTATTTGTCCGGGACAAGTATATGATAAGTATCTTTTTGGCGGAGATGGATTGCGCTTTTGAGCAGGCAGTTGTACCTGCTAAAGCAATCAAAAGCAAGAAAAAGATAATATTTCTACACATAAACGTGTCAATACCGGTTAATATTATTTATTGCAATTTCATTTTAACAGGCCTAAGCAGCGTTGAAAAAGTGAGCGAACCCATCTTCCATTTGCCGTTTTCTTTAAGGTATACCTCAGTCACCATAAACGCATGGGTTACTTCGTTTCCACCTACTACTGCCAGCAAATCGATATCATTTAAAAGAATGGCGGTATTACCGAAAATGTTTACAGAGGCGCCATAAACCTCAGCTTTCTTATACCAAATCATCCCCCCTTTAATGGTATTTAGTTCCTGGGTCTTTCCCCAGCTCCCTCCCATATGAACAAATACACAATTCTCAGCAAACAGTCCGTTTAAAGACTCTACATTTTTGTCTGCCATCCATGTCCATTTTGTTTTAGAAAGCTCGAGTATTTCCTGATCTTCTTTCGTCGTGCTTGTGCCTGGTGAATTTGGCAATTTAGCCTGCCCATATGATAGCTGGACAATGGCGACACATAGGAACATTCCGATAATAGCTTTTTTCATAATCTTAGGTTTTAAGTTTTATATGTTGGTTAATTTTTAGCGCTATTGTATTCCGCATCAGTTACCCGTTGCAGCCATACCGTTTTGTTCTTTGCACTGTTTGTACTTACTGCCAGATAGGTAAAGGCACTTTTGTATGATGCGCCGTGCCAGTGTGCGATGCCGGGAAGACATTTAATGATATCTCCTTTGTGAACCACCTCGATGGGTTTGCCTTTTTCCTGGTAATAACATGTTCCTTCTGTGATCATCAGGATCTGTCCGGTGGGATGGATATGCCAGTCGAGTTTTGCTCCCGGTGCAAATGTTGCATTTGCTATAGCGATATCAATGGTACTGTCTGGTTTGTTGAGTTCAGTAAGCCAAACTGTTCCGGTATGATTATTTACAGTTACAATTTCGCCATTTGGAAATATTGGAGTGTTTTGAGCCGCCGCACCGAACGTAATCCCGGTAGATAAGGAAATGGTAATCAACAGTATTTTTTTCATGTTTTTATTCCGTTGTTTTAGTTTTCCAGTTTTCTTTCGCCCAGCCATTTCACCATCACCGGATCGCGGTGATCAAAGAAACTGCTGGCATTAGTATTCAGCGTTTTGATTTTGTCCATCTCATCCGCGCTTAATTCAAAGTCGAGGCTATTGAAGTTTTCCGCCATCCGCTCTTTGCGTACTGATTTTGGAATGGCAACAACGCCTCGTTGGGTCAGCCAGCGTAGGATCACCTGGGCAATTGATTTGTTATGCTTCTCGCCAATAGTTTTCAGCAATTCATTCTTAAAAATATCATTCTTGCCTTCGGCGAACGGCCCCCAGGATTCGATCTGGACATTATTCTCTTTCATGAACAGTTGCGTATCATATTGCTGGTGGAACGGGTGGGTTTCTACCTGGTTAATAGCAGGAACGATCTCATTGTGAATGATCAGATCAATCAATCGGTCCGGTTGAAAATTGCTAACGCCAATAGCTCTTACTTTACCTTCTTTATAAAGCGCTTCCATCGCGCGCCATTCACCATATACATCGCCGTAAGGCTGATGGATCAGGTAGAGGTCGAGGTAATCCAGCTGAAGCTTCTTTAATGAATTTTCAAAAGTTTTTTTAGTCCCTTCGTAGCCGTCAGACTGTATCCAAAGCTTGGTTGTAATAAACAGATCTTCCCTGGTCACACCGCTACGCCTGATTGCTTTGCCCACTGCTTCTTCATTCATATAAGATTGAGCAGTATCGATCAACCGATAGCCAGTTTCAATCGCATCCACCACACTTCTTTCACATTCTGCCAGGTCGGTCACCTGGAACACGCCAAATCCTAAGATTGGCATTTCGACGCCGTTATTTAATTTTACCTTTTGCATGTTCTCTTTGAGCTAACTTATACAAAGGTCATGCGTTTTATCGACCCCGATAGGATATAGATTACGGGTATTTCTACCATTATTACTGATTTAGGTAAAGTTGCTGCCAATGCATTGATTAATAATGTAAATTCGAATTAAAAGAAAGCGGTTATGGACAGCATGCGACGTTTTAACACCATAAGTGAATATAATACATTCAATAATAACGAAACTAAGCACCCATTAATTAGCGTCGTCGACCTGTCAAAGGCTGCCCGCAGGCAGGGTTCACAAATGTACTTTGGCTTTTACATTGTGTTTTTAAAAGATGTAAAATGTGGCGACCTCGTATATGGCAGAAATACTTACGATTACCAGGAAGGGACATTGGTATTGATGGCACCGGGTCAGGTGGCAGGGGTCAATAGTAATGGCGAATACTACCAACCCAAAGGATATGCGCTTGTATTTCACCCTGATTTGATACATGGTACAACGTTGGGCCGGCGAATCCAGGAATATTCGTTTTTTGGTTACCAGTCAAACGAAGCATTGCACTTATCTGAACGGGAAAGAAATATCGTTTTGGATTGTTTTTCGAAGATAGATTACGAACTGGAGCGTGGTGTAGATAAGCATAGCAAACGCCTGATCGTATCCAATATTGAACTTTTTTTAGACTATTGTGTTCGTTTCTATGAAAGGCAGTTCATCACCCGCGGCCATGTGCTCCATGGGGTGTTGGAAAGTTTTGAAAACCTATTAAACAATTATTTCGCGTCGGATAAACCTGAAACCAACGGTCTGCCTTCAGTTGCTTATTGCGCTGATGAATTGAATTTGTCAGCAAATTATTTTGGCGATTTGGTAAAAAAAGAAACGGGCAAAACTGCGCAGGAATATATACAGTTTAAACTTATAAACATGGCCAAAGAAAAGATCTTTGATGGCAATAAGACTGTTAACCAGGTTGCTCTTGAACTGGGGTTTAAATATCCTCAGCATTTTACAAGATTGTTTAAGAAACGGGTTGGGCAAACCCCGCATGAGTATCGCAAAATGAATTAAAAATTATGGCGTATTCCATCATAGCCCGGGAGGCATCACCAACATGAGACTGGTGATTTAGTTGATTACCTTATTATGGTAACGGCGTTCCGGTTTGAGAGCCAGCGCGTTTTTTTTTAACGATAGATAACTGAATTAAATAGATTTTATGATCACAATTACAGTAAACGGGAAACAGCACCAGGTCGATGCCGATCCTAACATGCCGTTACTATGGGTAATCAGGGATGTCATCGGCCTAACCGGCACCAAATATGGTTGCGGTGTAGCGCAATGCGGGGCCTGCGTTGTACATTTGAATGGTGACGCTGTACGTTCCTGCGTTACAAAATTAAGCCGTGCGGCAGGCCAGCAAGTAATTACGATTGAAGGCCTGTCAGAAAATAATAACCACCCTGCGCAGGTGGCATGGAACGAAGAAAATGTACCGCAATGTGGTTATTGCCACTCAGGGCAAATTATGTCGGCTGCGGTTTTGTTAAAAGAAAACTCCAATCCCAGCGATGCTGATATTGATAGCGCCATGGCAGGTAATATCTGTCGTTGCGGAACCTACCAGCGTATTCGTAAGGCCATACATTTAGCTGCTGAGTTGCAGAGAAAGGAAGCTGCAAGCAAATGAAACATCAAATAAAAATTCCGGTGAAAGTATTCGCCGTGATCAGCGTTCTGCTAATGATGGTCGGCATCATGGCGTTTGCGCTCCATAGCGATGACAGAAAAAGCAAGGTACCTGTGTCAATGCTGCCAGTTGCCAAAAAAGATAGTATAGCATCCGTTAAGGCGTTTAAACAAGTATATACGGTGCTGACGAGTGCCCGATGTATGAACTGCCACCCGTCTGGCAACATTCCTTTGCAGGGAGACGACAGTCATCTGCATACCATGTCTCCCCAAAGAGGAATTGATGGTAAGGGTGTATACGCAATGAAATGTTCCAATTGTCACCAGCCTGCCAATATCCCCGGCTTACATACCCCTCCCGGTAATCCCAACTGGCACCTGCCACCGGCAAATATGAAGATGGTTTTCCAGGGCCGCACACCGCGCCAATTGGCTAAGCAATTGATAGATCCAAAACTGAACGGCCACAAAGACTTGAAAAAGCTGATTGAACACGCAGACGATGGCCTGGTACTTTCGGGTTGGAACCCTGGCGAAGGACGCAAATTGCCACCTATGAGCCACGCGGCATTTAAAAAAGCGTGGATCACCTGGCTTACAACAGGTGCGTATGCACCCAAAGGGAAATAAGAACGATTTATTTACACTTAACTCAATACCTTATGAGTACAAGTAACATATCAAGAAGAAACTTTTTAAGGGCCGCCGGCCTTACCGGAACAGCTCTTTTTGTCGGTCTTTACTTCTCTTCAAACGCTGAAGAAGCTAAACTTGCTACCGCCGATTCTGCGATGGCTTCGGATATAGAGATGAATGCCTGGATACATATTGACACAAATGGCAAGGTTACCATATTCAGCCACCGCGCTGAGATGGGCCAGGGTGCTTACCAATCCGTCCCGCAAATCGTGGCAGAAGAGCTGGAAGTCAATTTGAAGGACATCAATATCCGCTTTGCGCAGGGCAACCGGGAGAAATACGGTAATCAGGTAACGGGTGGCAGTTCGACCATTCGTGGGTCCTATAAAAATTTACTTAAATTAGGAGCATCAGCGCGTGTAATGCTCATTTCGGCGGCTGCCGCAAAGTGGAGTGTACCAATATCAGAATGTTATGCACAGTCAGGACATGTGCTACATCGTCCTTCAGGCAAAAAATTCCATTACGGTGAGTTGGTAGAAGCCGCATCAAAACTGGAAGCTCCTAAAGATATCGTGTTGAAAAACAGATCGGATTATAAATTGATCGGGAAACCACTGGCAAGACAAGATACCCCCTTGAAAACGAATGGCGTCGCTGTATTCGGGCTGGATTTTAAAATCCCGGGCATGTTGTACGCTGTCGTTGAGCGAAACCCGCGGTTGCGCGGAAAGCTCAAATCATTTGATGCCAGTGCGGCACTGAAAGTTCCCGGCGTAAAAAAAGTGTTTAAGATACAAACCGGAGTATTTCAAACTTTCAGGGATGGTGTTGCTGTGGTGGCTGATAGCACCTGGGCTGCGATACAGGGTCGAAAAGCATTAACGATTGAATGGGATGACAGCGGATTTGACCACATGAACACCGCCGACATTTATAAAAAGCAAAACGAGCTTATCAATAATGAAGAAGGCTTATCCGCAAGAAAACAGGGTGATCCTGATTCGATATTAAGCGCTGCTACTCAAAAGCTGGATGTTGTTTATGAAACGCCTTACCAATCACATAGCGCAATGGAGCCACTGAATTGTGTTGCTTTTTATCAACCGGACAAGTTGGAGATTTGGGGACCGATACAGGCGCCAGAATGGGTACAGGATTACATTTGCGCACAGTTCAAGTTACCGAAAGAAAAAGTAATTGTTAATATGACCTTTTTAGGCGGAGGTTTTGGAAGAAAAGCATTCATGGATTATCCGCATGAGGCTTGCTTAATTTCTAAAGAAACCGGAACGCCTGTGCAGGTAGTATGGACAAGAGAGGACGACATGACACAGGGCCCCTATAGGGCCGGGATAACTTACCGGTGCCAGGGTGCGATTCAGGACGGTCAAATCAGTGCACTCAAATTCAGAATGGCCGGGCAGAATATCGGGCACTGGCAGGGTGCACCGAAAGATAAGCCCAACCGTAGTACTACTGAAGGATTTCTTGCTCCTTATTATAAAAGCATCCAGCATATAAGTTTCTCGGATATACCTTTTGAAACGCCCATCCCGAATGTATGGTGGCGGTCGGTTTATGCTTCTACCAATGGTTTTGCTTTTGAAAGCCTGCTTAACGAAATGGCCCATCTCGTAAAAAAAGACCCTCTTGATTTCAGAAGGGCATATTTAAAGGAAGAGCGGGAACAGAAACTGATCGATAAATTAGAGGAAGTTTCTGGTTGGAAATCTAAAAAGAATGGCGACGGATTCGGGGTAGCGATTACCGAATGTTTTTCAACCACCGTTGGCCAGATCGTTAAAGTTTCACGAAAAGCCGACGGGAAAATTAGAATTGATCAGGTATGGGCGGTGGTAGACTGTGGTTGGTACGTAAACCCCGATATCATCCATGCCCAGGTAGAAGGTTCGGTATTGATGGCCCTTGGTGCTGCTACTACTCATCAGATCACCTTCAAAGATGGTTTGGTAGAACAACGAAATTTTTATAATTATCCAATGCCAAGAATCAATGATATGCCATTGGTGGAGGTACACATTATGGAGAATGATGCAAATGCCGGCGGTGTTGGTGAACCGGGGCTACCACCATTTGCACCGGCACTGACGGCTGCCATTTTTGATCTGACGGGTAAACGGATAAGGAAACTGCCATTTGATATGAGCAACATTTAAGGTGGTTAAATGACAGAATGAATTTACCTGAAAGGCAATGGCGACACAATTCATGGGGCTTACTAAAAGGGATTAGATATATTAATAAAACTAATGAGGGTAAGCCAATGACATCGCCGCTCCCACTAGGATTAACGAATGGATTTGAATGCTGCGCGCATCTCCTGAACAAACAGTTGGGGTTCTCCCCATGCGGCAAAATGTCCGCCCCGGTCAACTTCATTGTAATAGATGAGGTTTTTATAAGCACGGCGTGCCCAGCTTTCCGGAGAAGCATAAACGTCGTTCGGAAATGTGGTAACCGCTACCGGGATAGTAATCTGGTCAGATTTCATTACACTTGCACTGATAATACTATTGTTTCGGTTTTCCCAATAAATTTGGGCGGAAGAAGAAGCCGTATTGGTTAACCAGTAAAGCGAAATATCATCAAGCACCTGATCTTTGGTTGGCAGCTGTTTGGGATCATTGCCATAAGACCAGTCATCGAAGCCGGGATGTAAGAAAATCCACGAAGCAAGCCCTATCGGTGAATCTGTTAAACCATAGCTCACTCCCTGTGGTCTTCGCTCCATTGTTGTTTTATAGATAAACCCACCGGTCTTAATTGCATTGTTAAGGTGTTGGAAAGCTGCACTTTCCATTTCAGAAAAGCCGGCAGGTATAGTATTGCCTCCCAAAGCCATTGCTGCCTCAATAGGTAACGTTGCCGGTAAATTACTGTGAATACCCAATAAGCCATTTGGCGCCTGCAGTGCCATGGCTTGGACAATACCCGCGCCCCAGTCTCCACCCTGAGCGACATAACGCTTGTATCCCAGCCGTTCCATCAGCACAATCCAGGCCTTCGCGATACGGTCAGTATTCCATCCTTCCGTGGCCGGTTTGCCAGAAAAGCCAAATCCGGGCAATGAAGGTATAATAACATCAAAAGCATCTTCTGCTTTTCCTCCATAGGCGGTCGGGTTGGTCAGCGGTTCAATAACATTTATAAATTCAAAAACTGATCCGGGCCAGCCATGGCTTAAAATAAGCGGCATCGCATTTTTATGTTTTGATTTGACGTGGATAAAATGGATATCGACACCATCAATTTTGGTTTTAAACTGTGGATAAGCATTTAATTTAGCTTCCGCCTTTCTCCAATCATAGGCTGTTCCCCAATACCTGGCAAGCTCCTGCAGCTTGGCAAGCTTAGCGCCCTGTGAGGCATCTTCTACAAGTTCTTTTCCTGGCCATTTGGTAGCTGTAATACGCTGGCGAAGGTCTCTGACATCGCTATCGGAAATATTTACCTTAAATGGCCGTATACTCTCGTCAGTTTTTGAATTGCCCTGTGCGGCAGCGGTAGCAACTTGGATCATCAATACTCCGGTAGCTACCATTCGGGCAATATTATTTAACATCTTCATTTATTGTTGTATTTCAATTATTAACTGTTTCTGTTCTGCTTTCTAAGGCAAAGTTAGTATCGTATGGATGGAACGATAAGGATAACATAGCTGAAGTAGGCAAAGTGATGGGCGAAACGGACACTGACGGGGCTGACTTATAATCGTAGCCTAAGGGTGGTCTTAAATGGTATCATGATTAGTTATGCCGCCTATTCGGCAAGGCAAATTTGCCGGTTACATGAGTCAAATCCTGGTAATCGGTGTACAAGATGAGGTGCAAAACTCCACTGTTCCGAACGCTTTTAGGTACTGAAAGGAGAAAAATTGATCCCCTTAAAGATCCGGAGAAGTAAAAAGGAAATGAAGGGCTATTAGTTTCGAGATACCTGCCTGGTAAGCACTTTGATGAAATGGCCAGCAAAACTATAAATAAGGTGGCTTGCTCAATCGTTTACCGATTCAATCCCGGTTTTTACCGGTTTCCCGGAACGGTTAACCAGATTATGCTGGTAACCCTCCCATCCTGCAGTTAATTTCGTCCTGTCATCAAGCTGATCTTATGAGTAACCGCATAAAATGTTTTAAAAGCTTAATCGTCTATACTACCATGGAGCAGAACTATTTAATCCAGAACCCAGCGCCAACTGTACCCGACCAGGAACGGGAACTGGCGATCTTATTCCTGGATATCCGGAACTTTACCCCCCTGATGGAAGCACAGCCAGGCCAAACCGTTATACAGGTTGTTCGCCGTTTATTCACTACGTTCAACCAGGTAGTGAAGAATTTCGGGGGCCGGGTAGTAGAAGTTGCCGGGGACAGCCTGTACGTGGTGTTTGGTTTACAAACCGGGTTGAAAGAATCAGTTGATCATGCCTACCAGGCCGCTAAAGTTATGTTCCAAACCGTTAGCCTTTTCAATGAAGCTTACACCGAGCCCTTTTACGGCGGCCCGCTTGAGATCGGCGTAGGCTTACACGCCGGGAAAGTTTTCGTCGGCGAGTTCGGCTTAGATAACGGCCCCCAGTTATCGGTCATGGGGCTACCCGTCAATATCGCTTCCAGGCTCCAGGCCAAAACCAAAGAGCTGGATAACGACCTGATCATTTCCGAATACGCCTACCAGTTATTATCTGATGACAAGGCCATAGTCCGGCATGAAACCGTAAAACTGCAAGGGATTAGCCAGGGGCAGCAAGTCCGCTTAGCGGGAAAATCCTACAGCGGCCGGCAAAACATGGATTATTTAATGGCAATATCCGGCTAACATCCTGTTAATTCTCTGCAGACCTGCTGCTAATTTTCAGCCTTGCAGGGCGCTTATATCGAACAACCTTTAATACCAGTCCAGTGCTTATCAGTCGCCTGCGACCTTTGTATTTCTTTTTACAGCAAGCGGATATTGCCGATCAACGCGATTGAGCTCAATATAAACCGAATCTTTATGCCCATCTAATCCCTTTAAAATAAATCTGCCAGGCTTTGGGATCGTATAATTCAACACGGTCTTTTCACTGGTATCTGCGCGGTTTTTCAATGTGAATACGTGTTTAACGGTATCGACGTCATAACCATAAAACAGCCTGCCTATGTTACCGTAATACTCGGTAGTACGGATCTTATTTTGTGTGTTAAGTTTAAAAGGCCTGGCTACTTTAATGCTGATGGTATTGAATTTTTCAAAAACTACATTTTGCCAGCGCAGGCTATCGTTAGGAGAATATGGGATAAATCGGTTATTTATCCTAAACTCATCCACATTATAAAACCCTGTAAAGCTTTCTACCCCATTATCCAACGGCAGTTTAAATGTTTTACCCGCTGCGTAGAGCTTTCCGTAATGATAACCCCGGTAAACGAGAAAAATAAAAATAAAACCAATTTTAAGTGCAATGCGCCCCACCCTCTTCCATTGCTGCGGAAAAATAGGCGGCCGGATATAGCTAATCGCCGCCTCTTTGTGCTCGATAAGAAGCTGCCAGAATTTGGTTGAATCCTTTGCAAGCAGCAATAGGGATAATAATAGCAGGTGCAGGCTCGCAAGCTCCACCCCGGCATCATAACCAATATTTACAAACCAGATAGGAAGCAGTATAGCGATCATCATTAGGGCCCCCAATGTTGTAGTGCGCCTGAAAAGAATAAGAATAGTGGCCGTGAGTTCAAAGACGCCCGCGAAAACCTCAAAAAACGGAGATACCCCGGTTGTAAGCCAATATAGTTTTCCTGGTGTAAAATCGCCAAGACTGGTGTTCAACTGGCTGATGGTTGGAAAAGGCATTTGAACAGGGAATACTTTGGCGATAGCAAACCACGACATTCTTAAAACAATCTGGTATCTCACTAAAATAAAGAACCAGTTATAAAGGCCTCCATCACCGGTATTGAGATCTGCTACATTTTTATCCTTATTGATTTGCTTTTCAACCAATAACCAAACGGTACCGGCAACCAAACAAATTAACAAAGTGATAAACCAGCCAATATAGTTTTTACCTCCCTGGCTGCTGAAGAACCAGGGATTATTTTGGCTAATCACATCCAGCCATCTCCAGGGATAGTTTGCCACTGAAAAACCTGCATCAAAGTCCTGGCTGTAAAAGGAAGGAACAAGCGGTATAATAGTTACAGCGCCATAAACGATAAATGTTCTTAAGAGAACCCGATTGTGCCATTTCCAGGCTAGGTGGGCAAAATTATTTGTATTTCTCATTAACCCAATCGTTTATTAACCTCGTTCCAGTTAATTACATTCCACCAACCGGCGATGTACTCATTACGCCTGTTCTGGTACTTTAGGTAATAAGCATGCTCCCAAACATCCAGTGCCAGTAAAGGCACTCCCTTTACCGCAGCATTATCAAATAAGGGGTTATCCTGGTTGCCGGTAGATGCAATAGTTAATTTACCGTTCACATTTACCAACCATACCCAGCCCGATCCAAAGCGGGTTAGCGCGGCTTTTGTAAATTGTTCTTTGAACTGTTCAACAGATCCAAATGCGGCATTCAAAGCATCTTTAATCCTGCCATCAGGCCCGGTTGGGTTTGGCTTAAGGCTTTGCCAAAAAAAATTGTGATTCCAGGCACCTCCGCCGTTATTACGTGCTTTGGGCGACAGCTGCGAAGCGTGATCAAAAAATTCCTTTTCGGTAGTAAAGGTTAGCTTTTCGGCACCAATGGCCTCATTTACATTTTTGATGTAAGCGGCATGGTGCTTAGTATAATGTATTTCGTTTGTGAGCGCATCTATATGTGGCTCCAATGCTTTATAGTCAAAGCCCAGCGGAACCTGTGCAAACTTCAGCACATCGCCAGGTATGGTTGCTGCGCTTTTGGGAGATGCTAACGCGTTTTCGCTATTTAAAATCAGTGGACCGGTCACGGCTATGGCAACGGTTGCCTTTAAGGTATTTTCTATAAATTCTCTACGACTACTATTTTTCATTATGATGATGTTGAATTATAAATTGATTGATTAAAAAATAAAGCCGCCCGGCCAAAACCGGGACGGCCTCATCGGCACATCTATTAAATCACTGCTATTTGTGCTGTATTTTTGTTAATTATGGGTAATGATAGTAGCGCCAATAGCTGTGCTGCCGGGTGTTCCGTTGATATAAATGGTATATATTTTACCGGATGCTAAAGCAACATTACTTAACTTATCATTTAGTATGTTCACGACTGAATGATCTGCAGATTTACTGACAGAAAAATTAACCGTGCCAGCGTCAACACTCACAAAGGGCCCAAGCGACCATGCGTTATATCCTGTTCCGGAAAGAACTGATCCACCGGCGCGACCATATACTGTATTGGTAAACAAGGCGGTTTGCCCGGCTATTCCAAAATCAACGGCGGCATTGCCGGGTGCCAGATGCACAAATCTTACTTTGGCTTTGCCGGCAGCCGGCGCACTCAGGTCGTCATAAAACAGGATGAGCGAATCGGCAGTAGCCTTGGTGTTTTTCACTGCGAATACAGTATGATAGTAAGCGGCTATAGGCCCGTTAGGGCCGCCTGTTGTTGTAAAAGCGGCACTGTTGCCAAACTGGCGCGATGCTTTGTATGAGGTGTTGGTACCCTCCGTAAAATTGATCTGCACATCGCCAAATTGGGTATCAAGGTAATCTGTTTTGGCATTTACGGCTACAGCGGCTTTGGTTACCTGTGTGGTATAAGTCCAAAACTGGATACCTGCATTTACCGGCCTTGCATTTACAAAGCTGATATGAGCAGCAAGCGCGGGTCTATTGGCATCGTTGATGTTCAGGTAATCTGTTTTTTTGCAGGAAGAGGCCAATAATAATATGCCCGCAAACAGTAAAGTTAACTTGTATGGTGTCGGCCTTAGCGCCAACCTGTATATTTTATTATAATTGTTATTCATGATTTGCAGCTTATAAATGAGCAGATAGTTTAATAAATGGCTGGATGCCCGCGCTGCCGTTTTGGATACCAACAACGGTAGGATTGCGTAAACCAGCTATGGATGGATCGGTATAATCTCCAACGATATTGAACACGTTGTTTACACCGGCGGTAGCCTGTAGTTTGGCTGTGAATTTATAGCCTATGGATAGATCTGTCACCCAGATTGGTTTCAGGTTCTGGTAAAAGTAAACAGGGTTAAGCGGATCGGCAGCGCTCAGCAGCGATGCGGTAGTTACCTTACCAAAGTAAACGGTGCGCAGTAAGAAGGTGAATTTATCCAAACTATAAATGCCCTGAAGATTGATCTTTTGTGCTGGGATATTAGTGGTAACCCTTGCCCTTTCTCCCGGGCTTAGTATAACATTCTTATACGCTTCTAATCCCTTTGGAGTATTTACTTTCGTCACCTCGTTTTTGGAAAAATTGCCGCCGAAAAGGAAGTTGATATTGCCTTTATCTAACAATACCTTGTAGCTGCCAGTAAATTCAATACCCCTGGTACGGGTGCTGAATTCATTATAAAAGAAATTTGCCTGCGCCGCGCCTGTCTGTTGGAAAAGAGTTTTAACATCTGCCGGGAGATTGGCATCAGTGGAGGTAAAGTTGCCGGTATTACCTACCCTGTTATCAATCTTGATCAGGTAGGCATCCACGGTTAGTTCTACATTACTGCCGGGTGCCGAGGTAAGGCCCAGCGCGTATCCTTTTGATTTTTCGGGCGTTAATTTAGGGATACCCAATGCCCTTGCCGCCGCGCTTTGATTAGATGCTGTTAAAATATCAACTCCCCTGCCCTGCTGAAACGTAGTAGAAACTGAGGTGTAATAAGATTGTGCCAGGTCTGGTGCCCGGAAGCCTGTATTGGCCGATCCACGGATATTCAACCACCTGGCAAAACTGTAACGGGTGGCAGCTTTCCAGGTAAACACATTGCCGAAATCGGAAAAATATTCTGCACGGCCAGCACCTGATATCAGCCATGCTTTGGTTACATTCAGTTCCACATCAGCGTAGCCGGCGGTTACAGAACGGCTGACGTTCACCGCATTCTCGGGCCGGAAGCCCAGGTGGATCTGTGAACCGGCGGCGAGGCCGTTCAGCGAAGTTACGCCAGCATTTGATAAGTAAGGAATGCCACCAACGGTAGTATCAACATCCACAATAGTGCGCTGGTCTGCCTTGGAATAAGAGCCTTCCTCGCCTGCTATGATCTGGAAGCTTTCTATCCGATGCTGCGCGCCAAAGGCTACGTTTAACCCTTTTAAAACCTTTTCAAAGTAGCGGCTAAAGTCGAGCCCTGTGGTGTTTTGGCCTGCGTTATATCTGCCCGCATCAAAGCTGGTCGGGCTTTTCAATCCAAGGCTGGCGTTTAATGAATTATCCACCCGGTTGGTGAAACTATTTTTTCCAAATACGTTAGATAGATCTACATTCCAATCGCCAACCTTGCCTTTTATACCCACAGCTATCGAACCGTCAACAATGTTATTTTCCATGGCCGGTAAAAAACCATCCGGGTAAATAAAGTTATTGTTCCGCGATGTCCATCCGGGTAAACGGTAAACGGCGGTAAACTGAGAGTTACGACTGCTGATACCACCGAATGCGTATATATCTGTGGTTTTATTTAATGGAAAGCCAGCGTTGAAAAACAACAATGCGTCCTGGCCTGCATTGGACCCGCCGCCACGCTGATCAAAAAAATGACGGTCAATACCGCGGCTTTTTAAAATGGCATCATCAATTTCCTTAGTATAAATAGCATCATAAGCGCGCGTATTTGCACCGCCGCCATAAATGGGCCCGTTATATAATCCGGCATTGGCTCTTCCTGCTGGCAACGCGATGGCCTGCGTTGCGTATTCAGCAGTGGCATTAATATAACCTCCTGTACTGCCTAAGCCAACACCATAATTTACGCTGGTACGCGTTGTTGCGCCGTCACCACGCCTGCGGGTGCTTCCTGAGGTATTAACCGCCAGGTCATCCGTTTTTTTCTTAAGTACGATATTGATCACGCCGGCAATCGCATCAGATCCATATTGAGCAGCTGCGCCGTCGCGCAGGATCTCGATCCTATCAATAGAACCTGATGGTATAGAATTTAAATCGTACCCGGTTGATCCATTGCCCAGGCCGCCATAATTAACGTTTGCGCTTTTATGCCTGCGCTTGCCATTTACTAAAACCAATACCTGGTCGGGCCCCAGACCGCGAAGCTGGGCTAAACTAAGTGCCGACCCGGCATCACCGGCATTACTTCCGTTAACGGAGTGGAACGACGGCGAAATATATTGCAGCAGCTGCGTTACGCTCACCTGCGGGGCAGATTCCAGCAAAGGCTTGATATCGATAATATCGACAGCCGAAGCCGAATTAAGGTTGGTGCGGTTGGCATTACGCGAGCCGATGATCTGCACCTCGTTAAGATCATTACCTGCAGGCTTAAGCACTATTTTAAACTCTTTTAGTCCGTCAATCTCTACTTCCTGGCTTTCATATCCTAAAAATGAAAACACCAGGTACTTGCCATTGCGTACTACGATACTAAAAGTACCGTCGGCTTTGGTAACCGCGCCTTCATTTAATCCTTTGATGCGTATAGATACACCCGGTAAAGGGGCTTTATCATCGGCAGCGGTGACTATTCCGCTAACCGTTCGTTTTTGTGCGAATATATTTTGCCCGTAAGCCAGGCTGAAAAATATAAGCAGGAGTACAATTTTCTTCATTTTACAATAGTTTTAGACAAAGCAGTGGCTACAGCAGGTATTTTTTCTGCCCTGCATACACAATCGATGTCCGTGATTAATTAATTATTTAAAGGGGGAATTATTTCAGTTTGAGGCGAGTTTCTGATTAAAACGATCGTCGGTAAGTGCTTTCAAAAATTCAACTATATCGTTTATTTCTCCGTCATTCAAATTCAAAGGCTTATCTAACGACAGGTCGCGGTTGATGCCATCCTTAACAACAAGAGATGGATTGTTATAATATTCAACCACACTTTTTAACGTTTTAAACTTTCCGTTGTGCATATAAGGAGCGGTAACTGCAACATTGCGCAGGCTCGGTATCTTAAATTCGCCATCTTCCGTTTTGTTGTTAGTGATCTTTGAACGGCCCGGATCATTCAGATCTTTACCATTGTATAGCCCTATGCTTTTGAACCTATCGGCCGTAAAATCTTCGCCCGAGTGGCAGTTGTTACAATTGGCCTTACCAATAAACAAGAGTCGACCACGGGCTGCAGATGCAGTTAAGGCGTTATCATCGCCATTAATATAACGATCATATGGGCTGTTTGAGGTTTCAAGCGTCCGCTCAAAGGAGGCGATGGCCTTCAACAGATTATCTTTGGTGGGTGTTGATTTAAATATCTTTTGAAATGCATCAGCGTAGTATTTGTTTTCATTTAATTTCTTTACGGCATCTTCAATTGGAAGCCCCATTTCTGTAGCCGATGTGATAGGCCCTAGAGCCTGTTCTTCCAGCGAAGAAGCGCGTCCATCCCAAAAAAGGTGTGGCCGGCCCGAAAGATTAGTTAATCCGGGTGAGTTTCTTGAAGTAAGGTTACCTTTTATGCCAATGCTAAACGTAGCGGTATCGGCAAATGCAAACTCCGGTTTATGGCATGAGGAGCAGCTGATGGTATTATCACCAGATAGTATCGGGTCAAAAAATAATTTTTCGCCCAATTGCTCTTTGGTTTGCACATCATCTTTAGTGCCCACAAAACTCATAAAGCTTATCAATGTACTGATAGCTATAATAACCAGAAGTATATTTCCTTTTTTCATATCCTTATGCATTCATATTGCTGCCGATAAGTCTGTCCGGATCTTTGCCGGGGTACCCAATGCACCCCGGCTGCTGATCCGTTTCTAAACTTTACGCGAGTTTTTAAATGCTATTTTTAGTCAAAACAATGGCCATCCACCTAAAATGGTGACTATAATTTTATCAGATCTTTAAAATTTGTTAGCTCAGTAAAAGCTTATTGCGCGCTGGCGTTAAGGTTTACGTTTAAATCAAAATTATCGTAGATCACCTTATCACCCAGGTTTTCAAAAAAGTTTTTTGAGCGGAATTTGATATCGTACTTGGTACGATCGATAGTGATCTTTGCAGTAGCAGCCAGCTTCTTGCCGCTAACTGTTACCGTTGCCGGGAAGCTCACATCATTGGTGATCCCTTTTATAGTAAGCTTACCTTTTACTTCGTATTGGTTTCCTGTAGTTTTTGTGGCTGATGAGATCACAAAATTGGCCTTAGGGAATTTTTCTGTATTGAAAAAAGTTTCACTTTTTAAAGTACTAACCAATTTATCGTTTGATGCCTGGTCGGTAAGGTCAGCATCGGTGATGGTATTAAGGTCGATATCGAAGCTGCCACCTTTAAGCGCATTATTTTCAATGGCAAAGTTGCCGTTGCTTACTTTTACTTCGCCGTTATGATCGCCTGTAGCTTTTTTTGCGGCCCAGGTAAGTTTGCTGCTTTCATTATCGACTTTAAAGGTTGATATCTTTAATTTTCTATTTGATGTAACGGTTTTGATGGTGGCAGCCCTGCCTTTAGTTAATTTAACACTTTTAATAGTTGATGGTGTAAACGCGGTTAGCGATACGAATGCTGTAAATAATACAGCGCCTGATAATTTAGTCATGGTGGTTTGTTTACTTGTTTTAGTGAACCCGGTAAAGCTGTTACCCCTTACCGGGATTTAATTTAGTTTATTTTCCTTTGAGTTCTTTTTGATCGGTACCTGTAACATTACCTGCGCTGGCAGGTGCCGGTTCGGCAATCAATTCATCCAACAATTTGTTGAATTTCTTTTCGTAATCCTGGTAATATTTACCGGTAACAGTGCCTGTGTAGCCTGTGTATATTTCACGCACATCGCCCTTCCTGTCAATAATGATGGTGGTAGGGAATGCCACAAATTTGTTTAGTGCAGGCAGTTTTTGCGATACTAGCTTTTTATCAGCTAAGCCGCCGAAAACGATATCATACTGGATATTGTATTTATCTCTCAGCTTGCCTAAAGTATATTTGGCATAGTCCAGGCTATCTTTCTGCTCAAAACCAATAGCAATGGCTTCTACCCCACGGCTGTGGTTTTTATTAAACCATGGCGAAAGGAATACCGTTTGATCTGTACAGTTGGGGCACCAGGTACCTACAATTTCAATAATGGTTACTTTGCCTTTATACTTATCATCGCTAAGCGATACTGGTTTTCCATTTAGGTCGGGAAAAGTAAAGTCCAGCTTTTTGTAACCTTCTTTAAGGTAGGTTAGTTTATACGGATCTGGCAATTCTGCTTTATCGTCCTTCACAGCATCAAACTTTGTGTTATCATAAATACCGGAACCAATTTCGCCGCTTAATGTACCGTCAGCATTGATCTTGCCCTTGTATATCTTTGGACTCGGACCTGTAAAGCCGGATAATTCGAACTCATTCCCCTGAACGGTACCCTCCAATTCGCGGCTATCGCCGGTTACCTGCATAATTACGCCGGTAAGTTTATTGCCTGTTTGTTTCAAAACAGCTATTTTGTTAGGCACCTGGTCTTTTGAATAAACTTTCAGTTCCCATTTTCCGGTTAGGTTCGCCGTCGGGGCAATATCCTTTCCGGGTTCAACAAAACGGTAAGTTTTTCCATATTCAGCAGTGAAAGGCAGAGAATTACCACGGAAGCCCGGTACCAGGCTGCGGTATTCACCGCTTAACGTTCCGTCATCTTCCACTTTAGCAACCAGGGCGGCGTCATAGGTATTCATTT
The DNA here is from genome assembly GCF_056405015.1 of Mucilaginibacter sp. P2_A4. Classification (NCBI taxonomy): domain Bacteria; kingdom Pseudomonadati; phylum Bacteroidota; class Sphingobacteriia; order Sphingobacteriales; family Sphingobacteriaceae; genus Mucilaginibacter; species Mucilaginibacter sp. P2_A4. The sequence continues at coordinate 86,212 of NZ_JBFUCX010000018.1, read as the reverse complement.
TGATAAACACAGAGTCCCTGCCAATCTGCTTTACATGAAAGTTGTCCCGGCGGCTGCCATTAATCAGCGTAAATACCGCGTGCTCCGCGTCTTTACCCTTTAATTCAAAGTTGAAAGGAACCTTGGTTTCGGCAACGGTAAATACACCGCGCCATACACCTTGCTTAATAAATTTCACAGGCGGATTTTTATCCGCGGCTAATGCTGCTGCACCGCTAAACAATAAACCTACAGACAGGCATTTGAATGAGGTAATTAAATTGATAGTTTTCATTTGATAAATTATAGGATCAGTTAATGTTAGTTTCCTGGATGGGTTGATGGATCTGCAATAGCCGCTGTTTCCGGGGCCGGTTCAGCGATAAGTTCGTCCAACAGTTTATTAAATTTCTTTTCGTAATCTTCGTGGTATTTACCCGTTACCGTACCTGTATAGCCGGTGTAGATCTCCCTTACATCACCTTTTCTATCAATGATGATGGTGGTTGGGAAAGCGATAAATTTATTCAATGCAGGTAGCTTCTGCGATACCAGCTTTTTATCGGCCAGGCCGCCAAAAGCGATATCATAATTGATCTCGTATTTTTCTTTCAGCTTACCTAATGTGTATTTGGCATATTCCAGGCTGTCTTTCTGCTCAAAACCCAATGCAATGGCTTCTACACCACGTTGATGGTTTTTATTGAACCATGGAGATAGGAACACGGTTTGATCGGTACAGTTAGGGCACCAGGTACCAATAATCTCTACGATCACTACTTTACCTTTGTATTTGTTATCGCTGAGAGACACCTGTTTACCATCTATCCCCGGGAAAGAAAAATCAAGTTTTTTATAGCCTTCTTTCAAAAATGTAAGCTTATAAGGATCAGGCAATTCCACCTCTGTTTTTTTAGCAGCATCGAACTTCAGATTTTTATAGATGCCGAAGCCTTCTTCACCGCTGATAGAGCCGTCGGCGTTGATCTTGCCTTTTATGATGAACGGACTTGGGCCGGTAAAACCACTCAGTGCAAATTCATCGCCCTGAACAGTACCTTCCAGTTCGCGGGTATCACCAACTACAGTCATCACTACGCCGGTAAGCTTGTTTCCTTTTTGTTTCAATAAGGCTATAGATGCAGGAACAGCCTCTTTACTGTAGGTTTTGATTTCCCATTTACCGGTCAAATCCGCTTTAGGGGCTACATCTTTGCCGGGTTCTACAAAGCGGTAGGTTTTACCATATTCTGCAGTAAATGGTAAAGAATTGCCCCTGAAACCCGGTACCAGGCTACGGTATTCGCCGCTTAGCGAACCATCGTCTTCAATTTTGGCTACCAGCGCAGCATCATAGGTGTTCATTTTAATATAAACTGAATCGGTACCTACAGATTTTACGTGGAAATTATCCCTCCGTGAACCATTAATAAGCGTAAACACAGCGTGCTCGGCATCCTTGCCTTTCAGCTCGAAATTAAAAGGTACTTTTGATTCGCTTACGGTGAATTCACCGCGCCATTTACCTTCTTTTATAAACTTAGGCTTTGGGGTTTCATGGGCCGATAATATCGTAACCCCACTAAGCAGTAAAGCGGCCGATAGCAGCCTTGTTTTGGTTAAGTAGTTTGTAGTGTTCATTTGTATAAGTTTTAATTATTGTTGATTGATGCGATGCCTGAAAATTTGGACATAAGTATTCCATTGGGCTTAACAAGCCTTTGAAAAAACGCTATAAATTTTTAAGGTGCCTGGTTTTTAAAACCAGAAAACATACTGAACCATACAACAACATCGTTTGATGGCTGCGGGTTGTGGCTGTGGGTAATGACTGTTAAATGTGTTCATGACTTTTAGTTAATTTATATTCCGGCGCATAATTGCTACCGAAAAAAGTTTAGCACTTATTTCAGGTTTCTGAAAAGTTGCTATAAGATCATCGAGACTTCCTCTCCCTTATTCTTTATAAATCAACTAATTAATGGTGGGGTTAATTAGAATGGTGTAAAGGTAGCAATAAATATGATAAATACAATAAAATCTATAGACTTAATAGAATATTTTTTAATTCTTTATGTTTTTAGTAATTATTTATCTTGTAAAATGATATACATCCTGGACTGCACAGCACACGCCTGATTTACCACCATAGCAAAGCAACGCACTTAGTACAGCCAGGATGTATATCTTGATTAAGATTTAAAAACCGGAAACGTAACTACGTTTTTAACAATGGCAATAACAACAGAAAAGGGTGCCACCATTCTGTTTGCGGGCTTTAGTGAATAAATTTGATCTTGGTTTCATGGTATTAGTTTGTAATTCTGCAGATCAATTGGTGGCTATTGCACTGCTTACTAATTAAGTATTTTGATTATATACGATACTATTTTACGGGTATATTAAACTCCACATCATCTGGCGGTAAACATTGCTTGTCGTTACATGCCATAAAATTTACCGTGCCGCTAACCGATGCCTGGCCCGATTTAAGTTTTACTTTTTGCTGAAATATAACTGCCTGTTCAAAATACTGCACGTTCATGCTAAACGATTTTTCATACTTGCTTACTGGCTTGGGCTCGGTTGTATTACCCACTAAAATGTAGTTGTCGTTTTTTTCAAACTTTAGTGAAGTCTTTATAGGTCCGCCATCGGCAAGATGCTGCGAATAAATGTGCCAGCCTTTATCAATGGTAGCTTTTATAAATACTACGGCTTGTTCATTATCAATCTTTTTGGCTGCATATGACCATTTTACCGGTGTAAGGATCTGTGAAAAAGCAGTGGTGCTGATAACAATTGTTAAAGCGGTAAGTATTACTTTATTCATTTGGTAAATTCTATTTGTAATAATGTGATGTATAGTGGGTAGTTTGCAATTGAGGCCGGTTCTTTAAAGGAACATTAAATCAACAACACATTGTTACATCATTACGAAGCGATCTGTAAATATTGGCAGGTAATTGGGAAAAAGTATTCATGTATTTAGTTGTTTATTTATGTTCTTTACACTTATCTAAAAGAGAGCCGGAGAGAATACCTGTAGAATTCTATACCAACTTATCTTCCTCCCAACGGGAGCAGGAATTAGCACCTTTTACTAAATCTGAGATTCATGGTACAGGTTGCCAAGACGTCATGGGGCCTTTCCCTCTGTCTTTTCTGGATAAGTATAAAAGAACGTGATGTTGCAAATATATATTAAAAACTATAATTCCTATAGACTTTATATAATTTATTTCATTTTGTTATTTTTCAAATAAATTGCAGGTGTTGAAGCATTCATTTTTAGGCAATAATACCGGATTACCAAATCCATTAACAATTAAATAGCCCCATTTAATTACCATGAAGTTAACGCTGTGTCCCCTATCTCTTCAACCTTAAAATAGCTGAACTATAGTATCAGCACTCCTTTAAAAATTATTTTTTGTAATAAAATTCAATAGTATATAAAATCTATAGAATTTATATACTATAATTGTATGTCATGTAATTCTGTTTTTACGGCACATTAAAATCATTATTTAAAGCACACTCCTATTATCTAAAAAATGGCAGAGCAAAAAGCAAAACAAACGGCCCTTGGTGATGTAGCCGCCAGGCAGTTAGCGGTAGCAACCCGTACCGTTCCACAATTATCAACTATTACGCCACGGTGGTTAACCCATTTACTCAATTGGATCCCGGTTGAATCGGGCGTTTATCGGTTAAATAAGGTGGTACATGCAAACAATGTAGAAGTGGATTGCTCTTCGCGCGATGAACGTGAACTGCCATCAACCTTTGTGGATTATGAGGAAAATCCCAGGGAATACAACCTGAGTGCTGTAAATACGGTACTGGATGTACACACCCGTGTATCTGACCTGTATAGTAAGCCTTATAACCAGATCAGCGAGCAATTGCGCCTTACTATTGAGATAGTTAAAGAAAGGCAGGAAAGCGAACTTATCAATAACCCCGAATACGGGCTACTGAGCAGTATTTCGCCATCACAAAAAATTAAAACCAGGCTGGGCCCTCCCACCCCCGATGATCTGGACGAACTGATAACCAAAGTGTGGAAAGAGCCCGGCTTTTTCCTTTTGCACCCATTAGCTATTGCCGCCTTTGGCCGTGAATGTACCCGCCGGGGTGTACCACCGCCAACGGTTTCACTATTCGGATCGCAATTTATTACCTGGAGAGGAATCCCGCTTATTCCTTCAGATAAACTGCCTATCGTAAATAATAAATCAAAGATCATCCTGTTAAGGACAGGCGAAAGCCGCCAGGGCGTTGTAGGCTTGTTTCAACCTGGTCTTCCGGGCGAGCAGTCACCAGGTTTATCTGTCCGTTTTATGGGTATCAATAACAAAGCGATTGCCTCATACCTGGTTTCGCTTTATTGCTCTTTAGCCGTTTTGGTTGATGATGCTATTGCCGTTTTAGAAGATGTTGATTTAAGCAATTACCATGAGTACAAATATTAATCCGGATAACTTACTTAACCTGCAGGAACTGGAGCAACTGGCTAATCAGTTTTTTAAATCAGGACTTGGTGGCTTAGTAAACCAATTACCTGTGCAACAAGCTCCTGAGCCTTTTTTATTACCCGGCAATATAGGTGATGAAGGCTTGTTTAGTCCGCCCCAACAGGTAAATACGCCTATACACTCCATTCCTTCAAGTACAATTGGAGGTGGTGGTATTGCGCCATCTGCCATTAACCAGAATAATGCTGTTAACCTAAAGGATCCGCAAACCAGTTTTGCAGATCCTAATTTAAGTAATCATCCTAATTCGTCGGCACCTGTTTCTGGTAGTACCCCCACCGCTTTTGGCGATCAATTGCCGGTGCGACCTGGTTTTAGTTATGACTCTTATTTGGTAAAAACAGATCTTATACCAGATTTTCTCTTAAAGCAAAGGTTCCCGGTTGAGCAACTTTCTTTTGCCCCCGACGGCTTGTTTCAGCTACCTTACCAGCAGGACCAGGCCTTTGATATCGAGCTAAAGAAAATATTGAGCAACATTAATACATCGGGGCCTTCAAACGCTTTGCCATTTACCGGTGCACCTGCTGCTACCGAAATACCGTTTTACTTTTTATCTGATAAACATGGCTTACCTGCGGTAAAATCAGACCAGGGAAAAGTTAAACAGGCAGGCGTCAGCAATATCATCAGTCCGCCGTTTGATGTAAACCTGGTTAGGCGCGATTTTCCCATATTACAGGAACAGGTGAACGGAAAACAGCTGATATGGCTTGACAATGCGGCAACTACTCAAAAACCTAAGCAGGTAATTGACCGCATCAGCTACTTTTATAAACACGAAAACTCCAACATCCACCGTGCTGCACATGAACTGGCAGCAAGGGCTACCGATGCTTATGAAGGCGCACGCAAAAAGGTACAAACTTTTTTAAATGCCGGTTCCATAAACGAGATCATATTTGTTCGTGGCGCAACCGAAGCCATTAACCTGGTGGCCAAAAGCTGGGGCGAGCAAAACCTGCATGCGGGCGATGAGATTATTGTGAGCCACCTGGAACATCATGCCAATATTGTTCCATGGCAGCAGTTAGCTGCTAAAAAGGGCCTAAAAATAAAAGTAATTCCTGTGGATGACGACGGGCAGGTATTGATAGATGAATATGTAAAACTCCTCGGGCCCAAAACCAAATTGGTGTCATTTACCCAGGTATCAAACGCTTTGGGCACAGTAACGCCGGCCGCGCAAATTGTGCACCTTGCTCACCTGGCCGGGGCTAAAGTACTGGTAGATGGCGCTCAATCCGTATCGCACATGCCTGTTGATGTACAGGCCTTAAATGCCGATTGGTTTGTATTCTCGGGCCATAAGGTTTTTGGGCCTACGGGTATCGGCGTACTTTATGGTAAAGAAGATTTATTAAATGAAACCCAACCCTGGCAGGGAGGTGGCAACATGATCAAAGATGTAACTTTTGAGCATACCCAATACCATGATGCCCCCGGCCGCTTTGAGGCTGGCACCGGTAATATTGCTGATGCAGTTGGCCTGGGTGCGGCAATTGATTATGTAAGTCGTTTAGGGATGCCGCTTATAGCGCAATACGAACATTATTTACTGGTTTATGCAACCCAATTGTTAAGAGAAGTAAAGGGAATACGCCTGATAGGTACTGCCCCGGATAAAGCTAGTGTTTTATCATTTGTATTAGATGGCTACAAAACCGAAGAGATAGGCGCAGCTTTAAACCAACAGGGTATAGCCGTACGGTCTGGTCATCACTGTGCACAGCCTATTCTTAGGAGGTTTGGCGTTGAAAGCACAGTTAGGCCTTCGCTGGCATTTTATAATACCTGTGCCGAAATTGATTTGCTGGTGAACACCCTTCATAGCCTTAAACGATAATATACCGGTATGAAAGACGATAAATTTGACAGCTTTATACAATCGCTATATCAAACCCATAAAGCTGAATGGGAAGCGACACCGAAGATCAGGCAATGTGTTGGTTGGTTATCTGATCTTTTTGAATTCCTGTTTCCAAATAACCATGCCAATAAACTATCAATCTATGGCGGTCATCTTAAAAAGAACCAGATAGATCTTGAAAATATATTGTTAAGTTATCTCGATCCCAATGATATTGATATTGAGGAAGCGGTTATTTTATTTTATGATTCATTGAATGAAATTTACCAGGATCTGCGGCAGGATGCTTCCATGATATATGAAAAAGACCCTGCCGCCACCAGCGTACATGAGGTAATTGTATCTTATCCGGGCTTTTACGCCATAGCGGTTTATCGTATAGCACACCAGCTTACCCGGTTGGCTATACCTATTTTACCCCGGATATTATCGGAGCACGCGCATGGCAAAACCGGGGTAGATATTCATCCAAAAGCTACAATCGACGTACCTTTTTGTATTGACCACGGTACCGGAATTGTTATTGGCGCAACCAGCATTATTGGCAAGCATGTAACCATATACCAGGGTGTAACCTTAGGTGCCGCGCAGGTGAGTAAGGAATTATCCGAAACCAAACGGCACCCTACTGTTGAGGATAATGTAGTTATTTACGCCCGCAGTACCATTTTAGGTGGCCGTACGGTAATTGGCCACCACAGTGTAATTGGAGGCAGTGTGTTTTTAACAAAAAGCGTACAGCCCTTTTCGCATGTTTTTAATACTCATCAATTACGAATTGAGGTAAAAGAAAACCTGCAATAATTTCTTTAAACATGGTTTCGAAACTTAACTCATCGGAGATAATTCATTTCCTGCTCATTCTTTTGATTATACTGATCCCGGCGAGGTTGTTAGGCGAGTTATGCCGCAGGTATAAGCTACCAGCTATTATTGGCGAAATTTTCGCGGGTATCATTGTTGGCCCCACCTTGCTGGGATTATTATTCCCATCTGTTTTTAAAGATATCTTCCTGTCTACCCCTCATGCTTTTGAAGCGTTTGATGGTATTGCCAATATTGGCATTATTTTGCTCATGTTTATTGCCGGCTTTGAAGTAGATCTGAAACAGATAAGGCAGAACGGCAAACAAGCTATCAGCATAAGTCTTACGGGTATTATATTCCCTTTTGCTATTGGTTTTGCAGCAGTATGGTTCCTGTACCAAAGTCATTTTGCCAATGGCTTTAATAACCAATTAGTCACCTCGTTATTTTTCGGAACAGCGCTTTCCATTACTGCGCTTTCGGTGATTACTAAAATACTGCTCGACCTGGATATTCTTAACACGCGCATAGGCAACATTGTATTAACTGCTGCTATGGTTGATGATTTTCTGGGCTGGATACTATTCTCCATTATTATCCAACTCATGAACGTTGGCAAAGGCGAAGCCTCATTTTGGTCGGTAAGCATAGTTATACTTTATGCAATTTTCATGTTAACAGGCGGCCGTTGGCTTATACATAAACTATTGGCAATTGCCGGCAAGGGCGAAAAGCCAGGCCGGGTACTTACTATGGCCGTTTGTCTTTGCCTCATCAGCGCATGCATTACCGAAGGACTTGGAGTGCGTGGTATATTTGGCGCCTTCCTGGTTGGTGTTGGCATCAACGATTCTGAATATTTTACGGAAAAACATAAACATGTGCTACATCAATTTACCATTAACGTATTGGCTCCGCTCTTTTTCGCCTCCGTAGGATTAAGATTAAATTTTATAGCCAATTTTAACCTGGAAGTAGTACTTATTATCCTGGTTATTGCCTGCCTGGCCAAACTCATAGGTGCAGGTATTGGCAGCGCGATGAGCGGCATGAGCAAAAATGAATCCATAGCAGTAGCATTTGGTATGAATGCAAGGGGATCGCAGGAAATTGTGCTGGGTTTATTGGCCCTGCAGGCAAAAATAATAAGCGAACCTGTGTTTGAGGGCCTGGTTGTGATGACGGTAGTTACCATGATTATCTCAGGGCCCATTATGAAGCATTATTTTTTAAAGGAACAAAAGTTACAATTAACCGTAGCAAATTCTCCAAGCCCATAATGTTATATAAATCATTGTAAGTTATGCACTTGTAAATTTATATCACATATTGTAGCTGGCGGCGCTTTCCGTTTTAAAGGAAACTTTCACTATCACACCGTTGAAATTTTCAATTTTAAGTTTGCCACCTAATTGCTTGCTTAAGCCTTTCATCAAGTTTAGTCCGAGGGTGCCAATATTTTCTGAATCCAAACCCGCCGGTAAGCCCTTGCCATGATCAATTATCGTTAGATAATTAAAACCATCGCTCATCCGTTTTAAAGCAATTTTTACTATTCCCGTTTCATCGCTTGCATAGGCATATTTAATGGCATTTGTAATTGCTTCGTTCAAAATCAACCCCAGAGGCACTGCCTGCGCTACATCGAGTTTAATTACATCAATTTGCTTTTCAAAATGTATCCGATTGCCTAGATCATAACTATCTTTCAAATAGCTGATCAACTCGTCAATGTACTCAGGCATGCTGATAAGGTCCAAGCTTTCAGACTGATAGAGCTTTTGATGGATCAATGCTATGGAATGCATACGGTTCTCACTGTTTTTGATAACCTCTAATGCTTCATTATTATTGATATAAGCCGACTGGCGCTGCAGCAGCCCCATAACAATCTGTAGATTATTTTTCACCCGGTGATGGATCTCTTTAATGAGCCATTCCTTATCTCGCAATAACCTGTCTTTTTCATTTAGCAGTTGGTTAAGCGATACATTATTGCGCTGTTTAAGCCTGTAACCGTTATATAATAACCCAATAAATAATATCAGCAACACAAGTCCCCCAAGAGTAATGTTCCGCATATTTTCAGACCTTATTACCTTTTCGCGCTGCAATAAACCATCTTTTTTTAACAGCTTAATGTCCCTCTCCTTTTGGTCTGTTTCGTACTTGATCTGAATTTCGGCTATTTGCTTGTTTTTTATGATGCTAAAAAGTGAGTCGCTTGTAGCTTTGTAATTTCTAAGATGATTTAAAGAAGAAAGATAGTCTCCTTTGGCCGAATCTATTTTATACCAAAGGAATTGAAGATCTCTTTCGTAGGATGCAAAAAAACGTTTACCTGCCAGTCCATCCAGGTAAAGATTTGCCTTTTTATATTTTTTTTGCTGAACATAAAACTTAGCGATATCCAGTCTGGCTATATAAAGAAAAACACTTTCGTCTTGTCCCGGTGTAATTAACCTGATCATATCCAGATAGTTCTTTTCGGCAAGGGGAAAGTTTTTTTGCGCTTCGTAACAATACCCTTTAATTTCGGCAATGGTGCCTTTTATAAAATCACTTTCGGGTGGGTGTCGTTTTTCTGCGGCAAGAATTTCATTTAAAGCTTCATTTATTTTTTTTTGTTTTATAAGCCCCTGTACCACGAATCCTACAGTCCGGAAGATGGAAGTTTGGGAATAACCTGGAACTCTTTCCCTCAATTGTATGGTTTTACGATACCAAATGATACTATTTTCGGTTTGACCAAGCTCCTGGTAAACTAAGGCTAATTCGCCGTAAAAACTTTCCCGGCTCAGGGTGTCATTCGTTTTTTTCAAATATTCAATACCCTTTAAAATATAAGGTAGAGCTATATTGTAGTTACCTTCATATCTGTTTCGGGTTGATAACAACATAAAGGCACCCGAAATTTCTTTCCGGCCAGAAAACTGGTAGTTTTTTATTATATCGAGACATTCATTTTCAGATGAATCGGAATGATCAGACAAAAAATATGCGTCGGCAAGGGAGTATCGAACATTAATTTCGGCGGAGGTTTCGTTTAGTTTATGGTATATTTTTATGGCATTTTTATAACTCGCAATGCCAAGTGCTAAACTATTACGCGCAGACGAATCATAACCGATTCTGTATTGTATGGCAGATAAACCCAGCTTATACCAGGTCCGCGCTTCGAATGCCACTTGTCGCTTCATATGAAAATTACTAATCGCTTTCATATAAAGCTGCTTTCCCCTATCCCTGTTTTTTAAGGCGATATAGACCATGCCCAGATAGGTAGTAGTTTTATCAATACTGTATTTGCCGTCAGTTTTATGTAACTGCTGGCTTAAATTAAGCGCGTTCTTAAAATAAGTCAATGCAGTATCCATCTTTTTTTTATTGTTTCCTGCCTGGTTAAAAAAGTAGAATCCAATTTCACCGAGTTTTTTTAACTGATTAGTATCCGCCACACTTTTTTTCGCTAAGCGGATATTGTTTCGAAGGTCATGCTCATTGAGGATCTGCCCCCGGCACGGAATCGCGAAAAGGTATAGTATCAATAATAAAAATATAGCTTTATACATTTGCGCCGGGAGATATACCTTTTGTAAAAATAGTTAATAATAAAATAAGCGATAATCAAATATGGCCCAAAGTATGTTGCCAGATCGCAGCTTGCTGCTGAAAAAACAATTGTAATCTCAATTTTTCCTACCGCCGCTTTAAGATACAATAAAAGCTCTGCGTAAAATATTTATGCTTTTAAAATGTAGGTTGGGGCATTCGTTAAAATGAGATGCCAGTTTTAAATTAAACCGGCATCTCCAGTAGGGTTGCTTATTAGTTTAAAAAGAAATCCAAAAGATCTTTTTGCACCTGTGCAGTTTGTTCCTGAACCACCCAGTGGCCAGAATCTTTAATGATTGCCTCATGTACATCAGTTGCAACCAATTTACAATGCGCTGCTAAAAACGAACCTGCAAAATGATCAGATCCCATGGCCAGTAATGGCATCGGTAGTTTCTTCCTGGCAAATTCTACATTATCTTTGGCGTCCTGCGAAAATTGGCCAAACCAATGAAAGGCCCCGGTTGTAGCCCCCGGCACTGAATAAGCTCGGATAAATTCATTTTTTTCGGCCTGGGTAAAAGCATTTTTTTGAAAACCAACTACAGGCCAAAAATCTGTAAAGAACAAACCAACTTTGCCCGATACAATTTCGCCCGAATGTGGTTGCCCAAAGAAGCCAAACCACCAGGCCTGTGCCTTAACCTGGCTCCAAACTGGCTCAATACCTGGCAACAATGCATCCATCAGGGCTATCTTTTTAACTTCGGCAGGGAATTGTGCTGCATAAGCATAGGCTACCATTAAGCCAATATCATGCCCGGCCAAATTGATATGCTGATAGCCAAGCTTTTTCATCAGCTCGTGCATATCTACGGCCATGTTTTTCTTATCATAACCACCTGCCGGTTTGCCAGATTCGCCAACACCGCGCAAATCCGGGGCAATCACGGTAAAGTGTTTGGAAAGTTCGGGTAGCAATCGGTTCCACATATACCAGTTTTGGCCAAAACCGTGCACCAATAACAATGGCTGGCCTTTGCCGCCAATAACGTAATGAAGTTTTACGCCGTTAACGGTGGCGTATTCATTTTTGAAACCTGCAGGTGGCAAAGCTGGTTTTACGCCTACGGCAAATGTTACGGTTGCAAAAATGGTTAGCAAACAAGCGAATGCCATACATGTAATTTGTTTTGTTACTTTCATGATCGTTTTATTTGTGTTGGGGTTAAATTTTTATTATTGTTTCTTGTTGTCGCTGATATCTTTATAGGCATTAGGCAAATTGAAGTTGAAATGCAACCAGTTAAACAGCGCATAGCCTTTGTTAAATTCGTTCATTTTTACAGTCTCTTTGGTTTGTTCCAGCGTAAGGCCTTTGTCAACGGCCACTTCTACCTGTTGCTTTAGTGCTTCCACATAATCAATAGTATATTTGATGCCTGCTTTATTGGTCACCCTGCCGTGGCCAGGAATGATTATTGCATCCTCAGGTAAAAAATCATACACTTTTTTGAGGTTGTTGGCCGGTTCCAGAAAATAGCCATCAAACAACCAGGGAATAGCCGGACTTTCGGCGATAAAGGGATTGCCGGCCCAGAATATTTTTTGTGCGGGCATCCACACAAAAAGATCTGCCGGTGATTGCGCCGTACCTACATTTAAAAGTTCAACTATCTTACCGTTACCTAAATCGAGTTTTAAGTTACTATTTTTAGGTATCACGATATCCGCAGGCCGGTAAACCGAGTTTTCGATACCTCGGTTGGCCCCAAATAGTGCAGTCATAAACTGTTTGATATTATCGTAATTTTTAGCAAGATTTTCTTTGGCAAACTCGTTCTGGATGATAGTTGTTGAAGCCGGCAACAGGTAATTGCTAAAGCAATGATCACCATGATCACTGGTATTAACCGCATAGATGATGGGCTTGTCTGTAACAGATCTAATCAGTGCTACTTCCTGGTTATAAAGCCGTTTGCTTAGCATTACTTCTATAAGCAATACGCCCTTAGCACCAATAATAAAGCCTCCGGTTGTTGCCTGTGGAACGCCCATTGAGGTTTCTTTTTCGGCTGTTGCAGGAATTATGGCGTAAATGTCGTCGCTAAGCTTTTGCAGCTTTAGTTCTACTTTATTGGCGTCCCAAATAGGCACCTGGGGCGGTAGCGCCATTTGGGCAGATACAGACGCCGCCACTAATTGCATTATAAAAGTTGCTACAATGATTATATTTTGATTTTTCATGATTTTGTTAATTGATGATACTGATAAATTACTTTTGATAGCCACCGAAATATCTAACCGGCGACCAGGCCGGGATTACTTCTGGGATGGATGGATTTTGAGCTGAATATTTACCTGAAGCATAAACTATTTTGCCATTTACCACGGTTACCAAAGCGTTGATTGCCTTCACTTTTTCAGTACTGGCTGTGAAATAGTCATCGGATAAGATCACCATATCTGCATACATGCCTTTTACCAGTTTTCCCTTCAATTTTTGTTCACCGGAGAACCAGGCGCTGCCGGATGTATATAGCTTTAAAGCCGTGAATTTATCCAGTACCTGGTCTTTTGGCCAAAACTGCATCCCTCCAATAGTTTTCCCGGTTAGCAGCCAATGCAATGCCATCCAGGGGTTATAAGTAGAGATCCTGGGTGCATCTGTACCCATGCCAACAGGAATCCCCATGCTAAGCATCTTTTTTATAGGGGGCAGCTGCGTTGCTGGCTGGCCATACATTTTGGTGTACAGTTCACCCTGGAAATACATGCGAAATTGTACAGCCACGCCACCGCCCAAAGCTTTAACACGTGCCAGTTCAGGGTCTGTTATTGTTTCGGCGTGGTCAAAAAACCATCTTAAACCGTTAAATGGCATATCCTTGTTCACTTTTTCAAATACATTCAGCATTCGATTGATCGATTCGCCGTAAGTTGCGTGCAGGCGGAATGGCCACCTGTTTTTTACCAGCAAGCGGATAATGGGCTCCAGATCGGTTTCCATACTGTCTGACAAGACGATTCTTGGCTCCAGGAAATTTTCAAAATCCGCTCCCGAAGCGATTAAATTCTCTCCGGCGCCTTCCATTGCATAACCGTTAGCCATCAGAATATGATCATTTTTGTTGGGATAGGTCTGGGCAATCCATTTTTCATAGTCCGTAAATTCCTTTCCTTTTTTTTGCGCGAATAGATAATAAGCGGTACGCACGGTAAGTTTTCCCGCTTTGGCCAATGCCAGCGACGCCTGGTAATCAGCGTCATAATTTTGGGAGCCACCGGCGGCATCAACCACGCTGGTTAAACCGAAACTGTTTAGTTCCCGATAAAAATTCGCTGAGCTGTTAATGCGTTCTTCCGGGGTAAGCGTACCGGTAAGCGCCAGGGTTTTGTAAATGGCCATGGGGGTTTCTTTAGCATAAAGCAAACCGGTAGGGTTTCCGTTTTTGTCCAGTTCAACAACACTACCCGGATAACTTGTATTTTTATCGTACCCCAACACTTGTATTCCCTTTTTATTCAAAAACGCTTTGCCGTACAGGTAGGTAATAAACACCGGCTTATCCGGCACTGCCGCATTAATTTCATCAATGGTAGGTTGTCTTTTTTCTTCAAATTGAAACTCGTTCCAGCCGCCTACAACTTTTACCCATGCACCTTGTGGTGTCCTGGCAGCCTGTTCTTTGAGCATTTCCATCGCCCGTTTAAGCGTTTTAACGCCATCCCAACGTAGTTCCATATTAAAATTAAGGCCCTCCCTTATGGCATGCATGTGGCTGTCATTTAATCCGGGGATCACCGTTTTGCCATCTGCATTAATCAATTTTGTAGATGACGACTTGTAGCCGGCCATTAATTGACTGGTGGTGCCAGTTGCCAGGATGATCCCATTTTTTACCGCTATAGCCTGTTTAAATTCTCCGGGCTGGCTCATGGTGGCCACTTTAGCGTTATAAATGATGAGGTCGGCTTTTTGCTGTGCATGTGATAGATGGGCTGCTAATGTCCATAGCACCGCCAGCATGACCGAAAACCGCCATGCACCTTTTTTTGAGTTATAACTATTTTCCATAATTTTTGTGGTTTTAAGCTTTTATCCAGTTTAAAATGTAATCGGCTTTTTCCTCCCACCCGGGCTGGCCCAATACAAAATGGTTGGCATTTTCAAATTCTTTGTAATCGGCAACAGAACCTGCGTCCTGGTATTTCTTAAAATTTGAAAAATTGAGAGAGGCCGGGATGAAGTTGTCCTTACCGCCGGCCAGGAATAGTAGCGGTGCATGAGGAGTGGTAAAATTTACCTTGGCGGCATTGGTGATGGCGTCCCGCACAACCAATTTTGATTCAGGCGTCAGCAGGTCATAATAAGCCGTTTTCTGATCCTCGTAGTTCATACCATTGGTAAAAGCATACTGCCATTCGGTAAATGACATCAGGTATGATTTTTCAGTAGATGTAAAAAAGCCTAACGGCCCCCAGCCTGCTTTGTAAAAGGAAAATTTAAAGGTCATGACACCCTGGGGCTGCAGAGAATGAATGGCAATTCCCGCTTCAGCGAGTCCGCGCTGCACCAAAAGCTGGGTAATTAGTCCGCCCATAGAATGACCAATAAGAATTGGTTTTTCCAGCAGTTGCCGAACAATCCCGTCGTAATAATTTGTTAAATCGGCCAGCCGCTGCCTCGCGATCGCAGTATCGGGGTGCCTTTGCCGAAGGGTACATGCCGGCGCATCCTTATGAGGCCATGCAGGAGCATATGTTTTATAGCCCTTGGCTTCGAAAAATATGCTCCACTGATCCCAGCAGGATGCACCTACAAAGGCCCCGGTGATAAAAACAATGGTTTTGGATGTGGTTTTCATGAGATGAATGTGTTCGTTAATCATTATTTGACCTGACCACTGAACACAACCGCAATACCAATAATATAATGTGTTGTATATTAAATAGATATGATTATTCTTAAAAGAAAACTTACTTCATGTCGTAATCACACGCTCAAAAGCAGCGAAATAAAGTAAAGGTTATAGATAGTTTAGAAAATGAACTTGATCATTATGGAGAAGAAAAGCTGATTGATGCCCAATCTGCCTATCCGGTCAATGATATTGTCTGTAATGCTATAAGGGAAAGTGAGCTTCGAATACACCCGTTTTACTATTTTCTTTATTTCGTTGTACAGCCATCAAATCACGACATGAAGTAAATATTTCGCAATCAAATAAATTAAAATACTAATAATCAATAATTTAAATAAAAGGCACTTCATTTGGCTATTTACTATCATGTTATTATTTAGAAATCTATTTATCATGAAAAGAAATATACTAAGCCTATTCATCATTTTTTCATCCTGTATTTGCTTTGCGCAGGATGCTTCATTTAAATCACTTAGGTACGATGAAAACTATACCTACCTGGCAAAGGACACCAGCACAAACTGGTATCATGAAATGAAATTTACTCCAATCAATAGCAATAAAACCACGTATTTTAGCCTCGGCGGCGAGGTGCGCTACCAATATTTTTATTTTAAAAATGAAGATTGGGGCGCGGTTCCTTATGATAAAGACGGCTTTGTACTTACCCGGTATTTAGGCCACGTAGATTTTCATGCAGGTAAACACTTTCGCACATTTGTGCAGTTACAAAGCAGTTTAGCTAACGGGCAATTGGAAACCCCGTCGCCGGTTGACAATAACCCACTTGATCTGCACCAGGCTTTTATTGACGTTTCTACCCCATTTGGTAAACATCAAAAACTAACTTTACGGCTCGGTCGACAAGAATTGTCCTACGGATCGCAAAGATTGGTAGCCGTCAGAGAAGCACCAAATAACCGCCAATCATTTGATGCCGCAAAAATGATGTATACCTACGGGCAACTTAAACTGGATGCGTTTTATGCCCACTATGTGCAGGCAAAGCCAGGTATTTTTGATGATGGCTTTAATCACAATACAAAATTTTGGGGTGGATATGCAACAATAAGCAATGTGCCGTTTATACAAAATGTAGATATTTATTACCTTGGATTATGGAAGAAATCATCTGTATTTGATGATATTGCCGGCCAGGAAACCAGGCACTCTGTAGGAACAAGAATATTTATGAACTCGCCAACCTGGCAATATGATTTTGAAGGCGTTTACCAGTTTGGAAAATTGAGCACCAGTAACATTAACGCCTGGACCTTGTCGTCCAACATCTCCTATACATTTAACAAGGCGGGGTTAAAGCCTCAGTTAGGATTAAAAACGGAAGCAATCAGCGGTGACAGAAATTACAGGGATGGTAAACTAAATACTTTTAACCCGCTTTTCCCAAGGGGATCTTATTTTGGATTGGCTGCGCTTATTGGCCCATCGAATTTATTTGATGCACACCCCTATTTCCAGGTATCGATATCAAAAAAACTGGTGATTGCACAGGATTATGACCTTTTTTGGCGAATGAGCAGGAATGATGGCTTGTATGCCGTAAATGGCAAGTTACTTTATTCGGGTAAAAATACAACCTCAAAAAAGGTAGGCCGCCAGTTAGGCACGGCCCTTGAATATACGCCCAACAAATTCCTGTATTTTAGAGAGGAGCTAACCTGGTTTAGCGCAGGCGATTATTTAAAAGAAGTTGGGCCGGGTAAGGATATTTTAATGCTGGGGAGTACAATCACGCTTAAATTTTAATACTGTTACCGCGCGGTGACAGGCAAAGGCGATATTGTTTAAATAATCATCCGGTATAATCTTTTCTGATACCCAGTTTTTTCATTTTTGAGTTGAGGGTTGTAGGCGGTAGGTTCAGCAGGTCAGCAGCTCCGCCTTCACCCCATATTTTACCATTACATTTTTTTAGTGCCGACAGAATATGGGCCCTTTCATTTTCGCTCATGGTCTGGATAACCCCGTTTTCAGCAACATGGAAAACCGTTTGAACCGGCATAGTAGGCAAAGCCATAGTATTTATGGTATCATCCCTGGTGAGTAGTACCTCCCGTTCAATCAGATTTTCAAGTTCCCTGATATTGCCTGGCCAGTGGTAGCTTTTCATCTTCTCCATTACAAGGTCTGAGATTCCTTTAATTGCCTTCCCTGCTTTCCTATTGTATATACCCAAAAAATGGGCGGCAAGCGCGAGGATATCTTCTTTTCGTTCCCGTAATGGTGGCATAGTTATCAAAATAACATTCAAACGGTAATACAGATCGAGCCTGAAACGGCCTTCGGCCACCTCCTTTTCTAGGTTGCGATTAGTGGCCGCAATTACCCGTACATCAGTTTTAATTGTTACCCTACCGCCAATGCGCTCAATCTCTTTTTCCTGTAATACCCTGAGAAGTTTTACCTGGAGTTCGAGCGGAATTTCGCCAATCTCATCTAAAAAAATAGTTCCGGAGTGGGCCATTTCAAATCTTCCTATTTTTCGTTCATAGGCCCCGGTAAATGATCCTTTTTCATGCCCAAACAATTCAGAATCAATAAGGCTGGCTGGCAGGGCGGCACAATTTACTTTGACAAAAGGCTTCAATTTACGTGGGGAAAGCTGATGGATACGATCAGCTATCTTCTCCTTGCCCGTGCCACTTTCGCCCAATATCAGCACCGATGAATTGTGCGGCGCTACCTGGATAATTTGATCAAACACATTTAGCAACAAATGGCTGCTGCCTATAATCCCCTCAAAAAAATTGGGGCCGGGAGCCTGTATAGCCGGCTTTACCACAGTATTATCTATGAAACTTGTGCCAAAAGGATTGCTTCCATCAGCCATCATCGCCTTTATAAAACTCCCCAATAAGGATTGAAAACGATTAATCATCATCAAGTGATCTGCATTATAAGCATCCGGGCGCCGGCTAAAAAAATGAAACTCAAATTGAATGTCATGCCTAATGCTAATCGGTAATACCAAACACGATTTTAAATCATAAGTATTGGCAATGAAATTTATGAATGGGGCATCGCTGCGGAGCTCATTCAGTTCGGGTTCGTTATACCAGGTAGCAATCTTTATAGGTGCCTGCCTGGCTTGCATAGCAGTCAGGTCGCCCATCTTCAACCGGGTGATCACCATTAATTCCCTGGGGCCAATCACCTGATATTCTTCAAATCCCACCCGTAAAAAGCCAAGCTGATTAAAGTCGTGAATTCCGGCCGGTGTTAACCCAACCGACATATATTCAAAAGGGATATATGGCTGTACGGCCTGGCCAAGCAACATTACTTTATCTTCCCAACCCAATACCATTTCCAGTATTTGGGATATCCTTTTCTGAAATACAGCATTTTGGCGTAAACCGTTCTCCAGATTATTCTCATAACGGTATAAGGCGATATCCAAAGCTATCAGTACATCCTTCTCTCTAAATGGCTTTACAACAAATCCATATGGATTTGTCTTTTTGGCTGCCTCTAATACCTTTTGATTAGAGTTGGCAGATATGTATATAAATGGAATATTCTTTTCCGACAAAACATGAGCCAGGTCTATTCCCGTTTTTTTTCCCTTTAAATAAATATCAAGCACCACTAATCCTGGCTTTTGTTGCTCTACAAGCTCCAGGGCCTCAGCAAAAGTGTCGGCTATTCCGCAAACATCATAACCTCCATTCTGCAGTATCTCACGCAAAACATCGGCTATGATGAATTCATCTTCAACTATCAGAATATTTTTTCTGTTCATCTCTTGCTAATTTACTATTAATAAAGATCGGGTGCTCAAGCTGGATAAATCTTTCTGTTTTTAATTCAAAGGTTGTCACAATATGTAATTCATATTTAAATCTCGTGGCATTAAATCATAAACTCTGCCATTAAAACGAAAAAAGGCAGAACAAGCTGATTTTTTCAAACAACCCGCATTATTGTATTCAGAAAGTTTATACTATGATTTCATTAATTATAGTTACTCCAAACACACAATCGCCTACAGCGATATATCGTTGTAGGCGATTGTGTAAACAGCTAAATATCGCTGTTTGAAATTTTGCTTAAATAACCGTTTTAATTTTAATCCTCACAAATATAGCATAGCAATATTAATTAGTATAGCCGTCTGCTTCAACTATCGCGTCGGCAAAAGCCTGTGGCGCTTCCTGGGGCACATTGTGGCCGATACCATTAAGGATTTTATGGGCATATTTACCTGTGAATTTTTTAGCATAGGCTGCTCCGTCCGCGGCCGCACCGTCAAAATCGCTGCTGATGGTGATGGTAGGTACGGTGATGACCGGGCCAGTGGCAAGCCTTTTTTCCAGGTAGTCATACTTAGGGTCTCCTTTGGCCAGGCTTAGCCTCCAGCGATAATTATGAATCACAATACTAACGTGATCAGGATTGCTGAAGGAAGCTGCAGAACGATCAAAGGTGGCATCATCAAAGTTCCATTTCGGTGAGGCAATTTTCCAGATGAGTTTATTAAAATCGTGCCTGTTGATATCGTAGCCGGTGCGACCGCGTTCTGTAGCAAAATAATATTGGTACCACCATCCCAGCTCTGCCTTTGGAGGTAAAGGCTGTAGGTTTGTTTGGCGATTAACGATTAAATAACCACTTACAGCAACAAGGGCTTTGCAGCGTTCAGGCCAAAGGGCGGCCATGATGTCGGCAGTACGCGCTCCCCAATCAAAGCCTGCTATAATTGCCTTTTTTATCTTCAACGCATCCATTAAAGCAATAATGTCTAAGGCGATAACTGATTGTTGGCCGTTCCGGAAGGTTTTGTCTGAAAGGAAACGGGTTGTTCCGAAGCCGCGCAAATATGGGATAATTACCCTGTAGCCCTTTGCGGCCAATAAAGGTGCAACTTCGGCATAGCTATGAATATCATAGGGCCAGCCGTGTAACAGAATTACCGGCTTTCCATCGCTTGGGCCAACTTCAGCGTACCCAACATTTAAAACTCCTGCATTAATCTGCTTTATATTATTAAATGGGTCATTGGCTTCCTGCCCGGCTTTTTTCGCATCAGCAAGCTTTTGGTTGGCGGGTTGTGCATTTGCTGAACCGATCAGTACGAACGATGCAGCGGCCATGATAACAGCTGTGAAGCTTAAAAAGAACCGGCGGCTGTAATTGAGTGGATTTGACATGATATTTTTATTTAGTTGTTTGATTTGATTATTCAAAAATATCCCCATTTTGTGCATTATTCAATCTTCAAATAGTTCAACCGGACCGAATTGACCGCGAAATGGTCATTTTTAATCCTGAATTTTTTTGCTTGAAGTCTTGCCTCCAGTGCTGAGGAGGATTAATGGACCTATTAGTATTCTCCATTTCAATAAATATATTTTTCTCATTCGCAACTGATTATTTTAGTATGTTAGCTTTTGCGCATTCCGCGTTAATAGACCATCATATTGCGTGTTTTTTTGATTAAAAAAAATGTAATGATAATTTCATTGCCTACTGACGGATGGTACATTGAAATGGTCAATTTTTGTTGCGTGGTTTTGACCTGATTTTTGGAATGCAATAAGGTTGGACAAAATCTCCAGATCTGGGGATATTGGCGCCTAAAAGAGATTTTATGTATAGTAAAAATATAATCTGGTAATGAAAAATATCAAGCGCCGTGATTTTTTAAAGAATACAGGTATTATTACTGCAGGTTTGCTGGTGGCTCGTGTACCGGTAATGGCAAGTCCTAAGGTAAGGTGGGCAACAAAAAATGGCCCCTTACAATTAGATAAAAATCTGGATCAGGAACGGGTAAAATCCTTATATAACAGAGGAACGACAACAACCTATCTGAAAACTAAAAACGAACTGCAATACATCGGTATGCCTGTAGGAGGTATCAACTGCGGTACCTTGTATTTAGGCGGCGACGGCCGGTTGTGGCTATGGGATATCTTCAATAAAAACCAGGAAGGTATTGAACCTAAGGTGGTTAAATGGGATCATGATGTTCAGGGGATGGGCGAAAAAGTACGGTCACGTGATGGAGCCTGCTATATACAGCCATCAAAGGACATCCGCCCGTTGGAGCAGGGTTTTGCTATCAAAGTTAAATACCAGGGAAATACGATAACAAAACGCATTCATCAGGGCGATTGGGATGAAATAAAATTTGAAGCCACCTACCCCCTGGCCGTTGTTCATTACATAGATGATAAATTGCCGTTAGATATTAAACTGACGGCGTTTTCTCCATTTATTCCGCTGGATGAGGACAACTCTAATATTCCGGTAACTGTTCAGTCTTTTGAAATAAGAAATACAGGAACAGAAATTATTGAGATAGAAATAGTAGGCTGGCTTGAAAACGCAGTCAATAAATTTTCAGCAACTGCAAATGGTGATGGGAAAAGGGTAAATACAGTAATTAACAAAACAGACCAGGTGGCGGTGTTTTCTACCTTCAAACCCGTGGATAAAGCAAAGTATAGTGATGCCGGCGATACTGGTTCGATGTGTTTATCATTCATCGGAAAAAATGCTCTGGGTATTTCTTCTTTTTCACTTCCTTTTTCTGCTGCATCTTTAAACTCAAAAACAACAAATAAGGCGGTTGTTAATGCCGATGAAAAATTAATTGCAGGTATAGTTTCATCACAACAGCTATCACCAGGGGAAAGTATAAAAAAAGAGTTTGTCATTAGCTGGCATTTTCCTAATGTAGGCAACCGTATAAATGTTCCAGATGCAAGAACAGGGCATTATTACCTGAATAAGTTTTCTGATGCCCTGGCCGTTGCGGATTATGTGGCTAATAGCTTCTCGTATCTAACATCTCAAACAAAACTATGGAATGATACCTGGCACAATTCAAGTTTGCCACATTGGTTCCTGGAACGAACATTTTTGAATATCTCTGCATTAGCCACTACTACCTCCCATCGGTTCAAAACCGGGCGTTCATGGGCATGGGAAGGCGTTGGGGCCTGTGAGGGTAATTGCACGCACGTATGGCAATATGCACAGGCCATCGGCAGGATATTTCCCGGCATTGAACGGGACAACCGCCAGCTGGTAGATCTGGGCATCTCCCTTCAGGAAGATGGTGGTATATGGTTTAGGGGGGAATATAATAAGCGACCCGCTATTGATGGGCAGGCCGGCAGGGTTTTGGGCTGCCTGCGCGAACACCAGATGAGTGCCGACAGCACATTTTTAAAAAACAATTGGGTAAATATTAAAAAGGCGACGCAGTTTATCATTAACGCGGATAAGAATGGTGACGGCATGACGGATACCCCAATGGAAAATACCCTGGATGCAATTTGGGACGGCGAAATTGCCTGGATCGTGGGGTTGTGCATTGCTGCTGTAAAGGCAGGCGGCGTGATGGCGGAAGAAATGAACGACGCGGTTTTTGCTGCCCGATGCAAAGAATATGCAGCAAAGGGAATAAAAAATATGGATGATCTTTTATTTAACGGTGAGTATTACATTCACAGACCTGATGCGGTGAAAGGACGGGCAGGGATCGGGTCGTACAATACCTGCCATATCGATCAGGTGCTGGGGCAAAGTTGGGCATGGCAGGTGGGGCTGGGCCGAATTAACGATAGAGAAAAAACGCTCAGCGCTTTAAAGGCACTCTGGAAATATAACTTTATGCAAGATGTAGGTCCGTTTGAGAAACAACATTCGGGTTGGCGCCCCTATGCTTTGCCCGGCGAAAGTGGCATGGTGATGAATACGAACCCCAAAGATGAACCCCATCCCTATGGGGAATCAGCAACCTGGCAAATGGGCTATTTTTATGAATGCATGACCGGATTTGAACATCAGGTTTCAAGTCACCTGATGGCCGAAGGAATGACAGACGAAGCTCTGGTTTTAACAAGGGCGGTTCATGACCGATACCATGCTTTTAAGCGCAATCCCTTTAATGAAATTGAATGTAGTGACCATTATGGCCGGGCCATGGCCAGCTACGGAACTTTTATTACTGCTTGTGGTTTTGAATACCATGGCCCTAAAGGTTTTATTCGTTTTGCGCCAAAATGGGATAAGGAAAATTTCAAATCTCCCTTTACTGCGGCTCAAAGCTGGGGCACTTACTCCCAAACGAAGACAGGTGGTAAACAGGAGCATCTTTTTGAAGTAAAATACGGTTCGTTGCAATTACAGAAAATTAGCCTGGAAAAAATGGACGAACAAAAAGTAAACCATATTTTGGTGATGATGAATGGACAAAAAGTCTCCGCTGATTTTATCCAAACGGGCACAACTATTTTGGTGACACTACCACAAGCAGCAAACATAAAAACCAACGAACTTTTAATGATTTCAATTTAATTATATCAGTCTACCATTGGGGATCAGTTTTATGCCATTATTAATTGCCTTCAACATGAAGGAAATATGATCGCGGCCCATAATAGACCAATATTCCGCATTGCAAATTCAGGTTTTACTTACATAGAATAACTACAGACTGCTTAACGCTTTATTGATCAGGTAAAGTCCGTTTTCTGAATAAGGTAATTTCAGTGCAAGCCGATGCCCATTCTCATCCATTTTTAATAATGATTTCCGGAGAATGTTTATTATTTTCTCTGGTTCATGCTCGTACTTTTTACTAAAGTCTTCATATTGTAATTGCAGGAACACCAGGCAAAGTGCATTCTCCATTGTTTGAACATCGGGATCAACTTTAATTCTTTGCTTAAGGATGATTTGTTTAACCCGATCCAATGTTTCTTCCTCATATCCGGCTTCTTTCATTAAACGACCGGCAATAGCAGCATGGAGCTGGGCAAGATTCTTGCGCCATTTAAGATAGTGCTGACGTCCGTCCGGATAATCTTCACGCGGGATTTCCCATCTCCCGATATGCTGACTTCTGGATGCTAATAGTAATTCGTCAGTAGCATTGGGGTTTAGTTTTAAAACCCATTCATATAATTTAACAGCGAAAAAATATTCCTGTAGTTGGTTTTCACTTTCCCATGTAAAACTGCGGGGATCTTGTTTATTGTAAGCGTCAAAAAGCTCAAATGCCTTACTTAATCTACTCATCGGTTGAAAAAAAAGTTAATTATTTATAAAGCTACTATAGTTTACCGACTGCCAAAACCATTTATAAAGATAACTGTGATTTTCGGCCAATACCACAGGCAGAGATTGAAAGGCATGCTCCTGACCAACAACTGGAATAATAGACATCAGCCTTTTTATCCTTATATTCCTCTACTATTTGTGCCGTTTGTCGATATAATTTTGTGGATCGAACGCTTTTAGTTTCTTTTATGATGAATGATAATGACATATCAAAATGGATGTTCTGGATAAATCGCTTAAGTTGCCGTTTTCAAAACGCAGCATCACATTAAAGCATGCCCTGATGCATGGCGCCTATTGGGTGCTAATTACCGGGTTCTTCATTTATGAGAAAAAATATCTCATTTATAAAGCAAGCATGCCTTATTTTGTAGCCTGTGTTACCGGCCGGATTGTGCTGCTCATCGTGATCGCTTATCTTAACCTGCAATACTTTTTACCCAGGTACCTGTTAAAGAAGCGGTACCTTGCCTATTTTACGGCAATTATCATTTCTGTGATGGGGTATTTAACAGCTCAAAGCCTGTTTGATTTTTACCTCTATGGCTATGTGGTGGGCCCAATGCGTAGCAGCCATTTAATGGAAGCATTATCCTATAACTTTTTTAGCACCTTATGGTATCTTGGATTAATATTGGCACTCAAATTAAGCATCGATTGGTATGGGCAGCAACTCATCATTCAGAAAATTACGGTCGAAAAACTCAATGCTGAGGTTAATTTTCTTCGTGCCCAGGTAAACCCGCATTTTTTATTCAATATATTAAACAACCTGTACGCGCTAACACTTAAAAAATCAGAACTCGCACCGGATGTAGTGCTCAAACTGTCAGAAATGATGGAATACATGTTGTATGATAGTACAGCTGAAAAGGTGTTACTGGAAAAAGAGATCACCTACCTCCACAATTACATTGAATTAGAACGGCTTAGGTTTAGTGCTGACTCAGCTATTGAACTAACTACCCCGGGTGAAATGAATGGGCAGGAAATTGCTCCGCTGCTCTTATTGCCACTGGTAGAAAATGCTTTTAAACACGGATTGAGCAAACAGACTGAAAATGGCTGGTTGAAGGTAAACATCGGGTTGGATCAGTCAATATTGACGGTAACTATAGAAAACGCAAAATCACCTTTATTTGTTCGTAATAGTAAGGGAGGAATTGGGATCGATAATTTACAAAAGCGACTGGATCTGCTCTATCCGGCCCGACATTCTCTTGAGCTTGAAGACAAAAAAAATACCTTTTTTGCCAAACTGGTAATTGAACTGTAAAGACGGACTTAATTTGAAAACGATGTTGAAATTTGTAGTGGTAGACGATGAGCCGCTTGCGCTTGAAATATTAGACGGTTACTTAAAAAGAATGGACTATGTACAATCCGTGTCGCTGTTTCGACATGCGGGAGAAGCTTTGCATTATATGGAAAATCACCAGACCGACGTATTGTTATTGGACATTGAGATGCCGGAAATGACAGGTATTCAATTTCTGAAAGCACTTTCAGACCCACCCCTAACTGTATTTACCACTGCCTATCGTAACTACGCCTTTGAAGGTTATGAATTGGGTGTGATTGATTTTTTATTAAAACCTATATTCTTTAAACGTTTTGAACAAGCCATCACAAAAATAAGGGAATTCCAGGCTTTGAAAGCGCAGCATGTCAATATAGAGGGTATCCCTGCTGGTGAAGACATGGATTTTATTTTTGTCAAAAGCGATGTTCAGCGCATAAAACTTCACTTTAATGAGGTTACACACATCCAGGGACTGAAAGATTATGCCATTATTTATACGCAATCAGAAAAAATCTTATTGAAAGGTTCAATTAAAGCGATGCTGGATATTTTCCCAAAAAAGCGTTTTGTGCGGGTACACAAATCTTTCATTGTATCCATTCATCAGATCAAACGCCTGGAGAGTAACCGCATTGTTTTAAATGGGCATCAAATCCCCATCGGGCGAAACTTTAAAGATGATTTGGAGAAAGCGCTAATTGCTCAATCAGGCAATAAATGAAAATTCAGATTGCTACATTATGAACCACAAAACAATGATAAAATATAGTGATAGGTGTTACAGGGTTTTAACAAATGCTAAACCAATAACATGATCCTGGTACGTAGGGATAATTATTGTCCCCACTGCTGGATTTTGTTTGCCATGGGTAAATTGCCTTTTGATAACCGGATATATCAAATAAGCCAGTTTGGTAGATAAAACACCTACCCCCGCTCCTGCTACAACATCGCTAAACCAGTGTTCATTATTATATATTCTTAAAACACCCGTTGTAGCTGCAATGGTATAACCTGCAATGCTATACCATGGCGAAATATCCCCGTACTCCTGGTTAAGAAATTCTGCTGATGCAAAAGCGTTGCCTGTGTGTCCTGATGGAAAGGAATATCGGTCGGCAGCGTTTGGTCTTAAACGGTTGCTCGTTTTCTTAGTAATAAATGTGGACCCTGCAAAAATTCCCTCTGAGAGTACGTACAGCGCAGTCCTATCGGCAAAATTATGCTTCCCTTTTACTCCTGCTATATTTAGACCATAAACCATAACTGCGGGTAAAAACTGGCTGATATTATCCAGGTTTGTTTTAAATCCAGGATGATCAGCTTGTCTGTCATTATGTATATCATAATCAATTTGCCTAATTCCATTAACATGGAAAGAAAGTACACCATAGGTGATAAAGGCGACCGGAGGGATATATGAAATAAAAGATTCGTTAAACCGGGTTACCAGGGTTTTAGGGCGTGCAGATACCAGGGAGTCGATGGCTGGCAATTCTTGCGCAAGTAAAGCTGTAGGAACCGTTAAAATGATAATAAAAAGTATCTTTCTTAGAAACATGGTAACCAATATCAGTGGGTGAATACCAATTTTACCCCGTAATCCTGAATATTTTCTGTAGAATTTCTTAATCAACAAGATATGACTTAAATCTGATGAATATCGGCCTGGATCACGTTAATCCAATAATATACAAATTGCCATGGGCCTAAACTACTAACCGTATTTATCTTAATAAAATCAACAACTGGTCTTGATTTCAAATTGCCCCCAAAAGCACAAAGGATCATCAGACCCCGTTTTTAGATAGGATCAGGAAGTTATGTGCAGGCGGTGTAAAATGAGTCACACTATATCGGTTTTAAAGTAAAATATCCAACATTTCTACAGAATTAAACAGTATAATACTTGCAATTTATTTTTATGCTATCATTGATCGAACAGAAAGCAGGGGAATATATAACTGAACTTTTTAGTGCCAGGCTTCCTAAAGAACTCTGTTTTCATGACAAAGCTCATACCCTGGATGTTGTTAAAGCGGTAACCTTGATAGGAGAACAGTCAGGATTGGCCGAAGAAAACATAAAACTATTACAGATAGCCGCGTGGTTTCACGATAGCGGTTATACCATCAGCTACCACGATCATGAGGCTGAGAGCATTATTATTGCCGAAAACTTTCTTCAACCGCTACATTGCCCCCAAGAATATATTGTGCAGATATGTGCTTTGATCGCTGCAACCCGGGCACCTCAAAATCCACAAAACCTGGCAGAATGTATAATATGTGATGCGGATCTTTTCCACCTTGCCAAACCCGATTATAAGAGATATGAACAAAGGCTCCGTGACGAATGGGCGTTTTATCTCCATAAAACACTTTCAGATAAAGACTGGAAATTACTTAATATCGACTTTTTAATTGAGCACAGCTATTTCACTACTTATGGTCAAACTGTTCTGCAGGAGCTAAAACTAAAAAATATAAAAATTTAGATTTGAAAAAATATCAGCGCAGCTAAATTATAATGCGTCCTCTCTCCGACAACATAATTTACCTTTCTCAATATCCCCTACTCTAAATTAAGATTAAGGCAACTTTAAAGCCTCAGCAAATAAACGGTAGGAATTTAGTTTGGCCTCATGGTCATAGATATGAGAAGTTGCCATTACTTCATCTATGCCAGTTTTTTGTACAAAGTCCACCATCATGGCTTTGATCTTTTCTTTGCTGCCGATAAAGGAATAGGCCAGCATCTGCATAACTGCTTCCTCCTCAAATACATTCCAAACCTCTTCCATACTATCTACGGGCGGCGGTAGCAATTGCCTTTTACCAGTAACTATTCCCATAAACAGCTGTTTTACTGAAGTGGCCAGGTGCTCCGCTTCTTCATCTGTTTCCGCAGTAACCACATTCACACAGGCTATTACGTAAGGCTCATGTAGTTGCGCAGACGGTATGAAGTTTTCCCGATATATTTTAATTGCTTCCATGAAATAGGCAGGCGCAAAATGACTGGCAAAAGCATAAGGCAGTCCTTTCGCTGCAGCCAGCCTGGCGCTATCGGTGCTGGATCCCAATATCCATATAGGAATTTCAATTCCTTCGCCCGGAATTGCCCTCACTTTACCGCCGGCATTTTCGGTGGAAAAATATTTTTGCAAACTGTCCACATCCCGCGGAAAATAAAATGAAGCATTCATATTTTCTCCCCGGATAGCCATTGCAGTTGCCTGATCTGTGCCCGGCGCCCGGCCCAAACCAAGGTCAATCCGGTTGGGGTATAAAGTAGCCAGGGTGCCAAACTGTTCAGCAACTACCAGCGGCGAATGGTTTGGCAGCATAATTCCGCCTGAACCGACCCGGATGGTATTTGTATTTCCTGCGATATAACCAATTAGCACAGAAGTAGCCGAGCTGGCAACATTGATCATATTATGGTGTTCGGCGAACCAGTAACGCTTATAACCAAGCTCCTCTGCCTGCCTGGCATTTTCAAGGCTTTTGCGGTAAGTATCTGCAATGGAATGCCCCTCAACAACAGTTGCCAGGTCGAGAACTGAATAGACCAGTTCATGGATTGATTTTGAACTCATGCCCAAAATTAAACCTTTAATCGTGGCGGTACACGCAGGCCACAGAGATATGACGTTGCTTAAACAATCAGCGAAATCCTATACCTGCGCCAAATGCATTAGCAGTTGATTATCAGGATTTGCGCTTTAAAGTGATCACCGAGATCTCAGGCCAGATACCTACACGACCCTTCAGTCCAAGGAAACCAAAGCCACGGTTCACGTACAGGTAAAGGCCACTTTTCTCATAAAGTCCAGCCCATTGTTTATAGATATATTTAATGGGACTCCACTTAAAACCAAATAGCTCAAAACCAAACTGCATGCCGTGTGTGTGGCCAGAAAGCGTAAGGTGAACAGGCTGATGGTGATCTAATGTAACCGCATCCCAGTGCGAAGGATCATGTGACATTAATACCTTAAAAGCGTCGTCAGGCACTCCTGCAGTTGCCTTTTTAAGGTCGCCATATTTATGAAAACCACCCTTGCCCCAATTTTCGACACCAATGAGCGCGAAAAACTGCTCATTCTTCTTGATAGGCATAGCCTCGTTCAGCAATAACCGGAACCCGATCTCCTGGTGTACTTCTTTTAACCTATCCAGGTTAGCCTGTTGGGCTGCTTCACTTTCCCAGCGCATATAATCGCCGTAATCATGGTTACCTAACACCGAATATTTTCCGTACGGAGCTTCCAGTTTTGCAAATGCAGATATCCACGGGTCCATTTCGTTAGCCTGGTTGTTCACCAGATCGCCGGTAAAGAGGATCATATCGCTTTGCTGGGCGTTAACCAGGTCGAGCCCTTTTTGTACCCCGTCTTTGTCGCTGAAACTGCCGGAATGAACGTCGGATATTTGTGTAATGGTAAATCCATCAAAGGTTTCGGGCAAGTCATCAAAATAAAGGGTTTCGCGGTGAACCTTATAGTAATGACGTCCGCGCGTGATACCGAATAACAATAAGCCAAAAAGCAGTATTGCTAAGATTAATATAAACTCGCTCACTGCATAGCTACGTGGCGGAAATCCCCTGAATGCGCGGGTAACATCTTCAAGCACCAATATTGTGGAGCCCAATAGCTTGGGTATAAAAGAGAGCAGTACCGGAGCCATAAGCCAGGAAATTAGTTTGGTCTTCCCCGTCATTGCGCCGTATAAGATGGTACCGGCGAGAAAGATGTCGACCATCCAGTACGCCAGGTATAGGAAAGTGTTAGATGTCAGCGTTTCAACAGCTGAAAAAAAGTAAATGTCAATAATCATCCATAGCAGTAGGATGGCTGGAATTCTTGTCTTCATATAAAAGCTAAGACGAGCAGCTCAATAAAACATTTTAACGACCTAAGCATGATGTCATTTAGATGACAAATGGCGTTTAGCTCTGCTATTCTCAAAATCATCCTCCGCAACCATCACAGCTTTTCCTGCCGTCAAAAGCATTGTGCTCATAGATAATAAACACGGATTATTAAGTTACTTCGATCCAGACCGGGCAATGGTCGCTGGTTTTTTCCCAACCGCGAACGTTCCGATCTACGCCGCCGCCTGTTAGCCGGTCCTTTATATTAGGGCTGAGCAGGAAATGATCAATGCGCAACCCGGCATCGCGCCCGTAGGCATTACGGAAATAATCATAAAAAGTATATATCGTTTCAGTGGGATATAATTTCCGGATAGCATCCGTCCAGCCTTGTGTCAGCAGGTTATGGAATGCCGCTCGGGTCTCGGGCCGGAAGAGGGCGTCATTAACCCAGCGTTCTGGTTTATACACATCCTGTTCGGTGGGCATTACGTTATAATCCCCACATAAAACCACCGGAATATCATGACTCAACAGTTGGGCGGCATGAGCGGTGAAGCGATCAAACCATTGGAGCTTATAGTCAAATTTCGGTCCGGGCGCCGGGTTGCCGTTTGGGAGGTAAAGGCAGCCGATCAATACACCATTCACAATGGCCTCTATATAGCGGCTATGCAGATCTTCAGGGTCGCCCGGCAGTCCACGCCTTGACTCTTTAATATCTCCATTACGTGATAAAATTGCTACGCCGTTCCAGCTTTTCTGCCCATGCCAGATAGATTGGTAACCTGCATCCTTAATAGCCTGTTCTGGAAATTTTTCCTGGGGGGCTTTAAGCTCTTGCAGGCAAACAACATCGGGGGCGCTTTCTTCAAGCCAGCGCAGCAATACGGGCAGGCGTCCGTTAACACCATTCACATTATAGGTAGCTATTTTCATGTCAGCTGATTTAACGAAAACTAAGTTATAAAAATTCCTCCCTTTCTGAGCGTGCGTCTTCGGATTTTGCCAGTCCAGGTGTTCTTGCGCAATATGCGAACACTCAGCATTAGTCAAAAAAAATCCTTCATTTCAATATAAACAAAAAGATTAATTGATTAATATATTTTATTGAATATTAAATATATACCTAATTTATATAAAGCATAATTATTGTTTTATACACCTATAACCAATAGTTATACTACCTGCAAAAGAACATTTTTGATTACTTAGAACGACGCTGATTTAATTATTCGGCGTACATTGTGATCCTATAAAAATAATATTTATGGATACTTTTCTTGCGCGCGTTTTGATTTGCCTTATCATTGGTATCGCGGTTATTGTAGTGCTTACAGCAAAATTCAGGATACACGCTTTCTTCGCCCTGATAATAGCTTGTTTGCTGGTGGGCCTTGGTGTTGGCTTATCACTGAACAGCGTGCTTACTGCTATAAAAGAGGGTTTCGGCAATATTTTAAAATCACTCGGTGCACTTATTATATTGGGTACTACACTCGGTGTTATACTGGAGCATACCGGCAGCACGCGGGTAATGGCAAACGCTATCCTGAAAATTGTTGGCAAAAAGCAAGCTGCGCTGTCCATGAGCATTACCGGCCTTATTGTGGGCTTACCCATATTTTGTGATTCGGGCTATATTGTTCTCAGTGGTTTAAACAAATCATTGGCAAAAAGCACTGGAATCTCCATTGTAATTATGGCCGCCTCATTGGCTACCGGGCTATATGCTGTGCATTGCCTCGTTCCACCCCACCCTGGCGCCGCTGCTGCTGCCGGTATTATTGGCGTTGATTTAGGCAAACTAATCATGATTGGAACAACAGTTGCCATTCCAGCCATGATTGCGGGTTACCTATGGGTTGGTTATGCCAGTAAGTCGATACCCCAGCCGGTTATTACAGATGATGTTTTAAGCGGGGAATCTATAGGTCAACCATCGGTAATAAAGGCTTTTTTACCTGTATTGCTACCGATATTTTTAATCACCTTGAAATCTTTTTTTGTGCTTGAGCCAGGCACAGTCAACAATTGGCTAAGTATTTTACTTGCCCTGGGCGATCCTATTATCGCCCTTGCCATAGGGATATTACTTGCCTTTAACGCGTCCCGTTCATGGAAAAAGGATGTGGTTGCCAAACTATTACAAGATGGCGCAGAAAAAGCAGGCGGCATATTGGTGATTATAGGTGCGGGCGGGGCATTTGGTGCAGTTTTGGCGGCTACACAAATTGGGAATCATTTAAGTAATGCCTTGCCGCTGGCTGGTATGGGTATATTTTTTCCCTTTTTACTTACCTTTATTCTAAAAACAGCGCAGGGCTCATCAACAGTAGCTATTATCACAGCTTCATCAATTGTGCTGCCTTTATTAACTTCTTTGGGTTTGAATACAGATAAGGGACATATACTTTGTGTTTTGGCTATGGGCGCAGGTTCTATGATGATATCACATGCCAATGATGCTTATTTCTGGGTCATAGCAAAGTTTTCTGGACTCGAAATGAAAACCATGCTGAGGGTGTATTCATTAGCTACGGTATGCATGGGGTTAACCTCTTTTTTGGTTGTATATCTTTTAACCTTTATTATATAATTTGTTATGCACATCCTGATAGCGCCAAATGCTTTTAAAAATAGTTTGACAGCATCGGCTGCCGCTGTAGCCATTGAAAAAGGATTACATGAAAGCAAGCTCTCCTGTACCACCGAATGTTTCCCGATAGCAGACGGTGGCGATGGTACCGCCGATCTTATTATACAAAAGCTGCAGGGTGAAATTATTGCCGTTGAAATACAGGACCCTCTGGGCCGGTGCATCGAAGCCTCATTTGGTTTGATTGACGGAGGTAAAACCGCTGTAATTGAAATGGCAGATTCATCAGGCTTAAGATTGCTGAAGCAGCACGAACTAAACCCACTAATAGCCACCTCATACGGAACTGGCCAAATGATTAAAAAAGCTCTTGATTTTGGAGTGAAAACCATTTTGATAGCGATGGGAGGCACAGCTACGATTGATGGTGGAACCGGTATTTTAAAAGCACTTGGCGTTCGTTTTTTGAATGAGGCCGGCGATCAATTATTGCATATGCCCGAAATTTTGACAGAGCTTGCCAGGGTCGATGTTTCTGCTGTTGACGAACGATTACAACGCACCCATATCGTAGTGCTTTGTGATGTGGACAATAAGCTATTGGGTGCTCAGGGTGCGGCAGCTGTATTCGGTCCGCAAAAGGGTGCTGATTCGCAGGCTGTAGAAATTCTTGATACAGGACTTTCCAGGTTTAATGATATTTCGCTAAAACAACTGCATATAAATATGGCTGCAACCCAATACGGAGGTGCAGCCGGCGGGGCATCAGCCGGGCTTTATGCCTGGATAAATGCGAAACTGGTAAACGGTATAGATTATTTTATGGAACTCACCCGTTTTGATGAAGCACTGCAAAAAAGCGATCTTGTAATAACCGGAGAGGGAAGCATTGATGAGCAAACACTACAGGGAAAAGGACCCTTTGGGGTGGCCTGCAGGGCAAAAGCAAAGGATGTACCTGTAATTGGTTTGGCAGGTAAAATACCACTTCATGATAACGACAAATTAAACCAGTACTTTGATGTACTGATGGCTATTGGAAACGAACCTTCAGATGTCACCGCCGCCTTAAACCACACAGAACAAAATTTAATAAGAACATCCAAAAATCTTGCGTCGCTATTGATGATCGGCATTTACAAAAGGATCATTTAGGAAAAAGACTAAGGCCAGCCGGGACAATGATTGTCAATCCACAATTGCTAACGTGTCAATCCCCCACCCAAATATTTGTAACAAAATGATATATTGGTGTTTTATTATATTGACGTACAAATATTGATGTATGAATACTGCTGCAGATTCACAAGCTATTTTTGATTACCATAGAAACATGATCTTCTTTCATGGCAACCAGGGAACTGCGGCCCTGGGATGGAAAGATCAGGAAAGTCAGTTGATACGGTTTAAAGTGTTAGCCAGGATAGCGGATCTGAATGGATGTTCGGTATTAGACACTGGTTGCGGACATGGAGATCTGCTGGCATACCTGCTTCCCTTATATCCTCAAATAACTTATATGGGCCTTGAACAAATACCTGAACTTTTGGTGGAGGCCAACAGAAGGTATGGCAAACTGCCTAAGTGTTCCTTTATGCAAGGTGATTTTATGAGCGACGGGATACCGGCAAGTGATTATGTAATTGCCAGCGGATCGCTTAATTATTTCAGTAGTGACCCAGACTTTATTTATAAAGCAATTGCTAAATTATTTGCCCAAAGCAAGCTTGGCATGGGTTTCAACTTGTTGAGCAGTATTATTCCTAACGGCCTTTTAGTTGCTTATGATCAGCAGAAAATACTGGCGTTCTGTCAATCCATCAGCAGAAAGGCGCTGCTAATTAACGACTATAGCGAAGAAGATTTCACTATTTTTCTGTACCGCTAAACTTTCATTATAAACTTTCAAGTTAATCAGCAGTCACATTTACTATATTTAAAACATGCTTTTCACCGAAGACTTTTTGCATTACGTATGGAAATTCAGGCTTTTTGATCGTATTGATCTGCAAACTGAAGATGGTAAAACCCTTGAAATATTTTCGACAGGAGTACCCAACACCGATGCAGGCCCTGATTTTCATAATGCCCGTATCAAAATAGATGAAACCATCTGGGCAGGTAACATTGAAGTTCACCTTTCGGCTTCCGACTGGCAAAAACATGGGCATACTACTGATGACGCCTACAACAATGTAATTTTGCACGTGGTATACAATGATGATCTGCCATTGGTTTTAACTAACGGCCGCAAAGTGCCAACCCTTCAGTTAAAAGACAGGATACCCGCGGAATTATATGGCCGCTATCACCAGATGGTGTTTGGGAACCAAACTATAATACCATGTGAGGCCAGTATTGGCGCCATTGATCAACTCATCATGAATAACTGGTTAACAAGGGTATTGGTTGAGCGCCTTGAAAAAAAATCAGCGGCCGTAATAACCGCCCTTTCCCTAAACCGTGGCGATTGGGAAGAAACGTTTTATCAGTTTTTGGCGGCAAACTTTGGCTTTAAAACTAATGCACTCCCCTTTGAACTGCTGGCTAAGTCCTTACCACAAATTACCCTTGGCAAGCACAAAAACAATCCGATGCAGGTAGAGGCGCTGATATTTGGGCAGGCGGGTTTTTTAGATGCTGAATTGAAAGATTATTATCCAAACAAATTGAAGAAGGAATATGATTTCCTGCGGAAGAAATACAGTTTAAAACCTGTGGAAAACCATTTATGGAAATTTATGCGGTTAAGGCCCCAAAATTTTCCAACGATCAGACTGGCTCAATTTGCTGCGCTCATCGTGAACTCTGCTCATTTGTTCTCTAAAATATTGGAGATAAAAGATATCGATGCGCTCAGAAATCTTTTCGCCTCCATAAAAACAAATGAATATTGGGATGATCATTTTCGCTTTGATATACTGTCAAATTCAAAGTCCTCGCCAAAAATCATGGGAGCATCATCTGTAGATATTTTGCTCATCAATACCCTGGCCCTATTCCTGTTTAGTTATGGTAAGCATCATCAACAACAGTACTATATAAGTCGCAGCCTTAAGCTTTTGGAAAATTTACCGGCCGAAAAGAACAATATTACCGCAGATTTTGTTAACTTAGGAGTGAAAATTACAAACGCGTTTGAATCGCAGGCACTGCTTGAACTAAAAAATAACTACTGTAATTATAAGAAATGCCTGCAGTGCGGCGTTGGTAATAAAATATTAAAGCTGACCTGATATGCTACAAAGAATACTTACTTTTTTTGAACGGTACTCCTTCGGTGTATGCACCTATCTCGGCGAAAGATTTAATGTTTCAATAGCTAAAATCCGTCTGTTTTTTATATACTCCTCATTTTTAGCCGTGGGTTTCCCGCTGATATTTTATTTCTTTGCCGGTATAGTACTGGATATTCGCAGATATGTAAAAAGAAATCATACAAGGGTTACAGATCTGTAGATGATTGGTCAAATAATTCCTTAAGCCGGTATTTTCGCTTGTAATTTATTTCGTCTGAATCCGGATTAAACCGAACGAATGACTACTATAGTTTTGAATCAATTGTATCGCAACTTCACTAACCTTTACACCAATATTCCCGTCATAACAGCATCCTGCAGGTTACGTACTTTAAACTTTGGTTTGTAGCAATAATGTGCAAGCTGTTTTACCCAGGTGTTGTGGTAGCCAAATAACATTTTTATCATTCTCACCCGGGTTGATCCCTTGGGATAGCCGTATTTATACCAGGTAAATTTAGATTGATCAATATTAAACTGATCGGCAAAGTCTGCCAAGAAAAGATCTATCTCGATATCAAAAATATCCAGATCAAGATCAAGGCTGGTTTCGAGGCATAGGCTACCAGGATCCACACTTTGAATCTTATAGCGGCTGCAATAATCAACTATAAATTCTTTTAAAGGCGGCAATATCTCTTCCATTAATTGAATAGTTTTGATCATTTTGGTTATAGGACGTTGTTTTAAAAACAAAGGTTGCATCATGGAGACTACTTTTTTTAAAAAAGGTTACTTAAAAATAAATTTGGTTTATAAAATGTCGGAGATAAGCTTTTTGATAGATAATTAAAGGCGTATTGCTATTATTGCAGTACGTTTTTTTTATTTATTATGAGATTAAAAGTTATTGCTTTTGATGCCGATGATACGCTGTGGGTGAATGAGCCATATTTTCAAAACACCGAAAAAAAGTTCTGCAGCTTACTCGAAGATTTTTTACCGGAACATAGTATATCAAGTGAGCTTTTTAAAGTCGAGATTGAGAATCTATCGCTTTATGGCTATGGCATAAAGGGGTATATTTTGAGCATGATTGAGGCTGCTCTCAACATATCCGAAAAGAAGATTAGTATTGAAATCATCGATATTATATTGGAATATGGTAAACAAATGCTTAACGAACCAATTGAGTTACTGGATGGTGTGGAAGAAGTACTATCAGTTTTAAAGCCTCATTATCGGTTGGTGGTTGCTACTAAAGGTGATTTGCTTGACCAGGAACGTAAATTAAAAAAATCGGGGCTGGCACATTACTTTCACCATATTGAAATTATGAGTGATAAACAGGAAGATGATTATATCAAGCTAATTAAGCACCTTGATATTGATCCAAGCGAGTTTATGATGGTGGGCAATTCCCTGAAATCGGATGTGATGCCTGTGCTTAATATTGGCGGGAGTGCTATCCATGTTCCGTTCCATACCACCTGGGCACATGAACATGTTGAAACCATCCTCACACATGAAAAATTTAAACATGCCGATACGCTTAAAGATATATTGACATCGATACAGATATGAAGCAAAAGTTACACCTTGATACGTGGGTACGTAAGGAGCATTTTCATCTCTTTAAACAATTTGATGAGCCTTTTTACGGCGTTACAGTAAGAATTGATTGTACGAAAGCATACCTTTTTGCGAAAGAAAAAGAAGCATCATTTTTTCTGTATACAATGCATAGGGCATTGGCCGCGGCAAATGCTCTTGAGCCGTTTAAATTAAGAATAGAAGATGACGAGGTTTATATTTATGATCAAATAGATGCCGGGTCAACCATCGGGCAGTAATGGTACTTTTGGATTTGGATATATTCCGTATGCTTCCCAATTTGACCAATTTATCATAACCGCGAATAAAGAAGTTGAAAGCGTTCAAAACTCAAATGATTTGATTCGATCCAAGGTCAATAACATTATTCGATTTTCATCACTGCCATGGATCGATTTTACCAGTATATCACATGCCAGTACTTTTGGTTCACAAAATAGCTGTCCAAGAATCTCCTTTGGAAAAATGACACAGCAGGATGGTAAAAGATCAATGCCGGTATCAATTCATGTTCACCATGCATTAATTGATGGCTTGCATGTTGGCCAGTATATTGACCTTTTTCAGGAATTGATGGACAGTGTTGTTTAAACCGATTTCTCCATCACTATGAGCTCAATCAACTCTTTAGGCGAACCGAACCGACCATGATCATGAAAGGGTTGAATCTCGCCCGTAAAAGTATAGCCCCTGCGTTGGTATCAACTGATGAGCTCTTTACGGGTTCGGATAACGGTCATACTAATAGTATGTAAACCCAGTTGTTTTGCAATAACTTCTGCCTCCTCAATTAAAGCACGGCCTACTCCCCCGTTTTGTAAAGTTGGCGATACACTAAACATACCCAAATACAATTTATCCCCTTTTACTTCAAGGTAAACCGATCCTATTATTTTGCCGTCATCATCAATATATTTTAACAGCGTAATGGCATCATTACTAAGGTACTCAACCAGCATCGGCTCATCTATCCTTATACCGTCTATCAGATCACTTTCGGTTGTCCAGCCTTTTTTTGATTCCTCGCCACGGTAAGCGCTGTTAATTAATACATTCAATTCGGGTACATCGGCAAGGGTAGCTTTAATTATAGGCATATTGTTTTGTTTTTGGGAGGGCAAAATTAATATTTAGCGGTATTAATTTTAACAAAAATGCCTTAAATTATAATAATTTATAATCTTCGCGTGCCGGGCTAAATACATCTATCAGCCTGCAATCAGTAACCGCCGTGCCACCATGAACTATATTTGAGGGAATTGTGGCAAACATTCCAGAATCTAAAACCTGCGGAACGCCATCAACAGTAAGTTCAAATTTACCTTCAATAACAAAAGAGTATTGTTCATGTATATGCTTGTGCATTGGTAAAGAAATCCCGGCTTTAACCTCGATGAAGTTGATTGTGTTCCCGCTCGTATGGATCAGTTTGGAGAAATAACCCGGAGCTATCTCTTTGGTTTCAATATCACTAAAATGGTGGAATATCTGGTTTTGCATGCGGTAAATTTACAGTACTATTTTAAATTTTGTGCCTTTCTTTCGCTACTTTTAATGGTCATCCTTAATCGAGCCTTCATTAAAGACTGATTCATTCAATACTTTGATGATAGCTGCTAAATAATGCTTAATTTTCTGCTGATAAAAACTTAGCCTTAATTTTAAGGTTATAATTATACAATAGTTTACCATGGCTTTTATTGATTATTATAAAACATTAGGCATAGAAAAAACGGCTACGGAAAAAGAAATTAAAAATGCTTACCGTAAACAGGCCCGTAAATATCATCCGGATCTTAATCCTAATGATACCGAAGCAAATAAAAAATTTCAGGAGATTAACGAAGCCAACGAGGTATTAAGCGATTCTGAAAAACGTAAAAAGTACGATAAATATGGCGAAAACTGGCAGCATGGCGAAGCCTATGAACAGCAAACCAGGCAACAACAAAGCCGTCAACGTAATTCTGCCGACCCAGGCAGTTTTGAAGGCTTTGGCGGTGGTTACGGAGGTGGTGAAGATTTTTCCGATTTTTTTCAGTCGATGTTTGGAGGCGCTGGAGCTGGTGGCAGACGCACAGGGTACCGTGGCCAGGACTTGAATGCTGAATTTCAGCTGAACCTGCAGGATACCTTACAAACCCATAAACAAACCTTAACAGTAAATGGCAAAAACATCCGTATAACAATACCCGCGGGTATCGAGAACGGGCAAACCATAAAGATATCAGGACATGGCGGCCCGGGGGTAAATGGCGGGCCAGCCGGCGACCTATATATTAAATTCAATATCCCTGCTGATGCCCGTTTTAAGCGCGATGGCGCCAATTTATATAATACGATAAAGCTTGATCTTTACACCGCCGTTCTAGGTGGCGAGATTATGGCTGAAACCCCAACAGGTAAAGTAAAAGTTAAAGTAAAGGCCGAAACACAAAACGGAACTAAAGTGAAACTTAAAGGCAAAGGGATGCCCATCTATAAAAAGGAAAATGAGTTTGGTGATCTGTACCTTACTTATGACATACAAATACCTACCAACCTTACTGATAAGCAAAAGCAACTGTTTGAAGAACTATCAAAATCCTGATCCACTTATGAAAACAGATAATTTAATAACCGCCAATGATTTTTGTATGTACCACAACGTTGAATATACATTTTTCAATTCGTTAGAACAGGCTGGATTGGTTGAGGTTACTGTGATTAACGAAACTACTTTTATACCGGAAACAGAACTGCGCAAGCTTGAAAAAATGATAAGTCTGCATCAGTTAGATATTAATGTGGCAGGCATTGAAGCAATAACACACTTGCTTAACCGCATAGAACAAATGCAGGAAAACATGCGTACGCTACACAACAGGTTAAAAATGTACGAAGGCGAATAAAGGCTATTCCATATATTTTAGCATCATGCGCTCACTTACTATATGAGCGTCTTCAATCACAGATTCGGGGTATCCCATGGAGGCTAATATAGCTATGCCATTTTTACTTTTCAACAAGCCTTCTTTCAATTTGTAATCAAAAACCAATGTTCGGCCTGATTTAGAGTCTTCAAATGAATAGATGGCAAAATCTTCATCCAAAAGTTCGGCGAGTTCAAGATCATGGGTTGATACAAATACGAAGTTATCATTGGCTGTAATGTATGATAATACGGATTTTGCAGCGGCAATACGCTCTATTGTATTGGTTCCCCTAAATATTTCATCAATAATTACAAGGCTTTTTACGGCTTCTGCGCTGCCACTGTTATCAACAATATTTAATATTGCCGATGCCTGGGCCTGGAAAAAGCTTTGCTGCTCTTCTATACTATCCGTGATTTTGATGCTGGTTTGTATCTTAAGAAAGGGGGCTTTATATGCCTTGGCGCAACTGGTGAACAGCGTTTGAGCCAACAATGTATTTATCGCAATAGATTTAATAAATGTTGTTTTGCCCGACATGTTTGAGCCCGTTATCAATGCTCCTTTATCGGCCCGGGTATTTAAAGAATTAGGTACACATTTCTCAACTAATGGATGGTAAAGATCTGTGATGTCCATTTTGGCGTCTTGATCTATAAACTCCGGTTTATTGTAAAAAGGCAAGCCTTCCCTTACTGATTGTATGGCTATCAGCATATCAATCTCGGCAACAAATGTATATACCTTCTCAATATCATCGCTGTATCTGCCAATGTGTTTTACAGAGTTGGTATATATGTATGGTTCAAGCAAAAACAATGTCTTAAACAGCTGGAAAACCGCATAACCCGGTGAAGCTGAATCGGCAACTAACATGCTTTCAAGGTTTACAATGCTCAGGGAGCGCTTAAGCCCGGCAAGGTTTACAAGGCTTTTTTTTACTTCCTCAGTATCGCCAGCTTTGGCATTTTTAACTAACCAAACAGCAACCTTGTGCATTATCAATAATTGAGGCAATGAATCTGAATATGCAGCTGTTTTTCTTTTGCTTGCAAAATGGAAAATAACATTATACCCAAACAATACAGCTAAAACTATTAAACTTACAGGGTTAGGTATAATCACTATCGAAATTATAGCCGCTAAAATTAAATAAGGAACTACCTTAATGTAAATATCCATCACAGGTGCAAATAATGGTACATGTGATTTTAAAAACAGGTTGGCAATCTGGTAAGCATGGGTATGATTAAGCGTGGAAAGTTCCAGTTCAATTAATTCGCGGTTGGGGTT
The DNA here is from genome assembly GCF_056405015.1 of Mucilaginibacter sp. P2_A4. NCBI lineage: Bacteria > Pseudomonadati > Bacteroidota > Sphingobacteriia > Sphingobacteriales > Sphingobacteriaceae > Mucilaginibacter > Mucilaginibacter sp. P2_A4. The sequence goes on along the minus strand of NZ_JBFUCX010000018.1, from coordinate 43,595 downwards.
ATCGGCATTAAGTGTTTCTATCTTTTTATCCAGTAATAATAAATTGCCGATTGTTGTTTCTGGAAAATGCAGTTTTTTGTAGAGGTATTGTTTGCCTGGTTTTGAGTTAGTCCTGTCAATGTAATTAAAGATATTTTTAAGGTCGAGGTCATCAGATGTTACTGTCGACAACTTTCCGGCGCTATTGTCTGCATCCGCGTAAACCTTTATCAAATCAAAATTACGCCTTGCATTTAACGGTTTGGCCCACTTGTCTTTTATTTTTTCCAGGTTTGTTTCTTTAGCACGTAGCTTTCCAAAGTAAGATGCTATGTATGAGACTGTAAGCACAATGGTGAAAACTAACAGTGTAAATAAGAAATAATACATGATTAAAAGTATAAAAATAGTTTAAACCCGAGTAATACTAAAAGTTCAGCCTGCAATAAAGATGGGCTTTTTTATGTAAACCCATTGTTACTATCACAATTTAATTTTCATGGATGGCTGCATCATTTGCCATTTCAATTATTACGGTATCTAAACGATCAAGTTCAACAAATATATAATCCAGGGCCGCAGCATCAGCGGGGTCATCTTTTAGCATTGCGGTGAGTGCCTTTAAATTTGCAACGGGGCTCCGCATAAAATGCGATTGTTTCCATGCCATATTTTTTATGCTGTTTACCTGGTTATGAATTTGTTCATAAGCAACCTTAAGATCATTTTCGGCATTCTTCCTTTCGGTGATATCATAAAGAGCCATCATCAGCCCCAGAATTTGATCATTGTTATCAATAATGGGGAACAAGCGTAAATAATACCAATATATTGATCCATCGGGTTGCAGATAATCAATTTCATGACTAATCTCCTTTCCATTTAATACCCGCTTAGTAAGGCCAATGAATTGCTGGAAACGTTTTATGGGGAAATAATCACCTACCTGATCTCCTTTTTGCAGGGTGTGGTTATATTGTTCTTTTACAAATTTTACCGCCATTTGATTATAAGCCAGCACATTCAATTTTTTATCAAATAAAGCGTAAGCCGAATCGGTAGTATTTAAAATAGTTTGAAGGTTGGCCTCAGATTTTTGTAACAGCTCATCCGATTTTATCTTTTCTGTAATGTCATTAGCCAATGACAGGCATACCGGCATACCTTCAAAAACTATATCCTGCGTAATTATCTCTACAATAATTAGCGAACCATCTTTTTTCTGATGCTCACAAATTCCTTGTTCGCCCACTTGAACTGTATTTTTTCCATCGTCATTAATAACATTATTGCAATTCCCTTTTGGCCGCAGGTCTTTGGCGTTCAACTTTAAAAACTCTTCATTGGTATAACCGTAATGCCTTGAAGCAGCTTTATTTGCAGCTATAATAGATAGGTCATTTCCGGATATCATCCACATTGGCAGCGGGTTGCTATCAAATAGTAATTTGTATTTTTGTTCGGACTGACGGAGTAATTCTTCTGCTTTTTTGCGTTCGGTGATATCAATCATTGATCCTATAATGGTGGGTTCACCATCAATATTAACGCGATTGCCATAAAACTCTACCCAATTTAAGGAACCATCTTTACACTCTCCTACCACTTCGTAATGCACACTATCAACCTCTCCATCCATACGTGCCCTGATATTCTCTAAAGTAGTGGCTTTAAAATCCTTACTGACTATAATATCCACTGATGCTGCATTCACCAGTTCCTCCTGGCTATATTTAAAAACATTGGCAAAGCGCGGATTTACATAGATAAATTTCCCTTTTTGGATAATGTAAACGCCAACCATTGATTTTTCGGCAAGAGTTCTGAATTTTAACTCGGCATGCTTTAATTCGGTTTCCATCGCTTTGCGTGATGTAATATCTCTGGCAATAACCAGTATGCGATTTTCAGAAAACTTTTTTACGTTTACCTCCACATCAAACACGGTACCATCTTTTTTTATAAAACGGCGCTCTTTGATAGTTGCCGTTCCAAGGTCATCTAACCCTAAAACTATTGGATCATTTTTTAAATGTTCAGGTTCAATTACCTGGATTACTTTTAGTTGCAAAAGCTCCTGATGGGTATAGCCTGTCATTTTGCACATGCTGGCATTTACCTCTGTAAAATTATTAGCGAGGTCAAGCACGTAAATAGCATCCGATGCATGTTCAATAAGTGATCTATATCTCCGTTCGCTTTCTCTTAGTTTTTCAACCATGTTCATTAATTCCGCGGAGCGCTCCTCTACCCTCTTTTCCAGTGAGTTATTAATGGATATAACTTCATTTTCGGCAATAAAACGTTTTTCGTCTACCCTGTTTAGCCACATTGCCGTAATTGCTACAAGAGCAAGGCAAATGATAAGCATAATAAGTGGAAGCATGTACATGCTCACTTCAAATGTTAACAGATGATTAAACTGCGTTTTAAACCTAAAAAAGCCTAAAACAATAAATATAAATTCAAGCGGTAAAAACAGCCTTCGCGCCATTTGATTACCTACTCTATCGCCGGTAAATAAATTAGTAAAACCGTATTGCGGATATAAAAGTGAGGCCGCTAAAGAGATGCTAAAAAACAATAAAGCAGTGTTTAGCGGCATTGAACTTACATAGCGAAAATCGTAAAACAATGAAACGCCATATACATACCCAATTATAGCAACCGTTGAAATTAATGTAACCGAATGAAGCATGTACTGGCCCACCGGCAGCAGTTTCTTGTTTTTAGTACTAAGTAATAAAAATGCCGTTCCAAACAACAAGATGCAAACGGAGATGTTAATGGTAGTGTTACTGCTGTATGTATATGTTATGCCGGTTACCACATCGTCGGCTGTAATAAACAGCCCATCAAAAATTGTATGAAATTGCAACAGGTATTGCAATACCCCAAAAATACCTGATAAGGTGATAACAATAGATAAACCAACAAAAGCCGGCCTAAAGCTATTTTTTAAATGTGTTTGTGTTAAAAGTGTAACGGCGCTCATGAATACCAGGCAAAGCGCGGTATTAAATTTTATTACCACATATTGCGGTATCAACGTTTTAAGTCCGTCTATATTCAAAAACCATCCACAAATAACCAGTACAGCAGCTAAAATTGTGCATAGGCTAACAATGGTAACAAATTTGCTTTTTTGGGGATGATGCATCTAAAATAAATAATTCTTATCGGCTATACTTTTGCAAAATCGTTTTTGATATACAGAAATATGGTTTAGTGAAAATACCAGTTAAATAAAGTTATGACAAAAACACACTAAAATCTTTGTTTTTGGTATTTATGCAAATATCAAAAACAAATCTGTTCTGCTTTTGAATAATATCAGCGAACTTCTATTTTTTATTAAAAAAGTTTTGTAAAGCTTGCTGTGTAAACTCAGATAGTACCAACTCTCCGCTTATTGCCGCTCGTTTATTCAGTAAGTCATCCCAATTATGGGTGTCTTCCCAAAGTATTTGTTTTAGAGCGGTTAAGGCGGCAGGATTATATGAAGCCAGCTTTTTTGCCAGTTCATCAATCGATGCATCAAGGAGAGCTATATCTTCATAAATTTCATTATACAAACCATTATCTTTTGCCCATTGAGCAGTTTGAAAATCTGTAGCCCTTAAAGTAAGCTGTGAAAATGCCGGTAACCCTATTTTACGAACCACCGCGGGTGATATTACAAACGGACCAATACCAATTGCCAACTCACTTAATTTGATAGATGCAGATACGCTGGCAAGGCAATAATCAGCAGCGGCAGCCAGGCCTACCCCACCGCCAACAGCTTTACCCTGTACCCGAACTATAATTATCTTTGAAGATTTACGGCAAGCATTAATTACGTTGGCAAAACCCGAGAAGAATTGCGTGCCGGTATCCTTATCTTTTATTTGTAGCAGCTCATCAAAGCTCGCTCCTGCGCAAAAAGTACGGTCACCTTCACTTTTGATTACAATTATCTTAACCCCGGCATCATTACCGGCATGATTGATTTTATCAACAAGTTCTTGCAATAAATTTGATGGAAGAGAATTTTGGGAAGGATGAAAAAAGCTGATGACAGCTACGCCATCCTGGTTTAAGATGGTGACATTTCCGTTATCGTTGGGGGGCATAATTCATTATAAATTTATGTGAGGGCTAATGGTTTTAAAACAACACTTGCTCAATATCAGAAGTATTTAACTTAACTGCAATTTTCAATTGAAATAAATTGAAAAGAAGAAAAAAACAAAAAGCTTAAAACCATCTCAAAATAGAGACATTGGCTTCGCGTTGTTTACTTCTTTCTTATTTACTATCCTGTATTCATGATTTCCGTATTGATGTAAGGCATAAAAAAATCAAGTAGGATACTGTATCTTTTTGTACAAAATTGTTTTGCTTGAATTGCTGTTTTGTGATTTTATTACCCCACAGCCGATTTATATGTTTTAATTATTTACAGTTAATAACAAAAGTCCGTAATTGCTGTTCATTTACTTAAAATGATAAAAATTTAAGGCCTATATTTATAAACTATACCCGTTAAATGAGCAATGCTATTGAACATAATTTTGTGAATAACGAAAATATTTTTCGTACCCTAATTGAAGAATCACCAAGTCCTGTCGGTTTGTACGTGGGTGCCGATATGAAAATAAAAATAGCCAATAAAGCTATAATTAGTATCTACGGCAAAGGCGATGATGTTATTGATAAACTGTATTTTGAGTTGCTGCCCGAGCTGAAAACTCAAGTAATATTTGATATTCTTAATAATGTATATAAAACAGGCATAGCTTATGAAGCCAAAGAAGCGCGTGTTGACCTGGTTGTAAATGGGAAGCTTGAGATATTTTATTTCAATTTTGTATTTACCCCCATAAAAAACGAACAGGGACAGGTTTGGGGTGTATTAAATACTGCTGCCGATGTTACCGAACTGGTTCTGATGCGCCTAAAGCTAAATGAAAGCGAAGAAAGAAAGCAGTTTACTTTAGAAGCAGCAGAAATTGGCACCTGGGATTTGTACCCTCCACAAAAAATTGTAATCTGGGATGAGCGGTGTAAAGAACTATGTGGTTATTCAAGGGGCGATGAAATAACCTACAGTGGCATTTTTAAATATATTCACCCCGAAGATGAACTGCGTGTAAGGTTGGCGGTACAAAATACCTATAATCAACAATCCGGTGGCAATTATGATGTTACTTTCAGAACTATAGATGACAATGGAAACCTGAAATATTGGATTCGATGTAAAGGCAAGGCCTATTTTACCAGTGATAATGACTTATGGCGTTTTGCGGGCATTGTACAGGACGTTACAAGCGAACAGAGAAACAGGCTGGAGCAGCAAAAATTGCTTTCGCTTATTGAAAATACTGCCGATGTGGTAGCCGTTGGTGGCATGGACGCTATGGTTAGCTATATCAACAAATCAGGATATGAGATGTTGGGAATTGAGACTGCAGCGGAAGCGACAAGGCCCGGCATAGATTATTTTTGGTCAAATGATTTTCAAATAGTAACTGATGAACTCATTCCTACAGTGCAATCAAACAGCAACTGGAATGGCGAATTACGTTACCGTCATTTTAAAACCGGTGAACCTATTCCTGTTTATTTAAACTGCTTTCGTATTGATGACCCTGAAACGGGGCAATCTATCGGAATGGCTTCTGTAGCCCGTGATCTGAGGCCCGAAAAGGCGGCACATAATGAACAGTATAAACTTTTAACCCTAATTGATCATAGTTCAGATTTTGTGAGTTTATCAGATCTTGAGGGCAATGTAAGCTATGTAAATGCTGCCGGCCGGTCAATGCTGGGAATACAATCTCAGCAGGATCTGCAAAGACATAACAGTGAGTATGTAATACCTGCAGATATTGCCAAAATAGCTAATGAAGTTAATAAGGCACTTATGAAAGATGGCAAATGGTCGGGCCAAATAAACTACCGCCATTTTGAAACCGGTGACGCAATACCTGTATACGGCACAACCATGTTGGTTTATGATTCAACAACCGGTAAACCGCAAGGCAGAGCGACCATAGCAAGAGATTTGCGCAGAGAGATAGCTGATAAAAAGGCGGTAACAGATAGTGAGTTTCTCTTGAAAAGTATCACTAATGCGTCTCCTGCCGCTTTGTGGATGTGTGATGAAAATGGGAACATCACTTATGTAAATAAAACCTGGATAGACTGGACAGGTAAGCCCTTCGAAGAACATTTAGGTGCTGGTTGGCTAAAAACAATTTTACCGGAAGATAAGCTGCGCGCCGAAAAGAAGTTCATGGATGATATTGTATCGCGTAACAATTATGAAGTTGATTTTAGGCTGATACGCCATGATGGTGAAATACGCTGGTGCATTGCTACCGGCAATCCACAGTTTAATGGCGACGGTAAATTTACGGGCTATATTGGTGCCTGTACCGATGTTACAGATAAAACCCTTGTAGATAAGCAACTGAATTTAACGAATGACGAACTTAATGACCAAATAAAACAGTTTGAATTTGTTACTGACTTTATGCCCGTACAATTATGGACAGCCAGGGTTGATGGAGAGTTGGATTATGTAAATAAAAGAGCCGTCGATTATTTTGCTTTACCTTCAGAGCAGATCATTGGGCCAGCCTGGTTAAAAATGGTGCACCCAGACGATCAGGATGGATGTATTGAAGCATGGACAAACTCCTTACAAACCGCGAATATTTATCAATACGAGTTTAGGCTAAAAGATAAAAATGGTGTTTATAAGTGGCATCTTGCCCAGGCTCTGCCGTTTATCATAGATGGTAAGATTATTAAATGGTTTGGCACAAACACCGATATTGATGAGCAAAAACAACTACAGCGCCAAAAAGACGACTTTTTGGGTATTGCCAGCCATGAATTAAAAACACCGGTTACCAGTATAAAAGCCTATGCGCAGGTGTTAGGAGCTATGCTGAACAAAGAGGGTGAACATAAAAAAGCCGATATGGTACTAAGAATGGACGCCCAGGTAAATCGCCTTACAAATCTTATTGGTGATTTGCTTGATGTTACCAAGATAAACTCAGGAAAGCTACAGTTTAATAAGGTTTGGTTTGATTTTAACCAGGTAATAAAAGAAACACTTGACGATTTGCAACATACTACCAAAAAACACAAATTGATAGATGACTTTACCGAAACAGGTAAGATTTATTCTGATAAGGATCGTATAAGCCAGGTAATTACCAACCTTATCACCAACGCAATCAAGTATTCTCCGCATACGGATAAGATCATCATTAGTACTCAGTTAAAAAACAAGGAAGCGATAGTTTGTGTACAGGATTTTGGTATTGGTATACCTCAGGATAAAAAAGACAGGGTATTTGAACAGTTTTACAGGGTAAGTGGTGATAAGCAGCATACGTTCCCGGGGTTGGGCTTAGGATTGTACATATCGTCAGAGATAATTAAGCGTGAAGGTGGCAGAATGTGGGTAAATAGCGTTGAAGGAAAAGGATCCACGTTTTGCTTTGCTTTGCCTGTTGAAATTGCCTAAAGTTGAAAGGGATATGCTAAACACATCCGGAGCCAGGAAAACATAAATCTGTCATCGTCATTTATATTTTTCGTATTTTGTTGTATACTCCTTTTTATAAAACTTCAAAACATTAACTTCCATTAAATGTTGTATTTGTGCAAACGCAATTCAATTAGTTATGGGAGTTTTACAGCATATTCAACATCAAATATCGGCACTTAACGATCTGATTAAAATAAATAACGACCGTATTGCCGGATATCAGAAGGCCCTGGAAAGTATCGACGAAACTGGGCTTGCGCTGCTTTTTAATGAATGCATTGATCAAAGCAAAAATTATGTTACCGAGTTAAAAGAATATATTCTTGTATTAGGTGGTAGTCCAACTGATGGAACATCCTTATCCGGCAAATTCTATCACACCTGGATAAATGTTAAAGCTGCTTTTATCAATAAAGATAAGCAGGGTATTTTAGCCGATTGCGAATATGGTGAAGATGTAATCATCAAAGCTTATCGTAAGGCACAGGATGATAAAGAATTGATATGGGAAGATGATAAGGTGGTAAATTTACTTGCTTATCAATTGAATGGGTTTAAAGCATCGCATGACGCTATTAAAAGTTTGAGGGATACAGTAACTGTATAAATTCAATTATCCGTAAGCAAATGAACAGCTCCGATCAATCCTTTTTTGATGATTACAAGCCCCTGCACGTTCCGCATGAATATGATGCCGGCGCAGGTGTTCAAAATAACGTTATATATGCTTTAGCCCAGTTAAAGGAGGCTACGGCAAATGAAGTTGCCATAAAACTAAGTGTACTGGAACCGGCAACACCTCCTTTTACTCATCAAAAAAATGCCGAAGATGTACTTAAATATCTTTTTAATAAAGGCCTGATAAAAGCTATTAATAAAGGTGGAGAACTGAGCTACAATCTCAGCAAAATAGAAACACCCAACTCTGGCAAGGCTGATAAACTTTATTAAGGTGTTACAGGATTTATTGGCTTTGCAGATATAATGCTATCTACAACAAATACACTTACCCCTCTCCATGGTAAAGTATGCAGATACTCTTTATAATGGAGTTCGAGATATGAACCGGCATTGCTGTTTAATTGCTGTGCAATTTTCTCATTGGTAACTGAAAACATAAATTCATTTGATGCAATAGTTCCCTGTGTTTGTGTACGGATACCATTTTGTATTAACCGGCCTTCGTATGTTTTAAATAAATAGCCTTTTTTTACAAAATAATTCATGGTACCAGCCTTTGCCCCTTCACCAAAAACAAAATAAAAACGATAGTAAAAAAAGCCCGCTAATAATAGCAGTATAATTAATAGTAGAATAGTTTTAGTGCGGGTTTTCATGGATAATATTTTAATCATTTAAAGCTACTAAAACTTAGGATGAACCATATAATATAAATAAAAATAAAGGTTTATGTATATCATATATTATTCATTGTAGCAAACACAATTTATTATTACTAATAATTATAAATTGTGAGTTTAAATTCTAACTTTAACTCACAAATCCTAAAATCTGTCAAAAAAATGTCTGTTGATTCGCTGAATACCTTGCCTGATGAGATTTTCCAGATCATCTTTGAAAAGTCGCCGGGTTCTTTATTAGTTAAGGCAGATGCTCCGCACTTTACTATAATGGCAGCCAGCGACGCTTATCTTACCATAACCAATGCTACCCGGGAGTTAATTATAGGTAAAAGTTTTTTTCGGGTTTTCCCTGATGATGACAACGATCCAAAAGATGAAACCAGCGCCCGTAAAACATTTAATAAAGTACTGGAAACAGGCCAAAAAATAGATATCCCAACATACCGGTATGATACGAGAGATCCTGAAACCGGAAATTACAATATCAGGTACTGGTCATGTAGTAATGTGCCCTTTTTTTGTGGTGATGGTAAGGTTATGTATATTTTAAATACCATTGCCGATATCACCGGCGAGGTAAATGCAAAACAGGCTGCGCAGGAGAGCGAAAATCGCCTTCGGCTGGCTGCAGAAGCTACGGGTTTTGCAACCTTTGACTGGGATTTTAAAGATGAACAACGCGTATGCTCTCCCCAATTGGTGGAATTATTGGGCCACCCGCCCGAAACTTTATTATCGGCGCGGGAGGCATTTGAAACACAGGTACCGCCCGAAGATCAGCAAACTATTATGGATGCCATATACACATCCGCTAAAATAGGGAACTATGCCTATGAAATACGTGTAACCTGGCCAGATGGCAGCGCTCACTGGTTAAGCATCAAAGGTAAATTAGTTAGTGATGAACAGCAAAAGCCACTGCGTATGTTAGGGACTGTAATTGACATAAGCGAGAGCAAACGCGATGAAATTAGGAAGAATGATTTTATAGCGATGGCAAGTCACGAATTAAAAACGCCGCTAACCTCTATCAAAACATATATACAGATATTAATAAAAAAAATGGCGCCTGCTAACGATGTATTTGTAAACAACGCGCTAACTAAAGTAAACAACCAGGTTAATAAAATGACCGAATTAATTCACGGCTTTCTTGATCTGTCGAGGCTTGAATCTGGTAAACTACAACTCAACCTGGTAGTGTTTGACATGAACAAATTAATAGCCGACTGTATTACAGAATTGCTGCAATCAAACATTAACCATACGGTGGTTTTTAATGGTACAGATGTATTAAATGTTAATGCCGATAGGGAAAAAACCAACCAGGTAATAAGTAACTTTTTAAGTAACGCGGTAAAATATTCTGCAAAGGGAAGTAAAATCACAATAAAGAGCCATATTGCCAATGGCGATATTCAAGTTGCGGTTACCGACGAAGGTGTTGGCATTAGGCATAAAGACCAAAAAAAAGTATTCCAACGTTTTTATAGGGTAGATAATGAAAAGATAAAGAACGTATCGGGGTTTGGTATTGGACTTTATTTATCCAGTGAGATTGTTCAGTGCCATAACGGTAAAATATGGGTTGAAAGTACCGAGGGCTTAGGTTCAACATTTTATTTTAGCTTACCCGTCTGATTACTTTATGGGGGTTAGTTTAACCGTTTTATAAGATGATACCATAAACTGCACCAGGTCTATGACGTTTAAAGGTGGTTTATTTGTGGTAATACTCAGTTTTTTTTTGCTATTCTCAAACTCTATTTCGAAGTAATAATTAGGCGCATCAGTAACCTGTTCGGGTTGCTGCCAGTTATACATTTTTTTTAACTCACTGTGCTTAAGCCAGTAATTTAAAGTATTAAGCTGAGCTGCAGATAATTTGCCTTCATACTCGCCTTTGTAAGGATCGGCATACTCCCCTCCTCTTAAACGATAATCGCCATTTGCCCAAATTGAAATTTCCAGTTGCGGACAGTCACCATGGCAGGTAGATGATAAAAAGCGAATTTTTGAAAACTTGATTTCTTTATCATAGCTGTTTTTGAAATTGGTAAATTCATAGGTTAAATTACCTGCCAGTTTAGTGGCATTTGAATCTATAGGTTTTAAGTACAGCCTGCTTGTTGTGAGATTCCTGATCTGGAACTTGAAATCAGTTTTGTGCTTGACCTTAAAATTATCGGCGCTGGACGTATAAATATCCGACATGATAAGTGTATCCTTTACCACTGTATAATGTGATTTTTCTTTATCATCCCCAACAAAATTAAAATATACATGACCTTTAATAAAATAAAGATTTCCCAGATCCTTATTGATCCAACGGATCGAATCCAACTGTACCTTTTGAGCTTTTGCACTGCAAAACATCAACCCCAATAAAAATAAAGAAATACAGTATTTTATCATTTGTTTTAATTTCAGGGTATTTTACAAATCCATATAGTAAGTAGTTAACGATTCAAAATCATCAAACTTATATTGATAATCTTCAGTTTTACCGAAACCATAGGTTACAAATATAAAAGGTATACCCGCCATGCTTGTCTGTTCAGCGTCACCTTGTGTATCGCCAATGTAAACCGGCTCTCCAAGTTGATGTTTATCAATCAATAAACGCATATTATAATGTTTTGGCATATTGTTTTCGCCATAAGCGATAAAATCTGTTATATCATCCCCAATACCTGCCCAATTAATAAACAGCGGAATAATACCTACAGCACAGTTACTCAATATAAATAGTTTATACTTTGTTGATAGCTGCTTTATTCCCTCCGTAACACCACTGTACATATTGCCCCCGCTTTTTGGTAAAATTTGGCGGCGGGTTTCATTCACATCAAGATAAATGTTGAATGCTCTATCATCATCAAAATCGGGCATTAAAATTTTGGTGAGTTTTTTACCCTCCATTCCCATCAGTCCCATTAGGTCGTCTCTATTGATAGTTCTTTTTATAGCGTGTTTTTCAAAGGTGAGGTTCCATGAATCGGTATAAGTATCAACGGCGTCCCAAAGGGTTCCGTCCATGTCGAAGATCAGGCTATCGGGTTTCTGCATAAAAGTATTTTGTCATTTTTGTTAAAGATGTAAAATTAACCTAAGCTGCAAAACTAAGTTCATGTTTTCTTCATGATTAATTTTCACCTTAGCAGTGTGATAAGGTTAATGTGGGCCAGCTTAGCAGGAGGTTGGTTCCATAGAGGTCTCCGCCGTAAGAAGCGGGGACTTTTTTATTTCACGCCTATTGATCAGATTGCCGTGCGTTAATAATAATTGCCTGTATTGGCTTTCTCCCTCATAAAACCAACAACTTCATATAGTCTTTAATTGGTGCAATTATCAATAGCGATTTCTGACGGGATAAATTTTAACTATCAAATGGTTATATAATCTGCAACTTTATAAAGCTCATGAAATTTGATGCCTTGTTTCTCGAAATGTTTTACGTAGGCCGCATAACGTTGTTTGATGAAAAACTCTTTAGCATAACCATCATGAACCGGTAATATTTGTTTGGGTTGAAGCTTATCCGCGAAACCCGAAATCCGTACCTCATTGGCGAATGGCGCCATAGTTACCATGAGTAACAATTCAATATCCTTGTATTCTAATAATTTATCTTCCATTGAGTCTACCGGATGCATCACCTTATCGTTAATAATAAAGCCCGTCATTTGTGGCAGTGGGTTATCCATAATGAGTTCATGAGTAACCGGGAAAGCCTTCAATATAAAAGGGCCAAAGTTTGCTGTCCCCTCTTCAAAAAGCGTATAAACAATACCAGCTTTATCAAGATCTTTACCTACATGGCTATTGGTGATGACTATGGCGCCACTTAATTCAAGAATGCTTTTTAAAATATCAACGTCATAATGATCGGGATGAATATGGGTAATTACCACGGCCTTTACATCATTAAACATTTGAGGGGTAACCAATCCTTCAAAAAAAGAAAATTTACCGGGATCAAACAATATTTTATAATTATCCAGTTCAAAAACAAGGCAGGAATGGAGGTATTTACTTATTTTCATACACGATTGTTTATACGATTAGCCACATCTATTTAAAATACAATTAAAAGATTCGAAGGGTTTTTATTTCATAGAATTAAAAAATCCAGTAAATCATACAAAATATTTTAATCGTGTTTAAAGTAACTCCGTAGCCAAATTAGCCAACTCGCTGCGCTCCCCTTTTTGCAGGGTAATATGTGCATACAACGGATGGCCTTTTGCCTTATCTATTAAATAGGATAAACCATTACTCTCTGCATCCAGGTATGGGGTATCAATCTGATAAATATCGCCGGTAAACACAAATTTACTGTTTTCGCCAGCACGGGAAATGATGGTTTTTACCTCGTGCGGGGTGAGGTTTTGCGCTTCATCTACTATAAAGAATATTTTACTTAGGGTACGGCCACGGATAAAGGCCAAAGGTGCTATGGATATTTTATCGTTACTTACCAGTTCATCAATTTTTGCCTGCATTTTATCATCATCAGCAAACTGATCTTTAATAAATTTAAGGTTATCCCATATTGGGGCCATGTAAGGGTCAATCTTTGATTTAATATCGCCGGGTAAAAAGCCAATATCTTTATTGCTCAAAGGCACAATGGGGCGGGTAACAAATATTTGCCGGTAATACTTCCGTTGCTCCAGCGCACTGGCCAGGGCCAATAAGGTTTTACCAGTGCCCGCATTGCCCTGTATGGTTACCAATTTAATATCGGGATGCAAAAGCGCATGAATAGCAAAAGCCTGCTCAATATTGCGCGGATTGATATTGAATACAGGCTGCTCTGTTATTTTTTCTAATTGTTGAGTTTGTGCATTATAAAAACCAGATACATCACCCTTTTTTCCTTTTAAAATATAAAAGTGATTATTGGTATAAGTTGGTATATCCAGGCTTTGGGCGGGCAGGTTTTCTTGTTTATTAAGCTGGTTAATCAGTTTTTCTGTTACCTTATCAATATCAGTTTTACCGGTATATAATTCTGCCAGGTTTTTGATCTTACCGGTTTCGTAATCCTCGGCGTGCAGGTTAAGGGCTTTGGCTTTAAGGCGAAGGCAGATATCTTTAGATACAAGTACTACCTTTTTATGAGGATACTCTTCCTGCAAACCTAAAGCAGCGTTTAAAATATGGTGATCGGTTTTATCAGATCCAAAAACCTCCACTGCATCTGCAGTAACGGTTTTAATATCCATGGCCACTTTAAAACTACCCTTGCTTTTACCATTAAGCGGAATCCACTCATTCATCAGGTTGTTTTTTGACAAGTCATCCATCAGGCGGATAAAGCTGCGTGCCTCAAAGTTACGGGTATCGTTACCGTTCTTTTTATTGTCAAGTTCTTCCAATACCTGGATAGGTATGGCTACATCATGCTCCTGAAAATTTTGAAAGGCATTATGATCGTAAAGGATCACTGAAGTATCTAAAACGAATATTTTCTTCTGGTTACGCTGGCCGTCCTTATTCATATCCTACTAAATTAGGTTTTTTAAGGTTTGTTCAAAATGAAAATACTATTATGAGCAAAAAAACCTTATAAAAGCGAAAACGGGAGTCTCCTCTTGCGATTTGAGCTCCCGTTTCCAAACCACTGTTCCACCGTAGTTTCCCAGCAGTACCAAGTTTTGTGTATCATGATCGATAAGCTTTCATCGGTCGTTCTTGCGAACTGTTGATTGCTGCAATATCCCTGATTCTGTTTTGGGTCTCCGTGAAGCCCCGCATCGTTCTCAGTACCTCCTTTAATCGCAATCTTTTTTCAAATACTTTCGTATTTTTCTTTTTTTCATGTGACTCAGGGACTTCTTTTGATCTTTAGCGTTCCCGAAGGTCTACCCGATTCAATTTCTGTAATCCTGAAAGGTTATCAAAGTACGTCGTTCTTGATGATTACAATATAGGGACTAAATGGCATCTTTGTCAAGAAAAAAAATAATTTATTATTAACAAGTTATTAACATTTTGAAGTGAGTTTATAAACACGCATTAGTGATTGATTTACTGATAGTTAATTGCAATATAATTGATAGAAATCCAATGTTATTAACATGAAAGTTATTAACAATATTACTTGAAATTCCTATTAGTGCAAATTCAAAAAAAGCGTAAAATTTAAAAAAGTGTAATTTTTGTCAGTGAAATGGCCTTGATATTAATCAGAAAATATTACAGACTAAAGCAAGTAATTGTATTAAGCTATTTGTTTAGGGAGTAATTTACCTACTGCAACTTCATCCAAACATATCGCCGTGTGAGGTATCGCCCTCGTATTTCTTTTCTTTGTTTTTATAAATTACAGGTGTAGCCGTTATGAGGTATAATGATTAATAAATGAGAGTTGAAGCCAAAAAAAAGACCGCCCCAAAATGGAACGGCCTTCAAACCAAACTAACTACTTTATGAAAACAGTCTTTAATTATTTTACAGCTATTTCTCTTGATTGAAATTTAGCTTCTTCTTTTTTAGCAATAGTTAATGTCAATATCCCATCAGTGTAATCAGCTTCAATTTTTGAATGATCGGCACTTTCTGGTAAAGTAAATGACCTACTGAATGAGTTGTAGCTATATTCGCGTTTGCTGAATTTTTTGCCTTCTTCAACATTTTCGGTTTTCTTTTCAGATGAAACAGTTAAGATGTTTTTATCTAAATTAATCTTGAAATCTTCTTTCTTTAAGCCAGGTACAGCTAATTCAACTTGAAATTCATTTTCGGTTTCTGCAATGTTTACCGCAGGAATACGAGCTACCAATTTGTCGCCAATGAATGAGTCGTTCAAAATTGAATCGAATACATCATTAAAGAATGGACCTCTTGCGTTGTTTTTTAATCCGTTGTTAAATTTTACTAATGTCATTTTATATGTCTCCTAAGTTTTGTTTTTGTTAACTTCGTGAAGTATTAATCAACTGTTATACCAACAAGTAAAATCAATGAATTGCATGACGATTTGTCGCAATCAATGAATTTATACAGACAAATTGACATCAATGGCTGAAAAACTTAGCGACTACAAGTTCAAAACTGACATACCTATCCGCTTTTCGGATATAGATTCCCTGGGACACGTTAACAATGCGGTGTATTTAACTTACTTTGAAATTGCCCGTACCAACTATTGGAAAGATGCTATAGGCTGGGATTGGAACAATGCAGGGGTTATCATTGGCCGCTCAGAGATTAATTATCTTAAACAAATCACTGTTAAAGATAAGATTGCCTGCTACGTGCGTACCATTAGGATAGGTAACAGTAGTTTTGATGTAATGCACGTATTGGTAAGGATAACTCCGGAGGGTGAAGAAATTGTAACTACTGGTAAAACCGTTTGTATCAGTTATGATTACGCTGCCAATAAATCAGTATCTATTCCGCCTAACGAACGCCGGAGTATGATAGCCTATGATGAGCCAAGATTGATATTGAATACTAATTAATTAGATATGCAGATTTCAAATGTGCAGATGAATTAACACATGGCCCAATCATCTGCACATCTAAACTCCGCATATCCGCACATCAGAATATCTTTCCCGGATTCAAAATACCATTCGGATCAAACACTTGTTTAATTCCCCGCCACAAAGCGAAATGAGTTTCTGAATATTTTATGGGCATAAAATCTTTTTGAACCAGGCCAATGCCATGTTCGCCGGAGAGGGTGCCGCCTAAACTTACAGTTAGTTCAAAGATCTCTTTTATGCCAAATTTAAGTTTGGTGTTCCAGTCTTCATCGCTCATATTGGCCTTGATGATGTTTACGTGAAGGTTGCCATCGCCTGCATGTCCATAACATACTGATTCAAAGCCGTATTTGATACCTGTTTCCTTTATTCCTTTTATCAATTGCGGTAATGCTGCACGCGGAACAACAGTGTCTTCTTCCTTATAAACAGAGTTTGATTTTACAGATACACCCATGGTTCGGCGCATACGCCATAATTCTTCCTTTTGTGCAGCTGAGTCGGCAAAGAGCACATCTTTACAATCATGGACCTCTAAAACAGTGTTGATCTTTTCGCAATCGACAAATATCACATCCTGGTTATTTCCATCTACTTCAATCAACAAAAAGGCCTGGATGCCATCCTGCAGATTAAAGGCGATATCATCATGCTCTTTAACCCACTCTACCCCTCTGCGCTCCATAAACTCAAGGGCCGATGGTGTAATACCCGCCCTGAAAATGGCTGATACAGCAGCACAAGCATCCTGATTGGTAGCAAAAGAAGCCAGCATTAACGCATCAAGCGTTGGCAGCGGAATTAGCTTTACCACAATTTTGGTAATGATACCCAGTGTACCCTCCGAGCCTATAAACAATTGCGTAAGGTTATAACCCGATGCATATTTCAGGGTATTGGCTCCTGTCCAAATAATTTCGCCCGATGGCAATACAACCTGCAGATTTAGTATATATTCACGTATAGTACCATATTTTACCACCCTTGGGCCACCAGAGCCGTGTGATACATTGCCCCCGATAAAACAACTGCCTTTGCTGGCTGGATCCACAGGGTAAAGAAGCCCTTTTGCGGCAGCCTGGTTCATAAACTCTTCGGTAACAACGCCGGGTTCAACAGTGGCCTGTAGGTTTTGTTCATCAATTTCCAGTACTTTATTAAAGCGTTCCATGGCTATTAATAAACCACCTTTTACAGGCAAAGCCCCTCCACTTAAGCCAGTTCCCGCTCCACGCGGTGTAACAGGAATCAGGTTTTCGTTGCATAACTTCATTAATGCCGAAACCTGCTCCGGGGTTTGAGGTTTTGCAACAATTTCAGGATAATAAACAAGGTCCTCGGTTTCATCATGGCTGTATTTTTCCAGGTCGGCGCGCTGGTTTAAAACAGCATCATTACCAACAATGGCTATTATACTCGCTAATATTGCTGCCGATACTTTATTATATTCCATATTACTGTTTGCCGTATCTTATAGTGACTGCAGAATGAGCTACTTTTCCCAATAATGGAGGGCTTAATTTCTTTATAGTTACACAGATAGTTTCTACATAAGAATACTTCTTTTGAATTTTTTCCATTATGGCCTGCCCTACTGTTTCAATTAGTTTACGAGGATGTTTCATTTCTTCGCAGGCTATATTATATACCTTTTCGTAATCAACAGTGTGCTTAAGTTCATCCGCTGCCGGATCTGTTTGGGGATTAAAACCGACTTCAATATCTACCAAAAACCGACATCCTAATTTTTGTTCTTCGGGATAAAACCCATGGTATGCAAAAAACTCTGCACCCTGTAAGGCAATAGTTATCATGTTTCAAAAGTAATGGTTTTGGTTGGTTTTTGATGACTTGCAAACGCTAAAATCGCCTTCCAAAGCGTGATGCCGCGGAGCTGTTTTTATCAAATAAAAACTTTTTTAAAAAATACAAAGGTCAAAAACTATGTTTAAACAATTTAAACGTAGTTTTTGGAATAATGTGCCTTCTGGTATCAAAAAACAACGATTTTGAGCTGGCTAAGTCCACTTTAAATGCTATATATTTGCTCACCAAGTATAAAGTTATGGCTAAAACAGATCTGTACGAATCTCCCGATTATTACCAGTTAGATGAATTGCTTACCGAAGAGCATAAGTTAATCCGCTCGTCTGTACGTGATTGGGTAAAAAAGGAATTAAGTCCAATAATTGAAGATTATGCCCAAAAGGCAGAGTTCCCGATGCAGTTGGTAAAAGGCCTGGCCGAGATTGGTGCCTTCGGCCCTACTATCCCCGTGGAATATGGCGGCGCCGGCCTTGATTATATGGCTTATGGTATTATCATGCAGGAAATTGAACGCGGCGATTCTGGAATTCGTTCAGCGTCGTCAGTGCAAGGTTCGCTGGTGATGTATCCAATTTATGCTTACGGGTCGGAGGAACAACGTAAAAAGTATCTTCCAAAACTGGCATCGGGCGAGATGATGGGCTGCTTTGGCCTTACAGAGCCTGATCATGGCTCAAACCCCGGTGGCATGACCACCAATATTAAAGATGCCGGTGATCATTATATATTGAACGGCGCAAAAATGTGGATCTCTAACGCTCCATTTGCAGATATAGCTATTGTTTGGGCTAGGGACGAAGCAAAAAAAGTGCGGGGATTAATAGTAGAACGGGGAATGGAAGGCTTTACAACTCCAACAACCCATAATAAATGGTCATTAAGAGCATCGGCTACCGGCGAATTGGTTTTTGACAATGTTAAAGTTCCTAAAGAAAACCTGCTACCAAACGTGGTTGGGCTAAAAGGCCCTTTAGGTTGCCTTAATCAGGCCCGCTATGGTATTGCCTGGGGAGCACTTGGCGCAGCCATGGATTGCTATGATACGGCCCTTCGCTATGCTAAAGAGCGCGTGCAATTTGGCAAACCTATAGCAGCTTTTCAGCTACAGCAAAAAAAGCTGGCCGAAATGATTACCGAGATCACCAAAGCCCAGTTACTGGTTTGGCGATTGGGCATACTTAAAAATGAAAACAGGGCAACCGCAGCGCAAATATCAATGGCAAAACGCAATAGTGTTGAAACCGCTATTAATATAGCCCGCGAGGCCAGGCAAATACTGGGCGGTATGGGTATTACCGGCGAATACCCCATTATGAGGCACATGATGAATTTAGAATCGGTAATTACTTATGAGGGTACACATGATATTCATTTACTAATTACAGGGATGGATATTACAGGCGAAGATGCCTTTAAATAAATTAGCACAACTATCAGGCAGCAGTTACGTAAAAATAAAGGTGGTATATTAGGTAATATTATCATAGTTTTAAACTTTATATAGTATCGTATACTGGTTAATGTTTTTGCGCCATTTTATTTCTAATTTTATTAAGTGTGATTTCAACAAGCATGTTTTATGGTTGGTGCTTTTCATTTCATTAATTTTACATTCCTGTGCAAATAACACTGATGATACAGGGAACTACTCACCAAAGTTTAAGAAGATAATTGATACGATAGATAATTATTATACTTACAAAAAGAAACCCTACTTAAGTACCCAATACCTCGATTCTTCTTTTAGGGATCTTAACCATCCTTTAACAAATGATAGGTTTCGTTTTTTTAGTTACCATTATGTTTATGAGAGAAAATTAGCGCATGACCCCAAAAAAGCATTGCTGTATGCAGATAGCATGCTAATGATAGCAAAGCAAAGTGTAAGCAAACAGCAATACCTGGTTAACTATGCCGAAGCTAATTTTGCCAGTGGTGATGCTTACTTTGATCTTTCTCAGTTTAGCAATGCGTATAAATGTTATTATGAGGGATATCTTATTGGTAAAAACCTTTTAAATAACCAGATATTGGCCGAGTACACTTACCGCATGGGTATGGTATTGTTTAAGCAGGCCAATTATGTTGAAGCGGCAAACTACTTCAAGATAAGCTATAAACAAAGTTGGGCTTATGACAATAATTTTAAAGCTTTTTACCAGCGACAGGAGTTACTTGCCAATGTTGGTGAAAGCTATAAAAATGCGAATATGGTAGATAGTGCTACCTTATATTTCGCTAAAGCACTTAACTATATAAATGCCAACAATAAAAAGTTCAGCAAGGTGGCGCCAATGCTTGAAATAGCTCGTGGAGTAGTTTATGGCAATATGGGCGATATTGGGTTACTTACTCATAATTATCCTGTAGCTGAACAAATGCTTAAAAAAAGCATTGCCATTAACTTAAAGAAAGGTTATGATTACAAAGATGCACAGTTAACTGAGATAAAGCTTTCGCGTTTATACCTTGATCAGAACAGGCAGGCTGATCTTTTCATACTGTTAAAAAACTTACGTGTTCAATTGGATAGTATTAAAAACAGTGAAGCCGAAACCAACTGGAATTACTTAATGAGTAAATACTATGATCATAACAAAGATTATACACATGCACTCCCCTATCTAAAAACCTATTCTTCGCTAAAGGATTCTATACTAAAGCTGGCAAATTCATTAAGGCGGACTGATGTTGCTACCCAGCAAGCTAACTATGATAAACAGAACGAAATAGACAATTTAAAGGATTATAACAAACGACAGTTGATATTTATTTATGTTGCCGTGTTGTTATCAATTATGGCTGTAATTATCGTATTCCTGGTTTTTCGAAATTTAAAGCGTTCCAGGCGTGACGTAATAGCGATAAAATTATTGAATGATAAGATTAATCATCAAAAAGAACATTTGGTACATACTCTTGATGAGCTTAACCTGGGCAGCCAGGAAAAAGACCGAATATTAAGGGCCGTGGCACATGATCTCAGGAACCCGCTTGGTGGTATCGCCTCTCTTTCAAATGTAATGGCCGATGATGATTACACCGCCGAGCAGCTGGAAATGATTAATCTAATCAAAGATACTGCTTACAATTCGCTTGAACTCATTAACGAGATATTAGAAGCAGCCAACACCGCTATTACCCAATTTAATAAGGAATGGGTTGATATTAATGTATTGGTAAGTAACAGTGTTGAGTTGCTGAGATTTAAAGCAGCTGATAAAAAACAAACGATAAAACTTAATTTACCTTTCACTTCTGTACAGCTATTTATAAACCGCGAGAAAATATGGAGGGTTATGAGCAATCTTATCAGCAATGCTATAAAATTCAGCCACCAGGATAGTGAAATAAATGTAAGTGTAAAAAACCATGAAGACGGCATTGAGATTACAGTTCAGGATACTGGTATAGGTATACCGGATAAATTAAAGCAACAGGTGTTCAATATGTTTACCGATGCCAAACGTGTAGGCACCGCCGGCGAAAAATCGTTTGGATTAGGGCTATCCATTTGTAAACAAATAATTGATAAGCACGATGGCAAAATATGGTTCCTGAGTGAGCATGAAGTTGGTACAACTTTTCATGTATCCCTCCCTCTTGAATCCCCTGTTTTTAGCCTGCCAACTTTATAAACTCTGTTTTTTGTGATTTTTGTTATAAGTTTATGAAAATTTTTAAACCTAATTAAACCTCTGTCAATCTATTTAAATGTTGGTAAACAAAAGCATATTCTACAATGCGGTATATAGCAGCACGCCGGTAAAATTATTGCTGTTTTGTTTTCTAATTACAATTTTTTCCTGCAATAAAAAAACCGAAAGCTTTTTGTCACAATCAAGTTATGACAAAGCGCATGATAGGGCTATTTTGATGTATGATAATAATAAACAGGATGCGGCAGTAAAATATCTCGATTCGGTTTATCTTATCTTTAAAAAGCTGGATCTGAAACGCACGTACGGTTACTATTGGCTTAATTATAATTATTATTACCACTATAAAAATGAACGAAAACCGGCAATGCTTTATGCCGATAGTATGCTTAATCTTTTTGATACCCCCGATAAGAAACTTAAATACAGCAGCGAATACGGTCAGGCACATTTTTACAAAGGCGATATTTTGTTTGACGAAAATGATTACAATGAAGCTTACCAATACTTTTATAGTGGAAAAGTAATTGGTAGCAATAGCCTTGATGGTTGCATATTGAGCGATTATAGTTATCGTATGGCTATGATCATGTATAAACAGGAAAATTTTAGGATTGCGGCGGCTAATTTTAAAAACAGTTCAAACGAAGCAAATGGGTGTGCTTTAAACTTTGTTTCGTTTTATCGCCGGCAGGAATTATTGAATAATACCGGTTTAAGTTACAGTAAGGTAAACATGACCGATAGCGCTCTTTATTTTTTTGATAAAACGTTGAAATACATCGACAAATTTCAAAGTCAATTTAAAAATAGGCCACAATTATTGGATGCCGCCCGTGGTGTGGTTTATGGCAACCAGGCAAATGAGTATATAAGCCTTAAAAACTACGATCTGGCGAAGGTGCTTCTTAAAAAGAGTATCGATATAAATTTGCGAAAAGGTAATGATAATCAGGATGCTCAATTTGCCGAATTGAAGCTTGCTCATTTATATGAGGAGCAAAATCAAAATGATTCACTAATAAATATTTTAAACGTGATTAACCGGCAGTTTGGTGTATTGCATTTAAACGATGACTGGGCCAAAGCTGAATGGAGTTACCTTATATCGGGGGTTTATGAAAAGAAAAAGATGCACGATACGGCTATGAAATACTTTATTCAGTATGATGCCTTAAAAGATTCCATTAACCAAAAAAACAAATTACTTAAGGAAGCCGATATAGCTGAACAGATTAAGCGTCTTGAAAAAGATAATGAGTTTGACAGACTTAAAAAAAATAACCAACAGCAAAATATATATCTTAATGTGACAGTAGTTTTTGCGGTGATGTTGTTGATGATCATCTCGCTGGTATTCTTAAACTGGCAAAAATCTAAAAAGAACATTGAAACATTAGGAGGATTGAACTATCAGATAAACGACCAAAACTATCATCTGGAAAATGCCCTTGATGAACTTAAACAAAACAGCCAGGAAAAAGACAGGATATTACGCACAGTAGCGCATGATTTGCGTAACCCCATTGGTGGTATAGCATCTTTAACTACAGTTATGATTGAGGATAACTATAACACAGAGCAAAAGGAAATGCTTAACCTCATCAAAGAAACATCCTTTAACTCGCTGGAACTGATCAATGAAATATTAGAGGCAACAAACACCTCCTCGGCCCGGTTGGTTAAGGAACAAGTAGAAATAAATGGACTACTTAGTAACAGTGTGGAATTACTACGCTTTAAAGCCGCCGAAAAAAATCAGGAAATAAAACTGGAGTTGCTCGATTTACCACTCGAACTGATGATAAACAGGGAAAAAATATGGAGGGTGGTAAGTAACCTTATAAGTAATGCTATAAAATTTAGTCAGGCCGGTGCAACAATTATAGTCAAGGCCAAAGAATTTAAGAAAGAAGTTCGGATTGAAGTTAAAGACCAGGGAATAGGCATCCCCGATAAATTAAAAGCCCAGGTTTTCAATATGTTTACTGATGCCAAACGCCCCGGAACTGAGGGTGAAAAATCATTCGGATTGGGTTTATCTATTTGTCAGCAGATAATTGAGAAACACAATGGCCGTATCTGGTTTGAGAGCGATATCGAAAATGGCACTACATTTTACTTTTCGCTTCCAAAGTAAGTTCTTTTTGTTTCCCTGTTTTTTTTAAAAAATCAGCAAACCACTTTCCAGATGATTTTATAGTACGTTTCTGAGTTGTATGGTCAACATGAATTAAACCAAAACGCGGGTGGTACCCTTCGGCCCATTCAAAGTTATCGGTCAATGTCCAAACAAAGTAGCCATTAACATTGCTACCCTCATTCTTAGCCTTTAATACCTGGCCAAGGTAATCCTTTAAATATTGCACCCGTTTAGGATCATGCACTTCGTCATCAGTTACCTCATCAGGAAAAGCAGAACCATTTTCTGTAATAATGATATTTTTCACCTTGGGATAGGCATCAAACTTCTTTATCATATGGTAAATTGACGGCGGATGCACTTCCCAGCGCATGGCAGTTAATTCCACCTTACGATTTTCGGCCTTAACTATGCGGGCACTTATGTACGGGGTAAAAAATGAATACTTAACTATTTCTCGTGTATAATTCTGAACACCAATGAAATCAAAATCAAATTGCATGTTGTCCTCATCACCGGGCAAGATATATTTTTGCAGGTTTTTTAATATAGGCAGATCTTTTACCGGATAACCCATGCCTAAAAGCGGTTCTATAAACAAGCGGTTTATTAAAGCATCAGTCCTTACAGCGGCCGAAACATCTCTTGGTTTATCAGTTAATGGTTCTATTAATGAACAAGAGAAAGTATTACCAATTTGAGCATCTGGTAACAACCTGCGCAAAATTTTTCCACCTGCTGCAATACTCAAAACTACATGATGTATAGCTGGCAAAAAATTCTTCATTCCGGTGCGTCCCGGCGCATGTATACCAAAAAAATAGCCAGCACCTGTAAAAACCATCGGTTCGTTCATTACCATCCAGTTTTTCACCCGGTCGCCAAAGCTATTTGCACAAAGGGCCACAAACTCGCTAAACCAATTAACAACTTCACGGTTTGTCCATCCACCTTTTTGCTCAAGCGCGTGTGGAATATCCCAATGATAAATGGTAAGCCAGGGTTCTACTCCCTTTTCAAGGCAATAATCTATAACCCGATTGTAATAATCAATGCCAGCTTGATTTATTTGCCCGGTACCATCAGGGAGCAAACGGGCCCAGGATATCGAGAAACGAAAATTTGGAATATGAAGTTGCTGGATAAGATCAATATCTTCTTCATACCGGTTATAAAAATCGCATGAAGTTTGAGCATGATCGGCATTTAAAATCTTGCCTTTTTTTGTAGTAAAATTATCCCACACAGATTCACCCTTACCGTCGGTATCATGGGCGCCCTCTATCTGAAAGGCAGCAGTTGACACCCCCCACGCGAAATCGGGGCCAAAAAATTCTCTGTTCAGAGATATGTGCTGATGAGTGGATTTCATTAAATGGACAACAAGGGTCCAAAATTGCGATAATATTTACGAATACAGGATATAAAATGTAATATTAATGTATAAAAGATGATTTTACACTCCTTAACATCATCCATTCGCGTAAACCGCCAATTAGGTTTGAAAAAATGCTGAAGATTTTCATATTGCTGTTTTTTATTTAATTAAAGATATAATGATGATGTGATTTAATTGTAAAAGCTATATTATCAAATCATTAAGTGAAATAAATTCTGAAAAGGTGACTGATTTTTACAAATCAGGATTATCAAATAATTGGTAGAATTCGTTTTAATTCATGAAATTAGTGTCTCCATGAAAAATCACTATATCAAAATGTTCAATTATGATCAGTTTGCTAATAAAGCGCTGCTGAAAGCAATAATTGAAACACACGCGGCGCATCGGCCCCTGCAGCTGATGGCTCACCTGCTATCTGCCCAACGCATCTGGATAGACAGGATTAACGGTATCGAACCCTACCCGGTTAAATTATGGCCTATCGATTTTACAACGGCACATTGTGCACGGCTAATTAATGAATACCATGAAGAATGGATGGCGTTTTTAAACCAAATGAAGGAGCCCGATTTTGATAAATTAATTAGTTATCAGAACTCTTTGGGTGATAGTTACCAAACCTCTATTGGTGATATTTTAACACACGTAGTAAACCATGGTACCCATACAAGAGCACAGGCCGGGCAGCAACTAAAACTTGCGGGTGTTGAAACTTTACCTATTACTGATTATAGTTATTACTTAAGGCAATTAAATAATTAGCATTAACGTGTTTATTTGCAATATTTGCCTTTGTATTAAACAAGCTTAAAATATGAAAAAATATATTGGTGCTATTTTAACTGCTACAATTCTATTTGGTTGCGCCGATACCCACAAGCAGGAAAAATCGCTTTTGGATAGCGTTATTGCGGTGCATGATAAAGTGATGGCCAACGATGAACACCTAATGAAAAATAAAATGCTGCTTGATTCGCTGCTTAAACACGAGGCGGTTGCTAATGTTAAATGGCCGGGTTCCGATTTATTGGTGTCCATTAATAATGCTGATAGCGCCATGAGCGATTGGATGCATAAGTTTGATGTTGAAAACAAGGGAAAATCGCACCAGGAAATAATTGATTACCTGGGTGACCAAAAAAAGAAAATTATAGCGATAGATTCTCAAATAAACGTTGCGATAAGCGAATCCGATAAATACCTCAGTCAACATAAAAAATAATGTATAAAATGCTATTTGGCGTTATAATGATAGCGCTTTTGAATGCTTGCGGATCAAAACAAACTAAGTTGCCTATTTTAGGTAATCGTGAAGCGGTTACAAAAACGGTAAATGGTAAAACGGTTACTGACACTGCATATGCAACCATACCCGATTTTAAGTTTGTTAACCAATATGCGGATACAATAACGGCTAAAAATCTTGATGGTAAAATATATGTCGCCGACTTTTTCTTTACCACCTGCCCATCTATTTGCCCGGTAATGCACCGCAATATGCTTAACGTATATAAGGAGTTTAAGGACGATGAAAACTTTAGGATTATATCACACACCATCGATCCTAAATATGATACCATACCAGTATTAAAACGTTATGCCGACAAAATGGGCATAACCGGAAATAGCTGGTGGTTGTTACATGGCAATAAAGGTGACACTTATAATATTGCCAAAAGCTACCTGCAATCTGTACAGGAAAAAAATCCCGCGGGCCAATTTATCCATGACGGTTTTTTTATACTGATAGATAAACAAAAACGGATCCGTGGTACTTATGAAGGCACCGACCCCAAAGAAGTAGATAAATTAATTGCAGATATTAAAATTCTAAAGGCCGAGTCAGATCAGGTTGTTACAAAATGAAATCAAAGCTGATAATAGGAATACTTTTTCTTTTGACCGTTTTGATTGTTTCTTGTCAGAGTGATGAGCAGGTAGAATTTTATCGATATTACTCTGGCGGGAGCGCCATTTATCAAACTCATTGCCAAAACTGCCACGGTAAAAATGGCGAAGGCCTTCAGGGGCTTATTCCGCCACTTAATGATTCTTCTTATCTTAAGAATAATAAAACATTGTTGGCCTGTTTTATTAAAAATGGCCTTAAAGGTAAAATCACCATAAACGGCCGCGAGTTTGAGGGTGAGATGCCTGTTGATAACATCAGCCCGATTGAAATTGCAAAAGTGCTTACTTATGTTACCAACTCGTTTGGTAATAAAATGGCGACCATTGACCTGCAAACAGTTCAGAATGATTTGGAAAAATGTCCTTGATCGGGATCGTGGTTCGGGTTGCCAGTTGCGGGAGAATAAATAACCTAATAGCCCGATCTTTTCAGAACATATAAGCTCCTGCTTCGCACCATTAAGACCCAAACAAAACAATAACAAAGAAAATACCTACCTTTACGTCTGCAAAACGTTCTATCGCTGCTAACTTGTTTAGCGGAGGAAAGTCCGGGCAACATAGAGCATCCTGCTTCCTAACGGGAAGGCGCCGGCAGCCGGCGACAGCAAAGTGCCACAGAAATAATACCGCCCCGATCTTGATTGGGGTAAGGGTGAAAACGTGAGGTAAGAGCTCACGGCATAACCGGGCGACCGGAGATGACGGTAAACCTCAGGAGTTGAAAAACCAAATAGGTCCTGAAAGCGGAGTTGCTCGCTCCCGTGTTCTCTGCCTACGGCGGAGGAACGTTAGGATGGGTAGGTTGTTTAAACCTGTCAGCAATGGCAGGGCCAGATTAATGATAGAAGTTGCCTTTCGGGGCAATACAGAACCCGGCTTACAGATTTGCTGCTGATTAATATAACCCTTTCCTGAAAACAGGAAGGGGTTATTTTTGTTAGTAGCAAAAGTGTTTATTTTTCTATACAAATCTTATATATTAGCACTAAGAACTTTACTACCTATTACATACATAAAACATGGCAAAAATTTTAATTATAGATGATGAACGGGCAATTCGCAGCACATTGCGCGAGATCCTGGAATATGAGGATTACGAAGTTGAAGACGTAGATAACGGTGTTGATGGTTTACAACTAATTGAAAAAAAGGATTTTGACCTTGTACTTTGCGATATCAAAATGAATCGCATGGATGGTATGGAGGTTTTAACAGAAGGTTTGGCCATTAAGCCCGATCTGCCTTTCATTATGATAAGCGGCCATGGAACTGTCGAAACAGCCGTTGAAGCCAGCAAAAAGGGAGCGTTTGATTTTATATCTAAACCACCAGATCTTAATCGCCTGCTGATCACTGTTCGCAACGCGCTTGACAGGGGAAGTCTGGTTGTTGAGGCCAAAGTATTAAAACGTAAAGTATCCAAAGTACGTCCCATATTAGGTAACTCACAAGCCATCCTCAAAATAAAGGAAACAATTGATCGTGTGGCTCCTACTGATGCCCGCGTACTTGTTACCGGTGCAAACGGGAGCGGTAAAGAGCTGGTAGCACGTTGGCTGCATGAAAAATCAAACCGCTCAAATGCTCCTATAATAGAGGTTAATTGCGCGGCTATCCCGTCGGAGTTGATTGAAAGCGAATTGTTTGGACATGAGAAAGGTTCTTTTACTTCGGCAATAAAGCAACGTATTGGAAAGTTCGAATCTGCAAACGGTGGTACCCTCTTCCTGGATGAAATTGGTGATATGAGCCAATCAGCACAAGCCAAAGTATTACGTGCTTTACAGGAGAGCAAAATTACCCGCGTAGGTGGCGAAAAAGAGATTGATGTAGATGTACGCGTAGTAGCTGCAACAAATAAAGATCTCCTTAAAGAAATAGAAGCCGGTAATTTCCGTATGGACCTTTACCACCGGTTAAGTGTTATATTGATCCACGTACCGCCATTGGCTGATCGTAAGGATGATATAAGTTTGCTTACCCAAAGCTTTTTAGATGAGATTTGCAATGAATATGGCATGCCTGTTAAAAAGATCTCTGACGCCGCGCTGGAAGCCCTTAAAGCTTTACCATGGACAGGTAACATCCGCGAGTTAAGAAATATGGTTGAGCGTTTAATTATTTTGAGCGATAAAACCATAACTGATAATGATGTGCGGGCATTTGCAAACCCATCTTCACCAGCCACAGCTGTAGCAGCCGGCGCTCCGGCTCCACAAACAGATTTCGATCAGTTTAATAATTTTCAGGAGTACAAGGATTTTGCTGAACGGGAGTACATCAAATTCAAGTTGGAAAAAAACAACTGGAATGTTTCAAAAACCGCTGATGATATTGACATTCAACGTAGTCACCTATATAGCAAAATAGAAAAGTTCGGTTTAAAAAGAGGAGAATAAATATTAGACAAATTCTTTTACGGGCGATCTGCAGCAATGCAGATCGCTTTTTTTGTTACAACAAAATGGTTAATATTGTGCAAACCATATCATAATTATGAAAATCATTTATTTAGCGTTAATCTGTGCATTTATCATATCATCATGCACCTCAAAAGATACCAAACAAATTTTAAATGTCGATCAGCCACTGATTGGTACCTGGCACTTGGTATCAAGTAAAAGCATCACTAAAGGAGATACACTTGTAACCACCCCGTCTAAAGACGAGGAAATGGTTAAAATATTTAATGGTACCAATTTCGCATTCTTCACTCATGATCTGCTGCATGGTAAAACCGCTAAACCAGTTTACAGTTCAGGTAGTGGCACTTATACCTTGTCTGGAAATAATTATCAGGAACATTTAGCCTATTGTGATGCCCGCGAATGGGAAAACAGGGATTTTAAGTTTACTGTACAATTTATAAATGACACGTTGATTCAACGTGGAATTGAAAAAATTGACAGCCTGAAAATTGATCACGAAATTATTGAAACGTACGTGAAGGTGAAATAATATATTATTTGTTGTTAATCATTTAACTAAAGCTGTAGGTTTGCATTCGGCTTTAGTTTTACAGCGTATTGTTATTTACAAAATACATCAATTGTACAATCGGCTTTGAATTTTGAAAGTATCCTCTCAACAAGTACCTGTGAAACTTAACAAAGCTTGCCAACGTAAAACAACGCAACCCCATTAAGCCTGCTCTTCAACTAATGTCAGTTCAGGATCAATTCATCGTCCAATGATAATCATAGGTTTTTATAAGTCGTATATAACACCCAGTCTGATTTTAATTGACTCCCTGCTAAAATTGTTTATAATATCGTAAAGCGTATGAGCTTAAAATCAACCAAGAAGATGAATATGCTTTATCATTTTAAATTCCTTACCGCTGTAGTAATTACCGGTATATTTTTTAATAACTGCCGGCCAGATAAAGTAAAATCCAATACAACCGGTAGTAATGATACTACAACGGTTAGTCATGCCGCGCTTGATAGTGCTGCGCTTGCCAATCCTACTCCTTTGAAAAATATGTTTGGCATAAATGCCTATGAATGGAATTTTCTTCAAAACCCGGCAAGTCCAAACCTCAATAGCACTATTTACGAAGCCAATATGTCTGTAATTAAGTCATTTGGTGCGGTAAGGCATTATATGAACTGGAATAAACTGGAGAACACTAAAGGCGATTATACCTATAACCCTACCAACAATGGCAGTTGGGATTATGATCTTATTTACACCCGATGCAAACAAGAAGGCATTATGGTTTTGGCCGACATGAAAAACTGCCCCACATGGCTTGTAAGCACCTACCCAACAAATATGCAGGATAACGAAAATGTACCTGTTCCCTATGGCCGTGACAAAAGCGATCCTGCATCTTATATTGACCAGGGGCGGACAGCTTTTCAGTTTGCCGCAAGGTATGGTTATAATGCAGCAGTTACTCCTCAATTGGTAAAAGTTAACGCTATCCCCAGATGGACTAATGACCCTCCAAATGTTGTGAAGATCGGTTTGGGTTTGATAAAATATATTGAATGTGGCAATGAATGGGATAAATGGTGGAAAGGCCCGGCAACTCAGCAAACTCCTGAAGAATACGCAGCCAATCTTTCTGCTTTTTACGATGGAGATAAAGGCAGGCTGGGCAATAACGTAGGCGTAAAAACAGCCGACCCAGGCATGCAGGTAGTAATAGGTGGTCTGGCTACCTGTAGTGTTGATTTTGTAAAAAGGATTATAGAATGGTGTAAAACAAACCGGGGATATAATACAGATGGCAGCATTAATTTATGTTTTGATGTAATAAACTATCACTTTTACAATAATGATGGTAATATTTTAACTCATACAAGTGCTAAAACAGGTGTAGCTCCGGAGCTTTCAATGGCTGGTTCCATTGCGGGTTCTTTTGTTAAACTTGCTTATTCACTAAAAAGGCCCCTGGAAGTTTGGGTAACCGAATCTGGTTACGACATTAACCAGGGTAGTTACCAAAAAGCCATAGTAATTGGCAATAAATCAGTTTTAGAAACACAGGCCGACTGGATATTAAGATCCTCATTACTATACATCAGGCTTGGAATTAAAAGAGTATTTTACTACCAGCTATTTGATGATACCCCAAATGCAAATGCGCAATATGCTACTTCTGGCCTTGCGGAAGATGGAAAACGGAGGCCAGCTGCTGATTATATACTACAAGCCAATAAATTGATGGGCACGTATACCTACCGGTCGACCATTAATGCCGATCCGCTGGTGGATAAATATATTTCGGGATCTAAACAAATGTACATATTAACCGTACCCGATCAAAAACAACGGACCGCAACCTATATACTTGATCTGGGTACACCCAGAGCTAATATCTACACATTAAAAGCGGGATCAACTGAAGCAATACTAAGTACGGTTAATACAGTTGCGGGTAAGATAACTATTAAAGCAACCGAAACCCCTGTTTTTGTGGAAGGCGTAACACCGTAGAGGGGTTAAAAAAATATCGATAAGTTATAACGTACCTGGTTAATATAGCTGCCGCCAAAAAGGTTAACATGTAGTAATAAGGGATACAGGTTCCAGAGATTGAGCCTCTGCTTCCACCCTGCCTGTAATTGAAAATTACTATGATATGCCTTGTAAAAGGACGAATCAAAACCGCCGAACAGCGTGGTCATTGCGATATCAAACTCCCGGTTGCTGTAGCTAACCGCCGGATCAATTAGGTAAGGAACCTCATTTGTATCAATTAAATAATTGCCACTCCAAAGATCGCCATGAACTAAAGCCGGTGGCTCTTCATCAAAAAGTTCAGGAAGTTGTTGAAATAATTTTTCAAACATGAGGATATCATTACTACTTAATGCGTTTTTTTTAAGAGCAATTTTTATCATGGGTTTAAGTCGCTCCTCAATAAAAAAACTATTCCAGGTAGAATGTAACTTATTGCTTTGAACTATCGATCCCATATAATTATCGACAGTAAAACCAAAAGACGCCGATGTGTGCCGATGCATTTGAGCCAGCTGTTCGCCCAATTTTTGTGATGCTTTACGTGTGTATTGGCCTGGTTCTATCCACTGCATCACTAAATAACTCTCATCTTCCGTTTCACCATGAAGTAATACATTAGGCACAGCAATGGTTTGGGTTGACTGAATGATGGCTAAACCTTCCTGCTCAAATTTAAACATGCCCGGATATTCACATAAACTGTTAACTTTTAAAAGAAAACTATTCGTTGATGATGTTTGCAGGCGATAAACTTTGTTGATATTTCCGCCGCTAACCGGTATAACTTTTGAGATAATAACATCAAGTTTAACTTCAATATCATGGATTATTTTTTTAGCGACAGACATTATATTTAAACGATTAATTTATAAACCCTATAGTTAATTTATTAGCGTTATACAATTATCGGTTTAAAAAGTTATTTTTGCGGTTCAATGGAGCATATTCGTAATTTTTGTATCATAGCACATATCGACCACGGCAAGAGTACACTTGCCGATAGGTTATTAGAATACACTAACACTATAACCCAACGCGAATCGCAGGCGCAATTGCTTGACGATATGGATCTGGAACGTGAGCGTGGTATCACCATAAAAAGTCATGCCATACAAATGGATTATGAACTTGACGGACAGAAATATATCCTCAACCTGATAGATACACCAGGACACGTAGATTTTTCTTACGAAGTTTCGCGCTCAATAGCAGCTTGTGAAGGCGCTCTACTTATTGTTGATGCCGCACAAGGTATCCAGGCGCAAACTATATCCAACCTATACCTGGCATTAGAAAACGATTTGGAGATCATTCCTGTGTTAAACAAGATGGATTTGCCCGGCGCTATGCCCGAAGAAGTTAAAGACCAGATTGTTGAATTGATAGGTTGCAAACGCGAAGACATTCTGGCAGCATCCGGGAAAACCGGTATGGGCGTACATGAAATTCTGCGAGCCATTGTTGAACGGGTACCCGCCCCTGTTGGCGATCCGGAAGCTCCTTTACAGGCACTTATCTTTGATTCGGTTTATAACTCGTTCCGTGGTATTGTTGCTTACTTTAAAGTGGTTAACGGCGAGATTCGTAAGAATGATAAGGTGAAATTCTTTGCTACCGAAAAGCAATATATTGCTGATGAGGTAGGTACATTAAAACTAAAACAATCGCCCCGGGATGTAATTAAAACGGGCGACGTAGGTTATATAATATCTGGTATTAAAGAAGCCAGAGAGGTTAAAGTAGGTGATACAATTACCCGCGTTGATCGCCCGTGCGAAAGTGGAATACAAGGTTTTGAAGAGGTAAAGCCAATGGTATTTGCCGGTATTTACCCGGTTGATACTGATGAGTATGAAGAACTGCGCGAGTCGATGGCCAAATTGCAGCTTAATGATGCTTCGCTGGTTTTTGAACCCGAGTCATCAGCGGCATTAGGTTTTGGTTTCCGTTGCGGATTTTTGGGTATGCTTCATATGGAGATTATCCAGGAGCGTCTTGAACGCGAGTTTAACATGACGGTTATTACTACCGTTCCCAACGTATCATACGTTGCCCATACTACAAAGGGCGAACCTATAATTGTAAACAACCCGTCGGATTTACCAGATCCAAGCAAAATTGATTTTGTTGAGGAGCCATATATTAAAGCGACCATCATTACCAAATCTGACTATGTTGGGCCAGTAATGTCACTTTGTATCCAAAAACGCGGTTCCATCATTAACCAGTCGTACCTGACTTCTGATCGTGTGGAACTGGTATTTGAATTGCCTATGGGCGAAATCGTATTTGATTTTTATGATAAGCTCAAAACTATTTCAAAAGGATATGCCTCATTTGATTATCACCAGATAGGTTATCGCCAATCAGACCTGGTACGCTTAGATATTCGTTTAAATGCCGAACCGGTTGATGCTTTATCATCCTTGATATTCAGGGGGAATTCTTATGATTTCGGTAAAAAGATCTGTGAAAAACTGAAGGAGCTTATACCCCGTCAGCAATTTGAGATTATTATACAAGCTTCAATAGGCGCTAAAATTATCGCCCGCGAAACGGTGAAAGCCTTGCGTAAAGATGTTACCGCCAAATGTTATGGTGGTGATATTTCACGTAAGCGTAAACTATTGGAAAAACAGAAAAAAGGTAAAAAACGCATGCGCCAGGTTGGTAACGTAGAGATACCACAATCGGCATTCATGGCGGTTTTGAAACTAGATTAGTTATAGGGGAATCAAGAGTCAAGAATCAAGAATTAAGACAAAAAATCAATTCTGATTTATCCGAACTCTTGATTCCTGGTTCTTGACTCTTGACTCTTACTTATGCAATTACTCGACGGAAAATACGTATCAGAAAAACTTAAGGTTGAAATAGCTGAAGCTGCAGCTAAAATATTAGAAGAAACCGGCAGGCAGCCTCATTTGGTGGCGGTTTTGGTTGGCCATGATGGTGGCAGTGAAACGTATGTGGCCAGCAAGATCAAAAATTGCGAAAAAGTGGGTTTTAAATCAACCCTTGTACGCTTTGAGGATACCGTTACCGAAGAGGAGCTGCTTAAAAAAGTAGAAGAATTGAATGCAGATGCCGACATAGACGGTATTATTGTGCAACTGCCCTTGCCTAAACATATCGATCCGGAGAAAGTAACTGAACGTATTGATCACCGTAAAGATGTGGATGGTTTTCACCCCGTAAATTTGGGGCGTATGCAACGCAATCTTCCGTCATTTATACCCGCTACTCCTTATGGAATTACGCTGATGTTGAAAGAATACGGTATTGATACCGTTGGTAAACATTGCGTGGTAGTTGGCCGTAGTAATATTGTTGGCTCACCTATGAGCATCTTAATGGCCCGTAATACAACCCCAGGCAACTGTACGGTTACCATTTGCCACAGCCGTACACCTGATATTAAAAAATTTACCCTTAACGCTGACATCCTGATTGTTGCTATCGGTAAAAAGAATTTTATTACTGCCGATATGGTAAAAGATGGCGTAGTGGTAATTGATGTAGGAATGAACCGCGAAACATCAACCCTAACCAAATCGGGTTTTAAGCTTTACGGTGACGTCGACTTTGAAAATGTAGCCCCAAAAGCTTCATGGATAACCCCTGTACCTGGTGGCGTTGGCTTAATGACGATTATTGGGTTGTTAAAGAATACTTTGGCTTCGGCAAATAAAGAGGTATATAGCTAATAAATAGTCCTTACGAGCAGTAAAATACAGGAGATAATAGACGGGAAATGATCTTTTAAAAGATTTGTCATCCTGAACGCAGTGAAGGATCTATTCGCAGACTTTACAGGGCTAAGAAATCCTTCACTGCGTTCCAGGATGACACATTTTTTTTGCAAAAAGGTCATGAGTAGGTGCGAAACAGACCACTCACCTTATCTAAATGCTTGCATCACTTTATTCCAAACCGAGCTTACACCCACATAAAGATCATCATCCCTGATATCAACCTGATAAGTCTCTACAAAATCATTTTGCCCTTCCCCTCCCTTACCGGTAGCCAAATTATAGGTGTAACGATGATAAGGACAAACAATTTTCCCTTTAACACATAACCCTTCGCTCAGATCAAAGCCAGCATGCGGACAAGTAGCCGCTATTGCATATATTTCACCCTCAAAACCAACAAGGCAAATGCTTTTTCTGCCGGCCTTTACTTTTTTAATAAATGGTTTGTCTGTATTTTTTATGTTGGGGATTTTATGCCAATTCATTTATTAAAAATCAATCTTCAAATTCATAACCGACGGGTTTTTAATTACCTCATCCATATTTGTAACCAGTGTGACGCTTCGCCTATCGGCGGAGAGTACTGCTTTGGAGTTATTAAGCTTTTTTATCGGCTTCGCAAATTTGAGTATCACTTTATATGGCATATCTATGAGCATAGCTTTGGCCATCATAAAGGTTGATTGCGTCTTCTTTAAAAAGGCGTTGAATTTGGCTTTATCAACTATACGGTAAAATTTATGCGGGGTAATATCGTATGAGTAATAATCCTGGCCAGCTACCATTTGCTTGGCATCAAGTGCTTTATTTGTTTTAGGATTGTTTGAAAAAGCACTTATCTGGCTATTAAGCGCAATCTTCGATACATTTTGAAGATAATATTTAAGGTCGGCAGCGTTTTTAGCGGTATGATTAATTGCCACTTTCATGATGCTCTTTTTCAGGTTCATATTTACCGTCAGATCGCTGCTTTTGGCAAGTTCAATCTCTGCCGCGCTCATTCTTTGTTGGGTGCTATCGGGCATAGCACTGTAAAAATTTAGCGTTGTATCCTTAACCAAACTAAACTGCGGCGTTTCCTTTACCGAATCGGACACAAGATTTACTAATACCGAAACGGCTTTGCTCATATCAAACCCGTATGCCACAACACAACTGCCATCGCTTTTAAAGTTATAATGCTCCTCAATATCAACACAGGAGCTTAAACATAACATAGCCAAAAAAATAATAGGGAAGTAAAGTTTTTTCATGGCGCTAAAGGTTTTTTAATTAGTTAAGGTTTCATCAGGCTAATTTACAATTCAAAAGCTATTATTCGCACACTTACAAGTACTTAAAATAAATTATTACCAAAAAGGATATAAAAAACAACAATGTGTTTAAATGTTTTACGTTGTGTTTACCATTCAGCTTCATGCTTTCGGCTTATTTAGGTACTTTTGCAAAATATTATGGCACACCAAATTCCAGACGATGGCACTTTACTTCCTTTAATGGAAGAATTTTACACTATACAGGGCGAAGGGTATAACACGGGTAAAGCTGCATATTTCATACGCCTGGGCGGGTGTGATGTGGGTTGCCACTGGTGCGATGTAAAAGAAAGCTGGGATGCTGAACTGCATCCACTTACCGCGTCAGATCTGATAGTGGCCAACGCCGCTAAACATCCTTCAAAAGCGGTTGTAGTTACCGGGGGCGAACCGCTGATATATAATCTTGATTATTTAACCAGTCGATTGCATGATCATGGTATAAAAACATTTATCGAAACTTCCGGTGCCTATCCCCTATCTGGTGATTGGGATTGGATCTGTCTCTCTCCAAAAAAATTCAAAGCTCCCATGCCTCACGTTGCCGAAAATGCCCACGAATTAAAGGTAATCGTATTCAATAAATCAGATTTTGAATGGGCAGAATACCATGCCAAAATGGTTTCACCTGATTGTAAGTTGTATTTACAACCCGAATGGTCAAAATCGAAAGAGATGATCCCATTGATAGTTGATTATGTAATGAACAATCCGCAATGGGAAATATCGCTGCAAACGCATAAGTATTTGAATATACCGTAATATTTGTAACTTCCCGTTATAAAACTACCGTATCAAAACTGATGAGAATTATAATCGTCTCTGTCCTGTTATTTTTCCTCTCTGTTACTGTTTGGTCTCAGCAGCGCCAGTACTCTACTAAAAACAGTGATGCTATAAAGTATTTTGCGGTAGCCAATCAAAATCTGGATGATCACTCCTACGATGAAGCGATTGAAAATCTAAAAAAAGCTATTGGGGAAGATTCCAGGTTCATTGAAGCTCATGCTCAATTAGGGGATGTTCTGCGCATGAGGCACTTGTATAAACAAGCTATAGAACGGTATCTTAAGGTTATAGAGCTAAACCCTGATTTTAACAGGTCTGTTTACCTCAAAATAGGTGAAACAGAAATTTACGAAGCTAAATATCCCCAGGCGCAGCAGCACATTGAAAAATACCTTACCTATCCTGATCTTACGCCACAAAATATCGCATTCGCACAAAAATTATTAGCGGATGCAAAGTTCAGCATACAGGCCATACAACACCCTGTGCCGTTTAAACCAGTTAATATGGGCCCTAATATTAACACTGCCAATGATGAATATTTACCAGTTGCTACAGCCGATGAAAGCATGCTGATATTTACCCGGAAGATTAACAACAACGAAGATTTTTATAAAAGCTTAAAAGTTAATAGCAAGTGGGATACCGCTACTTACCTTAGCGATCAAATTAACACGCCACAATACAACGAAGGAGCACAATCCATATCGCAGGATGGTAAATTTTTATTCTTCACCGGCTGTAACCGCCCGGATGGTCGTGGTCGCTGTGATATCTATATCGCTCAAAAAAAAGGTGACGATTGGGGCAAACCTTTCGATCTAAGTGCTCCGATAAATACTTCAGGATGGGAATCACAGCCATCGATAAGTGCCGATGGGCGTACACTTTATTTTGTGAGTAATAAAAAAGGAGGATATGGAGGATATGATATTTGGAAATCAAACCTTACCGATAAAGGCTGGGGCGAACCGGAAAATCTGGGGCCAAATATAAACACAGCTTATAATGAGCAATCGCCATTTATTCACCCAGATGATAGTACACTTTATTTTGGTTCAAATGGCTGGCCGGGATTAGGCAATAAGGACCTTTTTGTAAGCCGTTTGGGTAAAGATGGCAAATGGCAAAAGCCAGAAAACCTGGGCTATCCTATTAACACCAATGGAGATGAGAATGGGCTTACACTTACAGCCTACGGTAATTACGCCTTTTTTGCATCAGACAACCTGAATGGCTATGGCGGGTATGACATTTACACGTTTGAGTTGCCGGCAAACTTAAGGCCACACATTGTGACCTATGTAAAAGGAAACGTATATGATGCCAAAACAAAAGAACCGCTGGAAGCAGCTGTTGAAATTATTGATTTGCAAAGTAACCTTCCTGTTTACCAGGACTACAGCAATAAAGATGAAGGTGATTTCCTGGCAACCATCACTTCGGGCAAAAATTATGGCTTAAATATATCTAAGAGCGGCTACCTGTTTTACTCCGAAAACTTTTCGCTTATAGGGTATAAAGAGCAGAAACCTTTTCATATCAAGGCCTTATTATCGCCAATTGAGGTTGGCAATAAAGTAATATTAAAGAACATCTTTTTTGACACCAATAAATTCGACATCAGAGACGAATCAAAAGCCGAATTATCTAAATTGATTGAGTTCTTGAATGTAAATCCAACTGTTCACATTGAAATATCGGGACATACAGACAATGCAGGGGCCGATCAGTTTAATCAAACCTTATCAGAGAACAGAGCCCGGTCGGTATATGAATACCTGGTAACTAACGGTATTGCCGCTGCCCGGTTGGTTTATAAAGGCTATGGCAAAACACAACCTATAGCGCCAAATACTACCGACGAAGAAAAAGCGAAAAACAGGCGAACTGAGTTTATGATAATTGTGAAATAGAAAACTTTATTCTATAACAACATACTTTGTGATGTGACTTTTTTTGCATTTCGATATCATACTGACTGATTAAGTGTTTACCTTAGTTATACCAATTATAACCCTAAACATGAAAATCATTTTATTATCTCTTACGTGCATTGCCCTGTTTTGCTGCGCCTTTATATTCAAAACTGCCAACACCGGCAAACCATGGCAAAACAAAATGCAGGAATTACCCGGAAGATTAGAGTGCGAATTTTACAATACCGGTGGCGAGGGTATTGCATATCATGATACCGATAGTACTAACAATGGCAGCGGCAAACTCAATCCGGCAAACGGAACATTTTTAAACGAGTTTAGGATGAAGGAAGGGGTTGATATTTCATATACTAAAGCCCATGACCATATTGATGACAATCCATACAATAGAGTGAGTCGCGACATGAATAAATTTTATGTGGGATGGACGCAACCAGGTGAATGGATAAATTATACAGTTAAAGTAAATAAATCAGGAACTTACCCTATTGGTGTTTTATATACTGCTAACGGTGATGGTGCTATATCTGTTGATGTAGATGGTAAAGACGCCACAGGGCCAATGAAAATCACGTCAACTCACAATGATCAGGATACCATTGCCTGGCGCCAATGGCACCATTGGAACGCTTCTGAATCAATTGGCACTATAAACCTTAAAAAAGGCACACACGTATTAACACTGCATATAGTTTCAAACGGTAATATGAACCTGGATTACCTGGATTTTGGGAAAGTTGGAAAGTAGGATCTTGATCAGAAAGGCCGGATAAAACAATACCCAACTTACTTTTCTGTAAGCTGGGTATTGTTTGGTATCTCGTAATGAAGAGATGGTTGAGAATTATTGAATTTAATTTCCCATTTCTGATAGGAATTTAATCCTCATTAATTGTACTTCTTCACGTGTATAGTCGTCATTTCCTAATTCAGCAAGTGCATCGTCAATAGAGTCAGCTTCAGCTGTGCGGAAATAATCAAATACTTCTTCCTGTTTATCCTCATCCATTACCTCATCAATATAATAATTGAGGTTAAGCTTTGTTCCGGAGTTAACAATAGTTTCTACTTCCTTAAGGATCTCCTCATAGGTGAGTCCTTTTGAGGCAGCTATATCATCAAGGTTTAAATGACGGTCAATATTCTGAATAATGAAAACCTTAAGTGCCGATTTATTAGCTGCGCTCTTGATCACCATATCAACCGGACGGTCGATATCATTATCTTCAACATATTTCTGAATCAGATCTGTAAATGGTTTACCAAACTTAAGCGCTTTACCCGCACCCACTCCCGAGATTTGTTTCAACTCCTCGGTATTGATGGGGTAATGCGTACACATTTCTTCTAAGGATGGATCCTGAAAGATTACGAACGGTGGCAAGCCTTTTTGTTTGGCCAGCTTTTTACGCAAATCTTTTAGCATTTGCAGCAACTGGGTATCTAATGCGCCACCACCCTGTTTAGGCCCGTCAGCGTCATCATCGTCATCAGTGCCTTCTATGATGTGGTTCATCACAAAGCGAATGCTGTGCGGGTTCTCAATAAAGGAATTACCCAACTTGGTTAATCTAAGCAAACCATATTGGTCAATATCTTTTGAAAGATAATTGTTCAATAACGCTTGCCTTAACAGGGAATTCCAGAGATTTTTCCCCTGCTCTTTTCCAGAACCATAATAATCAAGCAGGTCGTGCTCATAGTTCTTTATTTGCGCGTTCTCCTCAGCCATTA
The DNA here is from genome assembly GCF_056405015.1 of Mucilaginibacter sp. P2_A4. Classification (NCBI taxonomy): domain Bacteria; kingdom Pseudomonadati; phylum Bacteroidota; class Sphingobacteriia; order Sphingobacteriales; family Sphingobacteriaceae; genus Mucilaginibacter; species Mucilaginibacter sp. P2_A4. The sequence continues at coordinate 1,745 of NZ_JBFUCX010000018.1, read as the reverse complement.
ATATACTAATGATGTAGGTATCGTCAAATTTCTCCCCTATATGCTTAATAAGGCTAAGTGCCTTATGCAAATGCTCTTCTCCGTCAAAATGCTCTTTGTGGCCAGAGCAGTTGTCGCACATATTATTACAACCTGCCTCATTAAAATTCTCGCCAAAATAATGCAGCAATTGTTTACGGCGACACACCGAGGATTCGCAATAGTCAATTACTTCTTTTAAAATCTGTGTACCAATCTCGCGTTCGGCAACAGGTTTATCCTTCATGAATTTCTGAAGTTTATCAATATCCTTTTCAGAATAAAAAGCCACACAAACACCTTCACCCCCGTCACGACCGGCCCTCCCAGTTTCCTGGTAATAACCTTCCATGCTCTTAGGCACATCATGGTGAATTACATAACGTACATCTGGTTTATCAATACCCATTCCAAAGGCAATGGTTGCTACAATAACGTCAACATCCTCCATCAGGAATTTGTCCTGAGTATCGGCACGTACCTTCGGGTCTAAACCTGCATGATATGGCAAAGCTTTTACTCCGTTAAGGCTTAGCGCCTCGGCCACTTCCTCTACCTTTTTACGGCTCAGGCAATAAATAATTCCCGATTTACCTTGATTTTGTTTTACAAACTTTACGATCTCTTTGATTACATTACGCTTGGCACGTACTTCGTAAAATAGGTTTGAGCGGTTAAATGAAGATTTGTAGATAGTTGCGTTGTTCATCTGCAGGTTTTTCTGAATATCCTGCTGAACCTTTGGCGTTGCCGTCGCTGTTAATGCTATGATTGGTATATTATCGCCAATATTGCTGATCACCTGGCGAATTTTGCGGTATTCCGGTCTGAAATCGTGACCCCACTCAGAGATACAATGTGCTTCATCCACCGCTACAAATGATACCTGGTTAAGGCGTAAAAAATCAATATTTTCCTGCTTGGTTAATGACTCAGGGGCTACGTATAATAGTTTGGTTTTTCCGGCCAAAACGTCTTCCTTAACCCTTCCTATGTCTGCCTTAGTAAGTGATGAATTTAAAAAATGAGCTATACTATCTGAGCCACCAAAGGCTCTTAATTGATCTACTTGATTTTTCATCAGCGCGATCAGTGGTGAAATTACTATCGCGGTGCCGTCGCTCATTAAAGCCGGCAATTGGTAACACATGGATTTACCACCACCTGTAGGCATAATCACGAAGGTATCATTGCCTGCCAGAATGTTAGTTATGATCGCTTCCTGCTCCCCTTTAAAGTTGTCAAATCCGAAAAAATTCTGGAGGTTATCAAATAGCGACTTCTTAGTTTCTATCATTATCTTAAATAATCTTAAAGTCCAATTTAAAAGTTTAAAGTAACAAATTTTTCTCAATAAACGATTGATTTACTTTTAAATTTTATACTAATATGATTATTAAATGAAAAACAATTTGTTTACTTCACGTATTTAAATGTTATATAATTATTTAGTTTCAATTAATATATAATTATCAGATTATTGTACATTTTTGCGGTGGCTAAACCAAATAATAATTCTTAAAATTACACATGAACAAAAACTACTATGCCATCATTATGGCAGGCGGAATAGGCAGCCGTTTTTGGCCGATAAGTCGTACTTCACACCCCAAACAGTTTATAGATATCCTGGGAACCGGTAAAACTTTAATACAAAACACCTACGAACGCTTCCTGAAAGTGTGCCCCAAAGAAAATATTTACATTGTAACCAATGAAAACTATAC
>NZ_JBFUCX010000017.1:0-170423 GCF_056405015.1 Mucilaginibacter sp. P2_A4 | reverse complement strand
TATGTTTTGGAGGTTTTAATACCTCTTAACTTTTCATTTTTATTGGCTAAAATCGCTTTAGCTTTTTTTACTTCTTTTCCTCTTTCAAGGACCCTTCCGTTTGGGTCTGCAAAGGTAGAAACCTTTTCCGCTTTTCCAAAACCTTTTTCGCTTTTATTTTTTTAAGCGTTTTTTCAGTTTTTAATCCCCTTTTCTTTCTCTCTCTTCTCCTTCAGCGGCGGGGTGCAAAAGTAGCAAACTTTTTGGCTTTCCGAAAATTTATCTGATGTTTTTTTGAAGCTCTCTTCTTCTCACTTTCACTCTTCTTGCTTCAAAAACCCTCTTCTTAACCTTTCTAAGAACAATCCCCGCTTCCTCGTTTGCGGGCTGCAAAGGTACGCCGATTTCACAATTACGCAAGCTATTTTTAACAATTACTTAACCTGTAAGCTTAACTCCTTAGCAATCAATCTGAAAAACTTTTTCAAAGGCTGTTTAACGGAAATTATGCGGGGAAACGGGGGATTCTTCACAGGATACCATACCGTTATATATAGTAAAACATTATTTCGCAAAGACGGAAAAGCAAAAAAGGATTGAAAGCTCACAATCCCTATTTCCTACGGTTATTTTTAACTGCTACACAATGCACGGATAAAAGCTATCAATATTAGAGTAGAGTCTTAGAATAGAGTCACGAAGAGAGCTGTACTGAATTGATTGAGATCAATTCAGTAACTAAGGATAACTACTATAATAACTTTTCCAAAATTATATATGGACCTTTTCTTTCCAATTCATTAAAACCTAATTTCTTACAAGCGTTCAACGCAGCAAGATTGTTCGCATTTACCTCCGTAAGGCATCGTTTAAAACCTTTATAAATTAAATCGACAAAGCAAAAATCAACCAACCTTCTTCCATACCCCATTTTTCGTGTTGATGGTGAAACTACCGCCATTGATAAAAAAGCAAGCTTATTTTCATAGTCATTAGCGTAATATGCTAAAAAAGCAAGTAGAACATCGTTCTCCATTATAGAAATTAAACATCCTTTTTCGATGATTTTATCAATGTAGGCATTTAAATCACCAAGTTCATATGTTCCACTACCATCATTGATCAATGGATACATTAAATCATAAATTTTTGATTTCATTTGCGATTGGGCTTGAAACACAATTTATATCTATTTTTCTACACGATAAAAAAAATGCGAATAATGCACACAAATTGTAAAGTTTGAGCCGTTTTAAAATACATATTGCACATGATTACTCTGATAAACAATTCATACGATTTTGGAAGTAATATAAGTGAATTGCCCGAAAACTTTTATGGAGGGTACACAAACGGCCTTAGCGATAACGCCAAAGCCGTTGTTGCACCACGGAGAGCGGCACGAAAAAATCTACTGGTAAAAACAGTCTATACTTATTTATATACGTCTGGCCTATGACTCAAAATTAGTGAGGCCGCATCTATCGTTAGTTTAACCGTTGCCCTTGTTATTACTTATCTTCAACAGGATCTGCAGAAGCTGGCATGGATGGGTTATATATTGCAACACCAACCCTTGAATCGGCGCAGCCGTAGTACAGAAACCATTTCTTTTTGAAATAAACCATGCCTTCTATAAAGACTGTACCATTAACATATTGTCCGCTTTTTTCAAATGGCTCCATAGGTCGCAGGAAAGGCACATCCAACCTGGTAATATTTTTAGAAGGATCCTTCTTATCAAACAAAGCTTGCCCTGCGCAATACGAATTGGCGTTAAACCTTTTATCCCTATTATCATCTGCTTTGTTTTTACCATTATAAAATAAGATAATACCTTTTTCTGTCATCAAGGCCGGCGGTCCGCATTCCGTTAAATCGCTGTCGAAATAACCATTGCGGGGGGATATCAATTGTTTCAATTCGCCATTTTTATCCACAACCGGCGCCCAGTCAACCAGGTTGGTTGATGTAGCAGCATAAACATGTTGCTCTCCCCAATACAGCCAGTATTTACCATTAATTTTAATCACTACTTGCTTTCCATTTACCACTTTTGTTAAAATGGATGCCGACTTACTTGCAATATTAAAAAACTTACCGTGGTAAGCAGTTTCAAAGATAGGACCATGTTTTTTCCAGTGCACCAGATCTTTAGAGGTAGCTGCACCCAAACGAGGCAGTTTACGATTCCATTCGGTATAAAACACAACATATGTTCCATTGGGCGTAACTGCTACACGCGGATCCTCACACCCACCAGGCCATTCATATTGCTTGGCAATATCATTATCCGGATAAAGTACCGGTGTTTTTTTTCGGTTAAAATGAATGCCGTCACTGCTTTCCGCATATCCTAAACGGGATGTGCGAAAACCGATTCCTATACCAAACAGGTCTTCCGCGCGATACATTACAACCACTTTACCGTTTTTTATAGCTGCGGCCGGGTTAAAAGTATCATTTGCTTCCCACGGTACCATCTTGTTGCTTACCGGGTCTTTAAACCTCGAGCTGGTATCTGGTGATATAATGGGGTTGATATTTGCAGGTCTTTCAAACCCGCCAAAAGCCCATGAGGGTAAAATATTTTTATTGGATTGACCTAAGCATGTCTGGGCCACTAATACAAGGGCCAAAATCTTTCCGGTCTTTATTAAATTAATCAGCATAAATGGTTTGTTAAATATTGGCATATAATTCTTCAATTTTTTCAAGGGGCACACCTTTTGTTTCAAACACATAACGACTTACAAATAAAATCATGCTGATATTAATTATTCCATAAAGGCCAAATGTGATTACAGGCCCCAGTTGAGAAAGCATGAGCGGGAAAGTTAACGAAACAATAGAGTTTGCTACCCAGTTACCAAATACCGCAATGGAAGTTGCTGTTCCACGGATCTTATTGGGAAATATCTCTGCCACATAAACCCAAAGCACCACACCCCAGGTACAGGCAAAGCCACCGATGTAAATGAATATGGTAAGTAACACAAAATAATTTTGCAACAGATTAAAATAAAATAACGCAGCTAAGATGAACATACATAGCCCCATAATAACTGAGCCCGAAAGTAATAGCTTTTTACGGCCAAGTCTGTCAATCAACGGAAAGGCAAGTAAAGTAAATATCAGATTAACAATACCTGTTAATATGGTTTGAAATAAAACACTCCCTCCAAAATGTATTTTTTCAAATATCAGCGGAGCATAGTAAAATATAATATTAATACCTGTAAGCTGGGCTATGGAGGCAAACACCAAACCTATTATCACCACCTTTCTGAAGCGTGGTGTAAACACATCCTTAAGTGCCGGAGTACTTTCTGATTCGATATCATCTGTTACCATTTTTACCTGTGCCAAACTTTCCTCTTCTGAATAAATACTGCCAAATACCTTTTTGGCATCAGCAATTTTGTTTTTGGATACCAGCCATCGGGGACTTTCTGGCACAAGTAATAAAAGGATAAAAAATATCACCGATGGAATCACGGCGGCGGCGAGCATATAGCGCCAATAATTATCATTATTTAAAAATGTATAAGAGGCATTTACTATCAAATAGTTGGATATAAAAGAAAGCAAAATACCGGTAACAATTGCTAATTGCTGCAACATACCTAACCTTCCCCTGAATGACGGAGGTGCTACTTCTGAGATATAGATCGGGGCAAGGGTTGATGCCATGCCTATAGCTATCCCCCCAATAAAACGATAAATAACCAGTTGAACAAAGCTGCCGGCAATACCACTTCCTAATGCGGCAATAATATATAAAAGGGAAGTTACGATCATGAGGTTTTTACGGCCGAACTTATCTGCCAAACCGCCGGCAAACAGCGCGCCCGGGATACATCCAATAGATGCCATAGCTACAACTAACCCAATTTCCGCATCATTAAGCTGAAAAAAAGGTTTTAAGTAATGTACTGCACCGGCTATTACAGCTGTATCAAAGCCAAATAACAGGCCGCCTAAAGCTGCTACAATGGATATTAATATGGTATAACTTTTCATAGAAGATTGGTTAAGATCAAAAAAGGGTGGCTTTATATTGCCACCCTTTTATATTAGTTATAAAGTACTTTCAATAGTATAGATCGATAACACCTCGGCATCCGTTAAGGCACGGTTATAGAAACGGAGATCATCCATCGAGCCATTGAAGAATGAGCCACCATAGTAGGCATAATCACTTGACTGATCTGTGGTAATCAAACTTTTAGGAAGTTGTTGCCCTATTGTAAGATTAACAGGATTGGCAAGAGTTAACGGAGCACCCGTTACAGCTGCGGTTTTCACCAGGGCACCATTAACATAAAACTTCATAGTGCCGTTGGTATAGGAAACGCTTGCATGTGTCCAAACTTCCAAAGGTACAGCGCCGGGATTATCATCCACATCATGGTAGCCGTTATCAGCATGAAAAGTCATGAATAAAAAATTATTGCTTTGCAGTTGGAATTTAAACCCGTTCCAACGATTTAAAGACATAATATAGTTGTCGGAGTAAGTGCTATGCCTTTTTATCCAAATACTTATTGTAAACTCCTTAGGGTTTAATGTGATGTCATACGGAACTTCAATATAGGCTCCGTTATTAAAATCGAAGGCCTTGTCTGTCCTGCCAAACCGGTCGGCAATCAACTTTGGCAGCGTATTACCATCTACCGGCGCATTACCGGGACCAATTATACCTGTTTTTAACATTCCGTTATGGCCATTTGTGGTAGCATCATTGGCATTTCCATCAAATTTCCATTGCGCAATAAGGTTAGCTGCAGATACTTCCTGGATAAGCCGGCTTTTAAACTGCGTTAAAACGCGATTAAGATTTGCCTGCGCATTATTTACCTGCTGTTGGGTAAATGTGCCTGTTTTAACACCTGCCGCAAGGTCAATTGCTGTTTTAAGATCGGTTCTTGCACCTACAGCGTACTGTCCTGGTTTACTGCCTTCAACCGTAGCCGTGTACAATAAAGTTGCCGAATCAATGGCTAAGCCCAGCTTTGTTTTGTCAGAATTATAATTGGGTTTATCCGCACTTTTTGTGCAGGATTGAAATATACTTATCAACGCTATCATCACCATGAAAGCTGCTGACGACTTTTTGAATCTACTCATTTTATAATATTTTTAAGTGTTACCGTTACTTACCTAATTTTAAATTGGTTTGCCTTTCGCTTAGCGGAATAGGGAAAAACTGATTACTGCTAAAGCTAAAGTTAGGCACATCTTTAAGTGCATCGTTGGCGTAGGCTGAACCATAACGTATAATATCAAAAAAGCGATGAAACTCCAGCGCCAGTTCTGAGCGTCTTTCCTTGCGGATAACATCCCGCAACTGACTTTGGTCGGTAATTGTTATATCTGGTAATAAACCAGCCGGGATAACTCCGCCGGCATATCCAGGCAGTGTTTTATCATTTACATAACTCTCACGTGCTCTTTTGCGCACAAGGTTCAAAGGCGCTAAAGCTCCGGCAGCGTCTCCTTTTTCATTTAAAGCCTCAGCCTGAATCAACAAAACCTCTGCAAACCTGATGGCCTGGTAATTTAAGTTACCATCACCTTTTATAGATGTTGGAATTTCGCTTAACGGCTGAATATCCTTTTTACTTAAATATCCGGTGGAAGTCCATGTAGGATCAAAACTGGTATCAAACCATGGATGCCCTGCCCTACCCACCGTATAGTCAAGCCTTGGATCATCAACGCCACCAGTTGATTTTTCAAAATTGTTGACCAGGCTTTGTGTTGGATAGAAAAATCCATAACCATTTTGCGAACGCGGAGCAAACCATTGATTCAAGGTATTTCCGGCAAATGGCACCAAACCAGTTGCATGCTGGATAGAAAAAACAGCTTCCGCATTGTTTTTTGTAGCAGCCCTGAAGTTATCTGCAAAAATTGGCAGTAAGCTGTAAATCCCTAAATCGTTAACTGATTTAGCTGTAGATGCTGCCAAATCCCATTTCTTTTCAAAAAGATAGGTTTTAGCAAGGAGTGATAACGCTGCTCCCTTTGTTGCACGGCCCAGATCAGTAATACCCCAGGTTGTTGGCAAGCTATTGGCAGCTGCCTGGCAATCTTTCTCTATCTGCGCAAAAATTTGTGCCTGTGGCAATGCCGGGCTTTGTAGCTCCTCGGGAGTTTCTACTTTAAGATGCAATGGAATATCACCATATGCAACAGTTAAATTAAAATAATAGTAGGCCCGTAAAAATTGAGCCTGTCCAATTACCTTTTTCTTAACATCATCAGATACTGCTTTATTTGCATCTGTTAATCCATCGGTAACTACGTTACATTTAAAAATGCCATCGTAATATCTTTTCCAAACGCCTTCAACTGCTGAGTTTGATGATAAGATGTTAAAATCATTAATGCTTTGAAAATCGGCCTGATCACCAGGGTTTCCTCCTTTTATAGCATCATCAGATGCCACATCGCCCAATACCCATATGGCATTAGAAGAAGCATCTGTGAAAGTAAGCGGATTATAGGCAGCATTTACAGCCAATGTTGCATTAGCATCTGACGTGAAAAATTTATCTGCCTGGTATTGTCCCGAAATAGGTTGCTCCAGATTCTTCTTACATCCCGTATTCATAAAAACAAGGACGGCGGTAGTATATATAATAATATTTTTTGCTTTCATCTCTTAATTAAATTTAGATTAGAAATTTGCGTTAACACCAAAAGTGATTGTACGTGCTGATGGGTAAGTTCCCCAATCAATACCTACCGCCCGGTCACCATCTCCAGAATTGTTGCTGTTGCTATACATTTCGGGATCAAGACCTGTGTATTTGGTAAAAGTGAGCAGGTTTTGAGCACTAACAAATATCCTTAAAGATGATATGCTAAGGCTACTCAAAGCATTTTTACCCAGTTTATATCCCAATTGGATATTTTTAAGCCTTAAGTAAGAGCCACTTTCAAGGAAACGAGTTGATGGCATCTTGTTATTTTGCCCCCCTGACCATGATAAACGCGGAAATTCATTTGTTGAATTTGGTCCTGTCCAGCTTTGGGTTGCTATTCTTTCGGTTATGTTAAATGGTCGGTAAAAACCTTCTATATCTGTAAGCACCTGGTTGTAAATCTTGTTACCATATACTCCCTGGAAAAACAGGTTCAGATCGAAGTTTTTGTATTGGATATTAGCTGTAAGGCCATAAGTGAATTTAGGGATTGGGCTACCAACAAATGAGCGATCCTTTTCATCAATAACACCATCATTGTTAATATCCTTGTACATCACATCGCCCGGTTTAATACCAGGTCCCTGGTAAGCATGTGTGAACACCTGTTGAGCATTCTGGAAAATACCTTCTTTTTGTAAAAGGTAGAATGAGCCTATAGGTTGCCCCGCTTCTGTAAGTGTTGCATAATAGTTATTATCTATACGTCCACCAACAATTGGTAGTCCACCCGCAAGGGATGTAACCTTGTTAACCACCGTAGCAAAATTACCGTTTAAGGAATAGCTCCAGTCTTTATTGATATTACCACGAAAACCAAGTTCCAGCTCAAGCCCGCTGTTGCGCACTTTTCCAGCATTTACTGCTGGGTTACCGCCATTTCCTGCACTACTTGGTTCAGGCAGCTTTAGCAATACATTAGACGTATTTTTGATATAATAATCAGCGGTAAGTGTTAATGCATTCTGAAAGAAACCCAAATCTACACCCACGTCTTCCTGTGTGCTTGACTCCCATTTGATGTTAGGATTTCCTTTTTGAACGATGCTATAACCTTGATTGGATGTGCCGCCGAAAGGGTAATAAAACCCACCGGATACAAGCGATGCGTATGGATAATTACCGATGGAAGAATTCCCTAACTGCCCAACGCTTGCCCTTAATTTAAACGTTGATATGGGTTTAATATCCTTCATGAAATCTTCCTGATCAATACGCCAGCCTAATGAGCCCGAATAAAAGCTTTCATAGCGCGAAGCGGGAGATAATTGCGAAGACCCATCCCGTCTGTAATTCACACTTGCCAGGTATTTATTATTGTATTGATACCCTATCCGTCCGAATAATGAAAACAGGCCAACATCAGATCTGTTACCACCATTTTGTTGCGTACCGATACCACTATCCAGGTATTGAAAGGTTGACGATTGATCAATAAAGTTGGTACGGGAGGCTGATAAAGCCTGCACATCTGTTTTGATGGTTTCTGTACCTGCTAAAAAATTAATCACGTGCTTACCTAAGGTTAAATCGTAGGTTGCTGTATTCGTCCAGTTATAATTCAGTTCGTTTTGATGCGATTGTGCAAGGGAACTTGGAGAATTAAAAGATCGGTCGATACCATAAGTTTCAAAGAATTGCTTATAATCTGTCAGGATCATATTAATACCGATGTCAGACTTAATTCTTAAATTTTTAATCGGTGTCACTTCTGCAAACGCATCGCCTAAAATGGTATAGTTGTAAAAATTGCGGTTTGTGGCATCGGCCAGCGCTACCGGATTAATACCATCGCCCAATACATCATAATGAGCAGGTAGATCAACAAATTGACCTGCCGCGTTATAAACAGGGGTTGCAGGAGTACGGAATAAAGCATACCGAACAACGCTCGGCCCGGGGTTTCCATCTCCATATCCATCACCGGAGGTACCTACCTGCCTCGTTTTAGAATAACCAAGGTTAATATTTGTACCGATTTTAAGGTATTTTGATAATGTGCTGCTTATTGCCGTACGCAGGTTAAAACGGTTAAATGATGAATTTTTTATTAATCCATCCTGGTTAAAATAATTGGCAGATACTATGTATTGCGAATTATCATTTCCACCGCTTACTGAAAACTGCGCATTGGTTACCGGCGCAGGCTTAAGTACCTGCTTTAGCCAGTTCACATCAGAAAATGTTTTAGCAAGACTATCTGAGATAGGTGCCCGTCCGTCATTTTTTGCGGCGGTATTGTAAGCTGTTACATATTGTGATGTATTAGCCATCTTAATAAGATTCTCTGCAGTTTGAACACCAGTATAAGCACTTACAGATAGTTTTGCCTTGCCAGAACTGCCACGCTTAGTGGTAACTATTACCACTCCATTTGATGCCCTGGCGCCATAAATAGCGGCAGAGGAAGCATCTTTTAAGATGTTAATACTTTCAATATCGGCCGGTGATATTTCATTAATACCATCTTTAGTAGGTACCCCATCAATAATATATAGGGGGTTATTATCATTTATAGTCCCTACTCCTCTTATCCTTACAGATATGGCATCACCTGGCGCTCCGGTATTTTGGCTCACCGATATCCCGGCAGATTTACCCTGCATGATCTGGTCAACACCGCCCACAGGTATCGCGTTGATGTCCTTTGCGCTAATTACCGATACGGCACCGGTCAAATCCTTTTTCTTTTGAGTACCGTAGCCAATAACAATAACTTCATTAAGGCTGCCGGCCGCATCTTTAAGTGTAATGGTTAAAGTGGTTCTGCCTGCAACAGCTATTTCCTGTGATTGAAAACCTATATAGGAAATCACCAAAACGGCTGTTTCGGGTACGGTTACAACAAAGCTGCCGTTTACATCGGTAACAGCAATATTTTTACCGTTTTTTAAACCTACAGTAGCTCCTATCAAAGGTGCGCCTGTTGCATCAACTACTTTGCCTGTAAATTTAATATCTGCCACGTGTGGTGCAGATAACTGTGTGATGACTACCAGCTTATCAGATAATACCCGGTATGATAAACCGGTGTTTCTTAATGTAAAATCAAGTATCTGCAGAACGGTGTAGTCTTTAACATCAATGTTGACGACTTTATTGGGTATAGCCTGATCGCTATACAAAAAGGTGTAACTACTTCTTTTTTCAAGTAGTTCAAAAAATTTCTCCAGGTTAACGTTTTTAACATTTAAATCGAGTTTTTCCTGAGAATGAACCCTTGCCGAAACATGGATAAGGGTAACTAAAAGCAGAATACATGTTAATTTCACGTACAAAAGAATTTTTTTGACACACGGAGGATTAATGAAAGAACTAAAAGTTTTTTTCATACTTTTGATTTGTTGAGGTTAGTAAAGTTTATAAAATTCCTGAGATCCGTCCAGATATTAGGTTGTATGCACTGGCCCCAATGAAGGAAGTGTTCCCGCACTTCCTTATTTTTTGGGACTAATAAAACATTTTGGTTGGTATGATTTATTTCATCTGATAGTTCCTTTCTTCTCTTTTTAGTTTATTTAATTGGCTGGTTACCATATATGAATCTGATTATTGGCTATTGAATAGTGGAATGGTTCGGTATACTGAAAAGCATGGATAACTTCGTTAATACCCTGGTTGTTAAATGTTCCCGTAAATTTCTTTGTAGTATATTTATTATTATCAAAAACTATCCTGACGTTATACCAGCGCTCAAGCTGCACGGCAATCTCCTCAAAACTTTTTTGCTTAAATGACAGTCTATTATTTAGCCAGGCTGTTTCATCAATGGCGGTATCCGGTAAAGCAACCGACGCTGGAGTGGATACAATCATTGAATCTTTTATCGTGGCTTTATTGATCAGCAACACTTTTTTAGCCGTGTTTTTAATTGTATTTATAGTAATCTTTTCATTAGGATACATTACTATATGAGCAGATGGCGTGTTCTCGTTTAAGATCTCTACTTTACCTCTTATCAGGGTTGTTTCCACAAACTGGTCGCCATTGTAAGCTTTTACGTTAAAAGCGGTTCCCAAAACAACAACATTAAGTTTGCCGGCATGTACAATAAATGGATGTTGAGCATCATGCTTTACATCGAAATAAGCTTCACCAGTTAAGAAAACCTCTCGTTTACCGAGGTTGTTTAGGTTGCTAACAAATTTAATTGATGACGCTGCGTTAAGCCAAACAGATGATCCATCAGGTAAAACAGTGTGGACCCTTTTTCCGTTTGGTGTTACAATGGCCTGTTGCTGGATAGGTGTATCCGTATGACCGGTGTAAAATTTAATCCAAAGGCCTGCCATCAGTAAAATAGTCACAGAAGCAGCAATCATCCAGCTTTTGCGGGTATTGCGCTGCAGCGGGTCAAGCCGCCCGTGATAGATCAGTGGCTTTTCGGCGAAACCGCTTTCATTGTTCAGGGCCTCATCAAATTTTTCAAGGCCCCGTTCCATAGCCCGGCGCTCTGCCATAGAAAAACTCCCAGGAGCCATTGTTTTAAGATTCCTGATACTCTCATGTTCAGCACGCAGTTCTGGCCTGGCCTGGAATATCAATTCCAGTTCATCAATCTCATCAGCAGAAATTTCTCCTGATACAGATCTTGAAATGAGCAGCCAAATCTTTTCTTCTGATGTCATATAATACAAGACACAGAGAAGTTTAAAAACCCCCAAATGAAAAATAAATATTTTATAAAAAAAGGTTTTTATTTGGGGATTAATATATCATTAAAAAAACTCTACCTTTATTAACCAATTATAAACAGGGTATCTCCTACTTATGCAAGTTATTCTCAACAAAAGTTTTGAGCGGACAGACCTTAAGGATGAGCAGGTTTTTAAAGACCTGTACAGGCAATATTTTGTTAAATTATACCGGTTCGCAACATCCCTGGTGCATTGTAATGAAACCGCGGAGGAGATAGTTCATGATGTGCTGATCAATTTGTGGAAGAAAAGGAACACTTTTACTGAGATAGAAAATTTGAATACCTATCTGTATGTATCTGTGAAAAATCTTTCATTAAATCATTTAAGAAACGAGCGCAAATACCTTTATGAGGATATTGAAACGATATTCAATGAAAACAACTACATTACTGTTGATCCGGAAAGTGTGATGATCAGTAAAGAAGGTGTCAATACCTTGAATGGCTTTATCAATAACTTACCTTCCAAGTGTAAACTTATTTTCAGACTTATAAAAGAGGACGGCCTTAAATACAAAGAAGTTGCTGTATTGTTAAACTTGTCTGTAAAAACTGTAGAAAACCAGTTGGCTATAGCACTGAAAAAAATCTCAGAATCTATAAAAAAATCTTCGGCAATATAGGTTCCACGTCCCTACCAACGTGTATCATCCAAATATTAGGGCTGATGGATTAAAAATCAGATCACGATTTCTAATCCATCAGCCCTATACCATCTATAATACTAAGCGAATCGTATTAATCAAATTACAACAACTGGCTTAGTATCGGCTTACTTATTCCCGAAAGTTGATTTTGGCCCGGTTTCAGCAATTCCAGGATAACAATTTCATTATTCCCTTTTTTAAGCCACTCTGCAGGTAAATACACTGTTTGCTGCGGACCAATATTCCAATATCGGCCCAAATTGTGCCCGTTTACCCAAACTACGCCTTTACCCCAGTTGCTCAGATTTAAATAAGTATCAGCTACGTTGTTCAGGCTAAAAACACCTTTCCTTATTACCGGTGATTGTGAATTAACAGCCGCATTGTTAAATTTAATTTTGCTTAAGTTATTAAACGGAAGCGAATACATTTTCCAGTGGTTTAACTCGATACCACCAAAAAGTACGTTTTCGGTAATTCCCTTTTTATTTTGCAACAGGTATTTGCCAAAGTTTATCCGGCCCAGGTTTTCAACTAATATTTCTAAAGTTACTTTTCCGGCTGGCAGTGTAAGTGTTAAACTATCCTGGTTTAACCTGCGGTCGAGCGTGCCTGCTTTTTTACCATTTACCATAACAATAGCGTAATCCCTTAAATCCTTAAGCTTAAGCACTCCGCTTTTACCTCCCTGAAGGATGGTTTTATATAATACAAAACCATAATCCTGGTGCAAATCTTCAAAAGTTAAGGGAGTTAAATTTTCTTTCGGCATTGGCAACGTTGCCAGTAAATTTACTGCCTGCGTTAGTTTAATTGATGGTATGCTGATGGCCGGTTTAGCCGCCGGAACCGCCGGTAAGTGTACATCAGAAGGCAAGTATTTCTGTATAACCTCTCTGAATTTCATAAATTTTGGCGTGGCATTACCCGCCTCATCCAGGGGAGCATCATAATCATAGCTGCTTATTTGCGGCTCATAGGGTGTTTCATCTTTATAGTTAGCACCATTCATAAATCCGCGGGTTGTACCTCCATGAAACATATACATGTTAATAGATATGCCTGCCGCCAAAACAGAATCGAGGTGACCTGCATAATCCTCGGCAGGGACGGTGTGGTGTTTGGTACCCCACCAATCAAACCATGCCGGGTACCATTCCGCTATATAATAAGGCCCCTTGCCTTCATGATTATCTTTTATAATTTTTTTGACTTTGGCTGGGTTATCCAAGCCATTAACAGCCGGAAGCAAGCCTGGTAAATAGCCTTTTACCAAATCGGGGGCAGGATCGCAGGTGTATAATAATCCATCGAAACCAGCCTCCTTAAACAACTTTTGATTAATGGCCAGGTACTCTTTATCACTACCATATGAACCATATTCATTCTCTATCTGCACCATTAATATATTACCACCATGGTTAATTTGTAACGGCGCCAGTTGTTTGCCTATTTGTTTAATATAGCTTTCATACTCTTTCAAATACGTTGCTTCTTTACTCCGCACTACTAATCCTTTTTCATTTTGCAGCCAGTAAGGGTAACCTCCAAACTCCCATTCGGCACATACATAGGGACTTGGGCGTAATATTACCCACAATCCCTCCTGTTGTGCTATACGTACAAATTCAGCAACATCATTATTGCCGGTAAAATCAAAAAGTCCTTTTTGCGGTTCGTGAAGGTTCCAAAAAACATATGTACCTATAACGTTCAATCCCATGGCTTTTGCCATTTTCATCCGCGCCCGCCAGGCCTCGCGCGGTACCCGGGGATAATGCATCTCGCCCGATATCATCTGGAATGGTTTGCCATCAAGCAAAAAAGACTCATCAGCCATTGCAAACGTATGTGTCTGGGCAAATGTATTGATGACATTTAAAAAGAATATTGTAAGTAGTATGAGGTGTTTGAGTTTCATCTTAGGGTTATTAAAGTTTTTTTGTTTTACAACAGCGTAGTTGAATTATGATTTGTTAGAAGAAGAATGTCTTTTATTGGTGTTTAGCCCGGCCATTATATTTGCTCAATACCCATTGACCAACTTTAACACCCTGTATTATACCATTATCAATAGCATCTTTAAAATGAATGCCGCCCCAAAAGCGAGACATACCAGCTTCGGTAGCCGCCTGGTTAAATGAACTAAAATTACGGGGAGTAAGTCCATATTTTTCTTCCACATTATCTGTGTAATGAAAATTGTCGCCAAAATAATGGGTAAGAATTACTGCCGATGCTGATGATATCACAGAATGGCCGCTGATGTATTCAGGGAAAGGTGGTGTTTGCAACAGTGGTTTCCAGTTAACATCAATGTACTTGCGGATAGCCGTTTCCGGACGAACACGGTTGGTTCGGTATTTATCATCCCAGCAACATATAAAGCCATCCAATAATCCTGTAGCCACCATAGTATGGATTTCCAGTGCTTTTGAAAAGCCGGTTTTTGTTTGTTTGCATGCTATGCCTGTAATTCCCATCCAGTGTGCGCCGGGTGAGATCTTTTTTACGCCTATCAGCATGTGGCCGTTATCCTGAACAGCAAATGGATTGCAATCCCAAAAGCCAGCTATTGTTCGTTGCTCATCTGTTAGGCCTTTTCCGCTCGCTTTGTAGTTCATCAACATGAATTTATAAAAAGCAGACTGTTTATCAGTGGAAAAAGGTATAGGCGGTGCCGGCAGAAATTGAGACGAAGAATCAAGTGTAAGCGGACGGATGGTATTAAAATAAGGTTCAACCGGGGCCATATAAGCCGGAGGTGTAGGATCCCAGGCGCCATCCTTTCCCAGTGGTGTATACCTGGTATAATTACTGATCCTGTTATATCTATCCTTTTTAACATAAGCGAGAATCTGCTTGCTAATAGCCTGCGCATAATGTTTGGAGCTATCAATAACTTCATCTGTAAAACCTATTTTTTTGCACGAATCCAAAAAAGCCTGCTCATATTTAATCAATAAACTACCCGATGGCTGCAGTTTTCCTGCAGTTTCCATCATGGCTATTAACGCACTTAGTTGATAAGCATAACCCTTGGCATATGCCGGTTTTTTAACAACAGGATATTCATTTAAAATGCCATGCATGTTTTTAACACTTTTGTCGTTTTCTGCTATAACTTCATAGCCTGCCAGGCAGGTATAAGAATAAAAACGTGCCGCCAAAGGTGGGTTTGTTACATCATGAATCATAATAACCGTCATATGATCAATCACTTTGGTAATATCGGCGCTTGTTAATGATGGTTGTACCTGTTTCTTATTACTGCAACTGTTATATAACACAGCCGCTGTGAACAATATAAATGCTAAAAAAGCCTTTCTTTTCATATCCTTAAAATTCTTTATAGGCTTTTACTCCCTGTTGATTGATCCCAAACAATAAAGTGCGGTTAACTTCAATTGCACTTCTTACATCTCCCCATAATTTAAAACCAGATTGTAACTGAGATATATATTCAAAATGGCCTTTACCATCACCCTTTAATAAGGTGCCATAATTTGCATCATATTTACCTAAACGTAACCGGGCTTTATTGATGTTACCGCATAAAAGCAAATCCTGCTTACCATCATGATCATAATCTAAAGACGTGATTGTATATACCGGCGAGAACTGTACCTGTAATGGCAATGACGATGAATGTAATTTACCTTTACCATCGCTTAAGAAAAAGGTAGTAGCCAGGTTATTAGCCTGTAAGTAGCCCGCTCCTTTTAACTCCACAGCAGTAAAAATATCGGTAAGAGAAGCATCAGCATAACTTTTATAATCAGGAAAACGCGAACGCATCATACTAATCTGTTCTAAAAGTTCATCCCTGGAAACATAAGGATAACTTTGATGCTGTATGTAAAAGCAAAAGATTGGATCAACTGCACCGTTATCATCAAAATCCTTATAGTACATTTCTGCAGGTTCTTTATCGCTGGCTTTGCATTGGGTATTTAATCCCTGATTCCCAACAAGCAAATCCGGGTGCCCGTCGTGATTAAAATCTTCCACAAGTATCTTATTCCACCAGCCGCTATTGGGTTTATCAAAATAAGTATTGGTACTGTTTACCAGTTTGCCGTTTTCATTAATCATTACGGTTACCGGCATCCACTCTCCTACTAAAATCAAATCAGGTACTTTATCCCCATTCATATCTACCCATGCAGCATCAGTCACCATACCTATATGCTTTAACCCGGAGTTATATTTTACAGTTTCATCAGTAAAATGCCCCTTACCATCATTTACCAGGATAAAGCTTTGTGGTGCTTCGGGGTACCTGCCGGGTATTACTCTTCCGCCTACAAATAAGTCCGGGTGCCCATCGCCATTGATATCAGCCATCCTCACACAGCTTTTACTGCTGCGCATTACAGGTAATGCATCTTTTGATTTGGTAAAATTTCCCTTCCCGTCATTTAAATAAAGTCTGTCCTGCAATAAAGCATCATCTGGTATATAATTATCATACCCACCAGAACATACATACAAATCTGGCTTTCCATCGCCATTGGCATCAAAAAATAGTGCATCCGTGTCATTGCTTTTTTTATCAGCATCAAAAGCGGGTTCTGGTTTTGCATTGAATTTACCACCCGGTTGCTGAAGATACAGCATGCCCGGCATTCCATTGCCTCCCCCTACATAAACATCTTCCAATCCATCGCCATTTACATCTCCTTTTGTAATACATGGCCCCGAAAACGATAGCGGGTTTATCATCAATGGCTGCCGTTTAAAATCGTTAAGACTATTTTTTTCCTGTTTATTAACTATAGGTGAGTTTACCTCTGTAAAAATCGGCTTTTCAATTTTGAGTGTTTGATGAATGTTAGCGGCATCTTTTTCGTTTAAAGTTAGCAGCTGATTGGCTTTAATGTTTTTTACAACCTGCTCTTTTCCCTGCTGCCATATTATGCGCAAAGAATCAATTACTTTATCGGTACCTAACCCAAAATGCAAGATTGGCGAAACGCTGGATTGAAATCCGCGGCTTGGCATTTGCTCCAGGTATTGCTTTTTATTTTTTATGTATATGGTAACTTTTGCTCCTACACCCTGCGTGTTTTTTACCGCGCCATTCAATTTCAGTTGCAGGTAGTGGTTATTTATTTGTTTATCAGATTCGTTTTGATAGATGAATGCGGGTTGGTTAATATTGTTTACCACCAGGTCAAGGTCGCCGTCATTGTCCAGATCGGCATAGGCTGCACCATTGCTGTTTGATGACTGTGTAATGCCCCATGGCGCGCTGGTATTGGTAAAAGTTAAATTACCGTTATTTTTAAAAAAGTAGCTTTTTACTTCCGATGACGGCATTTGTTGCACCAAATTGTATATATCCTTGCGCATCATTCTCTTATCCTTCAAAAAATCGCCCATATATTTTACAAAATCCATGTTGGTAAAATCGCGGGTATAGCCGTTGGTTACAAAGAGGTCTTTCCAGCCATCATTATCATAATCGGCAAATAACGGCGCCCAGCTCCAATCGGTGTTCGAGATACCTGATAGTTGTCCTATTTCACTGAAAGTGCCATTACCATTATTTATCTGCATCATATTGCGCATATATTGATAATAGAAACCTGTGCGAAGAGTTAAGCCAAATTTTTCATAATTATCCGGCGCGAACAATAGTTTTTGCCTGTGATTATCTTCCGGAAGCATATCAAGCGTAAAAATATCCGGTAAGGCATCGTTATTTATATCAGAAACATTATTCCCCATAGAAAACTGTGAGGTATGCCCCAGGGAAGATTGCAGTTTGTTAGTGAAAGTGCCATCTCCATTGTTAATGTACAGAAAATCGGGTATGGTATAGTCATTGGAAATATAAATATCAGGCCATCCATCCCCATTGATGTCAGCTATTGCCGCCCCAAGACCATAAGTAAGGTCCGAGCTGCTAATTCCAGCCTGTTCTGTTACATTTTTAAAAACGTTATTATCGTTTTTGTATAGTCGAACGCCGTTTGGCGAATTTGATTTTTTTAAGATAGCAGCCGTATTTACTTCATCTAAAACAGGTAACTGGATAGGACTATGATTTAATAAAAACATATCCAGGTCACCATCCCTGTCATAATCAAAAAAAACAGCTTGTGTGCTATACCCGGCATCTGCTAATCCATACTGCTGTGCCTGTTCTGTAAAGTGTGGATTGCCGTCTTTGTCATTTCCGGTATTAATAAAAAGTTGATTCTGGCGCTTCTCTGCCCTTACGTTTCCCGAGTAGCAAACATAAATATCCAACTTGCCGTCACCGTTCACATCGGCCATAGTAACTCCCGTTTTCCAGGGACCGGGTCTGCCTGCAACATCGGCTATGGCGGTAATATCTGTAAACTGCATATGCCCTTTGTTAAGGTACAGTTTGTTATCGGTCATATTGCCGGTAAAATATACATCCAGTAAGCCGTCTCCGTTTAAATCGCCTGTGGCTACTCCTCCTCCATTATAAAAGTATTCATACATCAAGACATTAGTATTTAACCCCTCTGTTAAAGTGTTACTAAAGTCTACATGGGTTTGATCTTTTGATAATAAGGTAAATAACGGATTGCTGTTGTTTACACCTGATTCGTTATTTTCGGTTGGATGACCGCAACTTGTTAGTGCAATAATTACGATAAAAAGTAGATGTGGAAATAATTTAATGTTTGTATTCACCAGGTGCCGCTTAAATTAATAGACTGAAAATTTAAAAGAATGCCGGCATTTTACCACCGGCATTCTTCATTCTAATATATAAGTTTTTTATAACTTTTAATTGTAACCTGGATTTTGAATTAACTTCTTGTTTTTGTTAATCTCATCGCGGCTAATAGGCGGGAAATAAATTTTATCATCCCAGGTACGGTTTTCTACTCCTGGATCAAGATCTTGAACCGTGTATGTGTAGTTGTAATTATTGGTATTATACCTATAAACACTTACCGTTTTACCTGCCTTTAAAGTAGCCGTGATTTTTATGATCCTTGCTTTATTGCCCAGCGTTGTTGGCGCAATCATCCAACGGCGTGCATCATAAAACCGTTGTTCTTCAAACATCAATTCTACATTACGCTCGTTTCTGTACCGCTGCAGCAGTGCATCACCGGCATCTGTAATTGCAGGCATTCCTGAACGGAAACGGATTTTATTGAGCCATGTCCTGGCCTCATCTTCCTTATTTAATTCAAGACATGCTTCTACAAAGTTAAATACAACTTCAGTGTATCTAATTAAAGGCGATGGCACTTCCGAACGGGTATTTTGATCAACAATAGCCGGGTTAGGATCCATAAATTTCCTGATAGCATAGCCTGTACGGGTACCATTCCAGTTTTCGATAGGGCCGTTTCTGGTATCCAAGCCGAAATAAGTTACGGGGCTGCTCGTTTTTGCGTCCGTTACCTGATAGGTTCCCATTTGAATTTCATTATATGGATCGATACCTGCACCATCTGCAGTACGTGGTTTCCATGGTGCGCCATCATATAAGATGGAAGCGTAAAAACGCGGATCCCTGTTTGTATAAGGGGCGGCCTTCTGTGCCGCGTTGTTCCAATCAAATTTTGAGCCATCCATCATTTCGTAATCATCTACCATGTTTTGAGTAGGTTCGCTTGATGTCCAGCCGTGATATCCGTTGGTACAATTGTTTCTACCATACCAGGCACCCCACTCATCTTTGCTATTGCTGAAATAACGGGCAAAAATTATCTCTCTTTCGCCGCCATTTCTTGACAAATAAGAATTTTGATAATTTGTAGATCCATCGGCGGCGCTGGCTGGAGCAGCTAAATCAAGGGCATAACCATATCCACCTTTAAGCATAAATGCCTTTGCCAAATCATAAACTTTTTGCCAGTTAACATCATGAGCGTCGGTTGTATAACCTAAAAGCTCGGGATTTTTAAAAGAACTTAAGCTTTTTAATGAAGCTATTCCAGTAGGGCTATGCAACTTACTGGCTGCGTACATCAGCACCCTTATTTTTAAAGCCACGGCGGCATCGGCAGTAGCACGCCCTTTTGCCTGGCTAAGGCCAGTTAACGATGTGTTGGCTGCATCCAACTCGCTCACTATAAAATCAACACATTCGGCATAAGTATTCCTGGCAAAAGTATAATCAGGAGAAGTAAGCGTATAAGTATTCTTTACAAGTGGCACACCGCCATAATAGCGCAGCAGTTGATTGTAAAAATAGGCACGCATAAAATGAGCTTCGCCCATAAGTCTGGTAACCAATGCCTTATCAAGGGTAGACTTGCCCAATTGCTCTAAAGCAAGGTTAGCTGACCTTATCCGGGCGTACATTTCATTCCACTCATAGGTATTGTTTACCCATCCTAAATGCGAAGGACTTATATTAGCCTCCATAATATCCTGTTTACCAAAATTATAGAGTGCATTATCAGTAATACAATCCATACTTTCCTGGTTAAGCTCGGCATCATGTAAGCCGTTATAAAGCTCGGTAACAAAGGCCTCAGAAAGGTTTGGATCGGACCACGTAAGCTCTGCTGATGCCTGATTCGATGGCTTTGTATTCAAAAAGTCCTTCTTACATGAAGTAAGCAGCACTCCAGACAGCATCGCGATTGTTGAAATATTTCTTATAAATGTTTTCATATCGTTCAAATTAAAATTTTACGCTTACACCCATATTCACGACTCTTGCCTGCGGATAATACTGACCTGATGAGTTGGTTGATTCAGGATCAAAAATTTTCTCTTTAGAAAATGTAAGCAGGTTAAGGCCATTTGCATAAAAACGCAAATTGCTAATACCAATTTTTGAAGTTAACGCCGATGGAACAGTGTAACCCAATTCGGCATTTTTAAGCCTGATATAATTTGTATTAAGCAACCAATAAGTATTTCCCCCAGAAAAATACTGGTTATTTCTATCAACTGTACGTGGGGCTGTTGTGCTTGGGTTATCAACCGTCCAACGGTGATCATAACTATACTGCAGAAAATTACCAATAGTGCCCGATTCTGTTTGCAGAAAAATTTGGCCACCGGCTGCACCCTGGAATAAAACAGTCAGGTCAAAGTTTTTATACTGAACCCCAAAATTGAAACCTCCCTGGAAAGTAGGCTGATTGGTTTTATCATTCCTCACCTGGTCGTCCCCATTAATTTTACCATCGTTATTTACATCTTTATACATCATATCGCCCGGACGAAGCGTACTGGCTCCAACACCGCTGTAATCAATCTTATTGGCATCAACCTGGGCCTGGGTAGAAAATATACCAGTATATATGTAATAAAGCTGGCTTCCGATAGGATGCCCTGTTGATTTTTGCCAGGCTGGTGCTCCGGGGGCTTCATCCCATTTGTCAATTTTATTTTTAGCATACCCACCATTTACACCTACGTTATACCTTACTGCACCAATATTATCATGGTAATTGAATTGAAACTCCCATCCTTTATTGGTCACTTTTCCATAATTTACAGGGGGCAGCAGGGCATATGGTATCGCTGTTGCAGGCACCGAAGCTGTAGAAGGCCATAATATCTGGGTGCGTTTATTAAAAAATGCTTCCAGGGTAAAATCCAATTTCCCATTTAGGGTAGTTCCTTCTAACGCTACATCGCTATTGTTGGCTACTTCCCAGGTAAAATTGGGATTCGGTACGCCATTTTCGGTTAATGTTTGAGCTGGCGCACCATTAATTATATATGAACCAACATTATTTAATGCCAAATAAGCATATTCTGCTAATGTAGTGGTACCAGGTTTAACAACATTATCGTTACCCATTTGACCCCATGATCCGCGCAGCTTTAAATTTTGGAAGAATTTTACGTTATTTTTAAAGAAGCCTTCTTCGGAGATTCTCCAACCGGCAGATATACCAGGGAAAAAGCCGAAACGGTGACTTTCCGGAAACATATAAGAACCATCTACCCGCCATAAAAACTCGGCTAAATATTTTTCTTTATAATTATATCCAACCCGGCCAAAATAATTTAAACGAGCCCTTTGCCAGGCGGTGCCGAAATTGTCTTTCTCGGAGTTACCACCCCAGTTTAATTGATCGATAGCAACCGAGTTAAAATATTTACGCGAAGCACCAAATTGGCTATCATTTGATTTTTCTTTGGTTACACCGGCCAGCAATACAATGTTATGACTGCCAAAGCTG
The DNA here is from genome assembly GCF_056405015.1 of Mucilaginibacter sp. P2_A4. Lineage (NCBI taxonomy): Bacteria > Pseudomonadati > Bacteroidota > Sphingobacteriia > Sphingobacteriales > Sphingobacteriaceae > Mucilaginibacter > Mucilaginibacter sp. P2_A4. The sequence continues at coordinate 148,234 of NZ_JBFUCX010000017.1, read as the reverse complement.
TGAGTATAACTCACAATTCCCTCAAGTAAACTACTAAGTTGATCATCAGATGCCTGATTAAGGGTTGCCTGGGCTGGCCCGCGGGCTACTTTGGTAAGTACCGGAGTGCCGCTTGCATCTTTGGTAACATTGTCCCAACTGTACACATACCACGGCATTTGCCAGTCTTTGGTTTGTTGCATATATTTATTTAAAGCAACATTACCGGTAATTTTTAATCCTTCTACTCCGGGAACCAAAATCTCAATTTTGCCATTAGTTTGTACATAATATCTTACATCCTTACCATAACCGGTTTTGTTTGTAGTAATTAATACCGGCTGCTGGCCATTTTCAATATCAGGTCCGGGCAATCCATTTGGCCAATAAGCAGGCCTGTAGGGGTAACCGCGCATTATCATCCTGAATATATCACCTGCACCGGTTCCGGTTGAAAAGAAATTTGTATTGCTTCCGTTTGGAGATAAACGGTTTTCCTGGCGGCCAGATACACCTATAGAAGTGCTCACATACTTATTAACCTTGGCATCAACATTTACACGAAAATCATATTGTTTATAACCTGAAGCCGAGTTTTTGTAGTAGCCCTCCTGGTTTTGGTACCCTATCGAGGTAAGGTACTTAATGTTTTCGGACCCTCCTGATAACTGAATGTTTTGACGTGATTGAGGCGACCAGTCTTTTAATGTTGCTTTAAACCAGTCGGTGTTAGGGTGCCCCCACGGATCAGAACCATCGGCGAATTTTTGGAAATCGAGTGGCTGAAAGGTTGCAGTTGTTGTAGCCCCATTATCAGGCCGGGTAAATTTTCCCGCTGTTTTAAATGCAGCAGAAGCGGCGTTCCAATAGTTTGAAGGCAAACCATATAAATCTATCTCATTTACCATAGTGGCATATTCCGTTGAATTAGCCATTTTAGGTATAGTGGTAGGCTGTCCCCATCCTTTATTATAGGTGTATGAAAGCTCTGGTTTACCTGATTTACCACGCTTGGTAGTAATCAGAATAACACCATTAGCCGCCCTGGCGCCATAAATAGCTGCAGATGCATCTTTTAACACCGAAATACTTTCAATATCTGCAGGATTTAACCGGTCGATATTTGATTGTCCGGCAGGTGACGGCACCCCATCTAAAACAATCAATGCATCATTATTACCCAAGGTGTTAGTACCACGGATACGGATTGTAGAACCATCATTACCAGGTTCACCGCTTGCATTCATAGCAATAACCCCCGGCATACGGCCGGCTATAGAGTTAGAAAGGTTAACGGCTGGAGATTTTACCAGCTCATCCCCTTTAACAGATGTTACAGAACCGGTAACGGTTACTTTCTTCTGTACACCGTAACCAACAACCACAACTTCGTTCAGTCCTTTGGATGATGACTGTAGCTTAATAGTTAAAACACTTCTACCACCTACAGGCACTTCCGAAGTGTTATAGCCAATATATGATACAACTAATATGGCATTATCGGCCGCTGTAACTGTAAATTTTCCGTTTACGTCCGTTACAGTCCCCGTGTTTGTACCCTTGATCAATATTGATACGCCAACCAGCGTTTCGCCTGTTGTTTGATCAACTACTTTTCCCGAAATTTTTATCGGGGCGTTTTCTTTGATCCCCCCCCCGTTTGTTTTTGTAAATTTTGTTTTTTCGATTTTTGCTACGCCGGCGTATGACAGACCAGCAAATATTAAAGCTATTAATATTTGACTCAGCGCAATTTTAAAGACCCTTAACAAGTTTACAGTCTTATGTAAATTGTATTCCATATTATCTTATTTAATTAATTAATATTTAATGCACACTATAAAAGCGAGATAATTTAGGAGCTAATTATTCTTATAATCCACCCCTGTTTGCGGGTTTCTTAAGTTTGTTTTTTTTCCATTTAGCGTTTTGAGGTTTATAATAAATTAAAAATTGGTTTTAGTGCAGCAAACATTTAAGAAGCATATCCAGTCGTATTATCATTAATAACAATAAATAATACTATCACCCGGTTGCTCTCCTTATTAATCTATTAGTAAGATCAGCCTTGAAATCCCCACATTTCATGACAGTATTATAGTTGTTAAACCAGCGTTTAATAACTTAATATTATCATATACTTTCTCTTCAATAAAAATAAATGTGGGTTTTACATTTATACTTGGCAGCACTAAGATGAGTAAAATAAAGATTGTTAATGAGGGGTAAACTCATACAACTTAAGGGGGTAATTGGTAAAATGGAGTTTTTTTTACCGATGTGCAGGCTTTTACCCTATAGTTAAATTAAAATTTCCCTGTTTTTAATTTAACTGCGTTCCTGGTAATATTAGCATGAAAAGGAGCACGAAATTTTTTGACATATTCGGAGGGATTCATTTCAAACAGTTTACTAAACTGTTCTCTAAAATATTTAGGGTCATTAATACCCACATTGTAAGCGGCTTCAGAAACAGTACAATTAGTATTAAGAAACATTTCAGCAGCTTTTCTAAGTCGTATAAATCTTATAAAACCATTGGCAGATTGCCCTGAAATAGCTCTGATCTTTTTATAAAGATTAGAATGGCTCATTCCTATTGTATCTGCCAGGGTTTTGATGCAAAAATCCTTATCACCCAGGTTATCCTCCACTACTTTTATACAGGCCGCTAAAAATTCTTTATAATCAGGCGGAACCTTAAGGTCATTTGATTTTAAAGTGATCTCGTTATAAAAATATTTCTGAAGGTTATTTTTACTCTTGAGCAGGCCATTAACCCGGGCAACAAGTAATTCCCGTTCAAACGGTTTACTTATATAATCATCAGCCCCACCTTCTATTCCTTTAAGCTTAATTTCGGGTGATGAGCTTGCAGTTAATAACAAAACCGGGATATGATTTAGTGCCGGGTCTTCTTTAACTCTGCTGCATAACTCTATACCAGTTAATCCCTGCATCATCACATCACTGATAATAATATCCGGCAAAAATTGATATACCATATCTAATCCCTCTGAACCGTTTACTGCTTCAAAAATTTCAAACTCTGCAGAAAAAATTTGCTTTAAATAGGATCTGATCTCTTCGTTATCTTCCACAATCAGCATTGATTTTGATTCAAGATTATAAGGCTCGGCTTTTTTGCTCTTTACCGCAGTTAAATTTTTATTGTTCGCGGGTATCCACTCATGACCATCAGTAAGCTCATCCAAAAAAACGGAGGTTTCAGCAACATCTTCAAAAATATAATTAGCCGCCAAATGCTCTTTACCTTTCAATAAGCTTATCCTGAACGTGGTTCCTTCTCCGCTTGTACTATGATAGGTAACATTTCCCTTATGATTATCGATAAACTTTTTTACAAGATACAGGCCTATACCAAATCCCCCGTTTAATGGCATTTCATTTTGTACCTGATAAAATTTATTAAATAATTGTTCGCCAATATTTTCGGCTATTCCACACCCGGTATCTTTTATTTCAATGTTAACCGAAGATTCAGTTTGAGAAATACAGCAACTTACTTTCCCATAATCTGGCGTAAACTTAAATGCATTTGATATTAAGTTAAATAAAACAATTTCTATCTTTTCCCTATCAGCAAATACTTCTATCGCATCGGTGTCTGAAACAAAATCAAACGAAATGTTTTTGCTTTTTGCCTGATGGCTGAAACACAGGAAAACTTCTTTACTTAGATTTACAATATTTAGCCTTACAATTTTAAGCCCATCAGATTCACTTTCCGCTTTTCTGAATAACAATAATTGATCAACCAAACTTAATAGCCGGCGTGCATTACGAAAAACAATATTCAAGTTACCTCTTTCTATCTCTTTTTCTTCGGGATTAAACAGTAATTCTTTAACCGGATTTATTATTAAAGTAAGTGGTGTACGAAACTCATGGGAGATATTTGTAAAAAAGGATAATTTACGCTCATTAAGCTCCTTTTCATTTTCGGCAGACATGTGGGCTATTTTTACTTCATATTTCAACTTAGCCTGGTTACTCCGATACAGTAAATAGTAATAAATAAGCGTTGCTACTATAAATAAATAGCTTAAATAAGCCCACCAGGTTTTATACCAGGGAGGTAATATTTTTATTTTTAAGGTAGCATAATTTTCAAACCAGATACCATCCTGATTAGCTGCTTTAACTTTAAATTCATAGTCACCCGCCGGGAGGTAGCGGTAAGTAACTGATTTTTGATTCTTTACACTATTCCAATTTTTTTCTAATCCAACCAATTTATAGGTGAATTGGCTTTTTTCGGCATAAGCATAATTTAGCGCTACATATTGGATAGAAAAAACCGATTGATCGGGGTTTAGCGTAATATTATTTGACTCCTCAATAACTTCACTTAATATGCTATCCTTTTGGCCAACTTCAACCTCTTTACCAAACAACTGAAGGCCTGTTATCAAAACCTTGGGTTTAAACAGGTTTTGCTTAACTGTTGCAGGATAGAAAACGTTATAGCCTTCGGTACCGCCAAAAACCATAAACTTGTTTTTAGCGCAATACATTGACGAACCCGGGTTAAATTGGCCAGTTTGTAACCCATCCGAGCTATCATAATTAATAATTTTGTTGGTATGTATATCAATCCTTGATAAGCCTTTGTTGGTGCTTATCCAAATATCGCCGGCCTCGTCTTTTTGTATTGCATTTACGGTATTATCTGCCAATCCATCTTTTTCGGTATACCTCTTAAACTGTTTATTTTTGATATCATATAAAACAAGTCCGTCTCCTTCTGTACCTATATAGAGATTCTCTTTTTCATCTAAATACAATGAGTATATGAAGTGGCTTGGCAAAAACTTTTCAACCTGGGCCTTACTAAAATAGTTAACAAACTTATTTTGATCCTTTATATAATATTTGAGGCCAGAGGCATATGTCCCTATGAAAAGATTACCATATTTATCCTCCGAAAGCGCGCGAATATAATCTGAACTGATATTACTATTCTGGGGGTTGTAATTAACAAATTTATTGCTGCCCGCAGATAATAAACTCAGTCCGCCTCCATTTGTACCAATCCATAAGTTATTTTTTGAATCTCCGAGAATCACCCTTACATCGTTTAAACCGATGCTTGATGGGTCATTTGCTTTATGAATGAAATTAGTAAATGAATCGGTTTTTTTATCATATCTGAAAAGTCCGTGTGAATAAGAACCAAACCATAATGTATTTGAATGATCTTTATAGGCACAAAGTATATTATTACTGGTTAATGAGCCAGCTTTTCCGTTTGCCCTATAATATTTTACAACTTCACCATTTAGCTTTTTCTTATATATTCCATCACCGTCGGTACCCATCCACAAATAGCCTTCATCATCAATGCACATTCCATAATATCTTAAGAAACTGCTACCATAAGCATCTGTTAATTTATTTTGAAATTTTTTAAACTTTTCGGGAACGCTACTTAGTAAGTAAATACCATCACCGTAGGTTCCGGCCCAGATATTTTTATCCCGGTCCAGAAATAAGGTTTGAATAGTACGGACGGTAATATTATAGCTATCTTCCGATTTCACCGGATCAATAGTTATATTCTTGTATGATGATTTTTCTGCCTTTTCAAGATCTATATTATACAAACCTCCATCCTGAAGGCCGACAAGCAGATTTTTATGATCATCCTCTAAAAGAGAATAAAAATAATTACTTCTTAACTTATAATCAGATCCTAAAAAAACATGAAATTCATTCTCTTTTCTTCTGTAAAGAGCCAATCCTTTGCTGGTTGCTATCCACATATCATGATTATGATCTTCATAGATACAGGTGATCAATCCTTGAGGGACCTGACTAATTGGGAACTGATTATTTAAATTTTTAAAAACGCCTCCATTCCGTGTGCTAAATACATTGAGCCCACCATCGCGCGTACCCACCCATAATAGTCCGTAGGTATCTTCAACCACATTAATAACTGATAAATCACCCAACAAACCTGGCAATTCCTTTTTTGTGTAACTTTTAAACTGACTAGTCTTTATGTTATAGGATGAGAATCCGGAAGCACCGCAAGAGAACCATAATTGATTCTTCTTATTTTCAAAAATGCTGTTTACGTTGTTTAAATAATTGGATTGAACACCAGGTGGGTTCAACTTTATAAAACGCTCTCTATTGGTATCAAATTGATAAATTCCCCTTCTGGATGATATCCAGATATGTCCTTGTGTATCCTTATATATAGTTTGAACATAGTTACTGGGCAGGCTATAAGGATTATTAGGTTCAAATTTAAACACTTTAAAATTTGTACCGTCAAACCGATTTAAACCATCACCAGTGGCAAACCACACAAATCCTTTATTATCCTGAGTTATACCATTTATTATCCCGAATGAAAGTCCATCTTTCAATGAATATTTCATTACTTTTTTTGTAAATAGGCTCTGCGAAAAACTAAAGAAAAAGGCTGTAACTCCTACAAGAGTAAATAAAAATCTTCTCATTAATATGAATAACCGGTTTATAAAGGATCAAGCTTTCTGTACAGAAACTATATATTCAAATGTAGTTTATTTATATAAAATAAGTGTGCTAATGACAATAAAATTTTAAATAATGCGTTTGGAAAAATTGGCGGAATTATTTGCGTAATAAGCATCTTAATTTCCAATTATTCAATATTCCTTTCACAAAGCTGCCGAAACTAACATCAAAACATTCTCCTAAAGCCTTTTTGCGCTTTTAAAATACTTATACTATCTAAAAATAAAATAATTAGCCAAAGCGGTTCAACGGTCAGTCTATTTATTTTTGTTCGCACAATATGTTTTCAGCCTTTCATTCCCCTTAATTGTTTTCAAGCCTTCTTCATAACCAATCATGTAAATTTCTTCGGCAGCGTTGGTATCAAATATTCCGTAGCCGCCCAACCAATGCGGCTCAATCACTACATCACACAAAATTTTATGTGTATTAAGGGTGGAGTTTATCAAGATCATAGCAGCCCTGTCAATCAGGCTCCCAAAAGATTTAATTTCTGTAACTGTAGGCAAATGATTACAAGATGAGCCAATAATCAGGTCGCAAATGCCTATCAATGGTTCAACCGGGAAGTTATTTAGTATTCCGCCATCTACATACATATGATGGTCAATTATTATGGGTTTAAAAATACCAGGCAAACAGCACGAGGCTAAAACTGCCATATCAAGCTCGCCATCAGTAAAATAAACCAGCTTCCCCTCACCCAAATCTACAGCAGTAATAGTCACTGGAATTTTGAGTTGTTGAAAGGAATTATGTGGAATATATTGTTTTATCAGGTAACGGGCTTTTAATATAGATATTAAACCGGCGCGGCCAAGTGAGGGGCGCAACAATCTGAGCAGGCTGGTATCCTTAATCATCTGTAAAATTTCTTTCGGAGCATAACCTTCAGCAAAAAAAGCCGCGGCTATTGCTCCGGCGCTTGTACCGGAGATATGTGAGAATTTAATTCCATACTCGGTTAGGGCCTGTATAACACCTAAATGGGCTGCGGCTCTTATTCCACCGCCTGACAGTGCTAATCCTACTTTTTCAGACTTATTTTGATCGGTACTTGTATTCATCTACATCTTAAAAACTTAATATATAACCTTTCTATCTATAATTAAGTTTAAATCTTTGCGAACGTTTTAAAAAGCCACCCAATAATTCATTTCAAAAAATCTTTGAGAGTGGGTATAAGACACTGACACTATAAACCTGCATTTAAATAATTGGATTGCTTTGTTCATGTTTGTTTTTAATATTTTATCTTAAACGCACATTCTAAAAGTCAAACTATTAATATTATCAAAATGCACAAAGAACATCATGTTACCAGCTCAGAAATCATCAGGGATGTTGTTATAGGCATGTCGGATGGTTTAACCGTTCCTTTTGCCTTAGCGGCAGGGCTTAGCGGGGCTATTAGTTCTTCGGGGCTGGTAGTAACTGCCGGCATTGCCGAAATAGTTGCAGGTTCGATAGCGATGGGGCTGGGAGGCTTTTTAGCAGGCCGAACCGAGGTGGATCACTACAACTCTGAACTTAAACGAGAATATAACGAAGTAGAGACTGTGCCCGAACAGGAAAAAGCAGAAGTAAAAGAAGTTTTTGCAGAATTTGGCCTGTCGAAGCATTTGCAAGATGAAATTGCTGAGGAACTATCTAAAGATAAAAAGAAGTGGGTTGACTTTATGATGAGGTATGAACTTGGTTTGGAAGAGCCAAACGCCAACCGCGCATCAAAAAGCGCCTTAACTATAGGATTTTCTTATATAGCAGGAGGAATTATTCCTTTATCGCCCTACCTCATTATTGATAATGCTCAGGAGGCTTTAAATTACTCTTGCATAGTAACTTTAATTTGCCTGTTTGTTTTTGGTTATTTTAAAAGTAAACTAACAGGGCAACCAGCTTTAGGTGGTGCATTAAAAGTGGTTGTTATTGGCGCATTAGCAGCCGGTGCCGCGTTTGGAATGGCAAAACTAATAAATGGAAAGTGATTAATTGAAATCACTTTCCATTTATTAACACCCTAAAAACCAAACTACTGAGTTACTTAAATATGGTATAGAACATGGCAACCGCTGCGGCTCCCATTGCTAAAAACGTAACCCAAAGCAGGGTATTGGAAAGCCATTGGTTTTTATATTGCCCCATAATTTCTTTACTGCCAGCAATCCTTATAATCAGAAATAGTAAAGGTACAGCTGCAACGCCATTTAACACTGCCGCGTAAACAAGGGCCTTTACCGGATCTATACCAATAAAATTAATTAATAAGCCAATCATCGTAGCAATGCAGATTACCGAATAAAACGCGGGCGCCCTCCTGAATTTCAAGTTCAAGCCTGATTTCCATTCAAATGCTTCGCAAACGGCATACGCTGCAGAACCCGAAAGCACAGGAACAGCTAATAAACCCAACCCAATAATGCCAACAGAAAATATCAGTTTGGCCAAAAAACCTGCATTTGGAAAACTATGAACCAAAGGCTCCAAAGCCCTTGCAGCATCAGCGGCAGTTTTAACATCAGTTACACCACTTTTATGAAGTACCGTTGCTCCTACAACAATAATACTCCAGGTAGCAAATTCAGAAAAAAGCATACCAAAATTATTGTCTATTCTCATTCTGCTGATATGTGACCAGCTAACCTGGGGCTTGTTATGAAATATTCGGCCTTCTGCCTGTTGTTCTTCCACTTCCTGGGACGCCTCCCAAAAAAACATATAAGGAGATATGGTAGTACCTAAAACACCGGTTATTATAAATAAAAAACTGAAACTAAACTCAAAGTGAGGTACAATACTCGCTCTTAAAACAGTTCCCCAGGGTTGACGAACTATAAATAATGTTAAAGGGTAAGCCAGTAAAGCAATGGACAACCATTTCAATATTTTTGAATAGGTTTTGTAATTGGTAAATATTTCTAATAAAAGAATAACTATCGTAAATACCAGGGTTAAAACAACAAATGGCGCCGGAAATAACAATTGTGCTGCGGATGCCATGGCACCAATATCGGCCCCTATATTTATTGTATTTGCTACCACTACCAAACCCACCACGGCATATAAAACAGATTTACTATAATGTGCTTTAACAACGGCGCAAATACCTTTACCTGTTACCAAACCAATACGTGCGCATGCTTCCTGAACGGCAGTCATAAACGGCAACATATACAGCGCAGTCCATAATTGCCCATACCCGAATTGTGCGCCTGTTTGGGAATACGTTGCAATGCCGGACGGATCATCATCAGCGGCGCCTGTAGTAAGTCCCGGACCTAAAATTGTAAGGAATTTTAAAAATTTGTTTTTTGATTTCTTTTGCTGCCCCTTTGATTCCATATAAATATTAATATTGGCATTTCAATATACGGGTTTAAAATGAACCTAAAATAAATATTAGCCCTGGAAATAGGAAGCATTTAAGAAAACCAGGTAAAACACTTTACATCAACCTAATTTTCACTTAAAAATCAACCAAAAAAGAACCTTCTCTCTCTCGTTTATAAAAAAGGCAGTCTTCATATAATGCGACTGCCTCTTTTTTGTCTTGTTAATTTACTTCAATTTAGATATTTATTCCACTTAATTCTTTCTCTGAAGTGGTTAATTCATGTACCCATTCCTGTAATAGCTGTGAGGTTTGATTAGTTGATTCTGTAAAAAGTGCCTTATAGTAATTAATCCCCTCTTGCAGTTGTAGTTTAAATTTAGAAAGCTGTTTCTTTTTCTTATCCGTAACATCTTTAAGTTGAGCCTGGATATCGGTTTGCAGATAATCAATATAAAGGTTTAACTCTTTTATAAACATATGAGGCCGTTTTATTTTACCAAGCAGGTCTGTTGCCCCATAAATATGTTTTATCATATCCTCAAGAGAATAGATTCCGGAGAAATACGCCAGATTTGGACCCGGACAAATAGCCACAGCCTTATTTTCTCTCGGTTTCAACAGATCATACTTGAGATAGGCGGATGCGCACAACCCTTCACATAGGCAAATTTTCTCAGTAATTGTTTGGTATTGCCTATCATGTTCTGCCTGGGGTAGATCCAAGGTTTGCAGTTGCTGTATTTTCAGGTTTTGATATTCCCTGGATGCCGTACATATGGGCTTTTCGGTAAACTCTGTATTGGTGCTAAGGTATTTTTTTGTGCAGGGGCTACCTGGCCTTCCGGTTTCAAGACGCTTAAGCCGCTGAACCTCGGCAGTACTATTTTTAAAGTTATTGAAAAGTATGCCCAACGGTGAGGAACCACTCAAATAGAAATCACTTTCTACAGCATGCTCCAGCTGCGCAAGTGTACCTTTATCAACATTGGTAACTTCTGGAACCAATAGAAACGGACTACCCCAACCCGTGGCGTCTAATTGATAATGTTCAATCAAAAATTTATTTTCTTGTGCTGTACCTATCCCTCCCTGCACACTTAATTTTTGTTTAGGAGATACAGGGCAAGTAATTCCTTTTTCAAGCAGAGCTGATTGGTAGCTTTGGAATAACTCGTTCACCATTTCCTGTCGCTTTTGCTTAAATTCTTCCAGAATCGGTCCCAACAAAAAACCTTCAGTAGCAAAGGCATGACCTCCGCAGTTAAGTCCTGATTCTACCCGGAATTCTGATACCCACAAACCCTTTTTGGCCAGAAATTTAGCCTGTATAAATGCCGAACGGAAATCACTCACTTTCAAAATAACTTTTTTGTTGATTGTTCCGTGCTCATCGGGCAGGAAATCATTAAATGTTTCCAGATAGCTGTATAACCTCGGGTTCATACCGGCAGATAGGATCACAGAGGACGTAAGCTTGCTCTTAGCAAACCCACGAAGAGCAGCAAGCGCATCTGTGTTCTGCTCGCCCGTTGATTCTCCCTGAACGGTATAATTCATTTTATCAACCTTCGACATGATATTAACGTCGATGGCGCCTTTGGTCATTTCTTTCTTAAGCAACTCCTGGAAAAACTGTTTTTGATTTCCTTCAGAATAATCCATCATCAAATCATAGCCTTGTTTTAAACGCGCGCTTTCGGGTAATAATTCAAAATACCTGCACAGATCATTACCGCTTTCAAAAGGCAGCTGCTTCAATTCTTCAAACTGTTTATCAACCAGGTTGGCAACCAAATCAAGATAAGCAGTTATTCGTTTAGCACGATAGTCCTCCTCTTTTTTTAGGATAGGAACATATACCCAGCCATTAAGCTGTGTGTGATATCCGCGTATCCTTTCAATCAGTTCATCATCTACAATTGACATAACTGATGAAATGCCATAACGGGCAACCTTTAAAGGGGTATCAATGGAGTAACCCAATCCTAAAACCGGGATGTGAAATGTATGACTCATAATAGTATATATTTTAGGCTGTGATAGTTAATATATGGTTTGAGATCATTCTGAATTACAAATGATGATCCTTGCTTAAGTGCGCCAAACCTTTCAAATACGCCAGGATGCGTTAAATGGGCTTCAACAATAGTTACATTTAAAATCTCTGGTATTTCCATTTAAACTAATAAGCCGCAAAACTATAGGGTAAGGCAGCTGCAATAAATGATGAAAGTCATTTGTTGGGAAAACTTTCATCATATATAATCTATAGCGGGCAGAGACACTACGGTGCTTATCGTTATCCTGGTGATCTGGATTTGCTAAAAATGCCGATGGGGTGTTGAAATGAAAGGTGGCAGGATGAAATGTACACCGTCAATTAATCAAAAAGGTGATCGAGATCACTTTTTTACACAACACGCATCATTCTGTGTGAACTGCTGAAAGTTCATTTTTGAGCAACCCAAATTTAACAAAATGACGGAAGCCCCTACAATTGCAAAAACAACCTGCTACCATTGCGGTGATGAATGTTTAACCACATCATTTAGTATTGATGAAAAGCAATTTTGCTGCCACGGCTGTAAAAGCGTTTATGAAATATTAGCAGATAGCGGCCTTTGCAGCTACTATAACTACAATGATCATCCGGGCGCCACCAGGGCAAGAATTGATAAACGGTTTGATTATTTGAGTGAACCCTCGATTTTAAAAGAACTACTTGACTACACAGATGATCACATCTCCCTCATCACCTTTTATATACCACACATACATTGCAGCTCCTGCCTTTGGCTACTTGAGCAGCTAAACAGGTTCAATCCTGCTATCCATTATTCAAGGGTTGATTTTTTGAAAAAACAGTTGGTTGTGCGTTTTGATCACCAACAGCTCGGTTTACAGCAATTGGTAGAGCTTCTTTATGATATAGGCTATGAACCGCTCATCAGCCTGCAGGATATCATAAAAAAACAAAACAAGGCAGATAAAGGTAATCTTGTTCAAAAAATAGCTGTAGCGGGGTTTTGTTTTGGTAACGTAATGCTTCTTAGCTTTCCTGAATACTTTGGGCTCTCGGTATATGAACACAGCTTTAAACAGTTCTTCGGGTATTTAAATATACTTTTTGCCTTACCGGTGGTATTTTTCAGTGGCCGGGGCTACTTCATTTCTGCCTGGACAAATTTAAAAAGCAAAATACTGAATATTGATTTTCCCTTGGCCCTTGGTATCGCGGTGCTTTTTGCACGTACAGTGTCAGAAATATTAACACATACCGGTGCAGGCTTTGCAGATACCCTATGCGGACTTGTATTTTTTTTACTGGTAGGCAAATTTGTGCAGCAAAAAACTTATCACCATATCTCGTTTGAAAGAGATTACAGGTCCTTTTTTCCGGTTGCTGTTCAGGTTTTAACTGATGAAATTGAAAAGCCTATCCCGCTTGCCCAATTAGTAACCGGGCATCGTATGGTGATCCGTCATAATGAGATCATTCCGGCAGATGCCATTCTTTTAAAGGGCAAGGCATTGATAGATTTTAGTTTTGTTACAGGAGAAGCTGTACCTGTTAATAAAACATTGGGCGAAATAATTTACGCCGGTGGCCGCCAAACCGGCGAAGCAATAGAATTGGAAGTTGTTAAACCTGTATCACAGAGTTACCTCACCCAACTATGGAACAATGAAGCGTTTACCCGCAAGCAGGATAACCGCATGAAAACCTTCAATGAAACGGTTAGCAAGTATTTTACTATTGTATTAATTATCATTGCCGTTGGCTCGCTGATGGCCTGGCTTCCGTTTAATTTCAGAAGAGGTATAGATGCCTTTACTGCTGTATTAATTGTTGCATGCCCGTGTGCGCTTGCCTTAAGCACACCTTTCACCATGTCGGCCGCACTGAGTATTTTCGATCGCAACCTTTTCTACCTGAAAAACACAGCTGTAGTAGAGCAACTGGCCCGTATTGATACCCTGGTTATGGATAAAACAGGCACCATAACCACCGGCAACAGCAAACGGATTGAATTGAGCGGAGAATTATCTGATGTACAAAAGCAAATGGTGTATAGTGCCTGCTCAAATTCCATTCATCCTTTAAGCCGAATGATATGCCAATTTTTAGGCGACATGAGGAAATTACCGGTAAATGAATATATAGAAATACCAGGCAAGGGCATTAATGCCAACATTGCCGGGCACCAGCTTCATATTGGAAGTGGCGACCTAATTTTTGGGTATTACATAGATACAAAGCAAATAACGCGCGTTCATTTAATGATAGACGGCTATTACCTGGGCTATTTTGGATTTGCTCATGAGTATCGTGATGGCATGGAGAAGATCAGTTCACTATCACCAGATTACCAGCTGTTCTTGCTTTCGGGAGACCAGAATCATGAAAGGAATGAACTGATCCATTTTTTTCATGATGATGCCAGGATGCATTTTAATCAGTCGCCTCAACAAAAGCTTGACATGATCCAAAAACTTCAGCAAAAAGGGCATAAAGTGATGATGTTAGGTGATGGACTAAATGACTCGGGAGCACTTAAGCAAAGTGACCTTGGAGTTGCTGTAACCGATAATGTAAATAACTTTTCGCCCGGGAGCGATGCCATCCTGGATGGACGTTCATTTGATAAATTACCGGCATTTCTTCGTTTTTCAAAAGATACGGTTAACATTATCCACCTGTCCTTCCTCATCTCCTTAACATATAACATTATCGGTTTAAGTTACGCGGTAACAGGGCGCCTCTCCCCGCTTGTAGCTGCTGTACTGATGCCATTGAGTACCGTTACCGTAATATCCTTTACCACACTGGCCACACATTTTACAGCAAAAAGAAGAAAATTAGTATGAGCATCATTTATTTCCTCATCGGCTGCAGCGTATTGCTGGCCCTTGGATTTTTAAGTGCCTTTTTATGGGCACAGCGCAGCGGGCAAAATGATGACCTGTATACGCCCTCCATTCGCATTTTACTGGATGATGAACATCCAGATGAGGATAAAAAGTGACTACGATCACATTTAAAGCCAACTGTCATCATTCTGTCACCCGCCACTCCTCAATAGTTTTACAACCATAAAAAGATAACATTTTATGCAGCCCGAAAATTTTTATTATGACAACAAGATCGTCCGGAATTTTGGTATCGCTACCGTAATCTGGGGTATTATTGGAATGACTGTAGGCTTAATTGTAGCCATTCAGCTTTACCATCCTGCCGCCAATATGGGTAACCAGTATACAACCTATGGACGTATCCGCCCTCTTCACACCAATGCGGTTATTTTCGCATTTGTTGGTAACGCCATTTTTATGGGAGTTTACTACTCCTTACAACGCCTGCTTAAGGCACGCATGTTTAGTGATGCTTTAAGCCAGATCCATTTCTGGGGCTGGCAACTCATCATTGTTTCGGCAGTAATTACACTGCCATTAGGATTTACTACCTCACATGAATACGCCGAACTGGAATGGCCCATTGATATTGCCATCACCATTATCTGGGTAATTTTTGGCATCAATATGTTTGGTACGATATTTAAACGCAGGGAAAGACATTTGTACGTAGCCATTTGGTTTTACATTGCCACATTTATTACCATTGCTGTTTTACATATTGTTAACTCATTTGAGCTTCCGGTATCAGGTTTTAAAAGCTATATGGTTTATGCCGGCGTTCAGGATGCGTTGGTACAATGGTGGTATGGCCATAACGCGGTAGCGTTTTTCTTGACTACCCCATACCTGGGCATGATGTACTACTTTTTGCCCAAAATGGCTAATCGTCCTATCTACTCTTATAAATTAAGTATTCTGCACTTTTGGGCCCTTATCTTCATTTATATCTGGGCAGGCCCCCACCACTTATTATATACTACCTTACCGGGTTGGGCACAATCATTAGGTGTAGCCTTTTCTATTATGCTTATAGCCCCAAGCTGGGGTGGTATGATCAACGGATTGCTTACCCTTCGCGGTTCATGGGACAAAGTAAGGGATGATGTTATTTTAAAATTCATGGTTGTTGGCTTAACCGCTTATGGTATGGCCACCTTTGAAGGACCAATGCTTTCTTTGAAACAGGTTAACGGCATTGCTCACTTCAGCGATTGGATCATCGCGCACGTTCACGTTGGCGCCCTGGGCTGGAACGGCTTCCTCACCTTTGCCATTTTATACTGGCTTATCCCCCGTATATATAAAACAGAACTGTTCTCTAAAAAAATGGCTTCTTTCCATTTCTGGATAGGCACCCTGGGTATTTTATTTTATGCCATACCCATGTATTGGGCCGGCTTTACGCAAAGCCTGATGCTAAAGGAGTTCACATCAGAGGGAATGCTGAAATATCCAAACTTTTTGGAAACTACTTTGCAAATCCTACCCATGCATATGATGCGTTCTGCAGGTGGCGCCATGTACCTGTTAGGCGTTATTGTTATGGCCTATAACCTTACACGCACCGCTTTACAAGGTAAACTGGTAGCTAATGAGGCTGCCCAGGCTATGCCCCTTGAGCCTGTACATACCATTGCGAGAGAAAACAGCTGGCACCGCAGGCTGGAACGTAAACCTATTCAGATGCTTATAGCTGCATTGCTTGTTATCCTTGTGGGAACTTTTATTGAGCTGATGCCTACCTTAACCATATCATCAAACATACCAACAATTGCTGCTGTAAAACCTTATACGCCGCTTGAATTGCAGGGTCGGGATCTTTATATAAGAGAAGGTTGCGTAAACTGCCACTCACAAACGGTACGTCCCTTCAGATCAGAAACTGAGCGTTACGGTGAATACAGTAAAGCGGGCGAGTTTGTTTATGACCATCCATTTCTTTGGGGTTCCAAACGTACCGGACCGGATCTGGCCAGGGAAGGACAGAAATATGGAAACGCCTGGCACTATAATCACTTAATGGATCCGAGGCTGATGTCGCCGGGAAGTATCATGCCTAATTACGATTGGCTGATAACTCAAAATTTGGATACCACATCAACCCGGGTTAAAATAAACGCGATGCGCACTTTGGGTGTTCCCTATCCAGTAGGATACGAGAATATAGCTAACCAGGACCTGGATAAACAGGCAAAAGAAATAAAAGACAACCTGTACCAGGATCATATCAAGGTAAAAAGCAACAAAGAGATCATAGCCATTATTGCTTACCTGCAGCGTTTGGGAACAGATATCAAAGCAAATAAAACAGCCAATAAATAATTACATCATGTTTAAGCAATTCACAGAAAACATTAACGCAAACCAGGCTTACCTGCTTTTCTCTTTGGGGATATTCTTTGTGTTTTTTATTGTAGTAACGGTTATGCTTATCCGTATCCGCAAACCGCATGTAGATCATATGAGTGATTTACCGCTACAAGATAGTTTAACCGATTTACAACAACCTTACCAATCATGAAATTTCACCGGATCATCATATCCTCAGCCTTAATATTGCTTATGCAACCGGCTATGGCGGCAAGCGATAGCCTGATTCCTACCGATATAATGAATTACATCGGCTATGGGGCTATCGTAACTATGCTTCTTTTATTCCTCATAGTGATGTTGATTTTACTGAAAACTTTTAAAGTTTTAACCAGGATCATTTTTAAATATGAGGGCTATACCGAAGAGCAAATCATTGCAGAAATGAAACCTGCAAAAAAAGAAAAGAAACCCAAAGCCGAGGTTTGGCAAAAACTGCTTTCCCTAAGGCCGATGGAACAAGAGAATGAGATACTGATAGCTCATGATTATGATGGCATACAGGAATTGGATAACCCAATACCTGGCTGGTTCATGTACTTGTTTTACGGCTCTATCATTTTTGGCGTTGCCTATTTGCTTAATTACCATGTTTTTAAAACAGGGCAGTTACAATATGCAGAATATAAAACAGAAATGGTACAGGCTGATATAGAAAAGAAGGCATTTTTAAGCAAAGCTGCTAACCGGGTTGACGAGAACACGGTAAAACTGGTACATGATCCCGCAGTAATAGCATCCGGGCAGGCTATTTTCAAATCAACATGCGCACCATGCCATGGTGATCACGCGCAGGGCAGTGTTGGGCCAAACCTTACAGATGATTATTGGCTGCATGGCGGCAAAATAAACGATTTGTTTAAAACAATTAAGTATGGCGTATTGGCAAAAGGCATGCCCACCTGGGAAAAGCAATTATCACCCAAACAGATATCCGACGTGGCTAACTATATAAAATCTATACACGGAACAAGGCCTGCTGGGGCTAAAGAACCCCAGGGAACTAAAGAATCAGATGCGGATAACAAATTAGCATCTAACAATTAAAATACAGATCATGGACGGATTACTGGAAGGGAAAGAAACAGAGAAGCGTAAATGGATATATCCGCTGATACGGAAAGGTAAATTATATAAATGGCGTTCATGGATTAGCTATGCATACTTAATACTGTTTTTCACAGGTCCGTTAATCAGAATAAAGGGGCAGCCTTTATTGATGCTAAACTTTATCGACAGGCAATTTGTAATCCTGGGGCAGGTTTTCTGGCCCCAGGATATCTTCCTCTTTGTATTGGCTACCCTGGTTTTTGTAGTTTGTATTGTTTTATTTACAATCGCTTTCGGCCGTATTTTTTGTGGTTGGATCTGTCCGCAAACTATTTTTATGGAAATGTTTTTCAGAAAAATAGAGGTTTGGATAGAAGGCGATGCAAACAAACAAAAAAAGTTAGATGCCGGTCCCTGGAACAAGGAAAAAATATGGAAAAAGACAGCCAAACATCTCCTGTTTGTTATTTTTTCATTCCTTATTGCAAATACTTTCCTGGCCTATCTGGTTGGCAGCGAAACACTGTTCAAGATCATCAGAGAGCCTGTTGAACTGCATTGGTCAGGATTTTTAAGTATCTGGATATTTACCGTTGTTTTTTACCTGGTATACAGCCAGGTACGCGAACTGGTATGCACTGTAATATGCCCTTACGGACGGCTTCAGGGAGTATTACTCGACCAGGACACCCTTGTTGTTGCTTATGACGAAGTTCGTGGCGAACCAAGGGGTAAATTATCCAGAATCATTGAACCTGTTAATACAAAAGGCGACTGTGTGGATTGTGGTTTATGTGTATCTGTTTGCCCCACAGGGATAGATATAAGACAGGGAACACAAATGGAGTGTATTAACTGTACGGCATGTATTGATGTATGTAACGAGGTAATGGAAAAAATCCATAAGCCGCTTAACCTCATCGGTTTTTACTCAGAAAACATGATCCATAAACAGCAAAAGCCATCTTTTACCGGAAGAATGGCTGGCTATAGCGGGATCATTGTTGTTTTGATCACCGTGCTGAGTTACTTCATTTTCAATCGTGGAGATATGGATATTACTGTTATGCGCAGCGCCGGCATGCTGTACCAGGAACAAAAGGGAGGTTTTATCAGTAATATTTATAACGCTGAGATCATCAATAAATCAAACCTGGACAAGAACATCACGCTCCAAACCGCCGACCCGGCCATCGGAATAAAATATATCCAGGCACCGGGCAAGGTTGCTGCCGGCGGATCTGTAAAAACTGTTTTTTTTCTCATGGTGCCCTCCCGGCAGATTCACGCTCCAAAAACGGATATTAAAATAAACCTAATAGTGAATAAAAAAGTAATTAAAACAGTAAGCACAACATTTGTTGGGCCATTAAATGATTAAATTATGAATTGGGGAAAAGGAATTATTATAGGAATGGGTTTATTTATGCTGTTTATTATATTAATGTGCGTAAAGATGTTTGCTTTACCGGCCGACGAATACGACCATCATTATTATGAAAAAGGTTTAAATTTTGATAAAGACTTTGATAAGGAAAAGCAAGTGGTAAAGGATCATGCCCGACCGCTAATAAGCATTATCGAAAAGCAAGTAAGCGTCACTTTTGCAGAACCAGCCAAAGGGAATATTAAATTTATAAGGCCATCAAGCGAGGCCCTAGATAAAACATTTCAATTAAATACTGATAATGGCCTTGTAACACAAATATCGGCCAGGGCCTTAACAGAAGGCAGGTGGAGGGTAGTATTGGAATGGCAAAGTAATAAAAAAGCCTATTTATACGAACAGGAAGTAGATATAAAATGAGCAGTAACCAGGTAGCTTTCTTTATTGGTTTATTTGGCAGTGTGCACTGCATAGGAATGTGTGGCCCGCTTGCATTTGCTATACCATCATTTCATGCGCGATGGTGGCTTGTAGCAACAGATAAATTTATTTACAATGCTGGCCGTGTTATTACCTATTCGTTTTTAGGATTACTTATTGGTTTTATTGGTAAGCAACTTTGGCTGGCTGGCCTACAGCAAAGTGTGAGTATGTTAACGGGTATACTTATCATAACGGCAGGGTTTTCACGGTTGTTTAAAATAAAACTTATGCAGAGCCGGTTAATGCCTAAAATATTAGCGCCTGTTAATCGCTTAATAAATTATGCATTGAAACACAAAGCAGGGCATTTAGCAATTGGAATGTTAAACGGCCTTCTTCCATGTGGTTTTGTTTACCTGGCCCTTGCCGGGGCTGTTAATACCTCTTCGCCATTTTCTTCTGCGCAATATATGTTTTGGTTTGGTGTGGGAACATTTCCACTCATGTTGCTGGCCACGCTCAGTTCTGGCTTTATCGGTCCGACTGTAAGGCGCCGTATTAATAAGGGAATGCCTTATCTTATGGTTTGCCTTGGCCTTTGGTTTGTTTTGCGGGGCCTTAGTTTGGATATCCCCTATTTAAGCCCGGCCAAGCAATCCTCAGGAATTAATGCCTGCCATTAAACACGGTTTCCTGTTATTTTAACTGATATTTAATTTCTTAAACACGATACCACTGGGTAATACTTTGAAGAATGTTAAGACACCTGGGAACAAAAAGAACCTATCAGCATAATGTAAAACTGGCATCATTGTTAGGTATTACTGCAGGCTTTGTTAATGCAGCAGGATTCCTGGGGTTTAGTGTTTTAACTACCAATGTAACCGGTCATGCTGCATTATTTGCAGAGCAGATTGCTTTGCAAAACTGGGGAACTGCAAGGGTAGTTGCCCTTTGGATGTTCCTTTTTTTGGCCGGAGCTTTCATATCAAGTTTAATTGTTTCCAGGATTGGCAAAAACCAGCAATATTCATATGTAATTCCAATATTGATTGAAGCAACTATACTTATCAGCGTAGCCCTGTTGGGGTATAGATATGACCACAGCTTAGTTGCAAAGGAAATATTTGCGGGTAGCCTGCTTTTTGCAATGGGCCTGCAAAATGCACTTGTTTCCATGGTATCCGGTTCGGTGGTCAGAACAACGCACCTAACCGGCACATTTACCGATCTGGGCATTGAACTGGCTCAGTTTATCCAAAATAAACCCGAAGAAAATAAGGCATTAAAGCCAAGAATAAAGTTACGCATGGCCATTATTCTTTTCTTTATGTGCGGTGCATTGGGTGGTGCGTGGCTTTTCCGCTCATTTAGCTTTTATTCTTTTTTTGTACCGGTTATCATACTTATATACACTTTAATATATGACGTGTTCCGGATCACGGTTAAACGCTATTACAGAAACGTTAAAGGCTTGTTTAATAAATGATCGGGAGTTAGAACAATTAAACAGCCATGCTAAATAATTGGGTGGCTGGCTTATCTGCCCACAGCCTTGCATCCAGGCACATACAAATATTACGCAGGAAACGTTTTCCTTTTGGTGTAACCTTTAAACCCAACGAATCCAGTTTAATTAAGCCATCTTCTTCAAGCGACTGAAGCTTCTCCATCCCCTCAAAAACGGCTTTACATGGCTCTGAATGATGGTTCCAATAAGTATATCCCTTACACATTATATTTAAAATATGCTTGCGTATAATAAGATCCTCGCTGGTAAGCACATGGCCTTTAAAAACAGGCAGCTCTCCTTTTTTGGTAAGTTCAAGGTATTCTTCAACTGTTTTAACATTTTGAGCAAAAGCATACCAGGAATCACTTATAGATGATACACCCAGGCCAACCAATAATTGGGTGTGCTGGCTTGTATAACCCATAAAATTACGGTGTAAATGACCTGATGTTTCGGCCTCCAATAACTCATCTCCCGGTAAAGCAAAATGATCCATACCAATTTCCTTATAACCAAAGCTAATGAGCAGGTTTCGCCCCGTTTCATGTAACTTACTTTTCATATCCGGGTTTGGTAAATCATTTTCTGTAAATCGCCTTTGCCCTGGCTTAAGCCAGGGTACATGTGCATAGCTGTAAAAGGCGATCCTATCTGGCTTTAAGCCCGAAACCATATTCATGGTATTAATCAAACCTTCTAATGTTTGCAATGGGAGCCCATAAATCAAATCATAATTAATAGATGTATAACCAATTCTTCGGGCCTGTTGCGTTACTGCCAATACCTGCTCAAAGGATTGACTCCTGTTGATAATGAACTGTACCTTTGGATCAAAATCCTGGATTCCTAAACTTAAACGGCGAAAACCAAGATCAAACAAGGTTTGTAAATGATCAACAGTAGTATTTGCCGGATGGGCTTCGAAACTAAATGCAGCGTCTTTATGAATGTGAACGCCTTGAAGCAATCCATCAACCAATTGATGTAAATTTTCAGCGCTAAAAAATGTTGGAGTACCACCACCAAGATGTATTTCACGAATCACCGGCGTACCTTCAAATACCTGCAAATACATTTGCCACTCTTTTAAAACAGCTTCAATGTAAGGCTTTTCTACACGGTGATTTTTTGTGATACGTGTGTTACACCCGCAATATGTGCAAAGATTTTCGCAAAAAGGGAGGTGTATATAAAGGCTAATTCCTGACGAAGTGTTGCTTTCGTCAAAAGAAAATTTGACAGATTGTTTCCAGAGTGAAGTGTTAAAAGTGTCACTATCCCAATACGGCATAGTAGGATAACTGGTATAGCGCGGAACAGCCACATTATATTTATCGGCTAATTGCTTGTTAATATTTTCCATGGCTTAAGAATGGATAACCTTTTCTGTAACTGGATTTTTTTTGCATTCCTGTGCACATGCGCAGGCTTTACCAACACATTTGTTCAATTGCCAAAGATCAAGGCTTTTAATGGTCTGGTCGGCAATTTCCTGTAAGGCTTCTTTAGTGAGATAGGCCTGATGAGGGGTGATCAAAACATTGGGATAGTTCATCAAACTTTGTAATAACGAATCTTTAACGGGGTCATTTTTATGATCTTCAAAAAACAAACCTTTTTCAAACTCATATACATCAAGCCCCAAATAGCCTATTTTTTTACTTTCAATAGCTTTAAGCACATCTACGGTATTAACCAGCATACCTCTTGAAGTATTGATCAGCATCACGCCATTTTTCATTTGATCAAGCGTAGCTTTTTGGACGAAATATTTGGTATCCGGCGTAAGTGGTATGTGCAATGAAATGATATCGGCAGTACTTAGGAGATTCTCCAATGATGCAGGTTTCACATAGCGTAGATTCTTCGGAAAATAGGGATCATATCCTATTACCTGGCATCCCAAACCATGATATATGGATGCGGCTGCCTGCCCGGTATTCCCTAAGCCAATAATTCCAACCACTTTTCCGGAAAAATTAAAGCCAATCAGTCCATCGTTTCTGAAATCAAATTCATGGCTGTGCTGGTCGGCCTTAACTACCTGCCGGTTTAGCGCAAATGCCATTGCTACGGAATGTTCTGCAATTGCCTGTGGGGAATAAGATGGTACATTGGCTACTTTTATACCATAAATAGCTGCTGCATCTTTATCAATATGATCTGTCCCGGCCGATCTGGTTACTATAAACTTTACTCCCAGGGCAGCCAGTTTTTCAATAACCGTTGCAGATACATCATCATTGGTAAAAACAATTACCGCATCCTTCCCTTCGGCATAGATAGCCGTATCCGGCCCCAGGGGGTTGGAAATAAGTGTTATGTCGTGCTTCTTTTGATTGGCTTTCGCCAAATATTCTTTTTCAAAAGGCTTAATACTATAGGCTACCGCTTTCATCCAAAATACTTTTATAAAACAAAGTTATCGTTATGATTGCCCCGATAGTATGAGCCAGGTCAGTCAAAAAAATGACCTATATCAGTTTTTCATTTTAGCAAGCTTTTCAGGCTCCAAAATGGTGATCAGGCTGCCCTTTTTTTCAATCAATCCTTCGTCCTTAAAATCTGATAAAGTACGACTAACAGTTTCCGTAGCCATACCAGCCATAGCGGCGAGGTCTTCCCGCGTAATTTTAAAGCCTTCTTTACCGTCGTTTTGTTGGCGATATAGCCTGATCATGGCCTCTGCCATTCTTTTTCGCACTGAATGATAGGCCAGCTGCATAAGCTGATCTTCCTTATCCCTTATATCATTTGCTAAAAGCTTAATAAACTCGCGGGCAACTTCCGGATACAGATTAAGTAATTGCTCCAATTGATCTTTTGGGATAAGGCACAATACGCTATCTTCCAAAGCGGTTGCTGTATCTGCGTAAGGCTCATTGGCCAGCAGAGCGTTAATACCCAGGTATTCATCATGGGCGTAAATACCGGTCATCAATTCCCGTCCGTCTTCTGCAAGTTTAATCGTTTTTACCTTTCCGCTAATAACAAGGTAAAGACCAGAACCTTTGTCCCCATCATAGTAAATAACCTGATTTTTTTTAAAGTGACGGCTTTTGCGATCCTGGATGATCTTTTTTAATTCAGAAAGCCCGTCATTTTTGGAGATAAGGTTATTTAAACGATCTAATGACTTGCTATAAAAGTTTTTTTGAATTTCCTTTTTCTTCAGCCTGCTTTCAATGGCGTTCAGGAGGTCCATATCATCAAATGGTTTGGTAAGATAATCATCCGCCCCCATTTCCATTCCTTTTCTTAAATCCAGTCTTTCGGCTTTTGCAGTTAAAAATATAAACGGGATAGCCGCGGTTTCAGGATTCTTATTCAGCATATATAAAACACCGTAACCATCCAATTCGGGCATCATTATATCGCATAAAATAATGTCTGGAATTTCCTTTAACGCAATTTCGACTCCTTTTTTTCCATTATTGGCATCAAACACCTGGTAACCGGCAAGTTCAAGAATTTCAACCACGTTCTCGCGGATGTCGTTATTATCTTCAATAATCAAAACTTTTTTACTCATGATATTGGAAATGTAATAGTGAATATGGTTCCCTGGTTAATATTACTCTTAAATTCTATATGCCCGTTCATCAAACTGGTATAACGTGCCACAATATTTAAACCTAAACCGGTTCCGGGAATATTGCCCGTATTGTGAGCGCGGAAAAATGCTTCAAATAAATGCTTCTGGTCGGCATCCGGTATCCCAATACCATTATCTCTGATGGTAATAATGCATACATGATCAGTGATCTCCGTATTAAACTCTATAAAAGTATTCTCGCCCGAATATTTGATGGCATTCGCGATAAGATTGATGACACAGTTTTTCAGCAGATTTTGGTCAAGGTTAACTATACTATGAGTGCCGGTATGCTGATAAATAATATTTTGATTTTGTTTGGCCACCACCTGCAGTTCTTCAGTTATTTCTTCAGCGAGTTTAACCAGATCAAACCGTGTGCATGAAGCCTCTACCCTCCCGGCCTCCAGTTTTTCCAGCGACAGGAAATCATTCAGGATGGTTGTTAAATTACCTACCGCATTTTTTATTTTCCCTACATGTTTCCTGATGTTAGGATTATCAAAAGGCTGGGCATATTTCTCTATCAAAGAGGCTGATAGTTGCACAGCACTTAAAGGCGTTCTGAATTCATGAGAGGCCATAGAAACAAAGCGGCTTTTTAAATGGCCCAACTCTTTCTCCTTTTCAAGGGAAATGCTAACCTCTTCTTTTGCTTGTTGCAGGGCTTGCACCGTGTTTTTCAACGACATTGTACGCTGTTCAACCAACTCTTCCAGGTGAGCGGCATAATTCCTTAACTGATCTTCGGCTTCCTTTTCCCTCGAAAGGTCATGGATAAATCCGGTATATATTTTTCTCTCGGCAAAAGGAACCTCGCTTACACCAAGCCGGAATGGAAATGTTGACCCATCCTTTCTCAATCCGGTTACTTCACGTCCAATACCAATTATATGTGGACTACCTGTTCGTTGATAACGATTGATATATTCATCATGTTGCTCTTTATCCGGCGGAGGCATAAGCGTTGAAACATTTTGGCCTATCACCTCTTCTGGACTACACAAAAAAAGCTTACAGGCCGATGGATTAATGCTTTCAATAATTCCACGGCCATTAATTGTAATAATACCATCAATGGCATTATCAATAATAGCTTTTAACAGGGCGGTGTTTTCCATAAGGCAGTTTTATCAAAAAATTGATATCCATCACAAATATTAACATAAAGCTCCAATTAAAATATAACTGTTTTCATATAGAAATGTGATGATGGTCATTTTTTATAATATAAAGTAATTACGGACACTATTAAAAAGTCCTAAATGCAATGACAACAATTTCCCAGTAATCATTTCGGTGAAGAATATCACAAAGAACTGCTTGATGCCATATTGTACATTTAATGATCACTGTCAGGTTTTAACATGTCGGCAATCAGCTTTTCAATGCCAAATTGGATTTAGTTTTGAAACGAAATTTAAATAAGCTTAAGATTTATATGATTGATATAAAATATATCTCTGCAGACGAAGCATTGAAATTGGTGCAGCCCGGTAACCGTGTCTTCATACATGGCAGTGCCGCTACTCCGGTGTGTTTAGTTGAAGCCTTACAAAAAAGACACAATGATCTTTATAACGTAGAATTGGTTAGCATCACAACACTTGGTGATGTGAATTTTGACAGGCCCGAACATCGTAAATCCTTTTTCTTTAATTCGCTGTTTGTTTCGGCGGCCACCAGGGCCGTAGCTAATAGTGACGATGGAGACTATGTTCCGATATTTCTGAGCCAGATCCCCCAATTGTTCCGAAAAAACATTCTGCCAATAGATGTGGCCTTAATCCAGGTATCACCACCAGATATTCATGGTTATTGTTCCCTTGGTACTTCGGTAGATATTGCCAGGGCAGCAGTTGACACTGCCAAAATTGTTATTGCCCAGGTAAACCCGTTAATGCCCAGGACGCATGGAGAAAGTTTTGTCCATATAAATAAAATAAACGCTATGGTTTGGCATAAATCCGAACTGCCGGAAGTAAATTATGCTTTTGAAACCAATGCTGTGGTTGAAAAAATTGGTTACCACGTAGCTTCGCTCGTCGATAATGGAGCAACATTACAATTAGGTATTGGCAGTATTCCTGACCAGGTACTAAAAAACCTCAGCACACATAAAAATTTAGGTCTGCATACAGAAATGTTCTCAGATGGCATCATACCACTTATTGAAGCAGGGGTAATAAACAATAGCCAGAAAAAATTAAATAACGGCCGCTCGGTAACCGCCTTCATAACCGGAACCCGTAAGTTATATGATTTTGTAAATGATAATCCAAGTGTAAGGGTAATGGATATAAGTTATGTAAATGACACCAGTATCATTCGTCAAAATCCGAAGGTTACGGCCATTAACAGTGCCATTGAGATTGATTTAACGGGCCAGGTCTGCTCCGATTCTATTGGTACCTATCAGTATTCAGGTATCGGCGGGCAAATGGATTTCATTCATGGCGCATCGCTGTCTGAAGGGGGTAAACCAATCATCGCATTACCTTCACAAACAAACAAAGGCATTAGCCGCATAGTGCCATTTTTGAAACAAGGTGCGGGCGTTGTAACCACGAGAGGGCATGTGCATTGGGTGGTTACCGAGTATGGCATAGTTAATCTTTTCGGCAAAAACTTAAAGCAACGAGCCAGGGCATTGATAGAACTTGCACACCCTGATCATCGGGAAATACTGGAAAATTCTTATTTCCAAAGATTTGAACATGCCCGATAAAACCTGTTTAATAAGCGGACGCCCAATTTAGCATTTGAAAATATGAGAACTGTCACCTTTATAAATGACGATCATCATCTACGTACCTACTAACAGTTTCGATATTTATAAATTACTTAACAGGAATTAAAAAAATAAAACCTGAATTTATATGGAAACAACAACCGATATGTCTGCCAGATCATTACAATATTATGTCATAGCTCGGCGATGGCTCTCAGATCTTGAGTTTTTCAAAATTGAAACTTCGTTCCTGCATCGTTTGCTGGATAGCAACATATCCCGCTTAAAGGACAATAACCATATTGATAAACTCATTACTACCGGAAAAACACTTCAGAAACTGGAACAAATGGAAGTTGATGACTTGCTTAACAAGCAAATAAAACAACTGGAGTTAATGGCCGAAGATATTATTCCTGAAGATACGGAAGCATTAGCCTCAACGCAGGTACAATTGGAATATTTTATGACCAACCTAACCCGCGAATTCCGTTTAATAAAGCAGGAACTATTTAATCTTATACTTGATGTTGAGCATGAAGATAAGATGGTTGTAAATTAATCTCACCCCATAATTAATAATTGAAAGAGGCTGCGTCATACTGGTTATGAGCGGCCTCTTTTTTTGTCTTCCAGGTGCTTACTATCAATCTAAAATGTGATATAGATCATTATTCGCCTAAGGGGTTTAACCGAACTTTATAGCACAATTTAATGGTTATGAAAAACACTTTTGTTAAACACTTTTTGTTAATAGGAATCGCTATCCTGGTAACTTTTAATATCCAGGAAGCTTGCGCCAAAATCATTAATAATACAGATAAAAAAGTATTCCAAAGCGATAGTTTATTTAGTAAAGAAATTCAGAAACAAGTAAATAGCAAAGATTTAAGCAGTCATTTATATTACCCTAAATCAGTACTTCGGTTATATAAGCAAAATGGATTTACTCCTGTCTGGATAAAACCGCAAAACGGGGAAGGGCCCACATGGCAGGCTATGCTCATGCTTGACTGTGTATTACAATTCGGACTTTCTCATGCTGATTATCACCCCAAAGAACTACTTTACGATAAACTGCATAATATATTAGATACACCAGGCAAAGTAAACCTGGATCAACAGGCCAGGTTTGACATTATGCTTACTGACGCTATTATAACATTCATGAACAACCTGCACTACGGAAAACTTAATCCTGATTATCCGGCCCGTAAGGTTGATGGCAATGTAGATGGCCGTTTTCAAGCTGATAGATTTTTGATACAGGCGCTTAAACAAACCAATACCATGGGAGCAATAGCGAGCGTACAGCCAAAATCAAAAGAATACAGGGATATGCAGCGTAAAATGCATTTGCTTGAGGGCTTATACCAAAATGATTGCTATGAAACTCCCCAGGCCGTGATCAGGAAGATTGCAATTAATATGGAACGGCTAAGATGGGTAAATATTGAAGACAGTGCTTATATCCATATTAATATTCCATCATACACGTTAAAACTACGCCTTCGGGATTCTACTTACTTTTTCAGGATAATAGCCGGCAAACCAGGAACCCCCACCCCAACATTGCAAAGTACTGTTGGTTTCGTTACCACTGCTCCAAAATTGAAGATTCCGCCAAAAATGTTACCCGGAAAAATATTACCTAAGGTAAAAACAGATAACCTCCACCTGCAAAACAATCAACTGGCTACTGACAATAAAAAGGATACGAACATTCAACGATCTTTCATCGACGCCCCAGGTTCACTTGCTTTTCACTTCCCCAACACTTATAATATATATCTCCATGATATAAAGGAACAGGCACTATTTATGAAAAAAGAAAGGGACCTGAGTAATGGATCTATCGGTGTTGAACATGCAGAAAAGCTGGGAACACTTTTATTAAAAAATGATAATTCTGAAAGTAAAATTGCTGCCCTTCATAACGGGATGCTCAATCATGTTAATAAGAACATCGCTTTAAAAAAACCCCTGCCAATTAAAATCACTTACCTCACCTGCGAGATAAAGGACGGGGAAATAGTTACCTACAATGATATTTACAGTTTGGATAAAAGCCTTGAAATGAAGTTCTATAATGTTAATCAATCATTAAGTATGAAATAGGAATTTTATAGATGAAAGTGCCACCATTTTTTTTAGCCAGGACCTCTTAATTAACAAAAACCTCATCTATAAAAACCCAGCCCGGCTTGCCCTTTGCCGGATGCCAGGAAGGCACGCTTGCAAGTGGTTTAATTACCAACTTTACACAAGATACCGATTGGGTTGTTTTTAGTTTACACTCCAGGTTCATGATGCCGAACGCATCAGTTTTAAGTGGCATAGCAGGAGCTGCATGACTTAAAAGTTTTAAATGATTTTGATCAGCTCCGCCCCATACTTCAATTTTAGAGGGTAAAAATATCTGTGGCCCCGTGTTACGCATCGCGTCGAGGCTAATAGAGTGCAAATCTACGGGCTTATTAAACCACAACAGCATTTCCATATCCTTTTGTGATGCAAGCCATTTACCATTGCCAAAATTGTTTCCTCCCAGTTCTTTATCAATTATTGTTTTGGGGCCGTCGCCTTTGTATTTATCATCCGGGTATTTCAAGAAGGCCACACTATCTGGTGTATAAGTGCTTTTGTAAATATTGAATTGAACAGTATCACTACCTATCCACCCTGCTTTAAAAGCCCGTGCCCTTATCACTGTACTTTGGGTAAATGTTACGCCGGATTTATAGGATGCGGAATGAATACTATCAGGAGCAGTGCCATCGGTAGTGTATCGGATATCAACTCCCCTAATAGGATTACTTAATTGCAGCTGGTAGCTTTGCTTAAATACAATTGCTGTATTTTTTAACTGCGGACTGGTTAATTTTATCGCTTTTCCATCATCCTTAAATCCTGTTAAAAGTTTAACCCGTTTATTGGCTTTTTGAAAGGTTTCCAGCTCGGCAGTTTTTAAGCCGGTATCCCATACGGCCAGCTCAGTTAAGCTTTTTATGGCTGTTAGTTGCTTTATATCGGCAAAGCTTAATTTTATGCCAGCCAGCGAGAGACCTTTAAGGTATTTAAGCGCGGCAAGTTCTTTTAAGCCATTACCCGTAACATCACTAAAATTAAGGTTAAGCTGCCGAAGGTTTTCAAACCTGGCAATAACTTTCAGGTCGGCATTCTTTACCGGCATTTTATTAAGGTCGAGAGCTACAATCTGTTTTTTAATGGGACTTAACTCTTCTAAAGCCTTAATATTGTAAGTGCTTTTATTGTAGATATTTACCGCCAATGCCGGCGACTCATTAGCCAGCTTATAAATAACCCGGTAGTTATTGTTCAGCTTTTTAATATCCTTATCATCTGCAGCAGAAAAATCATAAACCTCCTCAGTGCTTTCAACGGGCTTTAGCAGTTTTGATGCAATCATCCTTAAGGAATCTGTTGCCGGCAAGCTGATAACTTTTTTCTTAAAGTCAGGATTGCCCTTTACCCACAGATAAAGGAGCATTTTCTCCTCATCGGTAAGTTGTGGTTTGCCAACTGGTGGCATATGCTTTTTTTCGCCCTCGGGCAAATGCACGCGCTGAAGAAGTAAGCTTATTGCCGGGTCGCCGGGCACAAAGAGTTTCCCGCTTTTACCACCCTTCAGTATCGCCTCCTGGCTGGTAAGCATAAGCCGGCCCTTCATTTTATCAGCGTTGTGGCAGCTTTGACACTTCGCCATGAAGATTGGGTTTATCACATCCTGATAAACTAACGCCTTATCAATCGGAACCAGATTTTTCTCTTTATCCATGATGGGTCCTAAAACAAAATCTTCGCCATGGGTAAGATTCCCGCCAAAGTGCCCGGCAACTATTAAACAAAACACGGTAACTAATGCCCCCGTTTTGGCCAGTGTAGCTGTATATTTCGGAGTGTTTCGAATAAGGTATACCCCATAACCCATAAACGCGACACTCACCCCAAACCATTTGTGCCATTGTAGGGTGTTACCTTCATAACCAGCCTCTTTAGATAATAACAAACCCATGATAACTGTTACAGACGATAAAAGAGCCCCTAACAATAACAGGTAATCGGTAAAACTCTGGTATAGCTTTTCGTTGGCAAACTCAACGCGAAAACGAAAAAACTCCATCACCATAGCCAGCATAAGTATCACTATGGGAAAATGCAGGATCAAGGGATGCAACCTCCCTACCGGCTGAAGCCATTGCGGCACAACCAGGTTATTGCCGGCAACAACTAAAACTACTATGAAAATATTTAGCGCAAATAACGTTCCGTCTGCAAAACCTTTATGGTTGCCTTTCATATATTAGCAATGGTGCTTTTAATTAAACTCTTATAAAATATTCCAGGCGCCCAATGCCTTAAAATCCCGTCCATCCTAAAAATAAAAAATTGTGTTATGTTATTATCCCCTTTACAACGTTGCCTGCAACATCAGTTAACCTGTATCTTCGGCCCAGGCTTTTAAAAGTTAATTTTTTATGGTCGATGCCTAACTGGTTGAGGATGGTAGCATGAAAATCATGTACATGCACGGGATCTTTCACTATATTATAACCAAAATCATCCGATTCGCCGTAAACCAAACCGGGTTTAATACCGCCACCGGCCATCCATATGCTAAAACAACGCGGGTGATGGTCACGGCCATAGTTAGCTTTTTCAAGCTTACCCTGGCTATAATTGGTACGGCCAAACTCTCCGCCCCATATCACCAATGTTTCATCAAGCAAACCGCGCTGTTTAAGATCGGTAACCAATGCTGCGGATGCCTGGTCGACATCCTTTGCCTGTCCTGCCATTTCCTGTGGCAGGTTGCTGTGCTGATCCCATCCCTGGTGATATAGCTGTACAAAGCGTACCCCATTCTCTGATAGTTTTCTCGCCAATAAACAATTGGCCGCATAGGTACCGGGAATAAGGCAATCAGGGCCATACATCTTCACAATATCGTCCGACTCCTTTGATACATCCATAATTTCAGGAACGGCGGTTTGCATCCTGTAAGCCATTTCATATTGCTGTACTTTGGTATTTATCTCGGGGTCGCCAAATTCTTTATAGCTGATATCATTTAGCGCTGCTAAATTATCGAGCATTTTACGGCGCTCGCGCCGGTCCATCCCATTAGGGTCATTCAAATACAGGATGGGATTTTCACCACTGCTAAATTGTACACCCTGGTGAATAGAATCTAAAAAGCCATTACTCCATAGTTTAGAGTAAACTCCCTGGCCATTGCCTTTACCTTTTGATAGCAGTACAGTAAACGCCGGGAGGTTTTTATTTTCGCTTCCCAGACCATAGCTTACCCATGAACCCATGCTTGGGCGATTGCCCTGCTGCGCCCCGGTTTGAAAAAAAGTAAGCGCCGGATCATGGTTAATAGCATCAGTGTTCATTGACCGGATGATACAGATGTCATCGGCAATTTTACCAATATGCGGAAAGAGGTCACTTACCCACGCCCTTGATTCGCCATATTGTTTAAAGTCATAAAATGATCCTACAAGCGGGAATGAAGCCTGCTTGGCGGTCATCCCGGTGAGGATCTGGTTACCACGCACCGAGGCAGGTAACTCCTGCCCCATCATTTCACGTAATTTGGGCTTGTAATCAAATGACTCTAATTGCGAGGGCGCTCCATCCTGGAACAGGTAAATAACTCTCTTAGCTTTAGGTGCAAAGTTGGGTATACCGGGTATAAACTCAGCCTCACTCTCGCCGCCACTCCCGCTAAAAAGATCAGGAATAAGTAACGATCCCAATGCAATACTGCCAATGCCCAGGCTTAATCTGGAAAGAAACCTGCGCCTGTTTATATTTAGCCTGCTTTCTAAAAAATCTTTTTCCATATCAATCAGGTTTTGGTTATCGCTTCTTCCAGGTTATAAATTGTATCTACTACTTTCATCATCGCCGCCAGCGTTATTTTATTGAGGTTTTCAGGCACAGGATATTCGCCCACGCTTAATAATTTTTTGGCATCATCTGCCTTCATATTTTTTAACTCATCGTTATAATAAGCAATTAATATGGCCAATTCTTTTTCCTGCGGATGACGGCACATAATTAAGCGAAAGGCCTTGATTATTTTATCTTTCGACACGCTGTTATCCTGCAACAATTTGGCAGCCAATACCCGGGCAGATTCCAATACTGTAGGATCGTTAAGCATCACCAATGCTTGTAGCGGTGTGTTTGTACGCAGGCGTTTCACCTCGCATTGGTCGCGGTTACTGGCATCAAATATCCCTAAAGATGCCGGCGGCACGGTTCGTTTTATGAGGGTGTACATGCCACGGCGGTAAAGATTGGAGCCATGAACCTGCTTATAATTAGCCAATATTCCACGGCCTGATGTCGCGTTTTCCCAAAGGCCGGGTGGTTGATAAGGATTTACACTCGGTCCGCCAATGGTACGGTTAAGCAAGCCGCTACTTGCCAGCACCAGGTCGCGGACAAACTCAGCAGGCAGGCGGTTACGCACGCCACGTGATAGCAAAGTATTTTCAGGGTCGGCCTTTAACTTTTCGGGGCCAATCACTGCCGATTGGCGGTAGGTAGCAGACATAACAACCTGTTTTACCAGCCTCTTTATATCCCAGCCATGATCCATAAAATCAACTGAAAGCCAATCAAGCAATTGGGGATGTGATGGCAGATCGCCCTGCATACCAAAATCGCCCGAGCTTTTTACAATGCCTTTGCCGTAAAACTCCTGCCATACCTGGTTTACAAATACCCTTGCAGCAAGTGGGTTGCTTTTATTGAACATCCATTCGGCCAAACCCAGTCTATTTTTTGGATAGTTAGCGGTAAATGGTAATATTGATTTTGGCGTTCCCGGTTCAACCACATCGCCATGCGCATCATAATTACCGCGTTTAAGGATATAAGTTGGCCGCACTTTATCGCTATCCGTCATTACAGATACAATGAGTTTACCAGTATCCTGCTTGTTTATAAACGTAAGTATTTTTTTAACATCTTCATTACTGATCTGCATCATCGGCCGCTTGGCATAAGTTTCCGGACCGCCAACGGTAGATTGAAGGCCTACTTCCTTTACATTATTAAAAAAAGCGAACATTTGATAATACTCCTTCTGCGAAAAGGGATCATATTTATGATCATGGCAATGGGCACATTCCAGCGTAATACCCAGCAAAGCCTTACCAAATGTATTGGTACGATCTGTAACATAGCTTACCCTATATTCCTCATCAATTACGCCGCCTTCTTCGGTAATTTTATGGTTGCGGTTAAAGCCTGTGGCCAGCAACTGTTCTTTGCTTGCATTCGGCAATAAATCACCGGCTAATTGCCAGGTGATAAATTTATCATAGGGCATGTTTTCATTAAAGGCATGTATCACCCAATCCCTCCATGGCCATTGGGTACGATAATTATCATCCTGGTAACCATGAGAATCGGCATAGCGGGCAACATCAAGCCAGTGCAGCGCCATTTTTTCGCCATATTGAGGAGTTGCCATTAGCTGATCAACTACTTTTTGGTAAGCATCAGGGCTTTTATCAGCCAAAAAGCTATCCATCAATTGCAGGCTTGGGGGTAAACCGGTAAGATCAAGCGACACCCGTTTCAAAAGCCGTTCTTTATCAGCTTCGGGATTGGGACTAATACCCTTTTGTTCCAGTTTTTGAAGTACAAAATTATCTATGGCATTTTTAGGCCATGTGCTATTTTTTACCTGTGGGACAGGAGATAAATGTGGCGGAACAAAGGCCCAGTGCTTTTCATATTTAGCGCCTTGTTTTATCCACTTTTCAATCAAATCAACCTCATAAGGTGTTAACTTTTTTAGGTTTGATGATGGCGGCGGCATTTGCTCTGTGGTATCCTTTGTTGAAATACGGCGATAAACTTCAGACAGCATCGGGTCGCCTGGTACCAAAGCGTGAGCTGATGGATTGTCTTTTAATGCTCTATAAGCATTTTCCGGAATATCCAGCCGCAGATCTGCCTCCCGGTGCGTAGCATCAGGACCATGGCATTTATAACATTTATCTGATAGTATGGGCCGGATGTTAAAATTATAACTGATTGTATCAGGTATTTGTTCAGCATCACCCTGGCCAGATGAATTGCAGGCATGAAGCGTGTACAAAACACAAGCGGCTATCACCAGCCACACATAATACAACTTCCGGAACATTGGTTTAAAATTGGTTAATTGATCTTCAGAAATTAAAATTAATAATTTCCAACACAATTTACAACAAGAATTTAAAATATGTACAAACAATTAACACTGCCTCGTTTAGTAAAAACAAATTCAAATGGCGAGTCAAAACCGTATTTTCAAATATGTACAAACAAGTGATCCAGTATTTTGCATATCAAATATAACGCAACAAAAAAGGCCTTAACGAATTAGTTAAGGCCTTTTTATTTAAGAAACGCGTTGAAACTTTTATTGTTTAGGCGGCGTTTTTGTTTCCGGGGCTTTGCCTATCAGGTCCATAAACTGATCCAGTTTTGGAGTTATGATAATTTGCGTACGCCTGTTTTGGCTTTTACCGCCTGGTGTTCCATTATCAGCAATTGGGTTGTATTCTCCCCTGCCACCAGCTGTTAAACGTTTAGGATCAACATTATAAGTATTCTGCAACGCCTGTACTACTGATGATGCTCTTAAAGCACTTAAATCCCAGTTATTCCTGATATTGGCTTGTTTAATAGGCACATTATCAGTGTTACCCTCAATTAATACGTCGTAACTTGAATAATCAGAAATGATCTTGGCTATTTTGCTCAGCGTTGCTCCTGCCTTATCAGATATTTCATAACTACCTGATTTGTAAAGCATATTATCTGATAATGAAATATACACTACGCCTTTAAGTACTTTCACATCCACATCCTGTATTTCTTCCTTGCTTAATGAGCGGGTAAGGTTGTTTGTTAAAACCATGTTAAGCGAGTCGCTTTTGTTTTTGGTTTCAACCAGGTGCTGGATGTACTTATTAGATGCATTAATTTCATCTACCAGTTTGGAGATATTTACATTCCCCTGGTTGTTACCGGCTAAACATTTATTTAGCGCATCCTGCAAAATGGCAGCATTTGATCTTTCGGCAGCTATTTGCTCTTCCAGGCTTTTTACCCTGCCAGTGCTTACGGCAAGCGCCTGCTCACTGGTTTGATATTTTACACTGAGGTCGCGGGTGCTGTTCTGTAATTGGGTGTAGTTACCCTGCAATTCGTTGTATTTTTTGTTGCTAACGCAACCTTGGGTTACTGTTGCTATAATAATTATCAGCAGTAATGAATGGTAAATTTTCATAGTCTGTAATTTGTTTAAAATTGAACGTAATATTACGGACAACTTAGCCGTATCAACAACATACCATTCGAAAAGTTTACATTATTCAATCAAATGAGATTTTATTTTAGATAAAAAAAACGCTCACAGCTCATCCATCTTCTTCTTAATACTTTGCTTATCCCCTTCTGATTTTGCAAGTAAAAGCGCTTTTTCAAAGATACCTTTCGCTTTCAAGTTGTCGAGATCTGTATAAAGTTCCCCAAGCAATGCAAAGTAAAAGTGGTTATCTTTCATTTCCAGCTTTTCGGCCTCAATAATTGCTTCTTCCTTTCCATTCGCTTTTGAAAGTGCATACGTGCGATTTAAAGCCGCTATAGGCGAGTATTCTATCTGCAGCAAAAGATTGTAAAGTTGCAGAACGCTTTCCCATTTTTCTTTTGTATCCGCCTGCCGGGTACTCCAATAGGCAATTTCGGCCTCGATGTGATATTTTGATAATTTATTACCGCTTGCCGCGCAACTTAAAAAATATCCACCTTTGCTAATTAAATCGGTGTTCCATAAGCTGGTATCCTGTTTTTCGTACAAAATATGCTCACCGTTCTTATTGAAACGGGCTTCGAACCTCGAAGCATGAAAACACATGAGCGAAAGCAGCGCGTTTACATCGGGCTTATTGGTATTTTGATTTTCTATAAGCATAGTACATAACCGCATTGCTTCAAGGCAAAGATCTTTCCGCAGTGTTTTATCCTGGCTAACAGAGTAACACCCTTCATTAAAGAGCAAATAAATGGTTGTCAGTACAGGCGCTAAACGCTCATCAATTTCTGATGATCCGGGGAGCTGTATCTTAATCTTTAACGCTCTGAGCTTTTCTTTGGCTCTAAACAATCGCTTATTGATAGTTTCCTTATTAGTCAAAAAGGCATCTGCTATCTCCTGAACCCCGAAACCGCAAAGGATCCGAAGAGATAACCCAACCTGCGCCTCCGTTGAAATTATCGGGTTACAAATAGCAAACATCATTTGTAGCTGACTATCATTTATAT
The DNA here is from genome assembly GCF_056405015.1 of Mucilaginibacter sp. P2_A4. Classification (NCBI taxonomy): domain Bacteria; kingdom Pseudomonadati; phylum Bacteroidota; class Sphingobacteriia; order Sphingobacteriales; family Sphingobacteriaceae; genus Mucilaginibacter; species Mucilaginibacter sp. P2_A4. The sequence continues at coordinate 110,039 of NZ_JBFUCX010000017.1, read as the reverse complement.
TTTCGGGCGACAAGTCAATCTCCGTTTCGTAAAAATCGGGCGTGCTATTTATTATTTCGGGCGAGACCTTGCTTTTAAAAGTGGAACTACGCTGCAAGTAATTTTTAGCCTTGTTTTTGGCAACGTTATAAAGCCAGGCGGGCGGATTTGGCGGGATACCTGTAATTCCCCAGGTTTGCGTAGCCGTAAGAAAAGTTTCGCTGGCTATATCCTCTGCCATTTCTATCTGGTCAAAACCAAAGCGCCTGCAAAGTACAGCTACAATTTTCCTGTATTCTGTTCTGAATAAATGCGGTATGAGTTCTGCAGTATTCATAATAAAAATGCCGCCAAATACTGCATGCAAACAGTTTTTGGCAGCATCATTTTAATTGTTATCCTGATGGCTTCCGGTTATCTGACGTACTTCAATGCTATTACCATCGCCCAACAATATCGGGCAAGTTTTAGCCATGTTTACAGCATCATCCATATCCTTTGCCTTTATGGTTACAAAACCTGCAATCGATTCTTTCACTTCGGCAAAAGGCCCATCGGTTATCACATTATTGGGTTTTATAACTTTGCCCTCCATGGATAAGCCCGTACCACCAACAAATTTATTTTGGGCCGCAATACCACCTACCCAATCGTGATATTGTTTCATGTATCCTTCCATTTGCTCGGGCGATGGCTGGGCCTCCTTAGTGATCAGATCCAGGCGCATTAAAATTAAATACTCGTTCATTTTGAATTGGCTTTAATTGGCTGCCTACTGGCAGACGGGTTAATAAATATATGAATTATACCCCGATAACAAATGAAATGGAAGCTATTGGACAGTTGGCTAAAAATTTTTACATAAAATATTGAAAACGATCAATTCACAAAACTTTAAAACAAAAAAAGCGGCTATTTGAACAGCCGCCTGAAAGAAATATTCTTAATATGTTACAGATTTATAAGATGCCCAATAATTTCATTAGGGCTTGCAGGACTTCCTTTTATATTTATCTGTTCAAAATAGACGTACCATCCGGCAGCTTCAACAAGTTCTTCAAACGTTTTGGCAAGTTCGGCTGTTGGGAATTTCCAAACCGCAAAAAAATCCATATCCATGCGGTTAAAAGTATCGCCATCGTTGCTGCCCCAGGTTATAATTTCTGTACCCTGCTCACTTAACTGTTGTATGGCAGGACCAAGCTGCACCATGTATGCCCCCCTTTGTTCATGGTTCATATCAATCCACGCCTGCTTAGCTTTCCAGGCCTCAATGTAATACTTCATAATTATTTGGTTTTAAGTTGGTTATAACTGAAAACAATAATAGCTATTACAATTGATTAAAAAGGACTTGTTAAAACAATTACTTTGTACTTCTTCTTTTACGCTCTTTTACTATCAGGCTCAACTCGCGGCTCATCTGCCCGGCAATAGCGGTATTTTCCTGCGCCCTGCGAAAAAGGTACGGTAAAACTGCTTTTATAGGCCCATAAGGCACATATTTTGCCACGTTGTATTTTGCATTGGCCAGGTTAAAGCTTAAATTATCGCTCATACCTAATAGCTGCGAAAAATAAACGTGAGGGTGTTTATGATCTATTTGCTTACTATCCAATAGTTCGGCCAGCAAACGGCAGCTTTCTTCATTGTGGGTTCCGGCAATAAAAGCTATCTGATCAATATGACTTGTACAATAATCAAGCGCCGAATCATAATCCAGGTCTGTTGATTTTTTATCAGTTTGAATAGGAGAATTGTAACCCATCTCCAAAGCCCGCTTACGCTCCTTTTCCATGTAGGCGCCACGTACAATTTTGGCTCCCAAAATAAAACCTTCACTCTGGGCTATCTCATGATCGTTTAATATAGAAGCCAACTTATCATGCCTGTACATTTGATAGGTATTATAAACAATAGCTTTTTTTGTATTAAACTGGGTCATCATAGTTAAGGCCAGCAAATCGATGGTTTCTTGTATCCAGCTTTCTTCCGCATCAATCATAACCGGTACATTGCTGGCATAGGCTTTATCACAAATGGCCAATACCCTGCTTTGAACCCTTTGCCATTCTTGCTCTTCTTCAGGCGTAAGCGTTAAGCGCGCATCAAGTTTCTCCAACAAAGCAAAACGGCCAACCCCTGTTATTTTAAATACAGTTAAAGGAACAGCTTTATCTTTAGATGCCCTTACTATGGTCTTGATGATCTCATCACGGGTGCTGTCAAAAACAGCCTCATCATCTTCACCTTCTATAGAGTAATCCAAAATGGTACCTACTCCTCCGCTGTATAGGTTTTTGATCGTGTTATCGCACTCCGCAATGGCTTCGCCACCGCAAAAGTGTTTAAATATGGTGGCCTTAATGATACTTTTAATAGGCAAACCTATTTTTATAGCAAAATTGGTTACGGGCGGACCGATCTTCACTAAAAAGTTAACGTTAATTATCCTGAACAGCCAGTAAGCGCGGCTAAGATCGGTATTGGTTGAATGACGAAAAGCGATTTCTGTATTTTCAAAAGAGAGCTTAGCGTGTTTGGAATTGTTATCGGTTTCGTTAGAAAGCATGTGCAAAATTATAAAATGATAACTCATTATTCCATGAATAGTTTAATTTTGCGTTTCCATGATTGAATTTAAGTTAACAGGCGACTTCATCCCGATGATACAATTACTAAAAGCTGCCCATTTAGTACAAACAGGCGGTGAGGCGCAAATAGTTGTAAGTGAGGGCGAAGTGACTTATAACGGCCAGGTAGATTACCGCAAACGCCTTAAAGTTAAACGAGGCGACCTGGTTGAATTCAGAGGAAATAAAATCGTGGTTATATAAATTATGGACACCATTCAGAGCGACAACTACCCTATTTATTTTAATAATAGTATTGATGAACTGGCTAATTTTGTAAAGCAAGGTCATTATTCAAGGTTTTTTATTTTAACAGACGAAAATACAGCAGAGCATTGCCTGCCGCTTGTGAAAAGTAAAATTGAAGATCAGGACAATTTTGATATCATTGAGATAAATGCCGGTGAAGAAAGCAAGGATATTGATTTCTGCATAGGCGTCTGGAAAATGCTGATCGACTTTGGCGCTGACCGTAAAAGCTTACTCATTAATTTAGGCGGCGGTGTTATTAGCGATCTGGGCGGCTTTGCCGCATCTACCTTTAAAAGAGGGATTGATTTTGTACATGTCCCTACTACCCTGCTATCCCAGGTTGATGCCTCTGTGGGCGGCAAAACGGGTATCGATATTGATAGCATCAAAAACATCATTGGTACCTTTACCCAACCAAAAGCTGTATTTATTGAACTAAGCTTCTTAGAAACCTTACCGCCAAGACAAATACTATCCGGCCTGGCCGAAATGCTGAAACACGGCCTTATCCAGGACTCGGACTACTGGCACCAATTAAAGGCAAGCGACCTTACTAAGCCATCTGCCGAATTGGTTCATCGCTCTGTAGCCATCAAAAATAAAATAACGATTGAGGATCCACATGAAAAAGGAATCCGTAAGGCGTTAAACTTTGGCCATACCATTGGCCATGCTGTTGAAACCTATTCGTTGATCAATGATGAAGATCATTTATCACATGGAGAGGCTATCGCTATTGGAATGGTCTGCGAATCATACCTTGCCCATAAAAAAACAAGTTTACCTGCCGAAGACCTGCAGGAGATAACTGAAACATTGAATACCCTTTATCCGCGCTATACTATTAAAGAATCAACATTTGATGCTTTATTGGAAATCATGAAAAAGGATAAGAAAAACCAAAACGGTAATATAAATTGCACCCTGCTGACCAAGATTGGTCAATGTAATATTGATAATATCTGCACAGAAGCCGAACTTTGTGATAGTTTATTATATTACATAAATTTATAAATGCAGCATTTAGATAAAACGCAATTAAGTGCAATTGTAATACTTTGCCTGCTGGTTGTTTTAACCCTGGTTGAAATGGGTTTGAGCTATTGGGAAGACAGGCACTACTATAAAACACGCGATACACTTACCAATATCTATCTTACCTCGCTTGCCGTTATAACAAACGTGATAGTTAAAGGAAGTACATTTATAATACTGACTTTTACTTATCAATACCGGCTGTTTCAAATACATAATACCTGGCTGTATTGGACTATATTAATTGTGTTACAGGATTTCCTATATTGGGTTTTACATTACATAGGCCATTATTGCCGCTTTTTTTGGGCTATACACGTGACCCACCATTCATCAGAGCAATTCAACTTTACCACTGGATTCAGGTCGACGGTTTTTGAGCCCTTGTACAGAGTATTTTTCTATTTACCACTTGCACTGATGGGTTTTACGGCGTTGGATATTTTATACGCCTATTTGGTTACCCAATTTTACGGCAACCTGGTACATACACAGTATAAAGTACCATTACCCAAATGGTACGGGTGGATATTTGTTACCCCGGCACATCACCGGGTACACCATGCATCAAACATTCCTTATCTGGATAAAAACATGGGCATGGTATTAATTTTATGGGATAGGCTTTTTGGAACATTTCGTGATGAGGATTTACCCGAGCCTGTGAAGTATGGTATTACCAAACAACCCGAAGATATGGGCCCTGTTAATGTAATTTTTCATGAATGGAAAGCCCTGATGCACGATGTTAAACATGCACCTGGTTTTAAAAATAAATTGGGTTATTTATTTAATCCGCCGGGCTGGAGCCACGACGGTAGCACGCAAACTGCTAAGGTGATGCAACGGGAGTATGAAATACAGCACATTACTCATCTTTCTGAACAGAAAAGTTCGGCGTAATGATATAGCGTACCAAATGAAATATTAGAAAATTAACAAAGAATTCATTTTTCAAGAATAAAAGAAGTCAAAACCTGTTTTTGCGAAATTAAATTCTGTTACGCCAATTAATTTCACAAAAAATAAAATTATCTATTGACAAAATCATTTTTTACCGTACATTTACAACATAATAAAAACAAATGAAATTTAACAGTGCATATTTTTATGGTTACTACTTTTACTTTAACAGTAAGAGCCGGGACTAATATGTACTAAACACACATAAAGAATTTAAAAAGTCCCGGCACAAAATGCCGGGACTTTTTGCTTTAACAGGGGTTATGAAAATAGAAAAACCAAGAGTTGCTATACAAGGGATCCGCGCTTCTTTCCACGAAGAGGCAGGGTTAAAATATTTTGGCGAAAACGCCCAGATGATTGAGTGTAACTCTTTTAAACAAACTTTTGAAAGTTTGAAAAAGAGGGAAGCTGATTATGTAGTGATGGCTATTGAAAACAGCATTGCCGGAAGTATCCTGCCAAATTACACCTTACTCCTTGATTATGGCTTCCCGGTAGTTGGCGAAATATACCTCCCCATACAACTGCACTTAATGGCGCTGCCGGGTGTAAAGTTTGAGGATGTAAAGTATGTTACCTCGCACCCCATAGCCTTACGCCAGTGTGTTGATTTTTTTGATGAATACCCACATTTAAAAATTGTGGAAAGCAGCGATACCGCCGCTTGTGCCAAACGTATCAGGGATGAACAGCTGACAGATACAGTGGCTATTGCAAATTCACTTGCTGCAAGTCTTTACGGGCTTGATGTGTTAGAGCGTCGGATTGAATCAAATAAAAGAAACTTTACACGTTTCCTGATACTTACCCATCATGATAATGTAGAAAAGAAAAGTGTTAATAAAGCATCGCTTTGTTTCCAGGTGAGTAATAAAGTTGGTGCATTGGCTAAAGTGCTTAATATTTTTGCCGAAGAAGGGTTAAATATGAGTAAGATTCAATCAATGCCAATTCTGGGTAAACGCAACGAATACAATTTTTATGTAGATGTTGAGTGGGACGAGCAAAAAAACTATGATAACGCGATAAGACAGATTCTGAAATACACACAAAACTTTAATATACTTGGCGAATATGAAAGACACGAAGACGAGCTATCGGTAACCCCTAAACCCCAAAGAACTGAACGGGTACGGAGATATATCAATATCCGGAGGAACATTTAAGATCCTGCAGATCGACAACAATAAACAATAATTAAACAAGCAAAAAATATAATAACAACCCCGACTTATAAAATCAAAAAAGCCGGACAAACAATAAAATGATGAAACTAAATTTAAACATACAGCCGCTTCATACCTGGATTAAAACCGGTAAAGAACCATTGGTAATAGCAGGCCCTTGCAGTGCCGAAACTGAAGATCAGTTAGTTGCCACAGCTCATTTATTAGCCCAAACTGGTAAAGTATCTGCTTTACGTGCAGGCATCTGGAAACCGCGTACCCGTCCGGGAGAGTTTGAAGGTATCGGCAGTATTGGCTTAGAGTGGTTAAAACGCGCTAAAGCAGAAACAGGTTTGCCAACTGCTATTGAAGTAGCAACCGGAAAACATGTTGAAGAGGCTTTAAAAGCAGGTGTTGATATTTTATGGGTTGGTGCCCGTTCAACAGTTAACCCTTTCACCGTACAGGAAATTGCTGATGCTTTACGTGGTGTTGATATTCCGGTGATGGTTAAAAACCCGGTAAACCCTGATCTTTCTTTATGGGTTGGCGCTCTGGAGCGTATTAACAATGCAGGTATTACTAAATTAGCTGCTATTCACCGCGGGTTTTCATCTTATGAAAAATCTGCTTTCCGTAACGAGCCAATGTGGGATATCGCTATCGCTTTAAAAACTTTAGCTCCTGAATTGCCTATCATTAACGATCCAAGCCATATCTCTGGTAACCGCGATCTGATAGGTTACATATCACAAAAAGCTTTGGATCTTGATATGCAAGGTTTAATGATCGAATCGCACATTGACCCAAGCGTAGCCTGGACAGATGCCAAACAACAGGTTACCCCTGCTGCCCTTGCTGATATCATTGATCACTTAGCTTTACGTAAACCAGAGATCCGTAATGCAGAAGTAAACGATAAACTGGCCGAATTACGTAACCAGATTGATAAAATTGACGATTTAGTTATCCAGAAAATTGCTGAGCGAATGCAAATTGCTGACAAGATCGGTCAATACAAAAAAGATAATAACATCACCATTTTACAGGTTGGCCGTTGGGACGAGATTCTTCAAAAACGCACCAACTATGCAAAAGCTTTAAAATTAGGCGACGAGTTTACTGAGAAATTATTGGAGCTTTTACATGCCGAATCTATCAGCAGACAAACAGCTATCATGAACACCAGCGAAGCCGGACAAGCAGCAGAAAAACTAACACACGCATAATTATATAGTGATGCAAAACATCATCCTGAGTAAAAGCAATAAACAAATAAGTGGCACGGTAAATCTTACCGGGTCCAAAAGCGAATGTAACCGGGCACTTGTTATTGAAGCGTTAAGCAACGGTAAGGTACGGGTAGAGAATGTTTCGGATGCGGCAGATGCCGTGTTATTGGCAGGAATTTTAAGGAACAGTCAAGAATCAAAAGCCAGGAATCAAGAGGTTTTGGCAGGCGATGAAGCTAACCCGCATCCCGCAACAGAAACCCCGAACCTGGTTGACATCGGCCCCGCCGGTACAGCTATGCGCTTTTTAACTGCCTATTATGCTATTCAGGATGATGAAGTAATTTTAACCGGCAGTCAAAGGATGAAGGAAAGGCCAATTGGTGTATTGGTTGATGCGTTGCGGGAACTGGGTGCCCATATTGATTATGAAGAAAAAGAGGGCTATCCTCCTATAAAACTAAAAGGCAGTTTCGAGCAGCTCACTAGTAAGATCAGTATTAAAGGTAACATTAGCAGTCAATACATTACGGCCCTGTTACTCATCGCTGCCCGACTGCCTTTTGGTTTGGAACTACATATTGAGGGCGAACTAACTTCGCGCCCATATGTTGAAATGACTTTAGCAATGTTGCAAAGTGCAAATATACAGCACGTTTGGACAGATAACGTCATTGCAATATCAAATCAGGAATTTGCTACAACATCATTATACATTGAACCTGATTGGAGCGCAGCCTCCTATTGGTATGCTATTGCTGCTTTGGCAGATGAAGCCGAACTATTCCTGACCGGCTTAACACCTTACAGCCTGCAGGGCGATAGTGTGATCACCGAGATCATGGCCAACTTTGGCATCACGTCGCAGTTTAAAGATGGCGGTGTGCATTTGTTGAAAGAAGCCAAACCTTTAAGCAGGAAGATCTTTGATATGAAGGAATGCCCTGATCTGGCGCAAACAGTTATTGTTGTATGTGCTGCCTTAGGTCATGAAGCCACATTTACAGGCCTTGAAACTTTAAAGATTAAGGAAACCGATCGTATCCTGGCTCTTCAAACAGAACTGGCAAAAATGGGCGTTAAACTCATCGAAAAAGGCCAGGTTTATAAATTGGACTGCAGCGAAAAGTTCATTCCAGAGCGTATGTTCATCAACACCTACCATGATCACCGTATGGCAATGGCCTTTGCGCCACTTGCTTTGATAATTCCTCAGCTGGAATTTGAGAACGGGCCTGTAGTTGACAAATCATACCCCGCTTTTTGGACTGATCTGGAAAAACAAGGGTTTACGGTGGAAGAAACGCAAGGGTAAAGGGCGAAAAGGTTAAAGGCAAAAGGTTAAAGGCGAAAGGCAAAACCCCAAAAACCCATAAACCCAAGCGTCATTGCGAGGAACGAAGCAATCTCTACACAGACAGGTCGGACTTGTAGAGTACCTCTGTATAGCAAAGAGATTGCTTCGTTCCTCGCAATGACATATTAATTATAACATCTCATATCTAATAAAATGGCAGGTAATTCATTCGGGCAAATATTCAGAATAACCACTTTTGGCGAATCGCATGGCGAAGCTATTGGGGTAATAATTGACGGCTGCCCGGCACAGTTGGTAGTTGATATTGATTATATACAAGGCGAGCTGGATAAACGCAAACCCGGTCAATCAAAAATCACTACGCAACGTAAAGAAAGCGATACGGTAAAAATCTTATCCGGCGTATTTGAGGGCAAAACCACAGGTACCCCTATTGCCATGCTGATCCCGAATGAAGACCAGCGATCAAAGGATTACACCCATAATGTGGATGTTTTCCGCCCATCGCATGCTGATTACACCTATCAAACCAAATATGGTATTCGTGATCACCGCGGCGGAGGTCGTTCCTCAGCACGTGAAACTGCGGCACGGGTTGCTGCCGGTGCATTGGCAAAGCTATTGCTTAAAAGCCAGGGAATAGAGATTGCCGCACACGTAAGCAGCGTAGGTAAGATAAATGCACCTAATGTAGAAATAAACTCCATCCAGGAATTTATTGATGAACGCGAAAAAAACATTGTTCGCTGCGCCGATCCTGCTACTGCCGAAGAAATGATTGAGTTTATTGATAGCGTACGCAAAGATGGTGATACAGTTGGCGGTAAAGTAAGCTGTTACATCAAAAACTGCCCCGTTGGCTTAGGCGACCCTGTATTTGATAAGCTGCATGCCGATTTGGGTAAAGCCATGTTGAGTATTAACGCTGTACACGGTTTTGAATATGGATCGGGCTTTGCCGGCAGCGAAATGCGCGGGTCTGAGCATAATGACATCTTTGTTAAATCGCATTTAGGTACAGTGAGTACCATTACCAATTACTCTGGTGGTATCCAGGGTGGTATCAGCAATGGTATGCCAATAGAGTTTAAAGTTGCCTTTAAACCCGTTGCTACTATTATGAAAAACCAGGCCACTATTGATAGCGAAGGCAATGCCGCCGAAATATCGGGCAAGGGCCGTCATGATCCTTGTGTGGTGCCTCGCGCTGTTCCTATTGTTGAGGCTATGGCAGCTTTGGTGTTAGCCGATCATTGGCTAAGAAATAGAAACTCGATTTTAGGCTAAAAATCCTGAATCTAAATTTATTACAAGCCCGAAGCAAAAAAGCTTTGGGCTTTTTGCTTTTGGTTTAAGCTTATATTTATCTTTGATTAAATGCTTACCCTTCTCATCCAATCATACAAACAAGCCTATAGCGGACTCTCTAAAAACAGCTGGTACCTTAGCCTGGTGATGTTTATTAACCGGAGCGGAACAATGGTTGTGCCCTTTATGAGCATTTACACCATTCAGCAACTACATTTCACCATTGTACAATCGGGATGGATCATGGCTATTTTCGGTGTCGGCGCTATATCGGGGGCATTTATAGGTGGTCGGCTATCAGATAAAATTGGTTTTTATGATATCCAGGTTGGCGCTTTGCTGCTCGGCGGTGTCATGTTTATTATTTTAGGTTTTCAGCATACATTTATAAGTGTTGGTATAGGCACTTTTATATTGAGCATTTGTAATGAATCCTTTAGGCCGGCAAACTCCGCGGCAATAGCGCATTATAGCAGCGAACAAAATACAACCCGCTCCTATTCTTTAAACCGCTTGGCGGCCAACCTTGGCTGGGCATTTGGCGGTGGCCTGGGCGGCTTATTAGCTTCATACAGCTATCATTCACTTTTTTGGGTTGATGGCTGTACCAATATTTTTGCAGGATTATTATTATTAACGTTAATGCCCCGTTCAAAGATCAGGAAATCGGTAGAAGCCATTAAAGAAGTCATTGTAGCAAAATCTGCTTACTCTGATCATATTTACCTGGTATTCATCGCCCTGGGAACATTATTCTCCATCTGTTTCTTCCAGTTTTTTATAATGCAGCCTGTATTTTATAAAATTCAATGGCATTTTAGCGTCAGGTTTATAGGTTTTTTGCTTGCGTTAAACGGGATAATCATTGTACTTATTGAGATGATACTGGTGCATAAATTAGATGGCAAAAGAGACCCGCTCACCTACATCATGATTGGTGTTTTGGTTTCGGGGTTAAGCTTTGTGTTATTAAATTTACTACCTCATACGGCTTTTGTGGCTATATTCATTGTATCGCTGATGACCCTTGGCGAAATTATCAGCATGCCTTTTATGAACACGTTTTGGCTTAGCCGCACCACCAACAGTAATCGTGGCGAGTATGCGGCGCTCTACAGCATGTCATGGTCTGCAGCGCAAATCATTGCGCCGGCAGCAGGTAGCCAGATCATCGCTTATGGTGGTTTTGACACCTTGTGGTGGATATTGGGAGCCGTGTGTCTGTTTGTATCCACCGGATATTATTTTTTGAAAAAATTCAATATAAAAAACAAAGCAGCGGCCATCATCGCTGATCAATCTATTTAACATGAAAAAAGCTATCATATTAGACCTCGATAATACCATATACCCGGTGAGTTCAATTGCCGATAACCTATTTAACAAAGTTTTTGGATTTGTGGATAGCCTTGCCGAAGAAATAGGTTTGGAAGAGGTAGAAAAAGTAAAGGAAGAAATGAAAAGAAGGCCTTATCACCAGGTTGCCGAAAAATTCAATTTTAGCGACGCGGCAAAGAACAAGGGTCTTGAAATGCTTAAAAATCTTGAATACTCCCTGCCTATGCAGCCCTATGATGAGTATAAATATATCAGTGAAATTAAAATAGATAAGTTTTTAGTAACTACAGGCTTTACCAAATTGCAATGGAGCAAAATAAAACAATTAGGTATTGAGGAAGATTTTAAAGCAATTTATATTGTTGATCCCGAAGTATCCGCCACCACTAAAAAGGATATTTTCACCATGATAATGAATGTCAACAATTACCTGCCCGAAGAATTGTTGATTATCGGCGATGATCCTGAATCAGAAATAAAAGCGGCAATTTCTTTAGGCATTGATACCTTTTTATTCGATCCCGAAAGCAGGCATCAAAATGCGCCGGCAACGCACTCGTCAAAAAACCTGAAAGATGCTGTAGTAATATTCTCCTGATTGAATGAATTACCCCGTAAGCACTTTAACGGTAACCAATAGCTGCCCCAGGTGCCGCATTGTATGCTCTGCAGCATGCGTATAAAGGCCGATAACGGTTGACGGAATTTGCGAGCGACCTACTCCCCTCACCTCTTTTAATACAGACTCGTCTGTTTCATACAATTGCCTTAACGCTTTATCAACCTGCAAGTTAAATTGTTCAACAAGCAGGTTTACGCTTATATTATCGGCAGGTTTTCCTTCAGCCGATAAGTACTCCAGCTGCTTTTCGGTAAGTCCTTCCCCTTTTGCGTATGTAAAAAGCCGGTCTAATACCCCAGATAAATGTTGCAAATGAAATCCCGGCGACGCCATACCTGCAACTTTATCCCACAACAAAGCTTCGGGGAATTTATTCATCAATTCATTAAGCTCCTCCCTTGCCTGCAATAGTGCTTGCGCTACTGGTTGCACCAGCGAGGGCATATTGCTTAAAGGGCCACGGAGCCAAACTTCTGGTAATTTATCTGCCATTATTTTTTGAGGAGCATTGTTTTAACTTCATCATGATTTAGGGTTTGTGGTAGTCCATAAATCTCTTTTACCCTATCATGCGTATTATCTGTCCATAACCAACTTGTCCACACCATAAACCAGGCCCACTCGGGTTGCGCCGCAAGAATTTCCGGTTTAGGTAATTCACCTGTTTCGCCAAGTACTATTAATTTGCCATTAGCAAGCTTAAGCAATTCATTGTAATCTTTCTGCTCATAATCAAAATGGTACACATCTGATCCTAAAATATCTACGTAGTTGGCGCCAGGATAATACAACTTATAATCATTGGCTTCATCTTTAGGAATATCACGTAAGCCATTTGCCCCCCAAACCCATACCAGGTTGTTTAAATGATGATAATTGGTATACCGGTCATACATCATTTTCCAAAGCTTTATGATGCCATTCTCGCCTTTTTTATCGCCCCACCAAAACCAAACTCCATTCATTTCATGATATGGGCGCCATAAAACAGGCACATGTGCATCCCGCAATTGTTTAAGATAGCCTGCTTCCTTATCAATATCTGCAAGCCATTTTTTATTTAAAGGTGTATTTGGTGTAGTTAATTCCGTCCATTGAGCATCTGTTAGTTTCCCCTGAATACTTTGCTTCCAATCATAAGGAGGATTGTCTATTGGCCGCCCCTCATGCCACATAATGGTAACAAGGTAACCATCGGCCCATTTCTTTATAGCCTCATCAACCAGTTTCTGGCCAAGGTCTTTATCTCCCCATAACATGAAATCAGATCCCCACAAAGCCGGGTATTGTCCGGAAATTGCCTTTGCACTGTCCGAAAATATATTCAGATCACTATTGTAGTTCTGCTGGCCCGATAGGATGTGCTTTCCTTTGATATCATATAGAAAAGATAATAACTTAACTGCCTCAGGGGATGCATTCTTATTCACTGGTTTAAAGCTTTGAGAAAAAGCGCAAACTGGCAGCAAACAGATTAAAGTGAACAATAAACAATTTTTCATTTTGTAGTGACTGGGTGTGATTGATTCAATATTGCTGATAATTTGTCTGATTTCAAATTTAATTAAAAACTTACACGCTTTGTGGTACGGCTATTGCTATTGATGACACGTATTTAACTGAATTACATTTTTATGCCTTCTGTCACGACAAATAAAGCCCCATTCTCCCTAATATTACTTTCCTTATTTGTGTTAGCGCTTACTTTTCAAAGCTGTAAAAAAAAGCACTCTGAAATGGCCGACGAGCTTTTCAAAATAACGAAAAACAAAGTTTTTAAAGATGTTGACCCCGAAGCTTATGCCGAAGTATTTAAAAAGGAATTGGCTGCCGAAAAATCAAACTTGGTTAATGAACCAGTTATAGAAGCATATTATAAGGCTAATGATTATCAACCTACGTTTGTATTAAACCATTTAAGCAATGGCGATCTGGATGCGATACCCCAGTATTATAATAAAGCTAACCAACACGGATTAGATTCAAGCTTATTTAGCCCTAATGAACTTAAAGCTTTGATAGCTAAATTTCATGATGATAAGAAGATAAAAACAATTGATGAAGCATATCATGACCTTGCAAAGCTGGAATTACTTACCGCAAGCACACTAACCAAATACGCCAACGCAATTCAGTTTGGGGTAATCAATCCTAAAAAAATATATTCAAGATACTTTGTGGCAACCAAACGGCCTGATAGTACATCCACGAAGGCAGTGTTTACAGCTAACAGCATCCAAGCCTATCTTGACAGTATCCAGCCTAAAAACCCACAATATATTGCCTTACAGAAAGTATTTGTTAGTGGCGAGGCATTACCCGGGCTATCAAAAGAAGAAACACAACGTTATTTAATGGTTAACCTGGAACGTTTACGCTGGAGGAATAAACCTTATGAACCTAAATATGTATATGTTAACATACCCGACTATCGCCTTGATGTATTTGAAGATGGTAAATCGGTATTAAACATGAAAGTTTGTGTTGGCCAGGGACGTAACATGAACAAGGAAGAATCACTGATCCGGTTTGGAGATACAGCCAAAATTGACAAACCTTTTCCGCGCGAAACGCCGCAACTTAATAGTTTGATACATAGTGTTGATGTAAACCCTGTTTGGAATATACCGCAAAGCATAGCCACCAAAGAGATCATTGTTGAAGCAGCAAAGGACAGGTATTACTTATCAAACAAAAATATTGATGTATATAAAGACGGAAATTTAGTTGAAGATCCGGAAGATATTGACTGGTCGACCATAACAAAAGATAACCTGGAATATGATTTTAAACAACGCCCGGGTGATGATAATTCATTGGGTAAAATCAAATTCCTGTTCAAGAATAAGAGCAGTGTATACCTTCATGATACACCTGCGAAAGCTGCCTTCAGGCAAAGTATGCGTGCCGTGAGCCATGGTTGTGTGCGATTGGGAGATCCGCAGGCATTGGCTAAAAATCTTTTTGGAGAGGGCGAAGACCTGGATACCATAATAAAGGATATGAGCGAGGATAACCCCGAACCTACAAGTATCTCTCTGCCCAAAAAGACGCCTATTTATATAACTTACGTTACTTGCTGGGCAGATGAAAATGGCACTTTGCAATATCGCCCGGATGTATATGGATTGGATATTGTACTTTACGCTCATCTTCAAAAAATCATGGGCAAATAAAAATGCCCGGCTGATTAAAGCCAGGCATTAAATTTAAAAGGATAAGTATTTAAAGTTTCGTTATATCAAATGATGTTGTATCGGCCGCAACCTGGTTTAAGGGAGCGGTTTCATCAAGGTATTTTGAGGTATATGTATTATCGTTACCATTGATAAAAAACACCGATTTACCCTGGATTGTATTGATCACAAAATCAGCAACCTCAGGAGATACGGCCGGGCAACCAAAACTACGACCTAAACGTCCCATTTGGTTAATTGCGTCCTGCCCAACATAATCTGCAGCATGAACAACAATACCACGTTGACGGGCGCTAATGTTAAACCCTGTATCCATTCCATCCAAACGTAATGAACGACCGTGTTTCCCCATATAAATATCATCGGCCAGATAAAATCCCAGGCTGCTTTGATGCGAATCGTTACGATCAGAAAACTGATTTGCCATTTCCATTCCGCTTCCCTGGCCGTGAGCAACCCAGGTATTAAGAAGCAATTGTTTGCTAAATAGATTAATGATCCACATGCGCTTTTCGCGGCTCGATTTGGTAAAATCAACAACCGTAAGCACTGCATTATTTTGCGAGAGTTTATGGGCAAGTTTTAAGTTAGTGTAACCTGTAACCGCTTTTTCAAACACATCAAACGTTAATCCCGATTCCTGTAAGTTAGCTGCAATATATAGGCTATTAACGTACTGGTTAAATAATTCTTTTGCAGAAAGGCTTGAATTTATCCCTCCTTTTATTTTGGTCGAAGCCGGAGATCTCCAACCAATAATGGTTGCTGAGAAAAATAAGACCGCTAACGTTATACACCAAAAATACTTCCTCATACTTGTTTTTGAGTTTAATTTTAATCAAATAGTAAAATCAGTAACAGGCTTAGAATTTAGGAATTGAACAGCATTAGGAACCGAACAATTACAAATGTATAATTTTCTATTTAAAAAAAAGTCATTTTAATATTCTTTTTTACTAAAATGAAATTTAATTATTAATGAAGAAATTACAAATTGCTTATACGGGACGAAAAAGTAAAAGGTTTCCTCTAAAAATATCGATCATTCACCTAACAATGTTGTTTAAGTAGCATCGGATGTTACTTAAATGAATTAACGAAGGGTGCAAATTCCTTGGAAGTAGCTATCCTTTTTGATATCTCGAATATGTCGCCAATCTTCGTGTTCTTTAATTGGCCGCTGTCCCTTTTATACAGCAAGACATTTCCCGTTACTGAAGGATATTCACTATTAGAAACTAAGAGGCTTAGAGTATTTATTGCTTTTGACGAATTGATTTTTAAATCGTAGTCGCCCTTGTAATTTCCAGAAAGATTTAGGCCCGCTTTGGCAATCATTTTTTCAAACGATAATTCACCCATTCCAATAAACATTCTGTTGCCATTTGGGAAACGAATAAAGACAGAATCTTTACCGTAGTTGTTTTTTACTGCTACGGCATCATCTGTTTGTTTCATTTTTGCTTTAACGGAATCCAATAATTGTTTAACGGTCCAATTTTTTGTATAATTATTTTGTGATATGGATACGATATATGTTCCGATGATGGGAGCATCAGTATTGCGTATGTACCCCCCTTTAATCAATGTATTTATATCCGTGATATTCAAACTATCCACTTTCTTTGATAAAATAGTGTCCGTTTTTGATTGTGATCGACAGCTTGAAAATGTAGCTAACGTACATAATAGCAGAAAAAAAGAAAACTTCATCAGGTTCATTTAATATTTATTTTATGCTAAATATATTGAAATCAACCAATACTTTTTCATCAATGCTTCAGCCCATACTACAATCTAAATAATAAATTCCGTATGCGTTCTCATGGACCAAGCCTGGGTGCTATCTACAGATTTACCAGCTTAGATTTCAGACTCTTTATTCTATTACCTTTTCCGTTCTTTTAGTGTTATCAATCGGTAATCGATTTACCCTATTTTACCCATTTTATTTTGCTTTCGAGGGGAATGTTTCTTTTTCCTTCGGGATGATGATCTGCATAACCAAGGTATAGTACACCAATTACCTGATCCTCATCCCGTAATTGTAAGAAACGCTTCATGGCAGGTTTTAGTATTAAGCCTCCCGTACTCCAGAATGAAGCCATACTCAATGCCGTAGCGCCGAGTAGTATGTTTTGAACAGCGCTGGAAACCGCTGCGACCTCCTCAAATGGGGGAATTTTTGGCAAATCGCCACGCTGCATAATGGCAATAATAGCATGCGAAACTTTATCCCCCTGGTGCAACATATTATTAAAAACAGTTTCGTTAAAATCTTCCGGGCTTACACTTTGTTTGTATAGTTCGGCATGTTGATGGCAAAACTCTGCTGGGTTTTCATATACAACAAAGCGCCAGGGTTCGGTAAAGCCATGAGTTGGCGCCCAATCTGCAAGCTCAAGCAAGGCTGCAATATGACCATTAGGCGCTTTATGCCCATTCATCATGTTGGGCTTAACGCTGCGGCGGGTTTGTATAATATTAGATATTGTTGCGAAATCTGTAGAATGCATGGTAAATGAGAATCAAGAATTAAGAGTCAAGAATTAAGACTAAAAAAAGGATTGTTTGTTGAAGTAATTTGGAAATAAGTAAAAATATAAGAGTCAAAAACCTATAAATCGTTGGCGTGCTTCTCTTGATTCCTGACTCTTAATTCTTGATTCTTCTTTAAAATATCGGTGGAAATTTAGCTGGATTTGCCTCGCTCATAATGGCATAAACCGCTTCAACAATATCATCAAACGATGGTTTGCTAAAGTAATCACCATCAGAGCCATACGGTGGGCGGTGTTCTTTAGCGGTTAACGTGCGTGGTTGCGAATCCAATGAATAATATCCTTTTTGACCTTCCACTATTTGCTGTATGATATAGGCAGAGGCAGCTCCGGGTACATCTTCATCAACCACAAGCAGCTTGTTGGTTTTCTTTAATGAGGTTCCGCAAACAAATCCTTTATCAAAAGGATACAGTGTTTGAGGATCAATAACTTCGATGTGAATACCCATTTTCTCCAACTCTTCGGCAGCCTCTAATACGATGCGTAAGGTTGAACCGTATGATACAACAGTAACATCGGTACCTTCCTTCATTACTTCGGCCACACCTAAAGGCACGGTAAACTCACCAACATTGGCAGGTAACTTTTCTTTTAACCTGTAACCATTAAGGCTTTCGATAACCAACGCAGGCTCGTCGCCACGAAGCAGGGTATTGTACATGCCGGCTGCCTGGGTCATGTTACGCGGTACACAAATATGAAAACCACGCATCGAACTTAATATCATACCCAATGGCGATCCGGAATGCCAGATCCCTTCCAGCCTGTGTCCGCGTGTACGGATAATGAGCGGCGCTTTTTGCCCACCGAAAGTACGGTAGCTTAAACTACCAATATCATCACAGATAACTGTTATGGCGTAAATAAGATAATCAAGGTATTGTATTTCGGCAATTGGCCTTAAGCCGCGCATAGCCAGGCCCATTCCCTGCCCTATGATTGTAGTTTCCCTGATACCGGTATCGGTAATACGCAGATCGCCGTATTTACTTTGTAATCCCGAGAATCCCTGGTTAACATCACCAATGGCTCCCACATCTTCGCCAAAGGCAACAATAGTTTTATCGCGCTCAAAGTTGGCATCAAAACAGGCATTTAACACCTCTCTCCCATCTATCAATTTTGCATCCTCGCTATAAGTAACAGGCACTACCGGAACATATAGGGGTGATTGTGGGGTATCAGAAAATAACCTGGTGTTGTAGCGGGTAATATTTTTGGCATTCTCGGCATTTAACCAGTCAACCAATATTTGCCGCTCTGCAGAATTTTCATGTACGGTAGCTCTTAGTGCTTTACGTATAGCTGATACTATATCTTTACGCCCGGCATCATAGCATTTGCGTAATGTATCTACAATTTCGTCAATTGTATTTTTAACTGAAACGCTTTCGGCAAACTGTTCTAAAAGGTTCGCGGCTTCTTCCAGTTCAGTACTAATTATAACGTTCAGTTCACTTGCCACTTCCCGCTGGCAATCACGCACATATTTCTTTGCTTCGGCTTCCAGTTCATCCAATTCCTGCGGCGTCGAAATAGCCGATGTTATCATCCATTGACGCATTTTTAGCAGGCAATCGTTCTCATCTTCCCAATTTAAACGATCTTTAGTTTTGTACCTTTCATGCGAACCGGAACTGGAGTGGCCCTGCGGCTGCGTCATTTCGATAACGTGTATCAAAACCGGCACGTGCTCTTCCCGGCATAATTTTATTGCCCGTGCATATGTTTCGCAAAGGGCGATGTAATCCCAGCCTTTTACTTTAAATATTTCAAAACCATTTGAGCCATTTTCTCTTTGAAACCCTTTTAATATTTCTGAAATATCTTCTTTAGTGGTTTGTAGCTTGGCCGGAACAGAAATGGCATAAGCATCATCCCAAATAGAAATAGCCATGGGTACCTGCAATACACCGGCTGCATTAAAAGCTTCAAAAAAAACGCCTTCGGATGTTGCACCATTACCTATGGTGCCAAAAGCAACCTCATTACCATCAACAGAAAATTGTTTAAGGTATTCCAGTTCTTTATTCTGTCGATATAATTTTGAAGCATAGGCTAAACCCAGCAAACGTGGCATATGGCCGCCTGTTGTTGATATATCCGATGAGCAATTCATGGTTTCGGCTTGGTTTATCCAGCTACCATCTGCATTCACAAAACGGGTTGCGTAATGGCAGTTCATTTGCCTTCCGGCAGATGAAGGATCCTTCTCCACATCGGGATGAGCATAAAGCTGAGCAAAAAACTCTTTCAGGTTGCTCATACCTGTAGCAAACATAAACGTTTGATCACGATAATATCCTGCACGCCAATCGCCGGCACGAAATGCTTTGGCCATAGCCAATTGAGCAACTTCCTTACCATCACCAAAAATACCAAACTTAGCCTTACCCGTTAAAACCTCTTTCCTACCTATTAAACTGGCTTGCCTGCTTTGGTAGCCAATACGGTAATCATCAATCACAATTTGTTTAAAATCATCAAAACTGAGCTCAGCTGAATCAAATTTACTGGTTGCACGTATTACAGTTTCGGGCATATAAAATTTTGTTTAGACGGTAAAATTATAAAATTCTATTCTGTAATTGGTATAGTAACAATTAAAACATGAAGTAATGCTAATAGTTTTGTTATTACATTAAACCTTTTATATTTGTGATAATCAAATATAGCATATGAAAAAGATATTAATGATTTGCGCAGTGGTATTAGGTTTTGCCTTTACCGCATCGGCACAAGATAACCAAAAGGCCGAGTTTAAATTTAACGAGGAAAAACACGACTTTGGTAAAATACCACAAGGCACCCCCGTTACCACTGTTTTTGAATTTACCAATATTGGTAAAGAGCCACTTATACTTACCGAAGTAAGGCCAACCTGTGGTTGTACCATTGCCGATTATACCAAAACTCCTGTAAAAAGTGGTGATAAAGGCACCATAAAAATTACATACAATGCTGCTGTTGCCGCGCCATTTAACAAAACAATAGTAGTTAAATCAAACGCTGTTACGCCCGAGAAATATTTAAATATAATTGGCGAAGTTGTTGCTAAACCAGCATCAAGCAAGTAATTACTACTGCAATTAAGCTCAAATATCACTGATAAATACGGAGTGATTAAAATATTAAGGAAGACCCAATTTGGGTCTTTTTTTGTTTATGGGTGGTAATAAATTGAGCTGTCCTATCTTTTTACTAATTTTGCACATGCCAAAAATATCTCAAAAAGGGCAACGCATGCCCGCATCCCCTATACGTAAATTAACACCTTATGCCGATAAGGCTAAGCTGGACGGCAAAAAAGTGTACCATTTAAACATTGGCCAGCCTGATATTGAAACGCCCGAAGGCATGCTGAATGCCATTAAAAATATTGATTTTAAGGTTTGGGCCTACACTCCGTCTGAGGGTACCTTAAGCTACAGAAAAAAGCTTACAGAATACTATAACAAACTGGGCTATAACATTACGCCAGATAATATTATTGTTACCACTGGCGGATCTGAAGCTATTACCATTGCGATGATGGCTTGTTTGGATTCTGGTGATGAAATGATCATTCCTGAGCCTTTTTATGCCAATTACAACGGCTTTGCCAGCCAAAGCGACATTGTGGTAAAACCCATCCTATCATACATTGATAACGGATTTGCCCTGCCTCCCATCAGCGAGTTTGAAAAACTGATCACCAATAAAACCAAGGCGATCATTATTTGCAACCCCAATAACCCAACGGGTTATCTTTATTCGCAGGAAGAGCTGGATGCCTTAAAGGTACTGGCTTTAAAGTATGACTTATATCTCTTCTCTGATGAAGCTTACCGCGAATTTTGCTATGATGGCCGTACATTTATTTCGCCAATGCACCTGGACGGACTGGAGGAGAACGTGGTGGTAATGGATACTGTAAGTAAACGGTACAGTGCCTGTGGCGCCCGCTTGGGTTGCCTGATTACCAAAAATAAAGAACTGCACAGCGCAGCATTAAAATTTGCGCAGGCAAGGCTAAGCGCCGGCATGGTTGAACAAATTGCCGGCGAAGCTGCAGTTGATACTCCTGATGAATATTTTGAAACCGTAAATAAAGAATATACCAGCAGGCGGGATACTTTGGTTACAGCATTAAATAAAATAGACGGCGTTTTTTGCCCTAACCCCGGAGGCGCATTTTACGTGGTGGCCCAGTTACCTATTGACAATGCCGATAAGTTTTGCCAATGGATGTTGGAAACCTTTAGCTATAACAATCAAACCGTGATGATGGCGCCCGCAACCGGCTTTTACAGCACACCCGGTGCAGGCATTAACGAGGTACGCATGGCTTATGTAATTAATAATGATGATCTTAAAAGCGCCATGATTTGTTTGGAAGAAGCGCTAAAAGTGTATCCAGGCCGCACAGTTGGCAGCGAACACCTGTTGGCTGGCAAATAGTTTTTTAGCTCGCCTTCATCCATTACCCCAACCAAATCCAGCTTTTAGCTCGGTTTAGTTGGGGTTTATTATTCCCTTTACTTTCTGTTTGTGCCTTGTTAAAGTGGTAATCATGTTCAAAAAACACTCCGCACATCATTGTCTATTATTAGTGCTTTTTTGATCAATTCAGTTAATTTTACACCTCGCGATTGCCCCTATCTGGACATAATTAGGCGAATATTTACAAATTCTGATGGGCTTAATCCTCCGCCCTGCCTCATCAATCTTTTGGCTTTTAATTAAACACAAGTGTTCGGTTTTTTAAAAGCAGATGTTCGGGGTGTGTTCGGACCTAATTCTTTAAAACCACAACACATTAATTATCAATAAATTACTAATTTGTCCTTTTTATTTAAGAACACTTAATTTACTGACTATCAATTATTTGATTTTTATTAAATTTTACATTGTGTGTATTCCTTCAAAAAACCGAACACCTTTGATTATTGCAAATAGTAAACTAACAAAGCCAACTTTTTACTTATATTTGTACCCTTAACTGCAAACTGCCCACCGGCAAATGCGAACTCAAAAAAATGGGGTCGACCGGAATTGACAGGATGGAGATAAGTAGGTAAGCATGCAGCGCGTTGGGTGAATTAGCGCTTAAATCTGAACGCTCAAACTTACAAATGGCGAAAATAACTACGCCTTAGCTGCTTAATTTAGAATTAAATAGCTTTTGTCCCGCCGGTTCTGCGTTTCATTGGATCGGCAACCGGGGCATCGAAAAATGAAACTGGCCTGCTTAAGGTGTGCATAGCGGGCGAGATAAAGCACCTAAGGAAAACGGTACAGGTACGCGACTGACCTTCCATTTCCCTACAATTAAACAGAAGCTAAGCATGTAGAAAGCTTACCTTATACCATGTTTGGACGAGGGTTCGAATCCCTCCGGCTCCACTCAGAACGCCTTAATTTATTGATATTCAATACTTTACATCAATGAATTAAGGCGTTCTGTTTTTGTTTCTAAATTATTCAAATATTTGATAATCAATTAATTACGTATTCGAATCCCTCCGGGTTTATAGCTATAATTGCAAATTATTAATTATCAACAACTTACAAAGTTTACATTTTTTAATTACCTGAAAACAAGTTAGTTATATTTAATGTTTTTTTGCGTGTTCGACAAGCTAAAATCCATTACCATCAATACAATAATCTCATTATTAATAACTTAACCAATTATCCGGGCAATTTTTCATCACCATACAGGTCTCTTAAAGTAGCTTCAACAATAATTTCAGCAATTAAATTCAGAAATTCCAATTTTCTAATTCTTTCTTGTTCAGTCATCGCTTTATTGATTTTAAAATCAATATCGATATCTTCTACACATTTGATTCTTTTAGCTTTTCTATTTTTCATAACTTATTTTTTTAAAAGTTATGGAAAAAATACTACCTCACATTAATTGACAAACAGAGAAAACGTGTTTTATCTGAAGTAATCATACTTTGGTTAGCTACCATAGTGATAATGCAACTGCTATCTACAAAGCCTCCGAAAAACGTAGCTGGTGCAGATAAACGTGATGTTTGGAGGTGCATAGAAACAAGTAGAATTAAATTAAGAAGATTCAAAGAAACTTTATATCCGTCATACTAATCAACATCATCTACAGCCGAATGGTGTCCTTTTCTGCTTTCAGGTATTCTTTTATATTTTCAAGGTCGGTACTAATCTTTTTGGAGCCCCAAAATTTGAGTGCTTCAATCGTATTTAAATGGCATTTTTTGATCTTCTTTCCACTCCCACAGGGGCATTGAATGTTCCTGCCGATGCCGCTTTTATTTAAGATGCGCGTGATAACGTCACCATAATATCCAGGCTCGTAAGGTCTAGCTCTTCTTTGTAATACTGCATCACACCTTGCAAATGATGACCGTATTCAGCACCTGCATAACATTGCTTTTCTAGCTTATATAATTGATTGGCTAAGAAGCTATATACCTTTTCGGTAATGAAACTGGTTAAATTAATACCCTTTTTGGAAAGAATGATAAGGTTGTGTTCAATATCCATACAGCAAATATCTTCGGGTGACACATGCCAATCAATCTCACGGGGTATGATCTTGTTTTTTTCAATTAACACAGGTATGCAATACGGATAACTTTCAGGTACAAGCAAAACAATACCGAAAGTATTCCAATAAACACCTTCGGTATCACAAATATCCAATTCCCCGACTACACGCCATGTTTTATACTCGGCGTTCCATTTATAGGTAAGATTAGGAAAATGATCCCTTACCTGTATAAAATCGTGTTCGAAAAGGCTTTTCACCTTATTTGAAATTATAATAAGGCTTACTTACCGCCGCGATCGGTGCTAGGTTTGCCGGGTTCCAGTTTGCCATGGCCACCTGCTTTGTTTTCAGTTGCAGGTTACCCATAAGGTCGGTTGCAATAAAACTCTGCCGTTTTAGAAATTTCAGCCACGCGAAATCATACTGGGTATAGTTAAAACGCCCTTCTGGTATCTGGAAGATATACCGGTCGCGCTCATCTTCGGTACGCTGGCAAACAGGGCTATAGAATTCAGCCAGAAATGGGCTTTCATTTTTCACATGATCCCCCGCAACAATACCATTACTAACTGCACTGCCTTGCATCTTACTGGCCAGGCTAATATGTAAGCTGCAGGTAGTAATCTCACTAATTTCACCGATCCCTGCCATTCCCCAAACCACATCGCGGTCATATCCTAGATCAAGACCAATCCGGGTATAAATATCTTCGATACCCTGCTCATTAAAAAGGTTTTTGAGATCGGTTTTGACAAAATATGTAAACACGCTAGAAAACTGCAATGCCCGTTCTACAGCCGTAGCAGGAGTCATATGCTTACCACCAAAATAAACAAACAGCCCGTCACTTTGAAGGCGGTGTACATACCCACCGAATATCAAGCAGGTGTGAATCGCGGCGCGCTGTATGGTATTAGTAATCACCCATACCGTTTGCGGCACATAGCGCTTAAACAGGTTAGTGGAGCCCTTAATACCCACAAACATGGATACGATGTAATTATTCTCAAGCGTTTCTGAATGCTTCAGGTGAACATGGTCTGGATGCGCACCGAGTTGCTGGTCAAAATTAGGCACCAAGCCCAATTCATTAGCAAAATCTGCCAAGCTGGGCATTAATTTTCTCTCCGGGATTGCTTGGTTCAGCGCCATTTTACTTTGCTGTCTGCACCAGGGTTGTGGCTTACTTTCGAAGTGGGGTTTTGGGATAAGCTATAATTTACCTATTCCTATAAGCTATGTGGCATGTAGTTTGTTTGCTGGATATCAGCTAATTTAAAATGGCTTGCGCCGACAGTTCAGATCACTGATGAGATCGATCCGCTGCGAAGTGAAGGGATAACTTTGGTACAAAAATCAAATACTGCCGGTGTTACAATAGATACTAAAAACTATGATGGCGTTACACACGGATTTTTTGGTATGGGAACAATTATTTCTGAAGCGAAGGATGCAGCAATGTACGCGATAGGTCATTTGAAAAAAGCATTTGGAATGTAAATGAATTAACAGCCTGTTAACTGAACAACACCTATATGAAAGCATTAATCATCAATTGTACGCTTAAACGTAGCCCTGGATTTTCCAATACGGGAGCAATGGCCGAAAAGGCTGCAGGACAACTAAAAGAACATGGGTTTGAAACAGAGATCATCCGTCTCAATGACTATCACGTGTTAACCGGTAATTCTTCAGATGAAGGGGATGGCGACGAGTGGCCGTTTATACTGGAAAAGATCAAATCTTGCCAGATATTTATAATAGCAACCCCCATATGGATGGGMAACCTRGCTTCTACTTCTCAAAAAGTAATTGAGCGATTGGACGCTATTTTCCGTGACGAAGARTTAAGCAGCGAGGAAAACGGGCAGTACATGCCTTATAACAAAGTTGGGGGCTGCCTGATTACCGGCAACGAAGATGGCGCGCATAGTTGTGCCGCGCAAGTRCTTTGGGCTTTGCAAGAAGTGGGCTTTACCATCCCGCCAAATGTAAATGCTTACTGGGTAGGCATGGCCGGCGGYGAGCAGGATTATGCAGAAGCGGGTGGTGAACGCTATTTGTACACCAATAAAACGCTTCGTTATATGACCGCCAACCTTTCATGGTTTGCCARGCTGCTGGCAGCGAATCCAATCGGCACCAATTTACTGGAGGAAGATAAAAAAGCGGAAGCAGAAAGCGATAAAGAAGAAAACAACTAATCTTCACTGGACCGTATATGCTATAAACACATTTTTTGCTGGCAAAATCGGCCAAAGGTTACATTCCTGAAGCATTCTTTATCCTATCTTTTTCATCAGAAAGCTGCCTTTTTGGGGTCTCTTTTTATGAGTATTATATATTAAATAAAAATAAAAATGGCAAACTCGCAGTGATATGCGGCTCATCAAGCAAAAGCTGCCCGGCTAAATCTACCCGGATGAATTAGTCGATATCATCAATCCCTCGTTAATATCTGTTAAGACTTTTTCATATATTCTTTTATCACCATCGGTCATAGCAGACAGTAACAATTGCTTTTTCAAAAGGTATTCCAATGCATGTTTTTTATCATACTGCAATACCCAGCTTATGTTATCGATTATGTCACAATATTTAACTGTTTGGGCACCAGGACTGATACAGATTAGACGCTCTGCTTCCTTTGCTTTACGTTCCGTTTTACTCAGATTCGGATAGGCGTTTGAGGTAAATACATCTGTCAGCTCCACTACGCAGGTTGTAATATATCCCGCTTCTGAATTGGTATAACCGACCCTGGTCAAAGCTTCCAATAATTCATTTTCGGTAGTTGGTGTATCTTCCAAAAGATCGTGACAGAGACCGATCTCATAACCCATGTTGGTTGCCGACCGGGCCATTTTTGCTACAGCAGCCAGGTGATTAAAATAAGGCTGACCGCTTCGTTTAATCAAATGGCCTTTGTATTTTAATTTAACCCAGCGTATTAATAATTCAGCAGGTGTCATTTGAGCTTATCCAGTTTAAAATAACCCAGGTGAATTTCATCCTCCCGTAATTCTGCCCCCTCGCTGATTGCAAGCCGGTATTTTTCTTTAAATGCAGGTAAGAGCAATTCTTCGATCTGGTAGATGTTGTCGACATCAACCCCATATTTTTCATCAATATGAGCTGYAGCGACGCCTTTTAAGGAATTAGTTTTAAAAAAGACGCTTTTCCTGGCGGCTTGAAYAGCCAATATACGACTTTCCTGCACAGTCAATACGGTGTAATGCTGTTCTTCCAGTATGCCGGAGGTATAACCTCCAAGATTTAAAAAGAACAGTTTTTTCAATGAAACGGGYACTTCGTCATTTTKCAATACCACCCGGATAGMGCAATTATCCACTTTGGTCACTTCCCGCCAGCCGTCGATGTGCAAACTGTTCCCGGCATCAGGCCAGAAGGATTTAACTTCAGTCACCAGATCCTTCAGRCTATCGGCRATGCCAAAGAAAAAATCATGTTGTTCTATATTCCTTCCCGGGGTTTCTGCCCCGAGTAATAATAAATATAATTTCATTTAAATAGTCTTTTGAGAATGGTAGCGGAGGCTTCTTCACTAAAATCCAAACCGGAATAATCCGGGTTGTAGCCGCCGATATAAGGCACTGCCATAATGTAAATCCGGTCATTAAAGGCGCCGTAAGCATCAACCACCTGGAAATGGTCATTAATGGTAATGCCCGGAACTTTTAAATAATAGTCCCCGTTTTGATCCTGCGATACCGCTCTCCCCTCTTCCATCGCTTTACGTCCTTCCTGCGTCGAACTGAATTTAACGCGGGCCGGGCAAACCGTTTTTTGGCTAAGCAAGCTTTTAAACGGAAGATCTTCAAATGCTAGGTGCGGCTGACCGATGCAATCAATGTAAGTTTTAAAATACACAGCCTTGCTCTGACCAGATTCATCAGTATAGTGGTAGGTTGCACCACCTTCGGTCATTGCTTCCACTTTACTATCGTCTCCTACCGGAATAAGGCTTAAAACACCGGCCTGATGTAAGGCGAGCAATTCTTCACTGGAGCTTTGGGGAATATAGGCGATCACGATAGAGATTAACGGTGTGAGKGACTCTTGTAATCTTTGCATATCTTCTGCCGACAAGTGTTTGGCAGGATAATTCAAAGCAAAACTCAATACGCCCAGCATTTCTTTCCAGTACACCGATTCCTTGCGTTTGATCGAYTTTTCKGCTTCGTCATACTCTGCCTTGAGTAATTGGAATGGATCGAGGCGTTCACGAAGTTCCATCATCTTAGCCACGAATGCTTCCATGTTCATATTCTTGATCTGCTCGTAAAAAGCAGGGTCACTGGTTTGTATGGGTGCTTTGAAATCTTTTTCAAAAACATAATCGAGCGACAGGAAACCATTGTTACCTTTGATATGCGCGGCGATCTCTTCCTGGCTGAGCAGGGAATCGTTGGAAAGGTGAGAATCCTCCAGGTGAAACCGTACCGCAGGTAACATCCCGTTTCGGGTATGCAGGATCAATTTAAAGTTTGAGCTCTCGCCTAGGGTTTGATAGTATAGCTGCCCCTTTTTATCTTTTTCAAACGTTCCGTTATGCCGTGCCAGCGTCCTGATTGCATCAACCGCGGTCAGCGATGACCCCTTAATGGCCACAGGGTGGTCCAATTTCAAGGCCAATTTGATTGGCGGRTACGGTGAATCAAAATAATTAGGCACTATACCTTCATGTTTTTGCGGCCAGTGATGGCCGGTACAAATAATTACCTGRTCAAACTCAAGTTCCGTTTCGCCATCAATTTCTACCAAAATTRTTTCCCGTTCAGGCTGATCAATGATATCCGTAACCTTACTGTTATAATGCACCTCAAAATCAATACCCGTTTCTTTRGCCTGTTTTTGCAGCAGGTCAAATTGCTCAGTCAGGTACTGACCGAACAGTAAACGTGGCAATACTTTATATTCGTTGAATCGCTTCGGGTCAATATGAAATTTGTCAAGGGTGTCTTTCGGTACGTTTTTGATCCAATCAGCCAGAAGTGTTACCAAAAMGGGAATTTCGTTACCAGATACATTGGTAATATGCTCATCATTGGCACCTTCGGCACTATAAGGCATTCCAGCACCCAATCGCTTTTTCTGCTCAAAGATGGTTATCTCTATGTCCGTTCTCTTAGCGTCCACCAGTCTTTTAAACATGAACAGGCCGCTTGGACCTCCGCCAACAATGGCTATGCGCTTCTTATCTTCCACTAGTTCAGTTTTAACATTAACAAGCAATCTTCTGTATAATTTGTTTGCGTACTATAAACTACCTTTTTGATTTTGGGCACTAAAGTCATTTGTAGCGATTATGATAACTAACAAACCATTTTTGGACGCTTCTTTCATGCCATCGGTGGGAACGAACAAAATATTTGCCTGCACAGGGTCGCTGCAATAAGCAAATAGTGACTGAATAAGTTTCGAAGGGCGCCTAAACCGAGAAATGAGACTGGTTTATTATGCGGTAATCTTTTAGGAAGTTTGCCAAACTTCTCAAGTCTCCAGTAGCATATGTATGCCGAATAAGCGCCTGCCGGAAATCCGGATGAGCAGAAAAGCGATCACAAACATCACCGCACTCAGGCTGCTCATCTGGAGCGTGTAGTGCTCCCAGGATAATTCCGTTACGTAAGTTTTTTTTAGATCTAAAGTTCCTGATTAACAAGAGCGCGCGACAATGACATTAACTCATACCTAAACAATTGTCTTTTTAAATAAATCAACAACTAAAAGGGTTGCCGCTTGTTGACCTTTAAAATATCGCCTATGAAAAATCCTTTTAACAAAAAAGACAACACAATGCTTTACATCGCGGCTGCCATCACTGGGGCATTGGCTGCAGGGGCCGGAATTTGGTTTTATTTACGCGGAAAACGTGCCGCAGAGGCTGAAGCTTACAGGCTAGGCCATGCCCAGGACTACTTAAGGGCTAAAAACAAGATAATGAAGAAACACAGAACTGATATAAGTAAACTGGCCGATATTGTACACCACCCGCAGGCATAATTCATCAATCAATTTGTAATTTACAAAACGTCATTAATAAAAGTCCCGACAGTGAGTGCTCGGGACTTTCGTTTATAATGTGATTTAATAAACACTTGGGTCGATAAATGATTCATTTGACTTTGTAATGCCATATAAAATTCTGCTAGTCCTTAGATGACTTATTCACATACTAATCTTAAGAATAGAGATTTATTAACTTATCGACAAACAATGCGGGAATATTAACCACAACAGAAAACCTGAACGCTACATCCATATCTATTGTATGATTTATTAAACATTCAAGTGATTTAACTGTTCAAAGATTGATGAATTTAAACGAAACACATTCGTCGATCATGCTTATCGATGATGAAGAGCTTGATAATTTGATCTTCAAAATGGTGCTTAGACGCTTGCTTCCAAATCCCACAATTGACACTTGTTGTAATGGACAAAAGGCGATTGAAAAACTAAGAATACTTAATTATGATTCTACCTCGTTGATGCCCGATTTCATTTTTCTTGACTTAAGGATGCCGGTCATGGACGGCTGGCAATTCCTAAAGGAATTTGCGGAGTTAGCGACCCTCGCTGAAAAAAGAAGTAAGCTGTTTGTATTATCTTCCACAATTGACAAACAAGATATCCGGGAGTCAATTGACAACCCCCTTGTTTCTGATTTTCTGTCCAAACCAATCAGCTTAGACAAGCTCAAATCTATTTTTACTGCTTAAAATTTCCGATATCTATGCCAAGTCATATTCTAATTATTGAAGACGATACTGATATTTTAAATGTACTGGAACTTGCATTACGTTTCAGTAATTTTACGGTAAGTGGAGTTTCAGAAACACAAGATATTTTTGAAACCGTTTACAAGCATAAGCCTGACTTAGTGATAACCGATTATATGATGCCCGGACTAAATGGGGGGCAAATTTGCAATCTCCTCAAAAGCCAGGAATCAACCCGCCAATTGCCGATAATATTGATTTCAGCTTATCATAAAATGGCGATATCATTAGGAAATTTCAATTATGATGCTTATATTCCAAAACCGTTCGATGTTGACAAGTTGATTTCTGTTATCAATAGCCTACTGGCAAAACAATGATCAAAGCGAAATAAAATACATTAGATAACGAATAGTGTGAACCCAGGAAAATCGCATGTACAGACAAAATACATCATTTAAAAATATTTATTGCATCAGTCGATGTTCGCGTGGTCTCGACACGTAAATTTGATGAATCAGCTGATGGGACATTCAATATTGACATTCCTGGTTTAGCGGCAACATTAGAATAGTATTTCAGCGGCAGTTAGATATAAAACGAAAGTTCGAAGTTTTCAACACGCTTCCTTCAGGAATGGAGCTAAATCAATATCCACAACATCATTTTCGTTCGGATACAGAATTCAAAAAAAACATTATATAACTTACGATGAGCAATCGCCAATATTAACTTATTGAAATCAGCTGAATTATTAAGTAACCGATTTAACAAATAAAAAAACTAAAACGCTTGTTCCTGAGGGAGGGGCATTGGTAATCATTATTGAAGAGTTTTAGCTTTTATTTTTTACGATTCTAATTTTGCACCAAGTTTCTATAGCATTTAATTTCGATTTTCAGATAAATTATTAACTTATATGAAGTTCGGTATGCTTTTTGAGAAAATATTTTAATAATTAAAAACATGCCCTTGTATTGTAATAATAGGCACCTCAACCCAAAGAAAATCGCATTTTTTATCGCATGGATTTGTTTTTTGCCATTATCGGGATTTTCCCAGGCAGAACTGCAAGGCTCGTTAAATATTACAATAAATAGCTTTAACGGAATTAATTTAGGTTCGGACATCAGTTCTATACCACATGATGAACTTTCCTATTTAGACAACAATAACAAGTTTGACGCTGACAGTTGCCTTATCTATGCATTGAGCACCTCTGACTCTACAAAATATCAAGCTGACCTAAATTTAGAACTCATCGCGCTACGTACATACAAAAACAAGATTGTAAACATTTATTTATTTTTTAAAAGGTCAATAGGTTATAATATTTTGAGAAATTTCCTTGCGAATTATGGTGTTTTTACGAATAAGCCAAATGATTACGTAGATATTTACGACTGGAAATCAATTTTAGCCAGCGTATCATTGCGCTATGAGCTAAAAACTGATCTTGGTGTTGCAATATTTGAAAGTAACACTCTAAAAAATCAGATTTTGGCAGATAAAATTAAGCGGAAAGGGAATGAGTCAAATCAAGCGAATACTAATACACTAAACAGCAGTTTAATTAAGATTAATGAGGCAATGCAATAATTAATCAGCCGAATTATTTCTTGGTGAAGCTATTAGATAATGAGGAACAGATGTTTGAGACAATGCAAGCCATTTGCGGTTTATATCAGGAGAAAAGAAAAAAATGTTTTCCTTTTTTGATACTACCAAATAAGGCTGATTAGCAACTAAGACTATGTTTCCAGTTACTTCCAACACTGTCATTTTAAAATCATCCAATGCTCGCTTTTCGAATTTAACTCCTGATTTCATGTGTACTACCACGACAAGGGCAGCCTTTCCTCCGTTTCTGCCTAAATCAAGATAAACTGTAGAATCTCCATTAATTTTTATATTATAAATACTATCTACAATAACGCGATTCTCGCCTACATGGGCAATTGCACGCGACGCACGAATGGCATGCTGGGCGGATACT
Organism: Mucilaginibacter sp. P2_A4; assembly: GCF_056405015.1. Lineage (NCBI taxonomy): Bacteria > Pseudomonadati > Bacteroidota > Sphingobacteriia > Sphingobacteriales > Sphingobacteriaceae > Mucilaginibacter > Mucilaginibacter sp. P2_A4. The sequence goes on along the minus strand of NZ_JBFUCX010000017.1, from coordinate 77,167 downwards.
TGACTACTAAAAAGCAAACTAACTAAAAGGATGAAAAAGACATCCTTCCTGTTAGCGAGAATTTTAAAATAAGCCGTTTTAATGATATATCATTTTATGTTATCGTTTTATACGGCAAGTTAGTTAAATATGTTTCTATAAAATTGATACCTCCCAATCCAGGTAATTGAAACCAAGCATTGCTTCTGCTGCTCAGCATTTTTATAATTAGAAGTGTTATTATAAAAATCAGAAAAATTATTGCAAAAGATAAAAATTTTATGGGGGAATTTTATCAGCAAATACAAAAACAATGCTGCAATTATTAAAGAGTACGTAAATCACCTTTTTTAATTAATAGATAGTTGTGTAAACATAAAAACGTATTGATCTGCGGCAATAAAATTCATACGTTCGTAAAAATCGAACACTGGTAAAAACCTGTTGGTCATTAAACCGAGCAATTCAATCTTATTTTCAACCAAAATAGGGTCTTTTTCATATCGTTAAGGCACTTTTTAAGGTTGTAGGGAACGAAACAGGGAACGAAATTTTATTAATTATCATAGCTTTACGAAAAATGAAAGAGAAAAAAGGCCAGACTATATTAGTCTCAACGTGGAATGAAATTGAGTTCAATTTAATCCCAACACCTTCACATATCTGGACATTGAAAACTTTTTACAAACTACTGCAAAAGATAGGAATTGGGGTAAAGTATCATACAATTGTTACCGTGGAGATTTAAGCCTATTTTTTAAGTTGTTGGTCACACAAAAAATAATACCTGATAATCCGGTTACACTATCCGAAAAGAAAACCACTAAAAAATGATTCTTCCAGATTTGTAATTTTTGAAGAAGATGAACTAAAAAATGTTGTTGACTTATTAGCGAATGATGAAGCGTTCAGAGAATTATACATTGCTGCAAAGCTTTTATTTTTTCTCAATGTTAGGCCAATTGAAATAACCCGGATACAGGCTTACAACTTAGATTTTGAAAAAAGAATATTATGGTTGGAGGCGGAAAAAACTAAAAATGGCAATGAGGCAAAATGGGAATTAACTGATGAATTATTTAACTTGTTCGATAATTATGTTGGGAATACACCCAAAGAATATTTTGTGTTTGCAAATCGTAATACCCCCAAAGCGATACGAGCACATAAGGATTTTTTAGGGCAACGTTGGAGAGCATTTAGGGAAAAATATGATATATCGTCACACCTTAAATTTTATGCCCTTAAACATAGTGCTGACTGGTACGACCTTGAATCAGGGGTTGGTATACAAACAATAAGTCAACGTAATATACACGCCAACCCAAATGTAATTGTAGCCTACGTTAAGGAACGATTAAATAAAAAGATAATCAAACCATCACAAAGCAAAATGTTTTAAAGTAAAGAGGGGTTATTAACCCCTCTTACTTCATAATTAATCAATGGAAAAAGAACTTCAAAAAATTCAGAATGAGTTATCATCCCTCAAATCTGATGTTGCTGAAATTAAAAATCTGATTAGAGAAATTCATACTATTTTTCTACCACCATTAAAGGTTAAAAAAACATTAACCCGGAAGCAAAAAAAGGAATGTAAGAAGCAGAATTTCAAGAAGAAAGAAGATTAATTCATTTGGGTTGGATAGCTAAATACGAAAGAAATAACAAAACACCCGGAAAATAATTAAATCCTCACATAAAATTTACTCATACAGTTGTAGCACTTATATCTATGCATTGGTAACCAGAAGAATAATAATTTAAATAAGCTACCTCTTGAAACTCTATGATATGATACGGTAGAACATTTGGGACAATGAATATTTTTCTGAGTGGGATTATTTATATCTGTCATTACAAGAACGTTTAGGGGTAAGTATCTAAGGTAATTATTAATTACTGTTAACCCTATCTTATCATCAGCCTTAGATTAAAATGCTTTTCAGATGTTAAACTATTCAATCTGTAATAATAAAAAAGACTTACGTCCGTTTAGAACGCAAGCCTTTGCATTTTTAGTTATAAACAACCCTATTGAAGATAACTAATGAATAAACTGAGAAACAAATATATTGTTTGCAAGTATTTATTTCTTTTTAAAGCCCCTAAAAAGGGCTTTTTAATTTAAAATTCTTTTTTGGTTTTATTCAATAATTGAATTTACCCAGGAGTTAAAAAAAGTCAAATGTTTCTAATTTCCCAATCAAAAAAACTAAAACCGATGTTTCCAATATCGTTTCAATAAATTTAAATATTTAACTATTAATTACATTGGCATAATATTTGCCATCATTTATGTGCCTTTATGAGAATAGTGGCATTTAATCAATAGTTAGAAGGGGTAAACAGCGAGTGTGAACCCCTTTTCTTTTTATCCAGATTTACGAAACAAACCTGTTGCAATTGCCGTACAAAAGCAACTATTGATTAAATGCGTATTTCCGACAGGTTGGTTTACTTCAAGCCAATCTGTTTTTAAAAGTAAGGGGTAGAATAATCGTAAAATCTTAACGTTTAAGTTATATCAAGAGTACCATAAAATAATAATGTGAGAGTTATGTATTTTAAGTAAGCCCCAAAAAAGGGCTTTTTTTATTTAAACTTCTTTTTTGCTTTCGTTCAATAATTGAATTTGTTCAGGAGTTAAATAGTGTTCAATATTTCTTATGTCTCCATCAATGATGAATAACCATTCCGAATTTAAAGAAGAATCTAACGGAATAAATTGGAGGCGTTTTCCTTTTAAAAGTTTATTTTCATGAAGTTGTTTTTGTAATAATCTTATTTTCAGGCTCATATTCAGGTGAGTTATGTACCAAAAACAAGCCCTATGTTTAATTGTTATTAATTTACGGTTAAATTTATATTACTTATAAATCACAAAATCGTTTAACTGATAGGTAGTTATCCTTTTTATTTTTCATCAATCCGTTCACCAAGGGCTTGAACACCATCAACAGTTAGTTCGTGCTTATTCACGTGCAATCGTATCCATTGGTTATTGGTTTTAACTAATGAACCGTAGCAATAAATATTGACGAATACCATAAAATACTCATTATCCATCCCTACCGGGGCGACGAACAAACATTTATCCGCTCATCACCTATTACTGCTTCAAATTTTAGATTAAACATCGCCACAAAACTATGCTAAAAAATTTAGTCATTTTGCCAATGGCGGGCTATTGCTGAAAGGATTTGCAATTGCTTATGCTCTGGCATCATAGCCAAATCATCAGCCAATTCTTCAACCTTATTAGCCAAAACCAACTGTATTTTTTGTCTGATTTCCTTCGTGGTTTTATTCTTAACTCCCGGTACACGTCCCCCGGTTTTCGCTCTCCCCTTTCAAATGGCATATTCTTTTCTATTTCTATTATTGAGTAGGTAATAAGATATATGTGCGAGAAAAAAGAGGGAGGTTGATTAGTTTGAAGAAATTTTAACTGAGTACCTTTCAAATAAAACAGTTAGATTTACTGTACCTGAACTTCCTCGTTATGAAAACCTTAAATATCATCCTAATATTACTTTTCGGGTTCCATTTCATAGGATTTGGACAAGATACTATCATTCGAAAAGACATCGGCCCTAAAGCTATTGCATTTGGAAAACTAACAGGCATTCATTATAATGCTGCAATAATCTACATTGCTAATCGACACTTTACACAAACATTAAACTTCACAGCCGAAGAGTTTAAAATATTAGATACCTTAATATTACGAGATACATCTACGTATAAAATCAATGACACTGATATCAATTTAAAGGTTTACAACAGCATAAATCTGAATGTTACCGGACAATCAATTAAATATTTAACAATGAATTTATTGAACTGTAAAAGCATAAATATTCAAGATGTGTCTATCGATAAGTTTTTTGTTTACAACAGGTATAACGACCCCAAATTTCCGGAAGACACAATTATACCGAATTTCAAAATCCAAAATGGAACTTTTGAACACTTCAGCTTAATGAAATCTGCCAACAATTTTACAATTGATAGCTCTAAAATACACAATATGTTAGTAACCTACTCTAACTTAAAAAATACATTCATACTTAAAAATTCTAAAATCGACACCATTGAATTTTTATCATCAACCTTACCAGATACTTCAATTTTCAAAAACCTCGATTTAACTAATATGACGGGGTTCATTGATTTAACCAAATTAGTAATTCCTGAAAACTCTGATAAATTATTAATTTTAGGAAATATAGACTTTTCAAAATTCAAAATACCTTTCACAAAATGTACAATAGTTATAGATGCAGAAAGTGATTATGAAGACCAAATAACCCTATACCAAACTGTAATTAATAAACTTAAAGTACTTGGTTTAAACAAAAAGGCTGAAGTTTTAGATAAAAAATATCAAGAGATTCAATATTTACAAAAGGGTAAATATGTTATAAACATTGTATCTAAATACTGGTGGGACTACGGCTATAATAAGGGATTAATATTTACCAACTCCTGCGTATTGTTTTTTATCTTTTTTATCATTAACCTATCATTGTTTGATAAGTTGATAGAAGTTTACATACCCGATAACATAAAGATATACTACAATAATCTAAATAGAAATTCGCATAATACAAACACGTTAAAAACCACGATTGTTAAAACTCCAATCGTCTTATTGTATACTGCTTTTATATTTTGGGGATTTAAATTAGATTTAAAAGAGATTAAAATAAAAAACTGGTTTTCCATATCGCTAATCATTTTAGAATATACTATAGGCATTATTTGTTTAGCTTATTTGGCTAACTATATAATTTCTAAATAATTTATTTTCTTTTTTAGGGCATTCTGTAAAAGAGCAGACTATTTATCTGAAAGAGATAAATGGCAAAGCTTACAAAACAAGAAATTAAAGCGCATAATATAGCTGTAGAACTATTAAAGAAAGAAGTATTAACCTACGAAGAAAAGATAACAGTCTTTGAAAAATTTAACGAATCCGCTACATCCGTAAATTCAGAAACCGGGGCATTTTTTACACCCCACGACTTAGCCAACGACTTTAGCCTTAACATTTACAGCGAGGCTAAAACCATAGATTTATGTGCAGGAATAGGGATGTTAGCTTTTGCAGCGTACCACTATCGGGACTGTACTGATATTGCCTGTGTAGAATTGAATCCTATATATTATGAAATAGGCAAAAAGCTGTTACCAGAAGCTAAATGGATAAATGATTCAATGTTTAACTACAAAGAATTTGGGCATTTCGACCAAGCTATATCAAACCCACCATTCGGCAAAATCAAAACAGGATTGGATGCAGAAGCATGAAATATACTGCGCCAAAACATCAGCTGATCCTCACGAGCAATCCGGATATCACTTATAACGGCGACCGGAACCGGCTCGAACAAGTATTGAATAACTTTCTTTCAAACGCAATTAAATATTCGCCGGAGGCCACGCAGGTGATCATTGGCAGCTATGTAGATCATGACAATATTATTGTCTCTGTGCAGGATTTCGGGATTGGAATAGTCAAAGAGAATCTCGATAAATTGTTCGACCGATATTACCGGGTCGATAACACGGCCATTCGTTTTGAAGGTTTAGGCCTCGGGCTATTTATTTCTGCTGAAATTTTACGGCGCCACGGAGGAAGTTTCTGGATCGAAAGCGAGCCCGGCGCAGGTTCAACATTTTATTTCCGGCTGCCCCTTGGCGGGCCTGAAAAGCAGGAAGTAACCAGGACAGCCACTTATTACCGCGACCGGCACATTTCCATCAACTTTAACTCGAGACATAACCGGTTGGATGTAGATTGGACTGGTTTTCACGATCTGGAATCTGTTAAACAGGGTTGTATGATCATGTGGGAAATGCTGGAGAAAAACAAATGTGACCGGGTCGTCAATGATAATACGCATGTGCTGGGCAACTGGTCTGAAGCAGCGGAATGGGTAGGTAACGTTTGGTTTCCAATGATGGAAAAAGCAGGGCTGAAATATTTTGCCCATGTTTTTTCATCCAGCACTTTTAGCCAGCTGTCAGCACGGAAAAGCATCGATATCATGGCCGGAATTATCACAACGCAGTATTTTACGGATGTTGAATCGGCCAAAGAGTGGGTGAACAGGCAGGATACATAAGCAAGCCTTCTAAACAACTCGTGTTTTAAGGCTCGAATTACTGAGATTGAAAAATTTCAGCGAAATTTCATTTTCAGATCCATTATGAGGTATTCAGTTCTTATTAACTAACCAAATCCGTTCAAACATCCTAATATGCTGATAATGACAGCGCCTCCTTTCATTCTATGGTCTCCGGTTGTCAGGAACATGAACTGGTGGTTAACGTAACATTCATGAAAATGTGTTGGTCTATAGAAAATTACGTCGCAAACGCCCGAAGAATTATACCTGGAAAAAGTTGACATTGATTGAAAACATATTTAAGCGTCAAATAAAAACAACAAGAAATTATGAAGTAAATAGCGAAAACATTTGCCCTTACAAGGGATAACTTGATAGTAAATTAAATAGTCGAGATATATCTCTCCTTTCCGGCTAGCAATGCTGCGCTTAAAATCAGGTCGCTGTTAGTACATAATTTCACTATGTTGTTAGCAACATCTGCAATGGATCGTGCTTGTACTCAGCTTCCAGCTGGATATAAATAATGCATACCGATTGATCCGGAGAACTTTTAACCCTATCACCGGTGGGGTAAAGCCGCAGATATCTTAACGGCATAAACTACACTATTCAAGTAATTGACACGCCCCCTGTTATCACGAAAGATCACCAAAGATAAGATAACAGGGGGCGTTCCCCGGGCGGGCGATAGCCCGCCGCCGGGCATTTTTGACCATAAGGGGGATTGCCCCCCCTTAACAGTATATTAGTTATAAATCAAGGCTTCGCTACCCCGCACCGCAAAATCACAGCAAAGATTAAAAGCGGTTTGCGCCCTTTGCCTGGCTGTCCCGTCCATGATAGATTTAAACTTGGCTTCATCATTTTTGAAACTGCGTATGTTTTGAAAATACCCTGTTACGCTATTATAAGCACCGAACACCGTTCCGGCTGTGGTTTCCATCTGCTGGGTCTGGCTACCTAATGCGTACTCATACACGTTATCTACCATATTAATATATTGGGTAGAGAGCAAATCTAATTTGCCCTCAGCTAAATTCCCTAAAACCTCTTTGTTAAGTGCCATTGCAATCTGTATCAGTTTTTTAACCTGTGCGTCAGTAATGCGCACTTTTGCCCACTGGTTAAATAAGCCTTCAAATTCACCTGCTAAAGATTTACTGATACCCATTAAGGTATGCGCCTGTTTAAGCCTTTCGGTAGCGGAGGCGGTATGGCGTATTTTAATCGCCCCTGAATGGTTATTCATAGCTGCGTTAAGTGTGTTGTTACAAACTATCCTAATCGGCGTAAAAGCTGCTGTTATACTCCCTAAACCGTCATGCGTAGTAGTTAAAAACAAATATTGTTCTATCCAATCTTTAGTACCCACCCTTATATAATCGGGTAATTTGGCGGTAATAAAAACCCGTTCACCGTTGCCCAGTGCCCCCGCCGTTTCGTATAAAATACCATCGCCACCGCCTACGATTTCATCAAAGAATGAAAACGCATCACGATTTTGTACTACTTCGTAATCGTTGCCAACTACGCCTAAAACCTGTTCGGTATCTGCCCGAACGGTTGCAAAAAAATTAGGTACTTCAATTTCAGGAATTATTACATCGTAGCTGCTCTCACCTAAATGGTTAGCGGTATCATAAGTAAACAAAGGCCGTTTTTCTACTATGTAATCTAAACCCGCGTGCTGTATCGCTTCGCTGCTTGTTGGGTAGCGGTCTATAATCTGCCCCAAGCCGTGCCAGGCTTTTTCTTTTACGCTCATAAAGCTATTTTTGCCTGTTTTCTGATTGAAATTTATTTGATGTGCCATGATGTTTATTTTTTAGTTTTAAATCCATTATTTCGGTTTCGATAACCTGTATATTTTCGGTGCTGCCTATGCTGTAATCTGCTTTGGATTGCAATTCGGAAATAGCATCGTGTACGCTTTGGTAACTGGTTTTAATTTTCACACTTTGACCAGTAAAAAAATTGTGTCCTCCATTGCTTTAAAATTCGTAGGTATTCATAAAATCGCTTAATTCTATTTGAAACCTTGCCGGGTTTTCTCTTGCCAGTGTTTCGGCGTAGCCCTCCCAAAATATTTGGTTGGTCAGTTCTATAAATTGCTCGTACATAGAAATGCTGTTTTTTGTAAAACCATAAAAAATGCTCACCATCCCGTTACTTTCGGGATGGGAGCACAATTTGTTTAAGCATTGGGAAAAATGATATTCGATTCGATCTCGGCCAGTTTTTCGTGGCAAGCGTCGAAAATGAATTGTGAAACCATCCGGATAAGGTTTGGCGTGTTGGTGACAAACTCCCGGCCTTTATCATCTTTAATAATCAGCTTGCAGCCCTGATAAGGGTTATATTCCAGTTCGTCATTTTCCTCAATCAATTTCACCTCAAAATCTTCCAGTAACTTGATGCGGGATAAGAGGGTAATACGCTGAATGCTTAAGCGGTGCAGGCTCTCCACCGATTTCAAAGTTTGCTCTAAGTTCAAAGCGAATTTTTTAGGCTCGGCGTTTACTTCGTCCGTTTTAACCGCTTCCGCTTTCACTTCGCCGACTTTGTCAGGTTCGGCTTTCGGTTCGCCTATCCCTTGTCCTGCGGTAAAGGGCGCAACGTTAGCGGGTTGGTTATCCACTGTAGTGGAGCTACCGGTCTTAATCTCGGCAGGATTGGCTTTGCCGGTTTGCGAAGTTTGAACAGGTGTTTGATCTTTAGCGATTTCATCTTGTTTAGCTTCCTTTCCTGTCAGGCTTGGGCGGTTTTCAATACGGTTAACTGTTTGGTTGTTTTTTGCTGCTGCACCTTGTACACCGTTTGCATTTTTTTCTGCTGTTTTCATTTTTTAAATGATTTAAAAGGGTTAAAAATTTGTTTTTCGTTTCCCTCTTTCCCGAAGAATTCCCTGAAAAGCTATTTTTCAAAAGAAAAAACGGTAAAAAAGAAAGTCAAAAAGACGGTCGAAAAGCCCGGGCGGGAGAACTATAAGTCCCGGAGGGTGGCCGCAGCGCAGCGAAGGACATTATGCGTTCGTACGACCGGGCTGACCGATCTTGACGCCGCTTTTGTCCGTTTTCTTTGGAAAATAGCATCTTAGAAGCATCTGCAATTTTAGCAGGAAATTAAGTGCAGAAAGAAGGCGAGCGCAGCTTTTCCCGGCGTAATTAAATGAAGCGGGTAAACAAGTGAAGTCCTGAAAGATGCGCTTAATTGGGATTGGAGGCAGTTTGAAGGAAAAGCGGTTGCTTTTGCAGTGCAGCGAAAATGCAGCAGCGAAGCTGTTGATATCGAATAGAATCAGTCACCTGGCAGGGATCGAAGCGACATCCTTTTCATGGAAAAGATACAGCAAAAAGCCCGTCCGGAGGGGCAGCTGATGCAATTCGATAAAATATTAATACTAGCCAGTCTATGTTAATAAGCAGATATTTTTTGCTTTGATATATTATCCCTTTGAACAACTTCTTAAACCAATAATAGGATTTAGCCGGATTAGAAAAAAATATTTGAAAGTGTTAAAACAATTTTCGAAAATTGTCATTAAATTGTTTCGAAAGAAGAAATAACCAGTTTCATTAGACTATTAATCAACATGTTCCTAATTTTTTTAAAGAAAATCAACGAAAATGTCAAGAGCAAAACAACTCAATTTTGCTGTAAGGTATTTAACAGCGATTGAAAAAAAACACTCAGATTATTTCACCCAAAATAATCTAAAAATTATGGACTGTATAACAATTTCTGAGAGTCCAATATGTAGCGTTCACATCAAGAACGAAGCTTTACCTTTTGAAATTAAGGATGACATAGAATCAATGTTCTGGTGTTATTAAACTAAAATCATTAATTATCCGTTAAATTGGCTGATTTTAGCCGATACGACCGGTTTAAGAAAATAAAAAGCCCTGAATTATCGGGGCTTTTATTATTCAATCCGGAAATCACGCTATTTTGTTTACCGAACCAACCTTTCATTTTTTTAGATTACCATTCTTAGCGAATTATAGACTTTTAAGATCCTTTCTTATTCGGCTTTTCAGCGCTGATATTTTCGTCATCACGATATCGAGGTACTTGAAACCTCTATCAAGAAATAAAGATGATTTACCATTTTTATGCAATTGTCGGTTAAAGCATTTGAATAAGAAATTTGCAACATTCTAAGCTGTCTTAAAGTGTGGTTTAGCTTATAAGAGGAAGTCAATTTTTCAACGTCAATTAATTATGTTTTAAATCAAAAACTTGTATTTTGGAGGAATATAGAATTCTTCGCCGGAATAAAGGCACGTGGATATTTGATAATTTAAGACAAATGATACTAAGCCGTCTCTGCAGACTTCAAATAGGAATCCGGCGGGATCAGTGCATCAACAGACACATTTAAAGCTTTTGCTAATTCCAGCACAGTACTTATGGTTGGATTTGCAACACCTCTTTCAATTTTCCCGATCTGAGAAGTATTGATTCCGGAAAGAACCCATAATTCGTGTTGTGACAATAGTTGAGAAGTACGTATATCTCTCAATCTATCACCAAGCACTTTATTAAATTCTTCATTTCGGTTGATCATCCCAACCCCGAAATTGAAATATAAAAACGTGATTTATCCGCTCATATATGATCGATTTTCTTTATTTTAGCTGAAGTAAACATAGTCGAATCAACCAACAATGTACGATTCTTTTAAAACAGCTTTAATAGCCCGGCAACTTGGCGAACTTGAACTCAGCGATGAGTTTAAAACGCGGGCATTCGAGATGGGTTTTAATACATTGGGGGATATCGTGCAGATAGCGCCGGATGCCCTTCTGAGTAAGAAAGAATTTAATTATAACTGGTTGGGGGAACTGATCACTTTTCTCAGTGATAAAAAATTATTACACTTACTGCAGCCACTACCGGGAAGTAATCCCTCCTGATCCGTTCAGTCATTTTTTGAAGCAGTTCCAGCACTCCAGCCGCAGTCTTTTGGCTGATGCTGTAATATTCCTTACTTAAACTTCCCTGGGAAATCGTCAGCTGGCGTTTGGTCGAAAAGTGTACAGTACAAAATTTAAAAACCGCTTTTAAGGTATCGGAGGCAGCAACACCGCCGTCAAACAATGCCTTGATTAGGCAGGCCAGTTGCGCCACCGAAAGATCAAGCCCGATCTTATCCAGGATACCCGCGCTTAAGTTTAACGCTCTTTCCTCGATAAGCTGTTTTTCAAGGCGCTCAACCTCCTCCATCAGCCAGCCTTTGAGCATGATCCCGATACAGGGCCAGTTGGGATCATAAGCAGGGATTTGTTCGGTGATCCTGGGCTGTAACCGCGCTGACTGCAGCCGCAATTCCACTATCTGTGCGGAGAGCGGCAGGACAGTTACCGATGATCCTATCTTATCCCGGAGGTATTTAAAAAAACCGAGGTGATTAAAATTCAAAGCGATCAGCTTATTGGTTAACATTTCGTTGATTCCCCTACTTCCCTGACCATCAAATAAAACCGGCAGCTCTTTTAAAAAAGATGCTATATAAGACAGAAAACCAAAAGGAATGCAATTTAAAGGTTCTCCTTCGAACAGGTAGGAGAAGGTGGATATCAACAATTCCTGAAGCTCTGGATCAATCTTCTCATCCGCCCAACGATCCGACAACAACTCGAAAATCGGTTTTAACTGTGCCAGCTTAAAATCCTGGTAAGCCGCGGGCATTAACATTCGCTGGTCAATATACCGGCCAAAATAGGTATACAAGTGATCCGCCAGGGCTACCAGTTGCTGGACAGTGTCCTTAATATCCAGGGTCGAACCATCAATTTGCTCCAGCAGGTAGCCGATTTCACGCATATGAAACGTAAAATAACGCTCCAGCGTTTCATCTCCGGCATCTGAAAAAACAGCAAAAGCCCAGGCATCCCGGGCTTTGCTGCAAAATTCTTCATACCTGTCCATAAAAGGTCTTACACCAGGTTCCGTTACAATAATTTCCGGATAGCCAGCTTTATGAAGCTGACCAACAAGTTCCATTACCGTTGTTAATTCGTTCCTGAGCAAAACTTTTTTATTTAGATCAGTTGAAATTCAAGTTAATTTTTATTGAAATGGGTAGTCGTTATGACCGTAGTACAGGTCGTTGTTGTATCTCCGGCTGTGGAGGTTTCAGGACTTCTGGCCTCAGTTTTACTGTAATTGTACAATGACTGAATTTCTCTTTTGGGTAAATTTCTTTTTGTCGTTTTCATATTATTATTTTTTACTATATTACTATATTAAATAATCACCTAAAATTATGTTACATAAATGACAGCATTGTCTATGTGAAATTTAAACTCTTCTATATGACTGATAAAATTGCGCTTATAAGTAGCCGAAAAGTCGCCGGGCATACCATTTTCTGGGTCTTATTTATCATCTATGAACAGTCAACTGTCTATTATATAAACAGAAATCTTGGCTCTGTCGCCAATTTTTGTTATTATTATTTGGTTAACATCGGTGTATTTTATTGTCATGTCATATTGCTAAATGAGACCATGGGAAAGGACAAGCCAAAATATTTCCTTTGCTTGCTCTTAACCCTGGTGGAAATGTTGGTTTTTATGCTCATTAAGGGAGCAGGAGAATATTGGCTGGACAAAGGACACTATAACTTTACTCATAATTTTCCCTTATATAAAAAATTCGTAGTTATTGATTCCCTGAGAAATATCTATTATGCAGGTATGGCTACCATATACTGGACCATCAGCCACATGGCTGAATTTCGCAAAAAAACAGCTGAAGCGGAGATCAGTCAGCTCGGCCTGGCCCGGGACAACGCACAGCTGGAGACAAATCTGGCCAATACACGCAATGCCTATTTACAACACCAGCTCAATCCGCATCTGCTTTTTAATACCCTAAACTTTATCTACAACTCCGTTTATAAACTGTCGGAGGATGGAGGGAAAGCAGTCTTGTTATTGGCAGAGATCATGAGGTTCACGCTAAAAAAGACTGACCATGAAGGTAAAGTAGCCTTATCAGACGAGATCGAACAGCTGGAAAACCTGATCACTATTAACCGTTACCGGTATCATTATCCGCTCGAAATTGATTTAGTGCTCCAGGGCGACCTCGGCCCTTTTCATATCATCCCGCTGATCCTACTTACGCTGGCAGAAAACCTGTTCAAGCATGGAGATATGAATAGCCATAAGGCCATTGTCCGACTGAGTGTCACTGAAAGCGGTCTCCTCCGGTTTTCCACTGCCAATACCAAAAAAAACCGTGCGCCAGGCGTTTCAGAAAAAGGGATCGGGATAGAGAATACCCGGCTACGGCTTGAACATACCTACAAAAACCATTATAACCTGGATACGAGAGAAACCGACAGTACCTTTCAATTGGACCTGACCATACAATTATGACGATCACCACTTACATTATCGATGATGAATATCATGCCGTAGAGGTGTTAACCGATTATATCGGCAAGACACCCGGTCTGACACTTACCGGATCCTCCACAGATCCGCTACAGGCATTGGAAGCAATTACAACAATGCAAGCCCCCTGGCTCACTTTCCTTGACGTGGATATGCCCGGCCTTTCCGGCATAGAACTGGGAAAACTCATCAGCGGAAGTACTAAAGTTATCTTTACCACCTCCTACCGGGAGTTCGGTCCAGAAGCATTTGAATTGGGTGCAGCTGACTACCTGCTCAAACCTATTTCTTATGAGCGTTTCCTGAAGTGTGTTCAAAAGATCCGAACCGAACTTTCATCAAAAGACGATCAACATGTCAAAGAACCTTTTTCATTTTTTGTAAAAACGGATATCAAGGGCAAGCTTGTCCGGATCATGGCTAATGACATTATCTATATTTCCAGCGACCAGAATTACCTTCATATACACCTTTCCCATGAAAAGATCAAAGCCTACCTGACCATGAGTGAACTCCTGGAGCAACTGCCGGCTGCCCAGTTCTGCAGGACCCACCGGTCCTATATCGTCAACCTGAATTGTGTTAAGGGAGTCGAACCGGGGCAAATCCGGTTATCTAATCAGGTGGTAATCGATCTCGGGCGGACTTACAGAGATGAACTGATGCAGCGGTTAAATTCCACGCTGATCATCAGTCACCGGGACCGCAATGCCTGATTAATTTCTACGAGAACGCGCAGCCAGCGAAACCGCGTACTTATGCAGGTGATGATAAATCATTCCCTCGTGTTCCCGCTGCCGGGAAGCAAAAAGCCTGTTCAGCTGCATATGAACAAGGTCGGCCAGCAGGTTTTCCCGCTGCGGAACCGGCCAGTGCGTGGTTGCTGTTGCCAAGCCGGACAGCTTATCCATCATCAGCTCCCAATACGCTGACCCGCTGCCCGGATCTCTTTTCTCCTCCAGCGCGGTCCGCAGGGATCCCGAATAACGGCGGTACCGCTGATCCAGGTCTGACAGGAGCTGGTCATCCGCCTTAAACTCGTTTAAAAACCGGCTGCCGGACCGGTCCAGGAAAAGGGCCAGTACCGCCAGGTCTGCGATAAATAACCGGCACATCTCCCAGACCATGCTAAAAGGATCCATCTCCCCTACCCCGGCTTCCTGATTTATTTCCGCTGACTTCAGGGCCAGGATATATTCACTGCCCGCGCAGAAAAAATCTTCCACGCTTTCGATCAATTCGGGGGAATACCGCTCCAGCTCCCGGCTGTAGGTATCCTGCCGGTATTCCCGCACCAGCTCCCGGTGTGAACCACCTGCCAGCTTTTTACCTAAGGCTTCCAGCAGGAATCCGGAGCCTGCCCCGTCGGTCCGGAAGCGGATGCGGAGATGGGTTTCGGGGTCCTGGTAACGGATAAAGAACCATCCCCTGATCCTGGTTCTGTAACGTTCCAACACCGGAAGCACCACTTCCAGCAGGATCCGGTCCGCGCTCCCCGGCGTACAATAAATTTTAACATACAGCCATTCCCCGCCGGGCAGGAAAGTCCTTTCCGGCAGCGGGCTGACCGGCGTAGCCGCAGGCGAAATTCCCCGGTAAACTGCTGTGTTCCGTTTCAGTAAGGCCATGCCCTGGCCGGCCAGCCGTTTTCTCTCCGAGGTCACCCCATCACCGGGAAAAAGATACTCGCGGAGCACCGCGGTTTTCGCTTCCTTCAGACAGGCTAAAAAGAACAAAGCTTCCCCGTCATCGCCCAGGTCAAAGACCAGTTGCTGATCGCTCAGCCCCAGGGACACATGCCGGGGAATCCCGCGCTCCTGCCGAAAGATATGGAGCCTACCCAGTGAACTGGGCTTTGCGGTCAGCCCCTCCAGTTCCGCGGTCCTCAGGTGCCAGCGGGCCAGGCTGATGATGCAATCGCGGTAAACTATCCGCGGGTAATATTCCATCCCGGGGAATAATCTTTCCGGGTTAAAGGAAAGGTCTGCCCGCAGCCCCTCGAACTGCAGGTCACACAACAGGCGAAACAGGGAAAGCTCATTATGATGATAATTATAAGCAGTAGGCAAACGGGGTACTACCCGTTTGCCCAGGCCCAGGGATTCCAGCACCAGGGTGTCGCCCCGTACGGAGAGCAGCAGGTCTTCCGGCGGGATCTGGAGGCTTCCAGCAGCCCCGGGAAATACATTAAGCGGGATGACATGTCCGTAAACCGGTCGCCGCCGGTTGATATTGTCCACATGCCGGTGGGAACGCTGGTGGATCTCGGCAAAGACTACCTCCGGGTTGGCAGCGGATTCTGCTTCCGCCAGCTCCCGGCAAAGGGCCTCTACCGCCGGGCTGAACACGGAAAAACGCCCGGTCAGGGCGGTGGCAGAAGCCCCGCCGATACTTTCCAGCACCAGCTTTCCGCCGGCCTGGCTGTACAGGACGGCCAGGCTCGGCGGGAGCTGCAGGGCCGGATCCGTCGGTTGCAGGTCCAGCAGGTCTTCATCCGCAATCATCACGGGATCAAAAGTATGACGCTGACCGTTTCCCAGCCAGATGCGCAGGAACAGCCGGTGAACCGCGCTCCATTCCAGTTCACTCCTGCCCTCCCCTTTTACCGGGAACCTAAGGCCTTCCAACATGCTCTGCCCGCCGGATTCCCGGTGCAGCTGACCATAACTGATGCCGGCATCAGGATCCAGCGCTTTTAACAGCGGGACCCGCTGCGACTCAAATTTGGCTTTAAAGGCCTGCTTAAACTCCTGCAAAACCCGGTTCGGGTATTGCGGAACGATTTTTTGCAGCATCGCAATCACGGCTTGCAGCTGTTCCTGTACCTGCCGGTTCATGCCCCCTTTCAACCAGGGCCGTTCCAGCGCGGCATAAAACAAGGGTGCCGAACCGGCTGCGGCTACCCCGGGCTCCGCCATGCGCCGCCTTTCCGCCAGTTGAAACAGCCGCCCGCTTTCCGATAAGCGGAGGGATAATGGCCCCCGCCATTCCCAGGGGCTGACCAGGTCACCGGCGGCACCACAGCCTTTTTCTTCGATCAGGCCCGGGGTATGCGGGGTAAATAAGACTTCCTCCTGTACCAGGAAAGCGACATAATCCGCGGCTTCAGCCGGAGAACAATCGGAGCGGTTCAGCAAACCCTCGATCAATACCGCGCTGCTCACGGGCTCTTTGCGGGTTTTGTGGACCAGGTAATTGTTTAATTTTTCTGCGGCAAGGCCCTGGAGCGAAAAGACCAGCCTTCCTGAAGCTTCCGCCACGGACCGGGTATAGCGCCAGGCATCCCCCAGCCGGTAAAGCGTCGGGTTGGCGCTTAACAGCAAATCCATATCATCTGCTTGGGTCGGGGCCTCCGGTCCTGCCTTCCACTCCATGGCGGGCAGCAAATGCAAAATCGAGTTCGCCCCGGCATCCAGCCGGACCTGGCCTTCGGCAGACCAGCCGGTCAGGCTGAAAGCGGCAAAAGCTCCGAACGGTGTCGGCCGGAAAGACATCCGGTTATAATATTTATACAGCGTCAGCTTTTCCTTTTCCTGCAACGCCCCAAAGTCAAAATCCTTCTTCTCCAACACCCTGTAAAATACCGGGCTGGCCAGCCAGAGGGCATTACGAAAATCTTCCCTAACGAGCACTTCCGGCATTTTCGCCAGTGCATAATCTTCAAAACTATAAAAAGGTGTTCTCAAAAACACCTGATCTAAAAAATCATATCGCTCATTATCAACCATATCAATGCAAATCAAAGGGTATACTACCCATTTCATACTGTTTTACCATTTCTCCCCCACCTTACTTTGTCCTAACCAAAACAAACGCCATGAGATCTTTCATCAAATCCGCCGTCCCGTTCCTGCTCATCATCCTATTTACTTATGCCGCTGCCAGCAAGCTCATAGATGTTGACCGTTTTCGCAGCCAGCTTTACCTGCAGCCATTTGCTCATGGACTAGCCGATGTGCTGCTTTACATACTCCCGGCAGGAGAACTTACGCTGGCCGGGCTGCTCTGCTTTAACCGAACCCGCTTCATTGGCCTCTTACTGTCTACCTTACTCATGGCAGCGTTTACCGCTTACATATCTTTGATTCTACTACACTTTTGGGGCAAAGTCCCCTGCTCCTGTGGCGGAATTCTCGAAAATATGTCATGGCCTGTACACCTGGCTTTTAACTGGGCTTTTCTTTTAGCGGGTATTACGGCCATTGCCTTGCAACTTGCAGACAATAAACGCAAACATTACGAATTGACCTGACCACGTTTTCCATAACGATCCAACGGGGGAAAGCTGAAAACCCGCAGAAAAGAGTAGGCATTTTTTTATTCATTATTTAAGTTTTTCGTTTGCTTTTTAGTAAAAATAGCATCCCGGTACCATGAAAAATTCAAAAGCAGCCATCGTAGCCCTCGCCTTCGTTTTAGGCATCGGCGGCGCGTTCAGCACTCATGCGGCTAAAGCCAGTAACAAACCAACCGCCGTTTGGTGGAAGTTCAACGGCACCCAGGCGCAGATCGGCGACCCTAGCCAGTACGCCTTCAGCTCCCTGGAACCCACCTGTTCCACAGGATCTAACCGCTGCGCGGTTCAGGCCAACCGCAGCACCGCCAATCCTGCCCAGCCGGACCTGTCTACTATTACGCATGAAGACTTGAAACCCTGATCCTCGCTGATGTTGAATGTGGCTTCGAAAAGGCCGGCACCCGCCGGCCTTTTCCTGTTAGTTTTGTGCCATGCCGGTATCATTAATTACCTGTTGCGGTATCGGCCATACATACCGCGCGTCACCCGGCGGCAACTCATATAATTGACCGTTTACCATTTTCTTTAATGTCGTGGCCAAAGCCGGCTCCCTGTTTAATCTTCGCAGGTCCGTCCAGCGCAATCCCCGAAATAACAACTCCCGCCTCCTTTCCAGTAAGATCCAGGATAAAACCGTAGCCTGATTCGCGCCAGCCAGCGGCTGGTATACCGCGCTCGCATACCTGTTCTTCCTTAATCCGTTCAAGTCGGTCAAGGCGGCGGTTAAATTGCCTCCCCGTACTTCCGACTCCGCCCGCACCAGGTACATCTCGTCGCTGGCCGGCCCGTTAAACAGGATCACCGTCCCATCATAGCTGCCGTTGAAAGTAAACCAGCTGGTGCCCGGCTGTGGTTTAAAGAATACTGTCTTGCGCAGGTCACCTCCCTCGTATAAGGCATACAGATTGCTGTCCACCATCAGTTTAGGTGGCAAAAGCATCGCTGTCGGGAAACTGGTCGTATGAAACAAAACCTCGTCGTTAAAACGGGCGAAAGGGGCGCCCGACCCGGCATTGACTTTGTTATAGTCGATCAGTGTTCCGGTCAGCCGCAGGCTCGAATCGGCGTAAAAGCCAGCCTTTTCATACACGCCCATAGACAAATAGGTACGCGCCAGCATGGCATAGGCCGCCGCCCGGCATGGACGGGTTTTCACAACAGCCACTACCGGCAGCAAAGGCACTGCCGCAGACAGGTCGGCGATCATCCGCGCATAAGTCTGTGCCACGCTAGAACGGACAGATTTCACATTCAGGTCCGAACTCTCCCGCAGCACCAGCCCCGCATCGGTCGCCGCCGTCGCCGGGTCATAAGCCTTACAAAACTCCTGGGCCAGCTGGTAAAAAGCAAATCCCCTTAAAAAAGATGCCTGCCCCCTGATATTATTCCAGTCTCCGGGAGATTGACCATTTTTGGCTGCGCCTTCCAATACCACGTTGGCATAATATATTACACTGTAAGGCAGCGACCAATCATTCCTGTCCAGGTCGTTGAACACATTACGATCCCAGACATAGGCGTTACGCTCTGTGACTTTCGCGGCCAGCCAGGTATCCGTTGTCACAAAACCCTCATCGCCGCCCGCGATACCCGCATAGGGCCATACCTGCGAAATTTTTGACGTATTATCCATCAGCGCCTGGAAATCAGCCGCCGATGCCGGCACCTCCAGCGAGGAGGAAGGTTTCACATCCAGCTGTTTCCTACAGGAGACTATTACCGTTAAAAACAGCATAGCTCCGATATATATGTTTATCTTTTTCATCTGTATCTTTATTATCATCATGCTGTTAAAAATTCCCGCTAATGCCTATGGCTACCGTGTGTGGCGGCCGCACCGATGACGGGTAATCCGGATCAAGCGAGATCCTGGTCGCTTTCCAGATCAACCCCAGGTTGGTAGCGTAGAGGTATACTTGTACATGCTTCAGCGGAAGTCCATGCCAGTGTTGCCGGTCGGCATCATAGCTTAGCCGCATATCCTGTAACCGGATATGGCCCCCTTTTTCCACGTTGGCCGCCGATTGCTGATAAAACTGGTCGCGCTGGCTGTCTGCCGGGTAAACCAGCGAGGGTACGCTGGTCCGCTTTTCGTCACCGGGCGCCTGCCAGCGCCGCGCGTAGTCGCCCGTCGAAGTGTCCCAGCTGTTCAGCAGGGCGCTATAATTGATCGCTGGCCTGATAAAATAATACCCGAGTTTATAAGAGATATTAACAGACAAGGAAACACCCTGGTAGCTTACCGTATTCCTCAGGTAGCCGTACGTCACCGGCACCGCCGGCCCGCTGTATTGCAGGTCGCCCACTTTAGTACCGCTTAGTATTGCAGAATAGTCCGAACTTATCTGCCCGTTGACATATCCCCGTGGATTACCATTCGCCGGATCCAGTCCCGCCCATTTGTAAGTCAGGATCGCGTACAGCGGCTTTCCCACGATGGGCGCGACCGAATAGGCATTGGCTACATAGGCTGATGCATGATCACTGTACTGGTAATACTGGGTCACGGTATTTTGCGCATAGTTCAACAGCAGATCTGTCTGCCATTTAAAAGCGCCACGCAGGTTATTGCTGTGAAGGTTCAGCTCCAGGCCGTGACCTTTCATCGAGGCCACGTTCCCCTTGTACTGGAACAGGTTAGTCGCGGGGTTCAGCACACCAGTTGTCTGGTCCAGCGGCTGGTAGCCTACCAGGTCATGACTCTTTTTGCGATAATATTCTACAGAACCTGATAAAATGCTATTCTTTGAACCAAAATCAAGTCCCAGGTTTACAACACCAGTCTTCTCCCAGCCCAGGTCCGGGTTTGGCGGATTGAACAAGTCTGCATAGGTCTGCCTGCCCAGCGGGCTTTGTCCAACGTAGCGGATAGTGGCCTGGGCCGCAAGCGAATTGTCTACGTTGCCGCTGTAACCATAGCTTGCCCGTAACTTGAGATAGGGCAGCCAGGATAATTTATAAAACGCCTCGTTGCTCAGTGTCCAGCCGGCACCGACGGAATATAACGGAACTCCTTTCTGGTTGGCGTTCACACCGAACAGGTTCGACTCATCTTTGCGTGCACTGGCCGAGATGTTGTAGCGGCGGTCATAGGCATAAGCCGCATTGGCAAAATAGCTCATGTTGTTGTTTTGTAAAGTGCTGTACTGGTTCGGGTAAGGAATTGTATAATCAATATAATAGGAATAATTGGACAGCAGGAAGCTGGTCACGTAATCTACCGGCAAAGCCGTTTCCGTATCCGCGTTATAGCCGTAGTCCCGCGAATTACGGTCACGCGCATTATTACTCCGGTATTCGTAGCCTGCCAGCGCGGTCAGCGCACTTTTCCCCTGTTCCAGGCTGTAGTTCAGCTGTCCCCGGAAACTGTGGGCGAGCAGGCGGTTGTCCGAACTGTCAAAGATCCCACCCACCGGTATGGGCAGCGTGAGTGTACCATCCGGGTTTTGCTGCGTATACTGGTTCACCAGGTTACGGGCATAATAGCTGTCTTTGCGATACAGCAGGTCACCTTGCGTCTGCGCATGCTCCAGTTGATACCGTAACTCGGCGTTCAGTCCTTTCCCTATCTTATATTTCAACGCCGTATTCAGCAGGATATCCAGCTGGTCCGAGCGGTTACTCACCTGCTTGTAGTCTTCCAGCGGCACGTAATCCCAGTTCTGAAATCCCAGCTCTTCTGATGCCGTCACGAACGACCTCCGGTAATCCTTCAATACAGGCAGCGGGTTGCCCTGCGCGTCTGCCAATGCTTCATAAGGCAATAACCCTTTGGCATCGCTGGTCCGCAAAGCCGTATAATCATCCCGGCCAGCTACCGTCCTGCTGCTGGTCAGGTAAGCGCCCACATCCAGCTGCAGCCGCTCCGTTAAATAAAAACTATTGTCGGAGCGCAGGTTCAGCCTGCGGTACGTACCGCTCAACGCGCTCAGGTTATGGTCGTAACCCGCCGAGAACAGGTAGGCCGCCTTATCCGAGCCGCCACTCAAGCTCAGCGCGTATTGCTGGTTCACTGCCTGGCGATACCAGTATTTTTGCAGGTCACTGCGGACATCGTGACCAGCGATAGCCGCCACCTGCGCATCCGCCTGCGCAGCACTGATCTTGCCATCCCGCTGCGCGATTAGTGTTTCCACCACAGGAGAGACAGGCAGGTAATTGTAAGCATTCTCATCATCGGCATAAAACCCTTTTGCGAACAGCAGCCTCTCCAGGCCCGAAAAATTTGCAGAGGTCATCCGGGGCAGGTAAAACAAGTCCGGCTTTGCCGCCGCCGTTACACTCGCGTTGAAGCTGACAGTCATCGGTTTGTTCCTCGCCCCTTTTTTTGTTGTTACCACGATTACCCCATTACTTGCCCGTACGCCCCAGATCGCTGCCGCCGAAGCATCCTTCAGGATCGTGATGCTCTCTACATCATTAGGGTTTATATTATTGATGTTCCCCTCATATGGGAAATTATCCAACACGACGAGCGGCGCGGAGTTGGCGAAGAGCGTACTCCTGCCCCGGATTACCAGCGTGTTGGATTGCCCGATCCGCTTGTCAAACAAAATACTGCTCACCCCTTCCAGCCGCCCCAGTATGTCCGTACCCACGGACCGGTTCAGTAAATCTTTGCCGATCTGCTCATAGGAGCCGGTAGCCTTTTCCAGGGGAAGCGACTGGTACCCGTTAGATACCACTTTTACTTCTTCCATTTGCTGCACCACCAGGCGCAGCGTAATCTTAAAGCTGCGTTCGTCATGAACAACTACTGCTTTGGGCAGGTAACCCGTCTTTTCAAAATTGAGGGTGTCACGGCGTGCTGCGCTCGTTATAAAACGGCCATCGGTCCCGGTAAATACCGTTAAAGACCGCCCCCCAGACACCCGGACCTTAACGCCAGCAAGCGGCACCGCGCCCGGGTCCTGTACCAGTCCAGTTATGGCCTGGGCCATGGCCGCTGCCGGTAAAAAAAAGCACAGCATCACTCCGTAAAATATCCTGTAAAAAATGCTCATGTAATTATCGTTAAATCGTAAAAAAATAAACTGTGGGTTCCGCTACAAGGTGAGCGGGCCGTCACCCGCTGCTTCAGCTTCCCCAATGGGGACCAGCTTAAAGGCAGAACCTGTAAATACCGACCGTACGCCGAAAAAACGGTCAAGGTCTTCTTTGATGCTTTGCCGCACGAGGCCGGGTGATGCCGAAGGCAGGTCCAGCTCATAACAAAATGAACCGCTTACATTCCCCATATCTACCTGCGCCTCGGGCAGGTTTCGCAATCCTTTATAGGCCAGCATGTACAGCTGTTTTGCGTGTACGTTCGTGGCCCGTACAATGGTCATCTTCCGGGCGGTATCATAACTGAAGCCCATATTGGAAGGAAGGCCGTTCAGCCTGCCGGTGATCACCGAGCGGTATTGGTAGATGCTGTCACTACCGCCGTTTCCTGCCACCAGTAATGGTTTATGGCGGTCATAATCCAAAACGTCCTCCTTCATACCCAGCTGTAAACCTTTTCCGGCCAGGGCCCGGCTTACTGCAGGACCGGTTACTTCCCAAGCTTCTGTAAAGCCCAATACTTTGCCGGCAGCATCAATCCAAACTTCATGCGGCAGCAGCCGATGCGGGAACAAAAAACCCAACACCGTATCCTGCACCACCGTCCTAAACCGCTTTCCCTTCAGAAAACCATTCAACCGCTGAAAAGACACGATTTTTTCGGCTTTCTCCGCGGTAACGGGCAGCACAACCAGCCTCCCGCCAAATGCATCTACCAAAGAATCCAGCCTGGGCATGGCCTGGATACAGGCTCCGCAGGAGGTTGCCCAGAAATCGATCACGAGCAGCTTTCCTTTAAAATCAGCCAGGCGCAAAGCCCTTCCTCCGTTATTCAACACTTTTTCCATGGTGACATCCGGCACCTCGTCACCTACACGTAAAGCCCGTAAATCAGTCTTCACCAAGGAACCTTTTCTTATATTTTCCTGTGCGCCTGCTCCTAAAAAAAGGCATAGCATGGCCAGGAAGCTTAAAATACGCTTCATAAATAATTCAATTAAACCGTTAAAAAATCAGAACTAACACTAGCAAGACGCCCAAACCGGCACATATCACGGATCACCCCTACCGCAGACTACGCAACGTCGCTTCGATTTCACCACCCTGAGCACCTCCACTGCATGCACCAGATCGATCAGATGGTCAAACAAATCTGCTACCTGCCGTTCATCTACCGTTAAAGCCAACAGGCCCTTTTCGTCATTAACCGCGTAGCCCCGGAATGCTTCCCATAGTTGTTCTTTGACCAGCCCATGATCATACCGGTTATAAAATACCCTGATCACCTGCTCGGGCGTACGAACACCAAAATCCTTCAGTTCAATAACAATAGCAGCCATAGAATAAAAAGTCAATTCACTCCTACTCCACCTTAAACAAGGCAGAAAAACCAAACAGCGATAAACAAAAAACAAGGGAAACAAACGGCGACCGAAAGCTTAACTATTAACTGAATGGCCGCCGTTCGCGTGCGAATCATTCTGGAGACTTGATGATGTTTTTAATGGGATTTTGCAGAGGATAAGAATTATATGCATCTAGAATAGAAACACACCAAGAACTACCGCATGCAAAAAGCAGGCTATCATTATCTTTTAAATTGTTCCAGTGATATCTCATTTCATTTTGCTGAACAATGAGTCTCTTGGAATAAAATAGGCAGGGCCTAAACTATAACCATTGCACCTGATTGACAGCCAAGACAATAGCACAGTAAGGCCCATAACCTATCTTCAAGCGCAAATTAATACACTTAAAGGGGATATGAGCATTTATTCTTACTGCCTCGCGTCTTGGCTGTCAAACTTTGGTGCGACGAGACTCTTAATTAATGCCGCTTCTTATATGAAGCACTAAATTTCTTACGCTTTTTTCTACACAAATACTTATTCCTAAATTTTGTAAATGCGTTCTCTATTAACTAATAAAGAAATATTACAAAGGTAAATTTATATAATATTATTAATAAAACAAATATTTTGAATAATTTTTAGCGCAAAATCTTTATTCCCTTTATGGGATGAGTACTAGCGAAGAGTTTGACTATAAAAAATCAGTCAGAAATAGATTAAAAGATATTATGATTATGATCGGGTTAGAAATACCTGGTTTCGCGCTATTAATAAATAAATCAGAAAGCCATATCTATGCCATTTTAAATGGTACACGAGAGTTAACTATGGACTTGGCAAAGGAAATCGGGGCCGTCCTCGAATTTAACGGTGAAAACATTTTCAAGTTAACTTATCTAATCCCAGAAAGAATAAGAAAATCAAAAGAATTGAATAATTTCAGGATTAAATATAAAGATAATCCTGAATATTTTTCGAGTACAATTCACAGTCGAAAAAAATCCAAATATATTGAACAGCAAATTTATAACGAGTCTATATTGGCCCAACCTGCTTACTTGAATGAGATTCGAAAAAAGGTAAATGGCTTAAATCCGTCTAATCAATTTACTAGTGATGAACTTTCAAAAATTTTGAATTATTTAGTAAAAAAAGGAAAGCTCTCAAAGTCGCGTGAGCTGATTAAACTTAAGGACAAGCAGGTTGGTAAAAGAGAAGTTGATGTATTCTTCAAGTTCAAGTAATACCCAAGAGTTTTTAATTATTTTCATAAATGTATTAAGACCTCTTCTCTTTAATTATAACTAAAGCGAAATCATCGATGAAATTCCAGCACTCAAATCTTTGTCCTAACTGTGAAATCTGGACCAACCGCTTACTGTACAGGCATCGCCCATACAGGCAAACATGACCACGTCGATGCCTATCATCGGATCAATAAAAGCCCCCTGAAAAACCGCTTATATCTCTAATGCCTATAATCTCTAAATATGGCTTATGTATCTACATACCTGAAAGGCCTTATTTTTGTTATTTCATTCAGCGTATTAGGATAATAAACCTCTACATAAAAATCTCCCACCGCGTATAATAGCATGTAACAAAGCTCAAAACGAGTTTCAAGAAAAATCCTTATGCAGCCTTTAAATAAAAAATATTGAATAAAACTAAAATTTAGTATTTAGTTATTCAATTCCTTGCGTCCGGGCCCAAAAGCTAAGGTCATGCAGTAGTGAAAAATCGCTCACGCAGCTTGTCTATTCAATAGGTTGTAACTTATTGTGTCAACCGTGCGGTCATCTGTTGTCATATTTTCACTATTCGGCCATGAATATTAACGCTAGTGACGCCATTTACCAATTGTAAGCTTATACGAACAAAGGACTGAAAATCCTTGTGTCGCTGGTTCGATCCCAGCTGATACCACACTTTCAAAAGCCTGTTTTCTTACGAAAATGGGCTTTTTTGTGCTTTTAGGTGTATTTTAGCGGTATCTCTTCTATATGCTCAATCGAGTGATTAGCGATTTAACAAGTTTTTTTTGTTGAACTGACCGAAAATTATTGTGAAATAATTGTGGAAAAATTCGGTCGCTAAATTGTTAAAAAAAATGGCTACTGTCAGAGAGGTAATTCTACCATTAGAAAAGAAAAAGGATGAAACATGGAATGTAAAAATTAGGATAAATCATAAAGGCAAAAACTTTTATATTAAAACCCAACACTTTATCGGATCAAAACAGATACGAAAAGATCATTCAATTAAAGATCCCATCATCTTAAAATTAATCAATCCAGTTCTTGATGATTATAGAGAGAAGATTAGTGAATTGGACTCCAAGCTGGAATTATACAATGTACGCGAATTAGCAGATTTCCTTATTGCACGCGAACCGATAACCGCAGATGAAATTAATATTATTTCTTTCGGAATGAGCCGAATTAAGGAATTAAGAACTGCAAATAGGGACGCCAGTGCCTCCAATATGCAAACAGTAGTCAATAGCTTAATTGATTACTTTAAATCCAATACAGTGCCTATTACCGCTATCAGGGCCAAATTCTTACTTGCTTATGAAAAATATCTGCGGTCTGAAAGAGAAATTACACGATTGGATCAATTTAAGGAGCCCTATAAAAGAACGGTACTGGGATTAAGCGATACCGGGTTACATAATCCTATGCGTGATCTGAGGATACTCTTTAATAATGCCGTTGATTTTTATAATGATGAGGATTTAGAAAATATTGTTATCAAACACTACCCTTTTAAGAAATACAAACTGGTACAGGTTACGGAGAAAATCAAGAAAAAACTAACTGTAGTCCAGGTTAGAAAAATCAGAGATTGTGTAGTACAGCCTGGAGGTAGAATGGAACTCGCGAGGGACCTTTTTATGCTGAGCTTTTATTTGTGCGGCATGAATGCTGTAGACTTATATAAACTGAAAGCGGTTGATATTGAATTAGATCGTGTTGATTATAACAGGTCAAAAACACAGTCAAGAAGAAAGGATAAGGCCTTTATTAGTATTAACATTCCTGAAATCGCGTTGCCCTTGTACACCAAATTTGCGGGAACATTACAGCTTCGGTATGCTTCCCATAAAACGCTTGACCGTGCGCTAAGTATAGGTATACGGGCAATGGGGAAACTATTAAATATTCCTGAATTGGAATTTTACGATGCAAGACATGCATTTGGTGATTGGGCAAGGAATATTTGTCGTTTTAGTAAAGACGATGTTGGTTTGGCATTAAATCATAAAGATCAGAGCAATTCGATAACGGACTTCTATGTTTCAAAAAGTTGGGCGATAATAGATGAGGTTCAAAAAAAAGTAATTAAACTTTTATAGAGCTTCAGTTATTAGAGTTCGATTCCCCTACGGGCTCAATTGAACTTGTAATTTGTTCCCTTATATATTAGTTTTGAAATAAAGATTGATCGATGCAAAAACATATTCTTACAGAATTAAGATAATTGAGGTCTGCGCTTTCAAAAATAGTCGGCACTTCTGATCTTCCGGCTGATAAACAGTTCTCAATTGCTTCTCTCGATAAAGCTGCAAGCGAGTTCAAAAAAATGCAGATAAGTCGTGGAGAATGGGCCCCAGAAATTGAGATATACAAATATGTCAAAAATGCGGGTTGGGCTGCTGGCAACTTTATTCGAACTGAATTTCGGTTTTCTAATTATTTTAAACAGGAAGAACTTATTATTACAATAAAAGCGACCTCGTTTTTTTATCAAAAGAACTAAAGGACAGAAATGTTACCTTGAGCAGGTATATTGAATTTAAGAGAAGCGAAACTGATTTTACGAAAAAGCTCGTAGAGGCGGCTACAAATAAAAAATCATCCAAGAAACGACTGCCGTACCAACTTCCCGACGACCTGCGCGATATCACGGCTAGTGAACCACCTTTACCATCAGTGGAATTAGTTAGGGAGGATATTAAGCAGTTAGAGGTCGAATTTATCGCAACGGAACTATTTAAATATATAGACATTTATCACGACAGCTACGCAATGATGAAAAACGACTACACTTTCTTAAAATATAGGAACAAAGAGTTGGGTTCAAAATGTAGAAAGTGGTGCGATAACTTCAATTACGCAAATACCGCTCTTAACCTTGTTTTCTTTCGCAATAGGTTGAATTACTTCACTTGATATTCCGCTCAAAATTTCAGAGCCTATGTTTTGTTCATTTTTGGTAAGGTAATAGGAGTACGTTCCTCCATCCTGTTTGATACGTTTTACCCTTGAATCACCATTCCTTATAAAATCCCCGAGAGCAGCGGAAATTGTTGAACCAGGTGTTTTACCGGCACCAAAATCATAATATTTTTTATCTAGTATATGATTGTAAACCCCACTATGCCTGGTAATTCTTCGTTTAATAGTTTAATATGTGCCATGTTTCGTTTTTTAATGGTTTGTAATCATAAATCGGTTGAATTAATTAATCATTTTGATATTCGACGATTGCACTTTGAAAGGTTGAGGGAATAGGAATTGGCGCCAAGCCTCCATCTGTTCTTTTAAAAAAACCAATTTCGTGAGTTCCTGTTGCAACTAATTTTAAATTTGAGCCCTTTTTAAAATATTGAAATAGCATCAAAATTCGATTATTGATTATTTTATCTAATTCAAGGCTAATAATAATTTCATCAAAAGCCCTTAGTTCGGCCAAATAATTGCAGGAACAGTTTAAAGTGATGATTGAAATATCATTTTTTTCCATTAATTCCAATATATCCGGTACTTTCTCTTTAATGAAAAACTCTCTGCATTTACCTTGCCAGCTAATAAATTTGGCAAAATATACATTGCCGACCAGGTTAGTATCTTCAAAGCTCACCACATATTGATATTCATATTTTTTCATAGTCGCGTTCTATTAAAATAGCAAAAATTGTTTCCTTACCTGTATTTGTCCAAATGCATAAATAAGTGAGAATTATATAATTATCAATTTTAAAATAGATGGTGCCATCGTTATCTGAGTGGGTAACTAACAATGGCGATAATAGTTGCAAGCCGGCTTTACGTATACATTCAATTGCACACCATATCCTGGTTGCAGAAATGGAGATATCCTCTTTGATAAATTCCTGTATTTCTTTTATTAATTGAAATCTATTATCACCTAGCAAAATTCCCCAGTCATTCTCGTGCTTATATATAATTGCTTCAACGTCGCAGGCAATATTTACGTCGGCTTCAAGTTCAATAGTTTGGTTTAAAGAATGTGACCGTGTTTGATAATTAGCCGTTAAACTTATCGGTTTGCCATCTGACCGTTTATGAAATTGAACATCTCCGTCTGATTTTTTTTTGTTAGAAGTAATTTTGTAATTACTTCGCAATCCAATTATTAAATCTAATTTCCTTCTTAAAACATTTTCTAAAAGTTCATTAGTGAGTTTTCTTTTTTTCTTTTGATGAAGAACCTGAAACTTTACACCAATCCATTGAGCAACAAGTATGTTATTTTCGGTTAAAACTTCAATATCATAATAATACTCATCGACAATCTGTTTAATTTCCTTAGCAATTATTATAACAGCATTTACGTCACCATCAAATGGGTAAAAGAGAATCTTCTCTATCCTTTTGGGTAATAACGTTTGGTGAGGAACACATACCTGGATGGCATGTAAAACAGCATCGTTTAAAGAAGGGTCTGATAAAACTAAATTTTCTGAAAGAAAATCGGAGAAATATTTTTGATCCTGAACGAGAGATGCTTTAGCTATACAATTATAAGCACCTATATATTCAAACGAATAAATTCGCTTGAATATACCTTTATGAAATAGCAAAGAGTTATAATAGTCGTTTTCTGTATCAAGCTTTGTTTTTTCATTTCCCCCCATTAAAATGCCAGTGGTTTTATTTTCTACAGAATTATCTCCAATAATAATGTTGGCAGAAAAATGATCGATTTTAAATGATGTTTCTTCATCCCTGATCACAGCGGCAAATGTGTTATAATTTCGTCTCTGAATGACAACTCTTAGTTTTTTGCTTTGATTTTTTCTTAAAATTATAGGCCTTGAAAAGTTGACATTTGAAAATTGTATTTGTCCCGAAAAATTAGTCGCTAGCATTTTTAAAGCCTGCGCTATTGCTTCTAATCCAAATACTGCCGGAAAAACAATTTGGCCATCAATAACATGGTCGCTCAAATACAAATCAGTATTTTCGGATAAAGTGTACTGGGTAATAATTTCAACATCCTTATAGTAAATTAATATTTCTTCAATAAACCTATACGATTGAGTTATTGCTGCCTCCTGCTTATACAGCGTTTTTACCGCTCCATGCCTCCCACTGATAACAAGGTTGTGTTTTTTTATTGGCCGTTTCAACAGATTCAGAAAAAAGTTTATTCCCTCATCCAACGTTATCGGATTTACCCCTTTTCTTTTTAAAGTATCCAAAACACCGAGATCATGTCCCATGCCTGTTCCTCCCCAAACTGACCATTCAAGATTTAAAAAGTAAATGTTCGGATATTGAGTTGCTAAAAAACTCACTTCATTTTTAAGCCATTGATTAGATAGAGAGTAATCTGCGTTGCCATTCATTCCAGACTCTGCGATGATTGAGCCAAAAGTGATGAAAAATTTGAGTGGGGTTGTATTAATACAACTTATTAGATTTCGTAGTCCGTAAAATTTGGGTTTCAGATTATTCTCAAAATCATTTATTGTCAGATCATATACCTTTTGGGGGCGATTAATACCTGCCGCATGAATAACCCCTGTAATCATTTCATTATTAAGTAATTGTGAAAATAACGAAGAGCATTCATCAAAATCACCAATATCTGATTGATAGTATTTAAATCTTATTCCTGCTTCTTTTAATTGATACAGATTCCTGCTCAATAACGCATCTTTTTGGGGATCACTTCTTCCGATTAATATAAAACTGCATTTACTTTCAGCACCAAGGCTTCTTACACATTCAAATGTAATGCCTTTGGCCCCTCCAGTTACTAAAATAACATCATCAAATGATGGTATTATTGGCACTTCAAAACCAGAGTCGATGATCGGTTTGAGGTATGGAACATATCGTTTTTTATCTATATAAACAATCTCAGCAAATCCATGAAGATCTGTTATCTCATTATTTAATAATGACTCTGATAACCATTCTGAATTTATAGTAATTACCTTAACATTTAAATTGGGGTGCTCTAAAAATAAGCTCTTTGCAAATCCGTTAACAACTTCATCAGATTGAATGAAAACTATGTTTTGAATTTTGAAATTTTCTTTAATGAATTCTAAGCAATTAACTAACGCTTTAATAATTTCTTCCGGATCATAGTTAAGCAAGAAAATTATTAAGCCGTCATTGGTTTGCGGATTGCATGATTTTACAAATGGTAATAGAGATAAGGGAAGATCGCCCAAAAGAAAAAAATTGCTGCAAGCCGTTTGTTCTTCGGATTTACCAACTAATAGCCCAACCTCTTTCACCGAAACTTCGAATGGATATAGCCAAGTAGAAATACCCTCAAAATCGAGAGATTTATTTTTCGGGGTACTTGATCCATCTAATATTTCTTCATTCAAAACCACAAACATTTCGATAATTTCTTTTACACTGGCGTTTGAATATTCGGTAGGGATATCGGTTAGGTTTAAATTATGTTGATTGGCAATATCAGAAATCAGCTGGCCAACGTACAATGAGTTTAAATGAAAATCGTCTAACATCCGACTTTCATCTGTAATATCTTCAATAGGTAGTTTAAGCCTATCTGAAAGTATCGATTTGATTACAATTTCAATATTGAGTCCAGATTCCCTTTTAGCTACAGCTGTACGTTTATTGTTTAAATCAACCTCCGTTCCCTCTAACAGATTTTGCTTTTTAGATAAATTATTTTGCATTGCTTCACTGTTAAAAAAAGCTTCGCACGGGTTAGAAATAAATTTTATTTCTTCATTAAAATGCAGTTTTCTATAAAATCTATTATTAAATAAAATCTCAAAGTTAAAATCCTCTCCGTTAACAAACATTAGCCCAGCTAATTTCAATATTCCTACAACTGTGTTTCCGGATAATTCTAAAGGCAAAACTGGTATTTCACTAAAACTTCCAACTAATTTTTGAAGCGTGGGTTGGCATCCGGTGTCAATCCAAACATCTATATCTTTTGAAGCAGCCTGAAATGCTTTATAAAATAATACAGGTTGGGTTAGTTGTGATTTCAGATTTGAAAGAACCTCTTCCTTACCAGTAACAAGGCTACCTGTAACCGTAGAATAAACATTGCCGAAAGGTGCCAAAAAATCAAAGCTTTTAATTTCTTCGACAAACTTGTCTTCCAGTCCTTTCATTAAATTTGAATGAAAGGCATTTTGGACCTTCAAAAGCGACGAAGGCATTTTATTTTCTTTGCAATATCGTTGTAAACTATTTATAGAAGATTCAGTACCTGAAAAAACAACTTGATTTGTAGAATTAATACAAGCAAGGGAAACATCAAATTTTTCTAAAATATTTTCGACTATTTCGCCGGAATCTGTAAAACTTAAAGCTAACATCTTTCCTTTTACACCAGTACTATTATGCATCAGCAGGCCCCTGGCTTTCACTAAAGCTATCGTATCCTTTTCGCTTAATATCCCAGACCAATAAAGTGAAGAGAATTCGCCTAAGCTATGTCCAATGGTAGCACAAATTGTAAGGCCAAATTTCCGCAACATTTTGATTGCCGTAATTGAACTGCTAACTATAGCAGGTTGTGAAATGTGTGGTTGAGTTAAATCATTTTCATTTAAAATATTTGATTTAAGAATGTCCGGAATTAAATCAGTTATAAAAGGAAATCTATTTACCAATAATCCATTAGCTTTCATGACTTCGTTTCCTTGGCCCGCAAATAACAAACCAATCCTTAGTCGTTTTTTTTTGTCCGAAAAATAAATACCTTCATTGTTATCTACGAGGGGAATATATTTTAATTTCAGAACGGCAATTATCTTTTTTAACTTAAGAAAAAGATTTTCGGGTGAGTCTGCAACAATTGCTACCCTAATATCGCCCTCATCAATTTTCTCATACATTGAGCAACTTAAGTCAGATAATTCGGCGATTGATAATATTTTTACTTTGTTGAATAAGGCATTTAGTTTTTTTATAAGGGCATCCTTACTCTGGGCAGCAATTAAAAATAATTCAGAATCTTGATATGAGGATTTTAATATCTGCTCATTTATGCTGTAAGCTTCTTTTTTTAAATGTTTATCTTCTTCGATAGTTACATGAACATTTATTCCCCCAAATCCCATGGAGCTTACTCCGATTCTAAGCGGTTCAGCTTTATTAAAGATAATTGGTTCCTGATTGAGTTTTAATTTAATGCTTGTATTTAAAATTGGATGAGGACTGCTGTTTCCAGATATTGGTGGAATCACTCTTTTGTTGATAACCAATAAACCTTTAATAATGCCGGCAATGCCAGCCGCCGCTTTGGTATGACCAATATTTGCTTTTACCGAACTTATATAAGCCTGACTATGTTTTCCGTTTTTATTTAATATATTTATAATTGCTTTTAATTCCACCTCATCGCCTACTTTGGTACCAGTGCCATGTCCTTCGATATAGGATACTGTTTCTAATCCGTATCCGGCCCTTTCATATGCTCTTTCAATTGCCAACATTTGTCCTTCAACGCTTGGCCGCGTTAAACCTCCTTTTCCATCAGATGATATTCCCCATCCTTTTATAACCCCAAGTATATTAAGATCATTTTGTTGGGCATATTCGTAGTTAGTTAAAACTATAAAGCCACAACCTTCACCAGGAAAAAAGCCATTAGAATTTTCATCATATACCAGCATTTCTTTTGTGGCCAATGCACCAGCACGTGAAAATCCTACAAGCTCAAATGGATCTAAACTTAGATCTACTCCGCCGACTATAGCAATTGATAAATTTTCATTTGCTATTGAATCACAGGCTTTAGACAACGCCAATAGTGATGAACTACATGCACCATCAATGGTGAATCCTCCGCCTTTAAAATCAAAATAATTACAAATCCTTCCAGCAATTGTATTTGATAATCCTCCCGCTAAAGAATCTTCTTCCATAGCTGGAAATGATCTTTTGTAATTTTTTTCAAAAAGGCCTAACAATTTATCAATCTCCCGATTCCCCCACGACTCTTGTTTTAACGTATCTAAAAGGGTTTCGCAAACATATGGCCATCTTAAACGCAATAAGTTTGCCCTTGAGAACTCTCCTGTTAAAGTGTTGCCAATAATTACACCAGTCTTTTCTCGATCTTTTTTTGACAATTCATGTAGTTTTGAGTTTTTTAATACCTCATCTACAACCTCTAAGGCAATCCAGTGTGTAAGATCAGCGGACAGGTAATTGCTATTGGCAATTTTAAATTTAGATCGTTCAAATTGATAGTTTTTTAAAACTGCAACTTTATTACTGTATATATAATCGGTTGCCGTTTTATCGGGATTAAAATAACTGGCGTTTAATCTTTCAGACGGCATTATTCTAAAAGCACGGCGCCTGGAAAGTATATTTTCCCATAATTGCTCAGGAGTGTTTGCGTCAGGATACCTGCACGCAAAGCCAACTATTGCAATTTGATTATTCATAATTATGCCTCTTGCTTAAGTAGAAGTAATTTTTCTATCTGACCATTCGATGTCAGTAAATTTGGATCTTTTTTTTCTGGCCGAACTTTTTTTACGATCCGATAGATTTCAAAATAAAGCCCTCGGGAACAGCAAACTATAAACAACGAGAAAAACAGGCCAAATACAATTTGAAAATATACTAAAAGACCATATACAAAAGACAAACATAGTCCAAACAAAATTTGATTACTTAATTTACCGGGGGTAGTGGCGGGATCTGAAACCATATAAAAACTAAATAACAGGAAAGAAACACCAGTCATTGGATTTAGTGCGGCTAAAACCGGGGTCTGCAAAATGAAGCATCTTAAAATTGCCTGTATGGTAAATCCACCAAACCACGCAATAATTAAAGGTATCCGTTTGGTTAG
Organism: Mucilaginibacter sp. P2_A4; assembly: GCF_056405015.1. NCBI lineage: Bacteria > Pseudomonadati > Bacteroidota > Sphingobacteriia > Sphingobacteriales > Sphingobacteriaceae > Mucilaginibacter > Mucilaginibacter sp. P2_A4. The sequence continues at coordinate 41,874 of NZ_JBFUCX010000017.1, read as the reverse complement.
TTTGGTATTAAGAAGGCTGCCAACACTTATAAATAAACAAGGTAGTACCCAGTCCCATAAACCTGAAATATTTTCAGTGAATTGATACGGAGGTGCAATACCTACCCACGGAAATAAAATAAGTATAAATACAATTCCCGTGTTCGATGGATTTAAAAAGTGCTGTTTTTTATTACCTATTTGAACCCTGAATAAAACTTTAGAGAGGATAGCAATAGCAGTACCTAATATGATAGGAAATAACTTTACATTGGCAAACAAGAGCATAGATACCGCAAGAGCGCTTATGTGGGCTGGTAATAGAAAAAAAACGAGTTTTTTAAACCCACCCAAATATCTCGGTTTGTACCCATTAATTTTACAATTAAGCCACTCGAATAATAGCTCCAAACAATAAGCAGTTATAAGAGCCGTAATAGGCTGTGCCCAGGATTGTTCAAATCCTAAAAATAAATGACCCGCGATATTTAGGATTGTAATTGCTATACCAAATCTCTTTAAGGCCTCTAATCGCAAATCCACTTTTTCTATACTCATAAACAACTTAGTAATTATATATAGTTAAATTGATTAATATTTTAGCTCATTTTATCAAAAATGGCTTTGTAAGATATCCTTCGGCGGCACGTTGTTTACCAATTAAATCATAAATTGCTTCGTCATCTGTAGCCCATGCTGCGAGGCCGTCCACATAACGATTAAACATGCAAAATGCAGCCGTAATCAAAACTGTATCATGAATTTCCTTTTCAGTAGCGCCGTTTTCTTTAGCAAATTCGATATCTTCTATGGTTACCTTTCTGGCGTCTTGTTGAACAATAAAAGCAATTCCTAATAGTGCGCGCAGTTTTGAACTTATTTCGACCAACGCCACATTTTCAATAACATCCTTAACTAATTTATCATTACCATTAAGTTGATACTTTGCTATTGCCCCATGAGTGGCAGTACAATATTTACATTTACTTAAGCTTGATGTATATGTTGCTATTAATTCCCGCTCGCTAGGTGTTAAAGTGGAACTATCCTTATCATGCAATAATCTCTGCACTAATAAATTCAGGGGTTGAGCGGTTAATGGGCTGTACATAAATAAACTACGTATCCCAGGGTAACCATCAGGTAATGAAATATAGGGCATGCTTTTATTAATTAAATTTAAAAAATATATAAATACCAATATTCTAATAACTTATGTTGCAAGGGTAATTGTGTGCCACCCCGGAATTAACTGTAATGTTTCTGTTTTTACAATACCTTTCAAATCACGATACTGTATTTCAACCTTTATTTTTTGGTTGGGTGGAATGTTACCTAGTCCGAAAAAAACTTCATTGCTGTTTTTTCCTGAATGTCCATTTCCTCCATCTACATAACCCGGAATCACTTTATTTCCCGGTAGATAAACTTTTACAGATGCCCCTATTGCAAACCTCAAATGTTCATCATCATCAATTTCACTTCCTGGTTTGATTAATTCTTCCTCCTTAGTCGGTAGCATAATGCGTAGACCAAGAAATGAGTTATGCCCTTTATAATTATTCTCGTATTCATAAGATGGCTCCCATTGGTTGGCTGTTATTAAATCAAGATCCCCATCATGGTCAACATCGCTTATTGCCAACCCTCTTGTTATGTGTGACATATTTACTCCTAATTTTAACGCAACATCAAAATATCGTCCGTTATTATCTTTCACGAAAAAATAATCATGATCATGACCGGAGAGGTCACTTCCTAATGTTAAACGTGGCCATATTTTTGTTCTCGCAAGCAATTCATCGTTACCGATTGCTAATTCTTGTAACTCTGGCCATTTGTTTCTTGTTCCTTTTACAAATCCTGTTGCTTGTACGGCTTCTAAAATCCCGTCATTATTAAAGTCGGCCAATTTGCAATCCCAACTCCATGAACTTCGCGAAAGACCTAATTTTTCGCTTTCATTTACAAAAGGAGCGATTCCCTGATTCATTTTTTCAAATTCGCCAGTATTTAAAAAAACAAGGTGGCTCTCTTCTAAAGCATATTTAGCTGCTATATTACTTACATATATATCCAATAAACCATCCCCATTAATGTCAGCGAAGCAAACCCCCATTCCCTTGAACGAGTCCTTTCCTAATACCCCCGACCGTATATCCGTAAATCTGCGTTTTCCAAAAAGTTGTTTGAAATGAAGATGTCCTGGCGTTGAAAGATTATATAATAATTTATCAGGTCCAAAATCGTTGGCAAAATATATTTCAGGAAGCTGATCATTATTTATGTCTGCAGCACCAACAGCGAGTGTCCACGCCTGTGATTGATCAACATCTTTTCTCCACTCTGTGTGTTCAGTAAACTTTATTTCATTCTTAACATGTCCGGAAAAAAGAAAGAAATGATCGTCACCACCATTATATGCCCGCGACATTGAATGTTGCATTGTTTGGTTCCACACTTTATCATTTACGTCCAAAACCTTGGCTCCATCAGGAAAGTAATTGCAAATTAAAATATCTATATTTCCATCTCCGTCAAAATCGGCAAGTGTTGCCGCATTTGTAAACCATCTTTCAGATTTTTTACATAATTCCTTGTCTATAAAACAATTTGTTGTCTGATAAAATATGATAGGTGTTCTGCCCCAGTAATAAACGAGAATATCCATTAAGCCATCACCGTTAAAATCATATGCAAGAGTCCCCATGGGAGCCATAGTTAATGAATCATAAGTCAACTGATGCGGGCTTAGAATAAAGGACTTATATAACGCTTTTGTGCCGGGTGCAGGTGAAATAAAAACTGTGTTATACCTTGGATCTACATGTACGATGTCATTACATAATCCATTTCCGTCTATATCGGTTAAAGTGATAGCTGCACCAACTGACGATATCCATGTAGAAATGTTTTTATATTGAGGATTAACCCCACGGATATATTTAGCCTTTAAATTTGTAGGCTCAGGCAAAGGTTTTTCGATAAATCTAAAGTTTTTAACTAATTCATTTTCCTCGTCCTTACTAAAGGAAGGCAGCCTCGTTAATGAATACAAAACGAGTATAATTCCAAAAGCTAATATTTTAATTAGATACTTCTTTATAAATCTTTTCATTATCAAATTTTTTAAAGATATCTAACCTTATTGCGGAGCGCCAACTTTCATATTTTTCTTCTGATGAAACATTTTCGGGGATCTCTGTTAAATTGTTATCACAGATTACCGAAGCTTCGTGCACCGTCATACCGCATATTATTTTACATGCCATTTCAACATGAGGGACTATTGTTTCCGCACGCTCACGAGCTTTAGCTGCAAATGCTGCCCCCTGCATTAAATAAGGTAAAAAATCACCAGACAATGATTTAATTTGAATTATATCGTTATCACTTACCCCTCCCGCATAAGTACATGCCAAGCCTACTCCTGACCATAAATCAGGTTGATAATTTGAATGAAATGATTTAATTCTATCAGCAATCCTTAATGCATCAGTGCCTTCTATAAACCATAAACATCTTCCTACACCCTGATAAAAAACATGTTTTGAGAAATCTTTTTTTAATTCTTTGGGTTCAATTAAATTGAAAACATATTTTTTTGTTTTAAAATATGCCTGATGAAACCCATAACCATCCATTATAAGCCATCTTAAAACAGGATCATATTTTTCGATCTTCTTTTCAATAGTTACTGGAAGCCTTGCATATGCCCAGCCTACTCCAACATGAATCATATAAGCGTGCTTTTGCCCTTCATTAGATATTAGAAAATCTGAAGTTCTATTTTTTTTGAACAGGCTCACTCCGTCTAAAATAGCAGTAGCCATTGCGGCGCCCTCGTAACAAAAGCCTTGATATAAATCGGCTTCGGCACTCAATTTCTCATTCAAAAGATTCAAATTAAAAATTTGCAATCCCAAATGGTAGCCGTAAAGGAATTTAGCACCAATCGTTTCGAGCAATTGATTGATCGACTGATTTGAGTAATGAAAACCTCGAAATCGTGTTTGAGTGTGTCTCAAACTAACTCCAAATATTGATTTTTGAATTCCTTCAAGTAATTTCATCTATTTATAAAAGTTAACAAATTCAATTAGCTCAACCTAAAACTATAAACATAATTCCGGACCGATTTTCAATGTACATATCTCCGAACAACAGAGATTTAATGATGTAAACAATAAAAAACAAGAACGGCTTATAAATCAGCGGCTTCTATAAAAGCCAATTTAGATAGCGTTGCCCATTGGTCTGCATATTCAAAAGGGATTTGAACCCATTGTTTCATTGGCCTATTATTTCCTGAAGGATCCCATAAACATATTCCTTCCTTGGAAAGAAGTTCGTTAATTTTAAAATTGTTGTTTAATTTGACAACTAAATTAGACTTGAAAAAAGCAACAAAAGCTTTACCCTGTTCATTCTTCAAACACTCCTTGCCAAATAATTTGCTCAATGTGACCAAATCGTTCAACATCAGTTCATCAGCAATCTGTAAAAACATTTGTTTTTCAATTGATATTGGTTCTTCATCCATTTTTGTCAAATATTCTATTTCATTGAGTGTAAGCCAATCGTGTTACCGTCGGGATCAGAAAATAAAGCATAAAATCCAATTTCAGGACTAATTAAAGTCTTAGAAACTATAATTTGACCACCGTTTACTTTAACTCTATTTAAGACATTTATTAGGTCCGTTCCTCCATTTAAATAAACAATGGCCCCATATTTTGAGTTACAGTACATTTCCTTATTAGTTATTTGTACAAGAGCACCATTAACTTCTTTTGTCGGGGAACTAAAAAAGGCAACGTCCAAGCCTTTAATAGTGCCCTTAAATAGCCGCCGTTCAAATATTTTACCATAATAGTCCATTGAGTTCTCAAGGTCTTTTACTGGTATTTCGAACCAATCGATTATCTTTCCATCTATTTCCATTTGATTCCGGGAATTATAGTTATTTATTTTTTTGAATGGATAGAAATCATATTCTCAATCATCGAATGGGCTTCGGAACCGGAAATTTGCATTGAAGTATCAATTGGGTGTGCCAATGCTATAATTCGAGCAATGGGTTTAATGCTTGGTTCAACCGCTCTGAATGCCATTGTTGTTCGAACGTCCTCTACTGCCTCTAATGGGATCAATTCACAAATACTAATAGGAGTGCCAATAGGTGGAAAGTCTACAGTTCGTCCGTAAGATAAATTCCCATGAATTGCACGCATGTTTCCTAACATAGTTTCTATTACTGCGTAGGGATTAAAAAAAAGCTTTGCGGGGAAACCACCATTTTTACTTAGGGCTTGGGCAACACCCAATGATGGTTGAAAGATGTCAGGATATTCCCTTTTTACAGTTTCACCTAATATAATTCTTATCGGGCCGATTGGGGTATCTTCCATCCTGGCATCCAAATTTAATATTTGCATCCAGACTGTTTCCTTACCTTCTTCAAAAAATCCGTTCGGTTTATTTAAAAAATCACTTTCAACAATTGTATTTGGCAACTTGCTACCGTCTGGCAAAGTCAACTCAGCTTTGTGATTAAAAGCACTGCCTTTATATATAAAAGGTTCTGAGCGGGCAACCGTTTGCATCGCCGAAGGCATATTTAATGTAAATACTTTACCTGCCATCTCGCCTTGCAGCATTTCTACGGTAATAATGAAATGGCTCAAAAATCCGTCTGTTCCTTTCTTAGGAAATGGTTTTATATCTTGGCCATGTATATTGATCAAATCCTGAACCTGTTCCTTCAGTTTGGTTATCTCTGATTTCAATTGAGCTGAATCATTTTTGTTTTTATCTGCCATGATCAAAAGTTTAAATTGTTAAAATTTATAATCTACTTACCAAAAAATTCTTTGTCCTTTGTTGATGGCTTAGCCCCGTACATTTTTTCGAATGTCAATTCCCAATTTGTGCCATAATTATATATTCCTGGTATTGCATCATTTTTTATATATTTAAGAGACTTAACATATTTAATGATTGAATAGGCATCCTTATCGTTCATAAATCGATAAAATTGCCACATCATTACATGTCCCATTAGTTCAGGCCTCCCAAAGTTATCTTTCCCTAATTTTACACCAGATCGAATGGCATTTACTAATTGTTTTTCGGACACACTGGACAAATCACCTCCTTTTCCAAAGCGAGTAAGATTGCCACTATACAATAATGAATATCCAGGATATGGGAAAGCGGAGAATCCTTTTTCTGTTTGACGTATCGGGATATCCGGACCAAGTTTAAAAACCCCCAAAACAGGATCTCCTGGTCTTCCACCGGAAAATGCTTGAAAAACTCCCTTTTCATCTGTATGAGAATGACATTCTTTACATCCAACCAATGCAGATGTAAGGTATTCCCCTCTTTTTATAGACGTTTCTGAAGGTGCATTTTTAACGACTATCAAGGAATCTGAGCTAACAGGGAACGGCAAACTCCTCGGTAGTATCTTATTCTTAATAGGTTTTAGTTGTTTCAAGTAAAAAATCAATGCGTTTACATCATTTTCAGCTAGATTCTTGAAAAAGGAATGCGGTGGAAACAAGAACAAAGACGTGCCATCTCTTCTTTTTCCGGTTTTCAATACAGTATATATTTCTTTAGTCGACCACTTACCAATTCCGGTTTCGACGTCTGGTGTGATGTTTTTTGAATAAACAATACCATGAGTATTGGAATCTATTCGTATATAGAAAGGAACTCCCCCAGCCATGAAATGGCTGTTGTCTAACCCAGAATACCAGTCCTCATCAGTTCTTGCCTTTAGATCCGCCAGTGCGGAATCTGCTTTAGTGCTTCCAAGCAAGGCATCTCCTGTTTTAGGACGAGTATGACACGCATTGCAGACACCAATATTCGCAAGATATTGCCCTCTTCTAAAAAGAGCCTTATCTTTTGACGACATTTTAATCTGTGAAATGGATGTTTCTTCTGTATGAGAGTTAAAACTAAAGGCTATTAATCCCCCCAGTAAACACAAAATAATAAAAATACATTTAATATAATTTTTCAAATTAATTTTCGATTACGATCGTTATTTAACTATCATTTTTAAAACCAAAGTTTTTTTTCAATAATTTATTTCTTTCGCCACTTGAGCTAAGCGAGTAAATCCTTCTGTATAATTCAAAACCGCTCCTAATGGCCCCGTGTACGTAATCTTACTCTTTATTACACCTTCCAAAGCACTAAAATCACCTGAAATAAATTCAAGCCAAGATCTAATAGTTGCGCTAAATACAAGAGGCTGATTATCTAAATCTTTCAATATAGTTGCGCAACCATCATTGTCCCAGTTGATCGAAACACATGGAACAACCAAATCCTCAACGATAAATGAAGCCGAATTAAAACCAGCAAGTTGCGATTTCATTTCGTAAATATTCCAAGCATCAATAACTTTAGCCCACCATTTTTGGCTAAAAAATTCGCCGTTTTCAAAATCGCTCATTATTTCTCACAGCAAATTTTTATGACCATTTAGGAGATTTTTAATTATTTAACTATTTCTTTTGAAATTATTAAGGGTTTTATAATTAAAAGTACAGAGAGGTTTAACCGATATCAATAGCCATTTATAGTCATTTAATTTGAAAAGTATTTTCTCAAAGTAAGACTATCTCTGATTCTCAAGACTCAATAACTTGACAATCTAGTGAAGATATATTTTACTGGATTTTCAATAGAAATATTTGCCTGCTATTATTATTATCGTAAAACGCTTATCTCATTGAATTCCAAATGGAAATTATATTCCAATCGGGATGTGATTTTGTAAACAATTACTTGATTAAGAATTCTAAGAAATTGGTTTTGGTAAAAATATACCTCGCCGCTTCCTCTTTAAAATCTATTTTAGGGTATAATTTTTTTAGTTCAGATTCAAAAAAAACTATAGCTAAAATATTATTAATAAATGATGTCGTGCCTTTTAATTTGCACCTCCATTCAAGACTAATCAAACTTTTTGTAAATGATAATATACTAAACTGTTCAACATTCATTCTGGAATACTCAGATATGAAAGCATTGACTTCGCTATTTAATTTCTCTCTATTGAAATTCTTCGATTTTTTTAATGCAGTTTTATCAATAATTTCAGCACATTTCAAGCCATTATTAATCGACATATAATAAAAAAATGAAATGAAATTATTAAGAGCTTCGCCTTGCATCACGCTAGTAATACCAAAATCAATTAAAATAAGCGAACCGTCATCTGTTATGAAGAAATTCCCGGGATGCAAATCACAATGTGTAAAACCATCTAAAAACATCATTTGATAAAGCATCTGTAAAGCCCTTTTAGCAACATCATTTCGTTTAACTTCAGGCCAATCGCTATAATTATTTGCATGTGGAAGATCAATATATTCCAGCACGATAAATTCTTTAAAAATTATTTCCTTTATCAAATACGGGATTTTTATTTGGGGATTTGATGAAAAATTTTGGCGAAATTGCAATAAATTATTCGCTTCAATTCTTAAGTCCAATTGCTTTCTAATTATTAGGTCTAACTCATATATTAATTCAGTTGTTGGAAGACGATTGATGAAAGGAAGGATTTTAGCAACTTTCATCACGGCTTTTAATAGATACAAATCTGTCTCGACAAAACGCGTCACTTTGGGTTTTAATACTTTAATGACAGCTACGGTCCCATCTACAAGCTTAACTTTATGAACTTGGGCAATGCTACCGGTAGAAAGTGGAGTAAAATCAATTTCCAATATTTTATTCCTCCAATTAGGAAACGAATTATTTAAAACTGATTCAATATCTTTAAAAGGAATTGATTTTACATTTTTTAAAAGTGGCTGTAATATTTCCGCTATTTCAAACGAAATAATATCTGGCCTTACTGAAAGCAATTGACCAACTTTTATGTAAACTCCATCAAGTCTTTCCAATCTCTTCCAAAAGTGAGTACCAAATTTATTGGGGGAAATAATTCCTATTTTAAAAAGAAAAAACTCAAACGTAAGAAACAAAAGTTGTAAAAGGATATGAAGAAAACGCATGGATTTACTCTATTAAAATATTAAAAAATAAAATTAGCTTGATGTGAAGATATGATAAATGGACTATTCTTTGATAATCAGCTGAGGTGTTTCCCGTTCATCTAATAACCTATTGATCTTATCGTATTATATTCCCATAAATAATATTTAACTCATTAACTAAAATTGTTATTTGTGCGTATATTTAGCATAAACCTTTCACTGTTATTTCAATATGAAATTACCACAATTGACCTATCGTGATTTTTTAGAAAAAGCAAAAATTTACGATGATTGTTCGTTGCCCAATTCAATTGATGTTCTTCAGTGTTTTTTCCCTTCTTCCCTATATCTGACTTTCCGACCGTCGGCGATCTATATAATTGATTATGTCAACTTTAAATACTTACATGTTGATTCTGAATTAAATATACTATCTGGGTATCCGGCCTCCCTTTTATTAGAAGCTGGACCGGATTTTTTCATAAGCAGAATTCACCCAAATGATTTTGAAATCATCAATAAACATGCTTTTCCAATTGGTATCGATTATATTTTTAATCATAATACATCGCCATTATCTAATATTTCATTTACGATTACCTATCGCTTAAAAAACAACCTCGGGAATTATCTACAGGTTAGTCAACGGTCTAGTTTTATATGTTCAAGTTACGATAATATACCCTTAGCCGCAATCGGTTCCATCACTGATATTACTCCATTCAAAACGGATCTCCGGGTTCTACACATAATTGAGGATTTGAATGTGTTAGTTCCTAAAGACCAAAGGGATTTTATTATCACCTATTATCCCACAGATAAAAAGGCTGAATTAAGTAAAAGGGAGATTGATATATTGAAATGGGTTTGTGATGGATGTAGTAGCAAATTGATAGCGGATAAATTAAATTTGAGTATTCACACAGTAAATAACCATCGAAAAAATATGTTACAAAAAACTAACAGTAAAAATATATCTGAATTACTTAATCATTCACTCAAAAATGGAATCCTTTGAAAATTCTGAATATTTAGAAACTGTTTGAATTTCATTGAGAACTTTTACATACCAACCATGTTACAAAAGATGGCTTTTCCCCTTTTTTTATGCCAGATAAATTACTGTTTATCAACAAGATAAGTGCAATGGCATGATTTAAATAAGGGGTTCGATGTTCAGTTCCGTCATAACACAAATTTTGGGGGTACATCGAACCGATTAGCTTCCATTTATCAGATATTGTAGCTGTTTTATAGTGCTGATGTATATTTGAATACTTGTCTATTATAATGTCCAGCAAGCCTTCCACGGATTTTGAGCTATCAATCTTATTTGGCATATCAGTAAGCTTTGCCTCTAATACTCTTAATACCTCATTGCACCCCAGCTTGACCGCTTTGAAGTCCTCGGCATCGATTTCATCAGTCATAAATCGCTTCCTGGCGTTTGATAATACTCTTTCCTGTTCTTCTATCTTATCTATCTTTTCAAAAAAAGACGCCACGAATGTCGCTTTATTAAAAAATGATTTTCTATTTGCCAATGACATTATAAAAATGAAAGCCTTTTTTATCAAGCTATAAACAACTGTTTCGGCTACATTTCTTAATTCAAATATAAGTATTTGCCAAGAAATTTAAACTTTGTCGCATATCGTAACTTGCTCTTCAATATGGGGTTGAGCATCTTTAGCATCAATACTCTATTGCGCGGAAGCGGTATAAGCTGACGTGAATAGTAACAGGGTGAAGGCTGGGTATTTCATAGCTGATTAATTGTTAAAGTATTAGTTCTTTCCGGACAATTAAGTCTTCTGCAAAACAAAGTTTGCCATGTAGGCAATGCAAAGCACACCGATTGTATAAACCACTACTATATAAAACGTGCCGCGCCGCTCCTTAAACTCTAGATTTTTAATATCTATGCTAAACTTAAAGAACACACTTGATGTATACATCAAGGACGACCAAAAACGAGGGACAAAATTTTTGAACGATATTTTCGTCGCCCATAACTCGTTAACAGGGATTTTCTCAATCTTAAAAATTTTGGTGTTGAGGCTATGTATGAAGAAATAGGAAAAACACGTCAAAAGCACTAAAAACATCAACGTCCATACAAAAATATATTCTTTGTCGTACCCAAAATTCCACCAATATTTCGGAATCCATGTTAAAAAGCTCGCCCACGAATGATTCCATTTGAACTCTTGGTATTCGATGTCTAATAATTGATAACTTTCGGTTTGTCCGTTGCTTTTGAAATTATTAAGTAAAGCCTCGTAAACGGAAGCTTTTTCATCTTGGCTTAAAAGCCTCCTATTATTAGGATCATTTATAGTGGAATCTGGTAGCAATAATTTGAAATGTAAATAATCCAGATGGAGTTTAGCAACATTTGACCCAATCAAGTAAATCCAAATTGGTCTAATTGATTTACTTTTATAGTTGTACCGTGATGAATCCGTGAAGTTTCCGTTTAGCAAATTAATTTCATTTTTAATATTGTCATTATTTGCAAATAAAATTGTATCAGGGAATGAAGTTCCGTTAAAATCAAATCTGGTGCTGTCTGTCAATGACAAGAATGATAGATGTAACGTTACTCGCGCTTTGAAATAAGCACAAAAAAAACTAACGTCTTTTGAAAATGCGGCGTAGTTAAAATTAAAGCTGCCCCAAAAATCTGCCTTTAAGAAATTGGCTTCTTGTAAAAATCGCGCGTACGAAAAATCTGCCTCTTTCGAAAAATCTGCAAAATCAAACCTTGCTTCATTTGAAAAAGTTGCCTCATAGAAATCAGCTCCTTGCAAGAATTGCGCTCCCTGAAAATGGGCGTCATTTGCTAATTTTTTGTGGAAGAAATTTACCTTCTTATTATAAGTCATTCCCTTAAATCGAATCCCGGGCAAAACCCGATTAACATTCAAGACCATTAAAGCCATTAAAAATAAAAACTTTTTCATTGATAAAGCAAATTGATAGGTATCTATAAAAGTACAGGAAAAGGTTTGAAATTAGCAACCTTGATTAACCACTGCCCCGGAAAAATCTTCATTTTAATTGAGTGTCGGAATTTTTGACCATTGGCTAAATAGGTCAGTTGAATAAAGCATTTGCCTTGTTTGTCAGCGAAGGGAAACGGGATTGAGGCCGGAATTAAGCTTAAAATCTATTTAAAAAAGAAGGCCTAAACATATTCCACCCATTCCAGCCGGAATTTGTAACCCATCTCCGTTACTTTCCGGTAAGTATCGTATAAAACGATCTTAGAGAAAAAAGGCAGGTTAAAGGCCGGGCCCTTTCTTAAGATTTTAAATACGATAGTTGTTCTGTCGGGGTTGATCGAAGCCAAGGGAAACAGGCGCTTGATAGCGGCGTCGCGGATCTTATTTCTAAAATCGCCCCTGAAACTTTTGTCAGTTAAAAGCAACCGGCCGGAAACGGTTCCTTGGTTAAAAAGGTGGCTGAGCTTTGCTGAGCTTGCGCCGTCTTTCACGTGGATGATTTCGGTTTGGTCGTTTACGACGTCGGCGAATTCGATGGCATTAGCCGTGCCGCGCTGGTTGTGGAGCCTGCGGTCAAAAAGCTCGCTGCCGGCTGGCAACGGTTGCGCCAGGTAATCGGTCTCATTTTTCTCGATTGTTTGTTCACCTGACACAAATTCGACTGGGTTGGCCAGCAAACCCGTAAAAAAACGGGTAACGGTATCATAGTAGTCGTCATTTAGTTTGAACCAGGTCCCGCTGGTCAAAATATAGGTTATGCCCTGGTGGCTGGCTTCTGTTGTCAGGCACCTTACCAATGGGAAGATTTTGAAAATTTTACCATGGCCGTCGTGGAGGTTGATCTGGATAGCGTCGATATTAGCTAATGTCAGGTGCCCTGAGGCCTGGCATTCCGCTACAAAGTCGTTGATGTCGACCCAGTCAAATTCGACGTCGGAGCCTATACCGCCGAAGGTAATATGGTCGCTGTTTTCGATTTCCACGATACCCGGAAATGATAAAACAAATTCAGGGCCCGAATTACCGGCGATCAGCCCCTCTAAATTATCCTTAACCATTTGGTCGAGCGCGGCAATTATGGCGGGATCCTTGACCGGCGAGATAAAATCGATCCATTCAAAATTAGCCTGGTAGGTGGTCAACCCGTATTGCCCTAGGATTTCGCTGCTTTTTCTGGTAATGGAGGACCCGGTCATATCTACATTCAGGGTAAGCGTCCCTCCCCCTGTCAGACTTTTGGCAAAGGATTGATTGACAGCTTTACCTGAAACCTGGCTGACCAGGTCTTGGAGGATATCTACCTCGAACTCACCGATGCCGGCCTGGGTCGCCACCTGGATCCGTTTGTTTTTTGCCTTTTGGCTGATGGTGTGGGAGTCAAGGCTTTTGATGCCGTTTGGACTGATGGAGTTGAGCACGACCTTAATCCCGAAATCCCATTCGGTAAACCCGTCATTTACGCTCAGGAAACCATAGCCAAAAATATAAACAAGGTACCGTTTCCCGTTTGGAATAAATAATACGGCGGCAGCGCCCTGGTTAACAAGCCCGGGCAAGGTCACTCCGGCACCTGTTTCGATGAAGCCTTTCCATACGGGTTCGCTTTCATAAGCCTGGCCATAATACAGCTCAGATCCGGCGATACCGCCCCAATCCGTTACAGGGCCCTCCAGGTTATGCCCGCGTTTTAATAATTCTGTTATCGTACGGTTTGATTTGCCAAGTTTTACGGATAGTTTCATGGTTTAAGGTTTGTAGGCATACAAAAGTAAAGTTATGCCTTTTTTTACACTTATTGATTGCTAAAAGGTGTACCGGCAGGGCCGCAACACGGCCCTGCCCCACCTGCCTGTTAATTGACGCCGTGACTGGCAATATGCTTCTCAATTAACCGGATCCCTTTACCGGAAATCAGCGTTACCATGGAGCGGAAAAGGAATTGGCCCTGCCTTCCGCGAATGTCCTTTTCAACGATTTTGAAAAGGCCCTCGTCGATAAAAACCTGGTAAGGCTCATTGTCGTCCATCAGAAAGCCGTGGGCCCTTAAGTACCTGAACAATTTGGTCCTGCCCATATCTGCATTGATTAATTTTGCTGCCTGCTTCATGTCATACCATTGCTCACGCGATGGCAGCAGGTAGGTTAAATTTACGTTTGTTTGTTTCATTTTTGCAAACCACCTTGTTAGTAGCGGTATGCCAGGATATACAAGGGCTGTGCCTGCGCGCTGGCGGCAGAATAGCTGATAGGCTGTTTGTAAGCTGTTAAGTGTTTGTGTAGAGTCGAAGCGCAAAATTAAAAACAGCTTACCTTTATTCGATAAGCTGCCAGGTAAACTGAAGCTGTGCTGTCAGGCCATCATGGCTTTTATGATGGCGTCGATTTGTGTTTTCATATAGGTCTTGGGCTTTTTTGCACTTAGGAGGCTTTGCTTGCTTTGTTTGAAGTTATCAAGCGTTTTTCCATCCGGGTCCCTGAAAATAAAGGTCAGCTTACGGAACATTTCAGGGTCGTCAAACCCTACATCGATCAGCCCGTTTTCAGACAGGGATTTGAACAGGTAGAGAAGCGTTACTTTATTGACATGCAAATTATTGGTTGACCTGTCAATCCAGCGAATATTAATATTTTCAGGAAGACCGCCGACAAAGGCTTTGTGGAAGTTTTCTAATGAAATATTTTCAATAAACACGCCATTGAGTTTGGTATGAAGGATCATCGAGTTTTTAGCTGGCTCATTTTTTATCCACCGGAATACGCCGGGATGAGCAGCAGCGGGCAGGGAAAGCTGCCTGGGTTCTGCTAACTGCTTATTTTCAGGTATTTCCAGTAAGCCCTTTGCTGTTTTGCCAGGTTTTGAGCAAAAAGCAGGATACTTTTCATAAAGGTACCGGATAAATGCATCTATGGGTTTTGGCATTGCTTCATACCGTTTTACCTGTTCACCTTTTTCAATGGTTGCTTTCAGGTAGAATAATTTTGATAACCAAAATGTAAAGGCGAGCTTGATCTGTTTTTTTGATTTGCCCTGGCTGATAACTGTTTCCATTAAATCCCGGGTTTTATAGAACTCTTTGTAAAGCCGGTTTAATAAAAAATCCTGGAAACGGTAGGTTGTGGTCTCCCATTCGCCTGTTTCTGGGTCTTGCTGTTCATTGGTCTTAGTTTCTGTCTTTTCATCATAGCTTGCATAACCGTAATCATGTTCGTCCTGGGATGGCTTGAAATAATTGCGTAAAGCATCTAAACCGTTTTTGAAAACCACATACTCAAACCACGCCAGGGGGTTTTCCAATGAAGACTGATTGGGATCGGCGAGCATATGCCCCGGAAGGTTGAATTCTTCCTGTTTGGTGATCTCCAGGTTATGTTTGAGTTCGGCAAGGTAGCGTTGCAACTTGGTTATATAATGGCGTGTCTTTACCAGGTAGCCCTGTACATCCCCCTGGTTAAAAGTTACGGCTTTGAGGTTTTTCAGCGTGGTTAAATTCGTATACTTAAAATTCAGGTGGAGAATGCCTTCGGCACTGACAACGATAAGGTCGTTTAAAGCTGCAGCTTCGATGATATGCTGGCTAAGGAAGTTGAGTTTTTCAATTTTAAGATATTTATCCGAGATCGCACCCTCTAGTTCGGTGACTAATTCGACATAGCGGCTCTTTAGCGCGCTTTCGTATTGCTCCGGGTCGGTATAAAAGTTAAATTTAAGTTCACCGGTCAACTTACCTTTTGCCCCACTGTCCACTTGTTGATAAGTAACAGCAGCGAATTCTGTGATTTCAGCAAATTCTCTAAATTCCTGGATTAGTCTTGGCGTTTGTTCGTAGTAATGAGGCATATATTTGTTATATCTTAAAAATATTCTCCGTGGCGGCACCTCATTGCGAGTTCTTTAGCCTCCAAGACCTGTATGGCATCAAGAACCGCATACGTTCCAAGATTTTGCAGCAATGTCCCCATATTCTTCGTGGAGCGTGTTCTTCAGGAAATGGTCGATAACATTGTATTTCATCACCGTATCCAAGGTTATTATTAATCTGTAGCATTTGCTCCCTAACCCCATAGCTTCACAAAATATTCTGTACAATCTCGTTCGCTTCTTCAAGCCAGAACAGGCGTGAGCCCGTACACTAGAAGGTGCGTGCGAAAATACGATAGATTTGGCTGAAAGCAACTCGTCCGTTTTTCAACTGGGCAAGCTACTGCCGTTCGTTTATAATAGAGGTGTATATGCCTGCTACAAATATACGAAGCTTGACCTGCTACCGTGGTTATACATTTTAGATTTGGTTTAGTTTATAATTCAGCTGGAGTTCCCTTACTTGACGCAAAGCGCTATTATCGACCAATATTAAATACCATTTTTCTTAAGTCTTCAAAACCTCATCTTAAAACTCAAAAAAGCCTTCAAACTGCAAAGCTTGTTCCGCGCACGTAATTTCGGTACACTTTTGAGAGCTACTTTGGATTAGTGAACAAACCTAGTAGTATACTTTCTATAAACAAGGCTTCCGTTTCATCAGTTGTCTTCAAAATGCGAAATTCGAGTTTGCGCCAGTTATTAAAAACGTATTCCCGTTTACGTAAATTTTTCCGTCTGCCGGTTCCGAACGGAGCCGGAGTCAGCGAGCGCATCCTGCGTGAAAGCAGCTTACCCGTGCCGGCAATTATATGCTCATGCGTGGTTGAGACCCTGATATGATAGACACCCGGATAATTGTGCCCGGTAAACCATCTGCCGCGCGAAATACATGGTTCAGGAAATGGCTGCCAATGGCTCCAGTTCAAACTATCTGTCTGGTTCAGAAAGGGTTGCAGTAAGTCAGCTATGTTATTCATTTCTGCTAAATTTATTCAGGTTCAACTTCCAGTCTGGCAGAAGTGACAGGGATTATCAGCAGCTTTTTGCCGGTGTCCGAGCGCCAGCAATTATTTCCCCGGTCAAGAACGCAAATATGTAAAGCGGACCGCCTGGCATCCAGCGCATGATCAAGAATACAAACCCTGAAATTACTGTGTTGCCCTGAATGATTGTATTCATTTGGCGTGAGCTCCACATTTTTTAAAGCCAACGAAGTACCTTTCACTTCAAGCCGGAAGGATACTGTTCCCAAGGACGCCTCCATATCCCAGCCCATATTTTCTTTATGAACATAGCTTACCTTAAACCCAAGTTTAGTAAAATGAAGGTCTGTCGCCGACATAGCCGCCATTTCTATCGCCTTCCTTTTTTCTATATCTTTGATCCAGCCGCTTTTATTTCCTTTTTTTTTTGGTGTGCCATAATCAGAAGGGTTTTTCCGGAAAATCCTAAATTTCCTGAGGTAGCTTTTCTTCCCGCCGTAGTTCATCACATGCCAGGCGTTAGTCTGGCCGGGACCGTCCGCTGGGGTAGCAAAAACACGCTGAGGCAGCGGTAGTAAATGCGCATCAGCTGCCCTGGTTGTACAGGTGTACCAGGGATGGGTTGCACGACCTGCGTTTGCCAGATGCTGCGTTTGTCTGTAGAGCCGCGCATGCTGATACCAGCCCACCACGTATTGTCCGCCGGTAACCGGGTTTTTAGAGAAAAATACAACAGTCACATCATCAATAAAATTGTCCGGATCGCCTGCACCCAAACGGGTGATGTTTAAATTACGGTCATTCTGCATACGGGCATAGCCATACATTTGTCCGCGCACTGGTTTAAAGTTTAATACTTCGCCCCCGTCATCATTATCTGCAACATACCAGCCTGCGCCGACAGGATGGTCCTGTGCCGTTACGCCACGGTAACTGATCATCCAGGCAGTCCTCAGAAATATAATCTTTTCCGCCATTATTCGAGTATTTTAATATGTTTAGGGCGGGTGGCAATATATCTTTTGGCCATTTGTGTAAATTCCGCATCCATATCTTTAAAGGAGAGATAAAGTGTGTCCATAGGTCGCGTCAGCGCCATCAGTATCCAGGTTCCCGCGAACATCGTCCGCCGCTGTTCATTAGTAATGTGCAGGCTTTGAATGCCCTTTGCTTTTTCTTCATTAAGCAGAAATTTTTCAGCCAGCGGATCGGAGAATTTCTGATCAAAAAAATTGTCAATATTAAAACAGGCTACGCACCAGGCTTCCAGGCCACGGCAGCTTTCATAAAATAATAACCGGCACTCATTGGGAGATGGAACAGGCAACCTGTTTTTCTCTTCAGTAGAGCCATCCCAGAACATCAATTCCGTACCCAGTATGTTTTTGTATTCCCATTCCTTTTTTCTGACTGCAAGCAGGTCATCAATATTATCAAATTCATTGATCGTACCCTCCATCCGCCTTTCAGCATCATGTTCGTCCTGCCCTGTCCGGTCGATCCTGGAATCCGCGTCGATCAGGATCATCAGACTTTCGTAATTCGTACAGCCATGCAAAGTTCCTTTTCTGACCAGCGCGCTGAATTCTGCGGGAAGGTCTTCCTCTTTTCCGCTGCCCCTGAAATCAAAAATGAGTTCCCCGACGTCTTCCGAATTAAGCGGTGTAAGCCCAAGGGACAGGCCGCACTGTTCTGCGATATAGTTACAAAACTCCAGCAACGTTTTCTTGATGCGGTAAGAGCGGTTGGAATTTTTATAGATCACCATATCAAAGGCAATCTGGTCACTCTCCGGCGTGTCTTTTGCGGATTGTGATAACATCTCTTCTGATCCAAATAATGACTGCACAGACGGATCTGTCAGCGTTGACTCTTTCGATTTAATTACCTTGTTAACAGGCCTTACCAGCAGTCTTTTATTCTTAAACACTCCCCAATTACAAAGTTCCGCATGCCGGATCAGTTGCTCACGTCCGCCGTTGGCGACAACCACATTTCTATAGCCAAACATACTGAACAATATCTCTCTTTCTGACGTATGACAATCCTGCCCTTCATCTATATACACTGTCCGGCTCATCCTTACGCCGCCTACCTTTCGTTTGAGTGTGGAGAGAAATTCTTTCTCAACCATTACAGGCTGCTGGTTTTCGTCCAGTTCACGGTGCCTGTCCTGGAGATTAAGTTCATTCATCAGCAGGTCAAATTTGTCCTGGATATCAAATTTGCTGTAATAATCAGCCGGGAAGTTAATTGCCATCAATGTGTTTTTCAGCACTTCATAATAATCGCGCAGAAACATGTCATCGATAGCAATTTTTTCCAGCAGCCTTGTTTTATAATCAACAAAATCAATTGCCGCCTGCCGGAGATCCTTTGTTAGGTAATTTTTCTTTCTGGAAATATGGTTGACAATATCTATCCCAACCTGTTTTTCAGCCGTTTCGAGTTGCCTGTCATTTTGAATATGTTCCTTTAAAGCCAGCAAAGAAGCATAATCGAATACCGTTATGCTGTTTTTAACGATATTTTCTTTTATGAAGCTATATAGCAAACGGGTGCGAGTTTTAACCGTTTTTGTTAGTTTGAGAATACGGTCGGCAGACATGACATGCAGCACACCGAGTCTTTTTGACAAGCCGTAAAAAAACTTGTGCAGGGTAGTGACGGAATGCTGGCCTCTTTTGCTGTCCTGTTGCCGGAGACCGGAGTTCAGTTGCGATACTACCGTTCTGGCAATATCGTAAACAAGCAGTTTATTATACGTAAGATAAAGTGTATTTAAGCCGTTTTCAATGTTATGAATCATCAGCAACAGCAATTCGCTTGTCTTACCGGTACCGGCTTTACCTTCTATGCTGATCAGAAAATTATTGACATCTTCAAATACCGGTCTTTCTTCCATCAGCCCTTTCGTGATCCGGTCTATTTTTTTGCGTGTCAGATAACCGGTTACACTATCTTTTCCGGCCTGTTCGACCAGGTTTTGGATTTGCGCGTCCAGCACCAG
This sequence comes from Mucilaginibacter sp. P2_A4, assembly GCF_056405015.1. Lineage (NCBI taxonomy): Bacteria > Pseudomonadati > Bacteroidota > Sphingobacteriia > Sphingobacteriales > Sphingobacteriaceae > Mucilaginibacter > Mucilaginibacter sp. P2_A4. The sequence goes on along the minus strand of NZ_JBFUCX010000017.1, from coordinate 22,003 downwards.
GTATATTTCAGGACTACTCCATTTTTTGTAAGAAGAAAGAATACGGTGGCTGCATTTTTTGATATAGTTGAGCAGCGCATCAAAGCCGAGAACAAGGCCGATCATTAAATTATCGGCGTATCCCGTAAATAATTGATTTTTGACATAAATCAGCGGATGAATATATAATTCATTGCGCGGAAGATGCAGTTTATGAGCAAGGTAGTCTGTCAAACCAAATTTTAAGCCGTTTACATCATTGACAAAATCAAGTGCCTCCCCGTCAGCGGTCAGTCCTTCCTCATCAATTGCCAGTTGAGCATTTTCATAGCCGGTGACTATTTTGACAGGTATAATCAGGTTGTTCAGGTATACTGTTTTGTCTCCTTTCTGCATCAGGAAATAATTACCGCGGATATCGGGAATCACAATGATGATCAACAGATCGATGAAGCTCTCTGCGGATACCACCGCCGGAAACTGATTAAGTATATAAACAGATGCATCCGGACACCGGAGTTTTTCCTTCACAGATTTTTCAAATTCCGGATAATTGATAGCCGGGTGCTGTCCGTTAAAAGAGATAACGGTCTTGCTCATCCCTCATCGCCGGTAAAATTATACTCCCACTCGCTGCAGCATATCCTGAGAATTTGTGTTTTGCTGTTCAGGTAGTCAAAAATCACTTCGTAGTTCTGGCCTTCTATTTCTATTATCAGACGGTAATTGTAGACGTTACCTAAACCAAGCTGACCCGCTATCTGCGTATTTAAACCGTCCTCAATCATTTCGAAAATACGATCCCGCTCATCGGCTTCTGCAGCCGCATAGTCATCATCGTCAATTTGAAACATTTCGTCATCGAAATCATAGCCTTCCGGATAGAAATTCTGTTGGTTCTGTTTTGCCGCAGCTTCCAAAGCCTCCCGCATCCCGTTTACCTCGCAACCGGGATTGCGGGCCGCGAAATCATCAATTTCACGCTGAGGTAAATGATCACCCCATATATTGATACCTTTCAAATTCTGTTTGCCGGATAATGGCTGTAAGGAACTGACTGCGGATTCAATGGCATTGACTGAACGGAGTTTTACAAGTCCGGCCAGCGGAGAAATATCGGTAACAGCAGCCCTGTTGAAACTCAGATTTTCAAGGTTAGCTAAAAACCGGACCGGTGAGAGATCGGTTATATTCGTACCGTGAAAACTTAGATACCGGAGATGAATGCAATCCTTTACAGGATCAAGCGATTGAACATCTGATACATGGCCCTGAATAGTAAGGCTTTCAAGATTACTGAGCATCCGCAGGGGCGCGAGCGTTTTCAATTCGAACATTTCGACGTCGTCAGGATCTCCGTGATCCCCGGGAACATCCATAAAAATAGTTTTCAGCGACAGTATTTCGTAGAGTTGTAGCTCATCAGGATCGCTGTAATCTGCGTCGATGGCGTGCAGCAACAGCTTTTGCCATTCCCGGTCCAGGGTCGCCCACCACGACCTGAGGTGTACTATGGTTGCCAATATGATCAGGTTAAAGATTTAGTTTCCTAATATAAGATTTTGTTTTCATTTTTCAATTCCCCGCCAGCTCCACCCTCACCCCATTATACTTCTCCCGCAACGGCTCCTTATCCGCCACCACCTTCGTACCCGTTGCACGCGCGTATAACTGGATATTCCGGGAGGCTTGACCAAGCTGTTCCGTGCGCCTTGGAGCACCGAGTTGTGTAAGCAATTAAGAAAATCGCAATTAATAATCAATAAATTAATATGGTCAAATGTTACGGAATTAACTGTTTGCTATTCCGGAACGAGGTGGTCTATGCCTACGGAATGTCCACATGAGTCCGGCCGCAAAACCATTCTGCGTTATTGGTATCAGGCCATAACGGATAAACACCCCAATGATCAAAGTGGTCGGCCCAAAAGTAAGTTTATCCAGATTTAGGTAATTTTGAAATTTGTGTGGACAAGGCATCAGTTTATTTTCTTAAAAAATTCATACTCACTCTTAATATAATAAGATTTATTGCCTTTGTCTTTGCACTCTTCGGTCCATAAGGTTTTCATAGTCTTACTTTTGCTATAAATATCATGTATTCCGGCATGCCTGCTATGCCAGATCGTTTCGTTTAACCTGTCTTGTGCATACCAAAAATATTCTTCAGAGCAAATATTGAAGAATTGCATAATTACACTGTGATACAGGCGATGCTCATCTATTTCCAGATCGAAGTCGGTGTCAGGGAACTTTTGAATGATCGCTTCCAGTTCGTCTTTTATGTCGTCGTATCTTTTATTGAATTCTGTAAAAAGCTCCTTGAGCATTTTGACATGATCCAGTACCTTGGTATGCTCTGAATACTTTTCGGATAACATAAATATCCAAAATGCCGCTCCTAATGTAGACAGGTCACTAATGACACTGGTTATGAGTCCTGCAGTGATTTCAACTGGCATTTAACTTCTCCTTTATTTTTTTAAAATCGAACTCAGCATCACGAACCAACCTGCCGTTTGGACGACAATTTAATTCGTCACAAAAAATCTCTATTACGCGGATACCATGCAACGGAAGTATGGTCAATCTGCGCTGGTCGTACATTTTTCGTTGTTTGCCGCGATGGACGCCGCTTACCGTTATTTTTTCCGGCTTATCGAAATGTTGAACCGGTCTGTAATGTTGCCTTTCTTTGTATTCAATGACCCGGTTAAGATCCGGATAATAAACATCTACCGGTAACTTTGAGCAAATACCCCTAGCATTCGGATCGCCAATAAGGAATGTGAATCGATACTGGCGCTGACCAGCTGTGCCTAATACTTCATCACAAAGATCAATAACATAGTGTTCATCGCTGCCTTTCCGCGTTTGTTTACGCGTAGCGGTTTCGTCTGATTGTAATGGAATTTCCTGTACAGTCAGATCAGCCGATCTTTGAAAAAACCAATGGATGTTTACCATCTTTCTGTCTGCATAAACAAAGGGGATTTGCCCCAGCGCTTTCTTATTATTCAAATCACGGAGTAGTTTACGAATGGGCAGACCCTTCTTTTCATCTTTGAGAAATATTCCGGCTTTTATAAATTCGGGCATCAGGTCTTTAACAGCCACAAGATTAATGCTACTATTCGTCCTGAAATAAGCTTTCAACACCTTGTTTATCCGTGCAACTTTGTCCATATGTTACATCACCCCCATTACATATTGAGAAAATATTATCATTGCGGGTCGAAATATATTTTTTTAATAAGGCGTAATATATACAAAACAATTTATCCAACAGGGTTTCAGCGTACTTATCAACACCTGTTATTCCGTCGTCGCGGCGCATTTTTGTTTAGTACCATCAGGTAACGATTTTGCCTTTTACCTCAGCATTAACTCAACTTATATATTTGCCCATGAAGGTTCACTTATTAATATTCCCTTGGCAGTCCAGCTCTTTAACAGTCGGCTCGCAAAACCAATCAGGATATCAGCGGAATAGCTTGTTCGCTATCAGGGTCGGTCATTTGACGGACAGCTGCTAAATGATTGATTTCCGAAAAGTTCGGCCGGTAGCAGAACACGCCGGTTCGTTCCCCGCTGCGCAGCCCCCTGATGAAAAGGTAGATCACTCCGCCGAAGTGTTGCTCATAATCAAATCCGTTTAGCCGCACCTCCAGGTACTTTTTCAGCGCCAGCGCATAGATCATATACTGCAGGTGATAATTATGCTCAGTCATGGCTTCCTGCAGGGCCTCTCCAATATAATTATCCAGGTGATCACCCAGAAAGTTAGACTTCTAGTCCAGGATATAATACTTCCCGTTACTTTCAAAGAACAAGCCTATTTTGCCATTCATCATGCCTGAGTATTCCCGTTGTCCCGCTACGAGGATAATCAAACGGCCAATAGTCCACGCCTAGCTATTCTTAATGCCCGGGTAGGTGATTATGTGCGCACTATTAACCTGGTGCTTTTGAACAATTATGCCACAGGATTAAAGATCACCCCGTCTGTGCCCTCACTGAAACCTGATCCAACCGCTGAAATGACCTTTACGGTAAACCTTAACGGGAAAGGCGCTGTATCGCCAGGACAACAAGTCACCCTCACCGTTCGCGACGCCGGAGATATCGACCGCGGTTCGTACCGCATCAAAAAAAATGTCAGTGATAGCTCGGGCAACTGCTCTTTCACTTATAATATTATGCCCAATACTGCTTACCGCGGAAAATTAACGGTCAGGGCACAGGCTACGGCCAATAATCAATCGCTGACAGACACAATTACCATTTACATTATTAAATAAATCATTATGAACCATTTAAACATTGACGACGAAAAACTTCATGGATTATTGGGAGAGTTTAAACAGCTGATCAAAGAAAAAGGGCTCGCTGATCGTATAGCGATTGACGAAGTACATTTTCGCAGTGCGCTATCCGAAAATTGCAGGCAGGTTCCTGTGTGCAGACAGGTCACCGACCCTTTGACCAACCGCACCCACCCCATTTGCAATATGGAAACGGTCTGCGATTAATAATCTAAAAAAACTCTTCTAGTTTTTGGATTACATTAATTAGTTGGGTCCATATTTATAAATGAGTTATAAAATATTATCAGATAGACCAACGTCATGAGAAGCTGCCGGACTTTCCCATTTATCTGTCAGCAAAAAAAGTTCATAATTCATGATCCAGTCGAATACCCAGGGAATAGTAAAAAATGCAACGGAAGTTTGATCTTTCCATTTCATATCCCCGGGATAAAAAAGGCACAGTGCGCCATTCCTGTAACATGGATATCAGTTTGGGGAGCGTACAATTCGTTTGAAAGGTAAACCTGAGGTGCTGATCCGCGGCGGTATTCAATCCTGACTGCATAGGACTTGCAGTTCTCCGGCTTAAAATACCCCCGGACAATGAGTGCGTCCAGTACGATACGGTATTGCAGAAAAGAAAAAATGGTCTCTATCTGTTTTTGTTGCCGGTTAGCGTGGTGAAACGAGTATTTTTTATCCCGGCCAAAAAAGGGTTAAAAATGATTTGCCACCATAAAACTTTTGCGGCTGTACCATCGTAGCAGCAGATCCGGCAGCGATGGTACGGTTGATGTTACACCGGTTTTACCCGAAACCAGCGCAGCCAGTTGTTTTTTCTTCCTGCTGACGATCAGTTCGTTTTTTAAAATCTCAGTACGCTCGGTTGTCTCGCCGTCAAACATTTCCTTATGATCCTTACCAAACCCTGAAATCATTTTCAGCCGGAAGGATTCATTCATTTCAATTTGCTGCTTCAGCAAATTTTGTATCTCCGCCGGACTTTCAAACCCTTCGGTGTAATCCGAGCCGCCCCGGAACCAGTTTTCAAATCTTTACGCAGCCGGCCGGAGTAAACTGCCTATGTGGAAAGTTTTTTAGGGGCGCTGCGCAAGATGGACACCCCATTTTTATTGTTAACTTATAAACGATTTAATTAGATATTTTTCCATAAATGGAAATAATTCTTCAAATGATTAGCCCAAGCATTTGATAACAACGGAGGAACTGCATTGCCGATTTGTAGGTAATAATTCCGTTTAGTAGCTGATAAGATAGAAAATGTGTCTGGAAAAGACTGGATACGTAAAGCTTCTCTTAGTGAGATTAATCTTGAATATTTATAATGAATGTTACATCCTACATTTAATCTATTGAAGTGAGTATTCAAAGTATAAGCAGGCATGCTTTCGCTTAGACGGCCATACGTAGTTGTACGCCCACCTGTGCGCTTAAAATTCATTATTCTACCAGTTGCAGCATGGTCAGGAACATTTAAATAATTACCACCTGGAGGAATATAGCTAATTAATTCAGAGTCCTTAGCGCTTTCATAAGGCGTAATATGTAAATCTACATATTCACCTTGTCCATTGCGCATTAGCTTTTGATAGTCGTTATCAAAATTTGAGCCATATTTGACTCTACCAAAGGCATCGGTTTCAGGGAGATCTGAAAGAGCATTATGAGCAGTAACCCAAGGTTTTAATGCTTTATCATTTAATGAATGCGTCGCAGCTGGTAAACTTATGATTTTAGAATCTTTATTTCCAACAATAAATACTCGCTGTCTTCTTTGAGGAACACCATAATCCGCAGCATTCAGCTTATAGACCCCAGTGGAATATCCGATTTCATTAAATGCTTTGATTAAGTTATCTAAAACTTTTGTGCCATCTGGATTTTTAGCAGATAAAATCCCAGCCACATTTTCCATTAAAAATATTTGAGGTTTAACATGTTTCAAAACCTCCAGATAAGACCAAACAAGGTTGGATCTTGCATCATTTGGATCGCGTTTACCTACTAAGGAAAATGACTGACAAGGGGGGCCGCCAATCAATAAATCAGCTTGTGGAATTGTGTCAATTTTTAAAGTCGTAATGTCGCCGTATACTATATGATCTCCTATATTTTTTTTGTACGTTTCGCAGGCGTCTTTTAAAAAATCATTTGCCCAAATTATATCATAACCGGATTGTAAAAATCCCAAATCCATTCCGCCACAGCCAGAAAATAAACTGACTACTTTTACCTTATTCATATTCTCCTGTCTTCAACCAAATCAGCCAAAAATAATTCAAAATAATTTACCATATCAATAACTGAATTAAACCCAAGTGTGTTTTTCGAGTAAACAATGCCGCCAATTGCGATATCCAATTGCCTTCTTGGTGTATTTAGCCCTTCATCACCACTAAATTCCACATTGGCGATATTCAATTGATCCAATTCGTTATTGACCTTCAAAATCTCTTTTAAACTTATGCTCTCTAAATCGATGATTTTAAATCGTTTGATCTGAAACCCTTCTAATTTCCTTAACCCCTCTTGATTATTAGCATTTAGTTCAAATTGAATTTGGCCAAATGCAGATAATAAAAATGCAGCCACAAATTTATATTGCGATTCCTCATTTTTATTCTTGTCATAATTCTTTAACCCATTGCAATAGAAAAAGTTAGTCGATAGCGTAAGGTCATGTTTGTGTGGGTTATAATATACAACATGTTTTGTCCGATCCGCTCTTGGTATAAGTATCTTAGGAACAAATGTATTGTTATATGCATTATTAATTACTTGCTTCCATTTTTTTAAACCAAATTCTGCAATACAATTGTTGTAAAATTGATTTAATGCAATATCAGCCAGTTGAGAAGTTGTAAGGGCATTCCCAGACAATTTATCTGGTTTGGATGGAAAATGAAAAGCGCTATCCAATCTTAGATCACCAATGGAAAGCTCATAACTACGCCTTGTAAAATTATTTTGAACACCTAAGCCAATTCTACTGGTAAGAGCAGTAGGAATAAATATTTTCGTTCTTTGAATACCATTAGAAATTTGTCCTGGCGATGGTTTAATACCTAGTCCAAAATATTGGTTTGTTACTGGATCAAAAGATGGATAGATAATAGTGGATAAACCACTTGATTCAGATCCCCCCCTAGAAACATTGTCAAAGTGATGTTCAATATTTTTCAAGAAGTCCAAACCTAAAAAGTCATCGTATTTCTGGTCTTGAAGATATTGTTTCCAATTATCTGATGGGTGTAAAATGTTCCTTGGTATAACCTTAAGTTTATATGAAGCCGTATTAGTTGATTTATTACTTCGAAGGATTGTTTTTACGGAATCAGGGTTTAATAAAACACTTTCATCCGATATTCTTAAGAACGAAACACCATTTGTGTTGCTGCCGTTTTTTAAAACTACAATTACAGTCGAAACGACAAACTCCTGAAAATACTTCCTTGGATACGAAATTATCGCCTCGACTTTATCTGTAATAAACTCTTTTAAATATTCACCATCCTCATTGTTCAAAAATTTTGTCATTAGAATAATGCCAGCTTTCCCGTCTATTTTCAAATAGTGCCACAAGTAATTAACAAAGTAAAAATATAAATTGGGTTGTTTGGCTTTTGTTACAAATTCTGTAACGCCAGTGTTGATAATAGCAGATATCATTTGACCCTTATTAGCCTTAGATGGTGCATCGGGATTATCATTTCTAACAAATGGAGGATTCATTAACACTACGTCAAATTGATTTGGCTTTTGTATATTGAAAATATCGCCAATCAAAACATTAGCAACTGTAGTATTATCTATCTGCGTTAAATTCTTTGATAAAAGTCGAAAAGCTGATAATTGGGATAAAAATGGGTCAATTTCTATACCATAAACCTGGGTAAGTAGTTGGTTGTGTGTTTTAGGAACCTGTGTGCTTTGAGATATGAAATTTAACTGGTCATATGCAGCGTCTAACAATGCGCCATCCCCACTCCCTGGATCTAATACTGTTGACGATGCGGTTTCAACACATAGGGCTGCTAAGAGGCTTGATAACTCTGAATCCGACATTACCTTTCCCTTTTTGTGCAATTCATCCTTATCGTAAATCTTTGATGTCAGTAGATTAAAAACGTAGGACGGCGAAGAATTATCCGCGACAGCATCTCTGCTGTACTGGCTAAAACAATGTATCAGGTCTCTAAAATGTTGTAAGTAATTAGCTGAAAAATTTTCAGGAAAAATACGCAGCGCCTGATTGGGATGATTAATAAAAATTTGTTTAAAGTCTAGCTGAATTATCCTATCGTAATTATTCGCTAAGCTATTTTTAAATTGACGCAATGTCGCAGTGGCTGGGGGATAATTTTTAAAATGGGCTGCATTCCCATTGCCTGTTTGATGATAGTAATCCTTCAAATAAGAGTAGGCCAATAATCTAAATAATTCGTATAGCGTTAGTTCTTTTGAAATGGCCTCAGAATAGGTAAGTTGGCTTTTTAGCGCCAAGTAATTACTATGAAAGTTCTCGATTATATGAGCCCAATTGTTTTCCCAATTTGGAGCTATCCTATTAAAAATCTCCGGCAACATATTTACAAATGACATTTGCAAACCAGCTAATGCGGCAGTAGCGTCGTGATTAATAGGATTAAACTTGGAATGTTGCCTAGGATTCCCTTTCAGTTGACAGGTTGCTAAGGGGCCGTTCCTATCTGCTAATAAAACGAGGCGTTCTATGTTTGTTATGCAAAAATATTTGTGATATCCAAGCGCCCAATGCACACCAAAATCTGTAACATATGCTCTGGTTTGATTTTGATATCGCTGCGAGTCAACATCCCTTTCACTTCTTTTTACCTCACAAATGAGCACGTATGTTCGGGACGCTTTTAAACGAACGGCAAAATCGGGTATAATAGTACTATTGGGAATTGACGGATGATGAACTACCTCGGCAATGGGATCATAACCACAAATAGACAATGCATTTTTCAAGGCATTTTCCACGTGAGGATGAAAATCTGCTACTTCATCTGAGTTATACCAAATTTGCGGCATCAATTAAAATATTTTTGCAACTCTGAATTAAGTTCTGCAATTGTTAAATTATTATTGAGGGCCAAATTATAATCTTTAATTATGACTTCATCGATTTTGTTGATTATCGACTTCTTTTGTTCGTCATACCGCTTGGTCTGCTTCATTTCGTATCCCAATTTCTCGAGTTTTGTCACCGTTGCTGCCGACAAGTAATCAATGTTTAAAATTGGAATCTCTTTAAACTCAAACAACTGCACCTTTCTTAAACCATTGCCTTGATTTCTTGAGTGTTCTAAAATGGCCAATCGTGTAAAACTTGAATTCAGAATAGCTAGGTGAACGAGGGGCTTTTTTTTAATGTCTAAAACATAAAAATTATCGGATGCTATTAGTTTATTTTCGTTATAAATAAAATCAATATTGCTTCTGAGGTAGTAATTAAAGATGAAGTTCCCAGTTTTTTTTAGCTTGATCTTAAACCATGTATCGCCTTTATTAATTTTATGCTTGACCGCTTTATATTTTTCACCTGCGGATAAAATGGCATCATGGACTGTTTGTAAGTAAGCTTTTGTATCTGGTGAGATGTCCTCATTCAAATAAAGCAAATGCGCTGTTCCGGATTCGATATTAAAATTTTCAATTTTAGAAATATCTTTAATAATAGGTAGAGATTCATTAAATCTTTTAATATTATGGAGGAAATAACCGTTTGCAATTGACGACGTTCCCCGTTGTATCCCTTGAGTTGAAAGGTCTTTTAGCTTTACGAATATTTTATCGCTAAAATTTAAATTATTTGATACATTGAAATTATATGTGCTCAAAATATCTCTATCAATCACTCTACTGACGTTTAATTTATTTAAATCGTTAAATTGAACATCATTGACCGAGTTAAACGAATGATAAATAGTGCTTTGGGAATTTAGACTTTGTTTGTTTTGCTTTTTAAAACGGACTACTGTAGCGCCAATTTCTGCGTTTACAAATGCGTTTTTTTTGAAATGGTATATGCTTTCTAAATGCCCTAAATCATTAAAAATAGACTTGAGCCATTTGCCAAATGAGCTATATAACCAACTATCATAAATGACGGCTACCATTGTTCCATTTTCTTTAAGGTGGAGTATTCCTTTTACCAGAAAGTAAACATATAGATTTGACTGTGATGGAATTTCAGACGATAATTCATCGGCGATCATCTTCTGAGCAAGCCATTTTGAATTATTTAACCCCGTTAATAACTCCTGCCTGATATATGGTGGGTTTTGTATAACATAGTCAAATTTGTTATATATAGGATACTTTAGAAAATTACCTTTAATTAGGCATCTGTTCCTCTTGTTGTAAAACTGTTCGATATCCTCTGTTAATAAATCTGTGTCAATTTCTAAGCCAGTAAAATTCAAACTTTGATGATTCTTTGAAAATAGAGAAAAATAAGTATTAGGCCCGATACATGGGTCTAAAACCGTTTCTTCAGAATCTATAGGGATTTCTAAAAGGGAGATCATGAACTTTGCAAGAGGGGCAGATGTAAAAATCTGGCCTAAGTTCTTAGTGTTAAAATTTTGAGAAATTTTGTCAATTTCACGAGTTTGTCTCGAAGAGATGGACAATTCTCCATCTGTTTCTTCAATAAATTGATCAATTAACATTTCTAAAACTTTGTCTTTATAATAAACGTTACTAAATCCATCTACCTAACTGAAAAATATCATTTTTGATTTATGTAAGAAAGATAATAAAATACAAATAGAATAGCTAATTATAATTTTATCAACCTAAAGTCAATGTAAAAGTAACTAATTTTTTTAGTATTCATTAAGGATGACACGAATCTAAAGCTCCTTGTAGTATAAGACATTGATTGACAACTATCATTTTTTTAATAAAAACCGGCTTAGCTTTGACATTTGATATAATGAATAAATCGTTTGGCGGCAAAAGCGTGAGGGAAATAATGCAATTAATAAAAGGTAACGACACGAAACCTGAACTTATTGTTAGAAAATATTTATTCAGGTTAGTTATTCATTATAGGCTGCACAATAAAAAATTACCTGGAAGTCCTGATATCGTATTAAAAAAATTTAGAACAGTGATATTTGTGAATGGCTGTTTTTAGCATGGGCATCAGAATTGTTATAAACCTCCCAAAAAAAACAGTGAGTTTTGGAGTAATAAAATCCAGCGAAATTTAACTAAGGATAGTAGAAACTATACTTTATTAAAAGATCTCGGGTGGACCGTGATAGTAGTGTGGGAATGCGAGTTAAAAAAGAGTGTGATCGATACTTTGATTACTCAATTAACTGAAAAAATCGGTATACCAAGATAGGTCAAATGTCATCACCAACATTATCTTCTACTGGAGCCATTTTATGATTAAAAATCTTAAGAACTTGGTTTACCTTATCAACCCTAACCGTGGCTTTGCCATGTTCAATTTCCTTTATGAGCCGCAGGCTAACCCCTGCTTTCTCAGCTAATTCTAATTGCGTCAAGTTAATACTTTTTCTATTATACTTAACAAATATCGATAATGTCAATATTTTCTTCATATATGAGAAAGACTGTAGATATTTTTCAAACACCATTTAAGGCATTTCTATGAATAGATTATGACAGACAGGTGGGTATGTATGGTTTTATGTGATTAGTTTTCAAATTAAAAAAAAATTTAATTTTCGAAGGGCTTTTACGCGGAGGGTTAGGGATTCAAACCCCAGGAACCTTTCACAGTTCACCAGTTTTCAAGACTGCCGCAATCGACCGCTCTGCCAACTCTCCGGGGTAAAAGTACAAATCTCAACTGAATTTAAATAAAATAATCTTTTAAGGGTATTTTATCAATACCTATGCTTGATCTGATATTAAATTAGACTTTAAAAGCCTGTTTTCCTCAACCTGTCGAAAAAATATCTCTAATGCCTCTTCCTTCGAAACTTTATTTCCAAATTCTTTTAATGATTGTTCATCATCATACACACCATTCGGATCGTTCCACATTAACCATTCTATAATATCTTCTCGACTTAAAAAGGTCGAAAGCAAAAGAAGTTCTTCCTTTGAAATTTCAATTACCGTAAGATAAGGATATCCATTTTTCTTCCAAAAACCCATAAAAAATATAATGATATTCAAATTTACAAATAACAAAATTAAAATCTGAAGTAATGATATTACTTCTTTATCAAAGTTTATTCCAAAATTTAATTATATATGGTATTTACGTTACTTATCAATTGGTATAAAATAGTTTTAAACTATCTATAGTTTAAAGAAAGCCATGTTCTGGTATGACCAAAACTGCTTGTCGAAACAATATTTCACTTCGTTTTATAATATTCCCTTAAATCAAGCCTTCCCCCAATCTAATTCCCAATTGAACAACCAAGGTAGGAACAGGCAAACTTCTATAATTATTGCATTTAAAGTTGAAAAACGTTTAACACCTAATCTAATTACTCATATTCCGATACCTCTCACTAATGTCTTAAAATTTTATGGGGAAAGCCTTTAAATTGTAAAGGCATACCTTCCCCATAATTCCGACAAAATTTATCCTATTGACCGATTCTACTGCTCTGACTTCCTATAATTGTCCTTTAAATAAGTTATCCAATTATCATTCGCTAAAAAGACTGGGTAAGCCTTTAAACTTAACACGAACTAATTTAGTTCCCTTCCCTTTTTTGTAACTGGCGGAAAATCCATTGTTTTCGATGATCCCCCGCAGGATGTTTTCCGCCTCCCTCGCTTTTGCGGCATCTTCTGCACTCATAAATAACAGGTTGGTATTTTCGAAAAAACGTAAGGTATTGGCTAAAACTTTTAAACCTTTTTTCTCGGTATCATTAGCTAAAATACTCATGGCATTAAATTTTTATAGGTAAATATTTTATTTGGTTATGTTTTGGATGATCTGTTTGGCGGCATAAAGTGCATAATCACTGATATGCCTTTGCCATGCCCCTTCTGATGGTGCCCACCGGAAACCATAACCTTTTAATTGTTTTCTGATTTTTTCCTCCGGTTTATCTTCGAAAATAATTTGAAGGCGATTCGCTTCGGTGTTTTCGTAAATGCGAACACCGTTAATTACATTATCAAAAGCTCGTTTGGATATTTGCATGCCCAGTTCCTCAATACGTTTTTCCGTAGCCCGTATCGTTGCATTATTGTTAGTGAGCTTGAATGAGGGAAACCCGGTACGCTTGAACCGATCAGGTATAGATAATTCCGCCCAAAGCTGCTCTGTAGCAAAAGGCAAAGCTAAAAACCCGGTTTTGTCCTGCTTTTTGATGCACTTATTACCCGCTTTCATAAACTCCTGTAGTTCCTGCAATGCCTTTAATTTTGATTTTAGTTTTTGCAGGGCTTCGGGATCATCTGAAAATATGGCCGTATTATAGGCGATGGCCTCCGCCTTGTCTTCGTAATATTCGGCCTTGTTCGATTTTTCATAGGCTTTGCCAAAAATGTTATGGATCTTGTTCCTGTAATTCCGATCCCTTTTTTCTGAATGATGCCCAACTAAAATGGGTTGCCCCATGGGAATCATCCCAGCCATGTCCTGCGCTGTTTTGTACAATTGGTTTGATTCCGCTTCATTCTTTGCAGCCCTGTTAAGGGCTGTTTCAATACGTTTTGCTTTTCTTTCGTTAAAATCATTTTTCATAATAATTGCGCGGTTCGCGCCCCCCGCTATTAGTTTTTGATATAGTTCTTTTGTGGTTTATCGTCGTTAATAATCTCGCTGCCGTACTTGCTGCGGATCTCACTAAGGGTCTTCTTACCACCCTTGCCAACTTTAAATTGTTCGCTGCGGAAATACCAGGCTACTTTTTTAGAGGCGTAGAAAAAACCGGCGTCTTTTAACTGCACCTTTGCAGGGTAGGTTTCACCGGTTACCCAGATCCAGAAACCAACCAGTTCAATCACAACACCATCAATGTGGATGATCTTTTCGAGTGCTTCTCTGTAGGCCTCCGATGACAGGATCTGACTTTCCGTTTCTTCTTCAGACAGGTTTTCCCCCTTGATCGCTTTGGCACTGGCAAAAGCGTATTCCTTGTTAATCTCCTGCATGGTTTCAGTATCGCCTCCTAAATCCGGGTGGTGTTCCTTAGCCAGTTGTTTGTAGGTCTTTTTGACCTCATCGAGTGTTTTACATTCATTAAACCATTTCATAATTCTGCTTTTTTAAATCTCTTTTTAAGCCATTTCGGCAAAAGCCTCATTTGGCCTTTGATAGAGGCAGAATATTTGCGCGTGGGGCGGGCGAACAAGGCTGACGTGAAAAAATACTACCCGAAGCGTAGCGAGGGTAGAGATTTTTTTTAGCGGCATCTGCATGGTCTTGAGAGCCGGGGAGGTATAAATTTGCCTCAAGCAAAGGTCAAATGAATCAGCCATCAAACACAAAATGCCATTGGGAAGCATTTTAAAGACATTCCGAAAAACAATAAAATGGAGGTTTAATAATGGAACTGCACCCCGGTTTTGGTACCGGGCGCAGCACCCGAAGGGCCTGGCTCCATTTTTAAACCGGTGTTGACCGTCATAAAATGAAGGAGAAAAGCAAATCCCTTACGGCCGGATGAGCGGGCGGAATATGCCAGGTTAAGCGTAGCGTACGATCTTATTCGGGTGAAGCGTGGGGACATACGGCAATCAGGTTTTTGCAGTGCAGCCGAAAAATTGGGTGAAGCGTGAAGCCGGGGCGAAAACAATGAATCTGATTTTCCGGCATGGTGGTTCAATAAGGTCATATAACCAATCCCCCGTTAGGGATTACAGGGTAAATTCTTTGTAAAAGATTGGACAGGAAAGCCCGGCCAAAAGGCAACGGCATAAAAAATAAAGAAAAAGAAAACTATTAACAATTATTTATGACACCTCATATAAGGAGTAATTTAAACTGCCCTTATATGTTCATTTACAGCATAAATCAAACGAATTAAACCCACCCGACGGAACGGATACTACTGGACAAATATTGAAGAAAGGTAGTACCAGGATCAAGATCTTACGAATGTCCCGGGGAAATTGGAATTATGAAAAATCCACTTTTAAAAACAACATCGACAGGATGTCGCACCGTCCCTCTGTGAACCTGGAGAAATCATTAATTTTGTCAGCCTGCTTAAAATCATCCAAGCGATCGATATACCCATAAGCGAAGTTTTTAGCGAAGGGATCGATTAGATTTCAAAGCAACTTTCAAAATATTCAGATTGATTTACAGGCTTTTTAAAATTACTATTTAAATTAGCATTGAACAGCGGAACACCTTTTGTATGTTTACCTCATGAGAAAATACGTTCTACCTGTATCCCTGATTACTTTAGTTATCGGCCTCGCCTCCTGGGGAGCTAAAGGCCACCGGGCGGTTGCCACTATTGCGGAAAAGCATTTAACTACTAACACCGCCAACGTTGTAAAAGCCTATTTAAAAGGAATAACCATAGAAAATGTAAGCACCTGGGCAGATGAGAACCGGGATGCAAAAACGGCACCGTGGCATTACCTGAACCTTCCATTAGGCTTGAACCACGAACAGTTTGTCGACGTGGTAAGCAAGCAGGGCAATGATAATGTTTACTCGGCCATATTGAAAGTTGAGGCTGTACTTAAAGATAAAACTTCAACACTTCCTCAAAAGAATGAAGCACTGAAATACCTTATTCATCTGGTAGGTGACGCACACCAACCGATGCACGTTAGCCGTAAAGAAGATAAAGGCGGCAATACTATTCAACTTCAATTTGATGGCAAGGGAACCAATTTACATGCCTTATGGGATAGCCGATTGATTGATCATGAGGGTTTAGGAGAGGCTGACATTGTTAAACAGTACGATTGGGCCAATGATGCGCAAATTAAGAAATGGCAAGAAGATAGTCCTATGGAATGGCTTTGGGAAAGTTACCAGATTAGCACTGAACTTTATGCAGATGTTAAACCGGGTCAATCCATTGACGAGGAATATTATAAGAAGTACATCAAAACAATTCACTTGCGAATTGATCAGGCAGGGATTCGTTTAGCCGGTGAGTTAAACAAGATATTTAGTGATGCAGTTGCGCCTAAAATAGATGTGCCTGCAATGCTCGCGAACAAAGTGACTAAGGACATCGTATCTGTAACACCTCTCAAGAATATTGGTAATGCAGTGGGTAAAGTTGTTAGTACCACAGGTAAAGTATACAATGTAAAAGATATTGGTAGTATGGTGTTGGTTAACTTGGGTGCTGCCTATCCGAATCAATTGCTAACTGTAGTATTAAAAGGTGACGCT
Organism: Mucilaginibacter sp. P2_A4; assembly: GCF_056405015.1. NCBI lineage: Bacteria > Pseudomonadati > Bacteroidota > Sphingobacteriia > Sphingobacteriales > Sphingobacteriaceae > Mucilaginibacter > Mucilaginibacter sp. P2_A4. The sequence continues at coordinate 5,347 of NZ_JBFUCX010000017.1, read as the reverse complement.
AAACAGTTGGCTTCCCAAATGGAAAGTAAAACTGTAACGGTTCAAGGCACCGTAATTAATTATAAAGGCAAACCTGAGATTGTAGTTAGTGATACAAGTAAAATTTCAATAAACAAGTAGTCTTTAGCACTCACCAAGCTGATTTAAGCTGGTGAGTGCGTATTCTGTAAGGTAATCATTAAGGCCAGTAATAGTAAGAAATATGTAGATGTCCAGCACTTTAACTTATTCCAATAGCAACCAAAACCGCTACAATAAGCCCATCTGACATATTCAATTTATTAGCTCTACTATTTTCTCAACGCACGCCAACAGGAACAAAGGTATAAGGAGTGTTATACATGGAAATGGCTATTTCGTTAGGTTTCTTATCAACGAGGTAAAAGTAATAGGTGCGATTCTGAAAATGTGCTTCAAGTCTATTGTCCATGTCGCAGAAGTAAAAACGAAAATGATAAATCAGCGAAGTTGTTCAAGCGAATTATGATAATGTAAATGCAGAATGCCAAGCTGGTTAAGCCTGGCGTTTGTTGTATATTTGATCATGACCCTTTACCAATTCAGAGCATTAGACATAAATGAACAGGCCAGTGCTGTTTGGGGCGGTACGTTTCTCGATAGCAGGGTTGAAGCTATTTATGATGTTCACCTTTATAATGTTGGTGACTTCTATGTCGAAGTGTACTATTCCAATAAGCTAAATGAGATAGTTAAAATACGACCATTCAGATATACTTCACTTATTCAACCTTATTTAGATAGGATAAATATAAACCAGCTTCATAAGTAAATACATCCCTTAGACCAAATAAAGCCTCAACTCAAGTCAGGCAACTAACCTCTCACGTATGCTAATCAGCAGCTAAATTTTAATTTGCTCGACTTTTGGCGATGGAGTGTATCTGATATTCTAAGCAATGCTACCAGAGGCCGTCTCGAGGAATTTCTTGTTGCCACAGCTGTGAACATTGATATTAAAGAAGTGCGTGAAGAATGGGGAGCCTACGATCTTATAACACCTGATGGTATTAAACTTGAAATAAAGTCAGCAGCTTACCTTCATTCCTGGGATCAGAAGATTTTATCTAAGATATCGTTTAGCACTAAGTTAGCGAGAAGTTGGGATTGGGAAATAGACAAACGATCTTCCATCGCAAAACGCCACGCCGATGTATATATATTTTGTTTATTGAAGCATGAGGATAAGCTAACTGTTAATCCCTTAGATTTAGATCACTGGGAATTTTATGTATTGTCTACTATTGAGTTAAACGCTTATGAACGCAGTCAACATTCAATTACTCTTAATTCCATTAGGAAATTGACTAACGTGACCTGTTACCCAGAACTTAATAATGAGATCAAAATGAAATATGATTCAATTAGGCTAAATAGCAAACGTTAAAGAGAGACAAAGCGTTATCTCCTTTAAACCTGCGTTCTATCGTTTTGCATCCGTTTCCATTTTGTCTAATTTGCGTTCAGCATCCTTCATGCCTTTAAGTAATTCTACAATAGTGATCAAATTATGTCTGTATTGGTTGACTTTCCTATCCAGGAAACGCCACGCTACAACATACTTTCTGTACCTTTCTTCAGTCTTCACAAATGCTAAGACCGCTATACAACATGCTGATATTACACCCGATGATGGCTTGTGGTAGCCCGCTGAGATTGCAGAAGCTAAAACGCCACCAACTCCTACTATGTAGTACCCGAAAATGAAAAAGTTAAAGGCATAGAACCAATTTTTTAGTCTACGTTGAACTTTTTTTGGAATAGCTTGCTCATTCATAACGTAAGTGTTTAATTACTAGACAAATACAAACTGCTTGTCTTTTAAAACAAACACCCTTGCACGCCATTGATAGGTTGCGAATCACGTGCTGGTTCGAATGGTTTATCAAACTTAGGTTTGACTTCAGTACCTTTTGAATCATGCAGCCAAATGCGGCTTTGACACGGGTCTGTAAACTCAATGTAGTAAGGAAAGTGATAACCATTAACCAAAGTAGTACTAAGCTTATAGCCAGTGTAAAAGTCATTGCTGAGTGAGTTCATATAAGCTAGTTCACCTTGTAATGTATTAGGCTTTTATAATCTCAATTTTATAGCTCTCAGCTACACATTCAAAGCATTTATCTTTAAAGAAAAGTAAGTAATGGTTTAGTATTTCTTTATTCTTCAATTCAGTCAAAAAGGTGGGATTTTCGGGAAAATCAGTCTCCCAGACAGTATCATGAAGTTGATAGAAGTTTCCCCACGGAAGCTGGTCATGGTTATAGCGATGCTGGCCAAACATTAAATATCCTTCATCATTTGTTCCTTCGAAATCATATTTATAACAATTGAGAAACGTAATCCGGCCCTTGTCTTCCATTTCTAATTCTGGATGATAATGGCAATTTGCCCAGAAAACGATTTCAACGTTGTTATCAATAACTGATAGCTCCGGTTCGGGAGCCCCACCATCGGCAATGTAGTTTACACCTAATACTGAATATTTCATAAGCAAGATTTAAAGAATGGCCTAATTTATATCTAAACGATAGCAAACAATATCAGATTCCCAAGATTAATTTTAGTAGCCAATGATGGTTTAAGTCAAACCGCTGAACAGATACAGTAAGGCTAGGTGGAGATTGAGTAATTGTGGAGGCTCCCTATAGGGAAACCCAATTACGAAATACTACCTTGAAACGAAGTTGAACTATGTGCTAATGGCTCAGCTATATTTGTGGGAAGAATTCCGTACCAAAAGAAACTCCTCCCCGAGCATCCAAATCAAGCCTTTGAGCACCTAAAAGGATTGGAGGTTGCCTTACATATTGCTTAAAGCCAACTGCCTTGAAGGTCATCTCTCCGTTAATCATCACAATATCCCATTCATATTCGAATTCTTTACCGATGTATTCTGCATTTTTAGGTCTTTGGGGATTTGCCTTCTCAATATAGTCTATGATCGGTTGTTTATCCTCTAATTCGAATTCTATGTTATAAACGTTTTCAAATATCACCGTACAGGGAGCAATCCAGAACTTATAATATCTACTTCCCTTTTTAGGTTGCACCCATTCAAAGAGATAATCGATATCCAGTAACAACTCATAGTTATCGTTAAAAGAAAACGAATGTATATGACAGTCATGCCAACTCATTTGGTCAAATTCGGCTTCCGTAAATATATTTTTCTCGAGTTGGAAAACTGCTCCCATGTGCTTTACCTGTTTGTTCTTAAGGTTCGGAAATGATTGTATCTTCTTAGTAGGATTCAAGAAACTCGTCTATAACATCTTCGCTATCCATGTTTTGTATAGCATTGGCTAACTTTATCTGACCTTTACTTAATGCAATAGCGGATAAAGCGGACGACGCCAAATCTAAGTTCCAAGGTTGATTGATTGCGAGCAAAGCCAGTTCCCCCAAGTTGGTTATAGCTTCATTGAACGCAGGATATAAAGTTTTTGGCAATGGCGGGTTATCTTTATGGCGCTGTATCTCAATAACAGAAACAAGCCCTAATACATTATAATCTACGTATTGCTTCTCATAGGCTATTCGAACTAAGTGAGGAACTGCATAATAAGAAGCAAGACCAACATCGCCCTGATGGTGCAACTCGTCCCATAGTTCCTTGTAAATAATTTTTATTTCCTCTGCACCATTTGCTAATTCAAGGCGCTTCAATGCCATAGAAGCATTGTATTCGGTACCTTTATAGCCGCCTTCGAGGGCTTCCCATTTAGGATCGCCAAGATCTAAGGTTGGTTCATTTATTGGTTTCTTAGGGAAGAAATCCCCTAATTTGATTGTCATACGTTAATTGTTTCGTCTAATATATGTAATCCAGTGAAGTTTGCTTGTTCTAGTTGAAGAATGCTTTGCATTATAGAAAGAGTTTCGCGATACTCCTTCGCTTCGGCCAGTAGCGTAAATTCTATCGCGGCATCGGCATGTTCTTTAACATACGCAGCTATTTCATCCAATGAAACCTTAAAAAACTCTTTTCTTCGGTTTACAATATTTATTCTACGACTGTTAAAGTGCTTATGAAGGTCGTTTTCTAACTGTGGGGCGTTTTCAGAAAATATCACAGCATGTACATCATACTTAAATGGAACCGCGGCATCACTAAGTTCTCTAACTCTATCTAATGGCTCTAATCGCCTGGTCATGCCAATTTTGTAAACACCTCCCCAAATGAGCCAATGTTTGAGATTATGTATATGTGGCCAACCTTTGTTTGTTGAGCCATCGATAATGCTCGTTCCTTCCGCACTTCTGCTTCTTTTAGTTTAATTTCCAGTTCAATAACTTTAAGACTTTCGACTTCATCCTTAACAACAGCATATGATCCCTGCGCCTCAACAAGAATATAAAACTCAGTGCATGTGAATTATTATTGTGATTAGGTAGTAGATTAAGATTATTGTTTAAATAGAGAATAGCCATTTAAGATGGTTGTAGCAAAGGACTGAAAATACTTGTGTCGCTGGTTCGATCCCGGCTGATACCACCAGAGAAGAGCATAAACTCATATCAAATCCATGTAAATCAACCATTTACATGGATTTTTCGGTTGACCTCAAACGCAATACTACCCAAAACAACGTAGTATTTCTGATACCTATTCTGTAACCTGTTTTTGATCTTTAGCTTTGAGGCATTAAAAGTAGTTTAATTATCTGAACTGCAATCAATTAAGCCAAATAGAAACAGCATAAAACCTGGGTAATTTTGCTCCATTTTTATACCTTAAATCCGCAAGGTAGTGTGTGAGTTCCTTAATAAAAAAGCAACTGAAGTAAATCAATTAACCAATCCCTTCATTGACATTATTATGCATATTAACATCACTCTTTTAGCCCATATTTAACAACTTTTAATTGCCCTACTCAGATTTACCTGGACACCGACGACCACAGCTAAAGGATAGTTGAGTAAGGCATTACAAAGTATGCCTCACTCATTTAGCCAATTTTATTTATTTCTTAAACTTCAGCTTGTTATTAATATTCTGTCCAATTATCTCCCCTTCTTTCACACCTCTTTCGCAAGAAATACGGTAATGGATACCTGCATATATCCTGGCAGCACTGATTTCTTGCGCTAAAGCATCAAAAGAATCATATGGTCGTGGGGCCATACCCAAGTAATCGTAAGAGTGATCGGTAAAATGATAATTTTTCCCAAACAAGTCTGTAAGTATCGCTGAAAAAACCCCCGCAATGGCACAATGACCAGAAGTGAATTCAGGGAAGTTTGGTGTGGGAAACAACGAATTCCATGTAGAATGGCCCAACACGTCTCTTATATAGGTTATTGGACGTTCCCGGTTATATTGATA